>NZ_JXQI01000061.1 GCF_000834015.1 Prevotella pectinovora | reverse complement strand
TTACGTATTGCAGAATGGTAAGTGCACTAATTTTGCCAATGATTCTGGCAAACAAACCATTCGTTATTTTCGCGTAGTTCCTGATGACCAGGAACTGGTCTGTAAGTTGTGAGAATATTGTCTCAATACCTGTTGGCGGAATTAATTTTCCTCTCCGCCATCCATTTCCATGGCAATCCTCTTGCGCAGTTCCTCACACAGGCCTGCCGTTTTCTTCCTGCGGTCATTGAACTGTCTCCTTGATATGAGATTGGGAATGTTGTCCTTGTATTCTTGCAATTTATAGTCGAACAACCACTTCTCACTATCAATGCTCTCGGTCTCTGCCGTCAGGGATAGCGCCACCACTTCCAAATCCGAAAACTTGGGAACAGGACCACGACGTGGAACATTACCCGATTCATTGACGAGATTTTCAGAGAATTGCTTGCATATCTCAAGTATTTTGACGAATTTTGTATAAAGGTTGTACATACGATGGTTTGAACTTAATGTTTTGATCACCACTAAGTTACTAAAAATCAGCGATATATACAACTTTTTACTCATATTTATCAACTTAAATTAATTCCGCCAACGGGTTAATAGTAGAAAAAGGTGTGTATGAGGTTGGACATTATGGCCAAAACTACAATAAGGTAGTACTTGAATGCAATAAAATGCATTATCATGAGATTTATGTTACGAATTACTGTTAACCTTTTACGTAGTTTTGTGATATGATAATAAATAAACATCTCTCACATTGTTAGTATAAACAAATAGGTAAACAAATGAATCAGATTGATCAAGATTTCGTTTATAACAGGTATCCAAAAAACGAACACGATGTTCAAATGTTGGATAGTTATAGGAAAGCCCTTAAAGGCAGTGAACTACAAAGTGATTCACAGCTATTAAGATTCCTTCCTATTGATGAATCAAGTTGCATCGATAATGAAGATGTTCAACGGCTCACACATTTCGGATTTATGGCATTAAGTATAGATAATGATTTCATGAACAACTATTACCGAAAATGGTGCCTACACATCATGGGAATAGATCTGAAAGCGATTCTTAGTTCGGATGATTCAATAAGGCTTTTACGTGCCAGTCTTATCGAATTTGCCATCTTAGGTTGCATTGAGGCTCAACATCTGATGAGTAAGTTGGATGAGTTATTTGGGAACGATGATGCTTTTGTGGAGTCTATAGTCAATAAACGCTGCCCCAATCTACAGCGATTCTTAAATGCTCATTCTGGTGCAGGTAGAGGTGTGAATATTGGAGAAGAAGTCAGTTCCTATGAACAGGCATTGAAAGAAATCAAGGCTGGTTGTAAAACGACTCACTGGATCTGGTATGTTTTTCCACAAATGGCTGGTATAAAAGGGACCCATAGTCGTCCCGCTTTATTCTACGGGATAAATGGTCGTATGGAGGCTTATCAATATATTAATCATCCGACTTTGCGAAAACGCTTGATTGAAGTCTCAGAAGCTGTTTTGAATAACACAAGAACAGTCTATGAGATATTCGGTAATGATACTATGAAGGTGAGGTCATGTATGTTGTTGTTCTCTACGGTATCAGATATATCAGTCTTTAAGCAATTGATGAGAAAATACAGATGGATGTAAAAGTTGTTTATAATTACTTACCTGTTGGCGGAATTAATTTAGTGCATACTTAATTCTGCCAATGGGCTTGTCGTTAATGAAGTTTACGTATTGCAGAATGGTAAGTGTACTAATTTTGCCAATGATTCTGGCAAACAAACCATTCGTTATTTTCGCATAGTTCCTGATGACCAGGAACTGGTCTGTAAGTTGTGAGAATATTGTCTCAATCCTCTTTCTTGCCTTTGCAAACGGAATGAATGTCGGTTTCCAGTCCTTTTGGTTGAGCCGATACGGACACTCCA
>NZ_JXQI01000060.1 GCF_000834015.1 Prevotella pectinovora | reverse complement strand
CCTCTTCGACAGACCGATTCTACCTTTTTACAACAAAGGTACGAAACTGTCTTTAGCAATCATAGTTTTACCTTGATTATTTTGGAGTTTATGCGACTTCGTCGCAATCTTCTGCAAACTTAGAGGTCATTAGGCCGTTTAATGTATAATTTTAATAACTGCTTGCAGTCTTTAGCTTTTTATAAGGCGTCTTTTGCCTGTTTCTAATTCACAATAGTTTGCTGCTTTCTGTTTTTTTTATATCTTTGCCCACAGCTGTCGCATATTCTACCCCAATTCTGTCGTCAGGCGGTTGGGAGTTTATATGCATACAGAGCAAATGTTGAATTATCTAAACAACTGTGAACCATGAAAAAGTACATATTCCTATGCCTGTCTGTCCTTATGCCGCTGCTGGCGAATGCCCAGGGGATAAAGGGAGCGTGGAACGGACTGCTTGAAGCAGGTTCGTCAAAATTGACAATCGTTTTCCATATCAATGCCGACGGCACCGTTACCATGGACAGTCCGGACCAGGGGGCCACGGGACTGCCGGCAGAGGTGAAATGTCTGCAAGAAGACACCTTGTCTATCGAACTGTCCCAGCTTCGGGCGCAATATACAGGAAAGCTCAAGGGCGAGGAGATTCTTGGCACATTCTCACAGATGGGCTACTCATTCCCGTTGAACTTGAAACGCGGCGAGGTGAAAGTAAACCGTCCGCAGACTCCGCAGCCGCCTTTCGACTATACCATGCAGGAGGTGGCATTCCAGAACAAGGGCGTCGACGGCAAGACTGGTCTTCCAACGGAAGGCGGAGAAGCCTGGCTGGGCGGTACGCTTACATATCCAAAGAATTTCAAGGCAGGGATGCCGGTCGTTATCATGGTAAGCGGCAGCGGACAGCAAGACCGCGACGAGGAAATCCTTGGTCACAAGCCCTTCCTCGTGATAGCCGACTATCTCGCCCGTCGCGGCATAGCCACGCTGCGCTATGACGACCGTGGAGTGGGCAAGTCGACAGGCGATCCTACGAAGGTCACCATCCAGAGCAACATGCTCGACGCCCAGGCAGGAATAGACTATCTGAGGAGCACGAAGAAATTCGGCAAGATAGGTGTGCTCGGCCATAGCGAGGGAGGCATCATCGGCTATATGCTTGCCGCCAAAGGCAAGGCAGACTTCGTGGTGTCACTCGCCGGTCCCGTGTTGCGTGGCGACAGTGTGCTGCTGATACAAAACCGGGATCTGCTTGCCGTTTCCGGTCTCGATGAGGCAAGTATCGAAAAATATGCAACAGCATTGGGCAGAGTGTTCAGATACAAGATGTCGGGACAGCAGAACAAGTTTGCACAAACTCCCGAAGCACTCGTTCCGATGCTGACGGCAGATATCGACCTCCTGCCCGAACTCCGTGCCAACCTCGTTGGCGTGGTGAAGCAGATAGACTCACCATGGCTCATCTCCTATCTGAAATACGACCCGGCAGCGGATATCCGCAAAGTGGAATGTCCGGTGATGCTTCTCATTGGCGACAACGACAAGCAGGTGAACTCAGCAATAAACTTCCATGCAGCGGAGACTCTTTTCAGCAAGACCGTAAGGGCAAAGAGCCTCTTCAAGACGTATTCCAAGCTCAACCATTTCTTCCAGCCGTCAGAAAGCGGTTCTCCGCTCGACTATGCCAAGATAGAGACCACTATTTCAGAAGAAGTGCTCTCCGACATCGGCGACTGGATTTCTGAAGCCGCCAAATAGGATGCAAAGCCGTGTAGAAGTGTCCTTGTGGAGTATTTTTTAGAACCTCTATACAATAAATATTATAAAGCCTCGTTATGTAAACGTGTTTAAACGTTTATACATAACAATTACGCTTGCGCTGCTCCTTTCTGTAGGGGCAAAGGCGCAGTATGACGCATCGTTCAGCCACTACTGGGACATGGAACCTTATTTCAACCCGGCAGCGGTGGGAAAGCAGCCAAAACTCAATGTCGTGGCGGCATACGCCCTCGACATGGCAGGTTTTGAAAACAATCCCCGCACGATGTATCTCGGTGCTGATATGCCCTTCTTCCTGCTCGGCGCATATCACGGAGCCGGCGTGTCTCTCATCAACGACCAGATAGGTCTTTTCACCCACCAGCGCATAGCCCTGCAGTATGCTTATAAGCACAAGCTCTTTGGCGGCAATATAAGCGTGGGCGCACAATTCGGATTCCTCAACGAACAGTTTGATGGCTCGAAAGTGGATTTGGGCGAGTCAAACGACCCGGCATTCGCCACTTCCGACGTGAAGGGAAACGCCATGGACCTGGCGGCAGGTATCTACTACACACATGGCCGATGGTATGCCGGAGTCTCGGCGCAGCACCTCACTTCTCCGCTCGTGGAGCTCGGTGAGACCAACGAGCTGCAGATAGATCCTACATATTATTTGACGGGCGGATACAATATAAAGCTACGAAATCCGTTTGTTACAATACCTACGTCGGTGCTCGTGCGCACAGACACCAAGGCATACCGTGCCGACATATCCGCAAGGATAGTGTATACTAACGAGAAAAAACTCATGTATGCCGGAGTGTCATACAGTCCGACGAATTCCGTCACGGCGCTAATCGGAGGATCGTTCCACGGCATCAACCTGAGCTACAGCTACGAGATGTACACCTCAGCGATAAGCTTGGGCAACGGCAGCCATGAACTGATGGTCAGTTATCAGACCGACCTCAACCTCTTCAAGAAAGGCAAGAACAAGCACAAGAGCGTGAGAATCCTGTGATGCGAAACGGCCGGCAAAACGCTGGCGGCAATAAGAGGGGACGCTCTTGCTGAATAGATACATATAATAAAGAATATAGGAAAAAGAAATATGAAAATGAAGAATAGCATTGTGATCGCAGCCCTGATCTGCGTGGCAACCCTGTTTACGGGCTGCTTCGGCGGAAAGATGGCCACAACTAGCAGGGGAGGCGAGCTGACAGGAACAGGAGGCGGCAGAGGCTTCTCCGAGCCGACGCCGTTCGGAATGACCCTTGTGAAGAAAGGCTTCCTGAAGATGGGACTCGAGAGGCAGGACAGCCTCTGGGGAAAGCAGACCCCTGTGAAGGAAATATCAGTGGACGGATTCTGGATGGACGACACGGAGATAACCAATTCCGAGTATCGACAGTTTGTATACTGGGTGCGCGACTCAATCCTCAGAACACGTCTCGCCGACCCTTCATACGGCGGCGACGAGTCGTATATGATTACCGAAGACAAGAACGGTGACCCCGTGACCCCACACCTCAACTGGAAAAAGGCTCTTCCGCGCAAGCCGAACGAAGACGAGCAGCGTGCCATAGAGAGCCTTTATGTCACCAATCCCGTGACCGGTGAGAAGATGCTCGACGCCAGCCAGATGAACTACCGCTACGAGATTTACGACTACGTTACGGCGGCAAAGCGCCGTAACCGTCTGAATCCATCAGAGCGCAATCTCAACACCGACGTCCAGGTGAACCCGGACGAGGTGGTGATGATTTCAAAGGATACGGCATATATCGACGATGAGGGAAGGATAGTGAGACAGACCATCAACAGACAGCTCACCGGTCCGTGGGACTTCCTCAACACTTACATCGTGAACGTATATCCCGACACTACATGCTGGGTGAACGATTTTCAGAACTCAGACAACGAGACATACATGCGCCTCTATTTCAGCAGTCCTACCTACAACGAATATCCTGTGGTGGGAGTGACCTGGGAGCAGGCAAACGCCTTCTGTGCATGGCGTACCGACTATCTGCTCAAAGGACTCGGAGGCGTGGCGAAATACATCCAGCGCTACCGTCTGCCTACAGAGGCAGAATGGGAGTATGCGGCGCGCGGCAAAGAAGGAAACGAATTCCCATGGGAGAACCGCGACGTGAAGAACGACCGCGGATGCTTCTATGCCAACTTCAAACCAGACCGCGGCAACTACACCCAGGACGGTAACCTGATAACGAGCCGCGTGGGGATATACTCCGCCAATTCAAACGGACTGTATGACATGGCGGGAAATGTGGCAGAATGGACAAGCACGATATATACCGAAGCCGGAGTGACCGCCATGAACGACCTCAATCCGCAGCTTTCCTACAATGCGGCGATAGAAGATCCGTACAAGATGAAGAAGAAGAGCGTGAGAGGCGGTTCGTGGAAAGACCCTGAGTCGTATATCCGTTCGGCATGGCGCACATGGGAATACCAGAACCAGCCAAGAAGCTATATCGGTTTCCGCTGCGTGAGAAGTCTGGCAAGTACAACAAGTTCTAAACAAAAAGGGAGTAAGAAGAAAAAATGACAGTATACAGCAATTTTAACGTGATATACCGCTTGCAGAAGTGGTTGGATAGCGTACCGGGACAGACGTTCATGAACTACGCTTACAGTTGGGGTGCGTCTATCGTTATCCTCGGTACTCTGTTCAAACTCACCCACCTGCCGGGAGCAAACTTCATGCTTTTCCTCGGAATGGGAACAGAGGTTATAGTGTTCTTCATCTCAGCCTTCGACCGTCCGTTCGACAAGACCGCCGACGGTAAGGACCTGCCGACACACGTCACCAAAGAAGAGATAGAAGAAGAGTATAAGGAGGATATGGAAGCCCGCGAGGCAGCAGAGAATGCCGACTCACAACCATTCTCAACACAACCGGCAATGGTACAGCCTGCTGCCATGGCAGGCGTGAACGGCGGCGGAACGATAATCATCGGCGGCGGAATGCCAGCCGGAGCAGCTGCAGCGCAGCCAACGCCATCATCGGAAGCCGACGGCGAGGGACAGGATGCGGCGACAGTTGCCGGAGCAGCTGCAATGGCAGCATCGCAGACTGTGAACATGCAGCAGTGGGTGGCACAGCAGGCACAAGTGTCTCCGGAAATGGCCGAGGCAACGACAAACTATGTGGAGTCGCTCAACAACCTCACCGAAATCATACAGAAGGTGTCGGAGCAGAGCATGCACCTCACCCGCGATTCAGAGGAGATGGAAAACCTCAACCGCACGCTCACCGGAATCTGCAAGATATACGAGATGCAGCTTAAGGCAGCAAGCGCCCAAATCGGTACGGGTGACCAGATTAACGACAAGCTGCAGAAGATGGCACAGCAGATAGAGCAGCTTAACGCCATCTATGCCCGTATGATAGAGGCAATGACCGTCAACATGCGTGCCGCAGCCCCCGGCACCCCACAGCAATAAAGACAAATCCTTGATTATTAAACAGCATAAAAGTGGCAATAAAGAAAAGACCAATATCTCCTCGCCAGAAGATGATCAACCTCATGTATGTCGTCTTGATGGCAATGCTCGCGATGAACGTCTCGACACAGGTGCTCGACGGTTTCTCCATCGTGGAGGAGAGCCTGCAGCGCTCAACCGACAACTCGGCGAAGGAGAACCAAAGCATCTACGGCAATTTTGCCGAGCAGATGAAGAGCAACCCTGAGAAGGTGCGTGAGTGGTTTGAAAAGGCCACGGCAGTGAAGCGCATGAGCGACTCTCTGTATAACTTCGCTCAGGAACTGAAGGTGGAGATCGTGCGCGAGGCAGACGGTGCAGACGGTGACATCCATAACATAGAAAGAAAGGACGACCTCGAGGCAGCCAGTCATGTGATGCTCGCTCCCGGTACGGGAAAAGGCAAGAAACTCTTCGATGCCATCAACTCCTTCCGTGAACGCATCCTGAAGATGGTGCCAGATGCCGCACAGCATAAGATCATCGCCGGCAACCTGTCGACCACACTCCCCAAGAATGCCAAGACAATGGGCAAGAACTGGCAGGAGTATATGTTTGAAGACATGCCGGTGGCTGCTGCCGTAACGCTTCTCACCAAACTGCAGAACGACGTGCGTTATGCCGAAGGTGAAGTGTTGCACACTCTCGTGGCAAACATTGACATGAAGGATATCAGAGTGAACAAACTCAGTGCATTCGTAATTCCCAACGCACAGACCATCGTGCGTGGCGATAAGTTCTCTGCCCAAATAGTGATGGCTGCCGTAGACACCACACAGCAACCGAAGATCTACATCGGCGGACGACAGATGAACCTGCGCAACAACACTTATGAGATAGTGACAGGACGGACTGGCGAGTTCAATCTCGCCGGATACATCACGATGCAGAACGGACAGGGCGACGTGATTCGTCGTGACTTCACACAGAAGTATACTGTAGTGGATCCGAGCGCCACGGTGTCTGCCGACCTCATGAACGTGCTCTATGCCGGATATACAAACCCTATAAGCATAAGCATCCCAGGAGTGCCTCTCAACAAAGTGACGGCATCAATGAGCGGCGGTACGCTGCAGCCGGTAGGACCGGGCAAGTATATCGCCCGTCCTGCAGCAGTAGGCAAGGACGTCACCATCACAGTGATGTCGACCACCACCGGTCATCCGCGCCAGATGGGACAGTTCACGTTCCACGTGCGCAAACTGCCGGATCCGACGGCATATCTCGCCATCGGCACCAACCGCTATCGTGGCGGCGGACTCGCCAAGGCATCGCTTATGGGTTCTCACGAAGTGAAGGCTGCAATCGACGACGGACTCCTCGATATTCAGTTCAAGGTGCTCAGCTTCGAGACAGTATTCTTCGACAATATGGGAAATGCCGTTCCTATGGCTTCTGCCGGAGCTTCATTCTCGGAACGCCAGAAGAATGCCTTCCGCGGACTCCCCCGCAACCGCCGCTTCTATATCAGCCGTGTCACTGCAGTAGGTCCTGACGGCATCAAGCGAACGTTGCCTTCGTCGATGGAGGTCATCGTGAAATAACAATATGAGAAAAACTATATACGATATATGAAGAAGATATTTCTAATAATATTCGCAGCTTGCCTCACCGGAATGGCGAACGCACAGCCTGCCGCACGCCGCAAACAGCAGCAACAGACCACCTCAAACGCCCAGAACATCACGACGAGGGCTCAGATATCCTTCCCCGTCGCTGCCACTATGGACGAGGACGTGGTTTGGCGCCGCGACATCTATCGCATCATCGACCTCAACGAAGATGCCAATGCCGGACTCTACTATCCTGTTGAGGCAGTGGGTTCACAGATGAACCTCTTCACCTATATGTTCAAGCTCATGATGCGCCAGCGCATCAATGCCTATGAATACAGGCTCGACGGCAACGAGGTGTTCAACGACGCATCGAAGATAAAGCCATTGGCATTCCTCGACAATTATCATATATATTATGAAAAGAAGGGCAACGGCATCAACATCGACAACAGCGACATACCGTCGAAGGAAGTGAAGTCGTATTACATAAAGGAGAGTGCCTACTACGACCAGCGTTCAGCCACCTTCCACACCAAGGTGATAGCGCTCTGTCCTATCATGTCGAGAGAAGACGACTTCGGCGATGCTCCTCAGACCTATCCGCTCTTCTGGGTGAAGTATGACGACATCGCCCCATATCTGAGCAAGCAGATAATAATGACGAGCGACTTGAACAATGCCGCCACGATGACTCTTGATGATTATTTCACCAAGAACATGTATCGCGGCAAGATATACAAGACCACCAATATGCTCGGCAAGACGCTCGCACAGTATTGCAAGTCAGACTCTGCCATGACCAAGGAGCAGAAACGTATAGAGGGAGAGCTCATCGCCTTTGAGAAGAATATCTGGGGCGACCAGCAGCTCAAGGATTCTCTCGACAGCATCGCCAAGGCTCAGCAGACCGTGAAGGGAAAGAAGGTGCGCAAGAAGAACCGTCGTGCCGGTGGATCGGCTACGGAAGACAAACAGACCACTGTAAAGAAGAAATCACGTCGCAGCTCTTCTTCATCCTCTGGCGGAGGCTCATCGTCAGCAAGGGTGTCGGTGCGCCGTCAGCGCCACTAAGAAACATATATACAAGGGGACAAGCGAGGAGCCGTCAGGGTGAGACTTGCTTGTCCTTTCTGCTTATAAAATACCAAAATCCAAGCAAGCGCTAATGGCCGATTGGAGGATAAGATGAACTGCTGCTTTTATTATTCAGACATTAGTTTTATTATAACAACTATATTAACCATAAAACAAAATTAAGCTTATGAAAAAGATTTTCGCTCTTGCCCTCGTGGCATTAGGTATGATGACAGCAAATCCGGCTCAGGCTCAGATCAAGTTCGGTCTCAAGGGTGGTCTCAACATCACTGATATGTCTATGGACAGCAAGGTGCTCGACGCCTCTAACCGTACAGGATTCTTCATCGGTCCGTCTGTAAAGTTCACTCTTCCTGTAGTGGGTTTGGGAATCGACGCTTCTGCTCTCTACGACCAGCGTGAGGCAAAACTGAAGGGAGAGGTAAGCGGATATGAGGCAGATCTCAACACCAAGGTTAAGCAGCAGGCTATCAACATCCCTGTGAACCTTCGCTATACCTTTGGTCTTGGAGACATCGCCGGAGTTTATCTTGCTGCCGGTCCACAGTTCGGTTTCAACGTCGGTGACAAGAACTTCGACATGCTGAAGGCTGCCAACTATAAGTTGAAGTCAACGAACTTCAGCGTTAACGTTGGTGCCGGCGTTACTCTCATCAATCATCTGGAGATTGGTTTCAACTACAACATCGCTTGTGGCAAGACCGGTGAGGTGACAGGAAAGAGCGTTGCTACAGAGACTATCAAGAATCTGCTCGACAGCGAAGGCAAGTCTAACGCTTGGCAGATTTCAGCAGCATATTATTTCTGATAAGTGCTGAACGGTTAATTCCCCATTGCCTTATGGGTAAGGGATAAAAAAAGAAGGTCGGTGGACATGATGTTCCTCCGGCCTTTTTTGTTCAGAGTATGTTTCCTCTCCGTCTGGGGTTTATCCCCAATCGGTCATCAGGCTGTTTAGTGTGTTATCACATTTTGTGTGATGGCGTGTTATTGCCGTACCATGGATTATCCTTTGTCATCTCATCATTATCACCCTTTTGATGATAAGTCTTTTGTATTCCCGTTTCATTTCGTTTGGCAGGAAAGAGTTGTCTATGAGGTCGATCCATTTTGATATTGCCTTGCCGAACTTGTTAGCCATGTTCTGTATCACCTTCTCGTTAAGTCCCGATGCAGTCATTGCCTTCTCGAAGTCAGACCTCTTTATCTTCCTTTTCTTTCCGTTCAGTGTCAACGCCAGCTCTTCCGTGTCCTGTGGCATCACTATCAGAGTAGACAACAGGTCGTAGGCAGGAGTGAGACAGAATCCCAGAGGGGTCTTGTATAGCGAGAAATTCTTCAGATGCATATCGGAGTTTCCCGTTATCCATGAGAAGACCACCACCTCCCAGAAATTCACCAGATCGAGCTGTGGCACCGCCGAATACTTCTTTATCAGCTTCGCTATCTGCTCATACGAACCCTTGTATTTGTATTCCGTCAGTCGCTCCGACAACTGGCACATGTCTTCCATTGCCGTTTTGCTGCCGTCGGGTTGGCGGTCAATCCTCCGCGTTATGTAACACAGTTCACCGTCGTCGAATCTTATCAGCCCGTGAGGCACTACTGCGATTTTCGCTGCTTCTGCCATATGCATGGTCAGGTCTTCCAGTTCAGGCAGCGAACGGTAGGTATCGGTCTGGGGCTTCAGTATGAAGCGTCCCCACAGACCCACGATGGTGAAGCGGTCAGGTTCGTTCTTCTGGCCATGGTTCACGTCGAGCGACAGTTTCGCCTGCACTCCGGTCAGCGTGGTCTGTGCTCTCACCACTCTCTTTGCCAGTTCTCCAATCTGGCTCCTGTTGTATGGCAGCACCGGTGCCGTCTTCACCCCATACAGTTTTTTTGCGCATGAGGGATGATAGTCAGTCTGTCCCTCTTTCAGCTCTTTGTAGCAATATAGACATTTTGCCATCCTTATTCCCTTTCTTCTTCAATAGGTACCACACTCACTGCTCCGATGCAGTCTTTGCAGCATGCCATGAGCAGCGACATCCTGTCGCGCTGGTTTATCTTCCAACTCTTTTCCGCTATGTCGAGCAGCCACCCCTCAGGAATCAGTCCGTCGAAAAACGGAAACAACACCGTGTCATGGTATTCCTTGTTTGTCAGCGGCATAGTGAGACTTATCGCTTCCGCATTGTCAGAATCGAGATAAGCGCTGTCGTATCTGAAAGTGAATCCCGTCTCGTCTTCCGTCAGCGTGCCGGCAAGACGGTCATGCATATAGACTTTTCCTGTTTTCATGCTTTATCCTCCTCATTTCCTATTCTGACCGCTCCCACCTGTCTGCCGAACAGGGCAAGCACCTGGTTCACCTTGTCCAGACGGAGCGTTGTCTTTCCCTGTTCCAGTTCGCGCACGAATCTCAGTCCAACACCCGATTTCTCTGCAAGGTCAATCTGTGTCAGTCCGAACTGCTTTCGCATTTCCTTTACAAATCCCGATAAACTGTTCTCCATATAATTATACCCTTTAGGGTGCAAATATAGTAATTATTATATTTATTTACACCCTTTCGGGTATAAAATTAATATTCAAGATTTATATTACACCCTTTCGGGTATAAATGAAGCCGCTCTTTTGGTATGATTCCCTATTATTCAAGGTGGGTTTTAACCTATGGTATGTCCCATAATATAGTTTGGGAAGAGTGTATTTTAGCTAACCTCACCCCAAAGGGACTACTTGCTGTTTGGGGATAAACGTACTACTTGTAGATTGGAGTTAAATGGTCTATTGGCTGAACGGAATCAAAAAAATGAGGGTATGTCAAAAACGACACACCCTCATCAATATTACAGGTTATTAAGATTTAGTAGTTTGTGTTCTGCGGGTCGAAGTTAGTCCAGTTTGCAGTCCAGTCGGTTCCTCCGAATGCTCCCACGTATGCCACTTTCTCGAATCCTGCGAGCAGAGCGTCTGTGAATGAAGCTCCAGTGAGCAGCGGACTGCCGGCGAGAGGACGGTAGCCAGTCATGTCAAACCATCCTGTTGCAGCCTGAGAGTATACGTTGCCCGGCTGTGCGAGGAAGAACTTCGCTGAGAAAGAATCGTTTTCAGGATTGCTGAGCACCTTGTTCTTGTCAGTTCCGATGGCGTCAACGTTAGTCATATAGATGTTCTGCAGTTTTAGCAAAGCTGATGTTGCTGCACCCTGGGTGTCACCCAGGTCGTTGTCGAGGATAAGACCTACGGGCCAGCCTACTATCACTGAGTTGAAGCAGCTCAGATGAGAGTCGCGGCGGATTTGCATACCGCTCTGGAAGCGTCCGAGACCAGAACCGTTGTTAGGGTTCATGCTGCCAGCTGTGATATATGAAGCGTCGTTTACGAAGTCAGCTGCACCAGCCTTAGGACCCACGAAGGTGATGTTCGAGAATACGGCAGAGGTGTGAGGGTCAGCGTTTGTTCCCTTTGCGTTGTTGTCGCTTTCGAATCCGTTGCTCATAGACTTGTCGGCAATCTTCGGGTCGCGGATGGAGAGACCATACTGCACATGGCCGCTGAATCCGTTGTCGGTATCGAAGTCGTCGTCCCATCCTTTATAGGCGATGAGGTATTTGCAGTCAACAGTACCGCCGAACCACTCGTAGGAGTCATCGTTAGAGTAAGACACCTGTACGTGGTCGATTTTTGTCTGCTTTCCCACGGAGCCGAGAGTGAGTCCGTTGATTTCCTGGTCCGTTGCGAACGGATAGCCGGCGAACTCGATGCGCACGTAGCTCAGCACACCAGAGTTGTCGTTGTCGTCGTTGCCACCGTGCTTTGTGCGCGGACCGCCTTCAATCTGCTGTTCAGTGGCGTTTGTGCGAGCCTTGCCGCAGATGATGATGCCACCCCAGTCGCCAGGACGGCGGCTGCCGGCAGCCTGCTCAGAAGTGAATACGATAGGCTGTGTCTCAGAACCCTGGGCTATTAGCTTTCCGCCACGCTCTGCTATGAGGGCGGCCTTGGTGTCTTTGTCGCCCTTGATAACGGTTCCCGGTTCGATAGTCAGTTCAGCGCCGTCGGCGATGTACACCCAACCTTTCAGAATATATGTACCTTTCTTCAGAGTCTGCTTTCCTGTGAACACGAACTCCTGGTCACCGTTTCCAATCTGGGTTCCGTTGTCGTTCACCTCTTTGCTGCCTGCTTTGTCGCTCTCCGTGAAGAGCACGTGGTCGCAGGCGTTGATGCCGCCGTTTACTGTCCATACGGCAGTGGAGGCATTGTTCTTTCCGTTGTTGTCATCATCATCGCTGCACGCAGTTAACATTGTTCCTGCAAGTGCGAGGATGCCAAGGCATCCGTAAAATTTTGTCTTGTTCATAATTTATTATTTAGAATAATAGTTTTTTTGTTGAGGCTAGGCTTTCTAGATATTCTAGCCTATTATAGACTTTCAAGATATTCTAGGCTTTCTAGGTCTTCTGGGAATTCTGGATTATATAGAAGGGGTATGCTCTTAGAGTTTATAGGTGATGCTCAGACCGATGTTGCGGCCAGGCTTGAAACTTCTCGTTATCTGCTCCACCTTCTTTGTGGTGCCGTCGTTGAGAGTTGCCGTCACGAATTCCTTGTAGTAAACCCTCTGGGCGAGAATGTCGCGTATGTTTGCCTTCACCTCCCAATGTGTTCCGAATTTCTTCGATACTGACAGGTCGAGCACGTCGCGTGGCATCTCGTAGCTGTCGGGCACTCTGAGCGCCTCGTTGCCACTTGTCGTTCCTTCGCTGCGTCCCACACCGATGATTCTTTTTCCGATGCGGTTGTAGAGTAGGGCGGCATCGAGTTGCAGCTTTTCGTTCTTGTAGAAGATTCCCGTATTCACGAGATATGGCGACTGGCCTTGCATAGGACGGTTTTCCATCAGCGTAGTGCCGCTGAAGTTCACTCTGCTCTTTATCAGTGCTCCGTTGAACGACCAACTGAAGTTCGGCAGTCCGATAAACGAGAGGTCTTTCTTTATGTCCACCTCTATACCGTAGTTGTTTGCGTGGTCGGCATTTGTGTAAGAGTATATCAGTCTGTTGCCGCCAGAGAGGGTATATGTCCATTCTATCGGAGCGTCGAAATATTTGTAGAACAGTGCCACAGAGATCAGTTCGCCTCTTGATGGGTAGAACTCGTAGCGCAGGTCGAGGTTCTGCACGTAGCATGGTGTCAGTTCCGTATTTCCCTTCACGTCGGCGGCGAGGTCGAAGTCGTAGAATACCGACGGTGACACTTCGCGGAACTCCGGGCGGTTCACCGTCTTGCCGTATGAGAGGCGCAGCTGGTGTTTGTCGGAGATTTTGTATGTGGTGTTGAGCGACGGGAAAAGGTCGCTGTATTTATAGAAATGGCTCAACGGGCTCGGGCGGTCGTCGCGGGTGTTGGTCACCAGTTCCATCTTGTCGTATTCATAGCGCACGCCGGCATATACGTTCAGTTTGCCAAGGGGTATGGTGGCAGCGAGATATCCTGCCCCCATAGTGTTGTGTCCCTTATAGTTGTCTCTCATGTTCGGCTCTTCCAGCAGATACAGCTTGTCCTGTCCGAAGTTGTCACTGTTGCTCAGCAGTGTAGGTAAATCGCTTTTGCGGAAGTCCGCAGGCAGAGTGTTGTTTTCCGGCTCCCAGTTGTATATGAACTCGCGAGTCTTGTATTCACGTGTACGGTATTCACCGTATGCACCAACCTTTATGGATGGTCTCCATCCGTTCAGGTCGAAGTCGTGTTTGTCGTTTACTGCAGCCGACAGTATATGCTCGTCGAGCTTTGTCCATTCCCTCGAGATGTCGTTTCCTGTGGTCAGCTGTATCGTTCCCGTCTCCAGAGCGTCGTTCTGCAGATAGCGTCGGCGGTCAGGCACGTTGCGGTTGGCATAAGAGTAGCTGAGACTCCAGTCCAGTTCATCGTCGTTCAGCGTATGCTTGCCCGTGAACTGTCCGTTGTATGTCGTGCGGCTACGATAGTAATATTCCGCCGAGCGAGTGTCGTTGTTCTGTTCGTCCACTCCCTGTCTGAACGTGTAGCGGTCGTTGCCCAGCTGGTTGAAGATGTTTTTCATCTGGAACTTGCTGTTGCCTCCGGCAGTGAGCAGCGTCAGATTGAGCATAGCGCCGAGACGGGCGTTGTGGTTATACTGGTTGTCGAGAGAGTTGCTCAGGTATATGGAACGGTCGTTGCGCTCGTCGTACACACCGAACTGGTTGTTCTGCATATCACTGAACGTGCGGTATTCGTTTGTGTAGTTCAATGCGGCAATCATTCCAAGATGGTTTCTGCCCAGTTTCCATCTTCTGCCGATGTTTGCCGACAGTTTCAGGTCGCCGAAAGGCTTCATGCTCTTTGTTGTCCAATCATTGTTCAGTCCGTTCCCCGTCAGGTCCGTTCCTCCGTTGCCGATAGGGCGGAGTGAGGCATTGAATCCCCCGTTGAGACTTCTCATGCCGTTGTCGAATCCGAGGAAATCAGTTGCCGAACCCTTGGCATGTGTGAAGTCGTGGAACACCGATGTCGTGTTCCAGTTGCCGCCCACCTGCACCTGCGTGATGCTTTCTGCCGGTATGTCTTTGGTGTTCACCACGATGAATCCACCGGTGTAGTCGGCAGGATATTCCGGTGACGGCGTTTTCACGATCTGCATGTTGTCGATCTGTGCGCTCGGTATGAGGTCGAAGGAGAAAGCCCTCGAATCAGCCTCAGAGCTTGGTGCCGCCCCACCGTTTATCCACACATTGTTGTATCTCTGCGACAAGCCGCGCACCATCACGAACTTGTCATCGATGAGGCTTACGCCCGGCACACGTCTGATCACCTCTCCCGCATTGGAGTCCTGTGTCTTTCCTATTTCCTGTGCCGAGACGTTGTTCACTATGACGGGACTGTTCTTCGCTACTTGCACCATAGCCGTTTCCGTGTTTCTCCGTGCGATCCCGGTTACGGTGACTTCACCCAGCGTCTGTTCTTCGGGCGTCAGCGCTACGCTAATCATCTGAGGCTGGTCACTCGCCAGAACCCCGTCAATTTTTTTATTCTCGTATGCCACGTACTTTATCGTCAGCGAGTACTTGGCGTTTGAATCCAATCCTGTAAGCTTGAAGTTGCCGTCAATGTCAGTAGCGGCAATGAAATCGGTGCCGTCCACCTGCACCGTAGCTCCTATGAGAGCCTCATTCGACTTTGCGTCGGTCACTTTGCCGATGATGTCGGCGGCCATTGTCCCTATCACAGGGACGACCATCATCATTGTGGTTGCCAGAACCTTCTTTACCTTTCTGTCCATACAATAAAATCGTTTGTTTTCTTTGTCCGGTGCAAAGATAGGGGCGTTATGTTACAGTATGGTTTCAACAATGTTGTCATATTCGTACATAAGTGCTACAATGCCGTTGCATGTCTTCTGTCTGTTTGACAGCCAAAGGAGTTTGTCAGGGAAAACATTTCTTATAAACATGATGCGCAAATACGATGTGCAGCCTGTCGACATTACACGTGTTGAGGCTCCTGCCAGCGAGTTTGATGCTCCTACGGAGAATATGCCGACCATAATGCCGCTGCTCTACCAGAGCGGCTACATCACCATAAAAGACTACAACAGAGATTATGACTACTATACTCTCGACGTGCCTAACAAAGAAGTGAGGCTTGGACTTACCAAGGCATTGATCCCATCAACGGATATTACTTTATAGGGTGCCCAGTTCTATGTTCTCGTTTTAGAGTACGTTTTAGTAACGCTACAAACATCATCCCAGTCTTCTCTATTTAATAAAACTGCGGATATCCGCAAAAATCTTTCATGGAATTGATAAAATGACTATATTTGCAGAAGAAAAATGCGGATATCCGCAAAAATCTTTTGTAGACTATGGTTATAGAGAGAAATAAATATCTGCAGGAACTGGTCAGTTGTCGGCATAACGGACTGGTGAAGATTATTACAGGAATGAGGCGTTGCGGCAAATCGTTCCTGCTGTTCAGACTGTTCCGAAGGTTTCTTGAGGATAATGGAGTGGCGAACGACCATATCGTGGAAATGGCTTTCGATGATTACGCTTTCAAGGAATTTCGCAATCCCGACAAGTTCTATGCCTACGTGAAGGGCAGGATTATCGACGACCAACCTTATTATATATTGCTTGATGAGGTGCAGATGCTTGATGAGTTTGAGGATGTGCTCAACGGACTGTTGCATATCCCCAATGCCGACGTGTATGTGACGGGCAGCAATGCCAAGTTCCTTTCAAAGGACATAATAACCGAATTTCGTGGCAGGGGCTATCAGATACATGTGTCGCCATTGAGCTTTGCAGAGTTCATGAGCGTTTATGAGGGCGACCGCGAGGATGGCTGGAACGAATATCTGCTTTATGGCGGACTGCCACCTGTAGTGCTTCTGAAAACGGAAGAGGAGAAAGTGAAGCTCCTTGACAGTCTGCTGGCTGAGACATATATAATAGATGTTGTGAACCGAAACAAGATAAAGAACGATTCAGAACTGAATGATCTCTTCAAGATTCTTGCCTCGGGGATAGGTGGACTGACAAATCCGCAGCGTCTTTCAAATACCTTCCAGTCTGTGAAGAATGTATCCATAAGTCCGGCAACGATAAAGAAATACATCGAATGCCTTTCTGATGCATTCCTTCTGGAGTCTTGCAACCGTTATGACGTGAAGGGAAGGAAATACATCGGTACTCCGTTGAAATATTATTTCTCCGATTTGGGCATACGCAATGCCCTGCTCGGTTTCCGTCAGCAGGAGAAGACCCATCTTATGGAGAATGCCGTATACAATGAACTTTGTGCAAGGGGCTATAGTGTTGATGTCGGCAATGTGGAAGTGAATACCGTAGACGAGAAAGGAACCAAGGTAAGGCGAATGCTTGAGGTGGATTTCGTGTGCAACCGTGGTTACAAGCGCTGCTACATACAGTCGGCACTCAGTCTGCCAGACAGAGAGAAGATGCAGCAGGAGTCAGCTTCCTTGCTCCGCATCGACGACAGTTTCATGAAATACGTCATAACCGGCGACCGCATAAAGAAATACCAGAACGACGACGGTATCGTAATAATGAATGTGCTTGATTTCCTATTGGACGAGCAGTCGGTATAACCCTTCGGGGAAAGAAAAAATCAATATTATGTATGCATAAAATATATGTTTCCACTTGCAGCGCATTCATAAAAACATTATTTTTGCAAAAACATATTTTGAAAAATCATTTTCAGAAAAATCATATTCTATGGAATTTGTAGACAGAGGCAAGGAACAGAAGCGTCTTAAAAGGGCTTTTGAATCCGAGACGAAGAAATTCGTCGTGATATATGGGCGCAGACGTCTTGGCAAGTCAACATTGCTGAAGAGAGTGATAACTGACGAAGACGTGTATTTTGAAGCAGGCCGCCAAGAGACACAAGTGCAGATTTCGCTCCTGGCTGGTACGATAGCCAATTTGTACAGCGGATTTGACATGCCTCTTTATCCTACGTGGGAGTCTGTGCTTACGGCATTCAACAAGGTATGCAGGGAAAATACCGTGCTCGTACTTGATGAGTTCCCATATATGGTGGAGAAGGATTCCTCTTTGCCTTCCGTCTTGCAGCATATCCTTGATAGTGGTGAACTGCGGTATAATCTTGTAATCTGCGGTTCATCACAGCGTATGATGCAGCATTTTGTACTTGACAGTACAGACCCTCTATACGGCAGGGCACACGAAAAGATGAACCTTCGTCCGATTCGTCCGCAGCATTGGCAGGAAGCCATACATTTAGACGCTGTCAGCACGATAGAAGAGTACAGCGTGTGGGGCGGTGTGCCCCGCTATTGGACTCTGCGTGAGGAATATCCGTCATTGCGCGAAGCAATAAACGAACTGATACTCGACGAGCACGGCATTCTGTACGGTGAGCCGAGTGCGCTCTTTATTGATGAGGCTAACGACATAGCTCCATTCCAGTCCATCATGACAGCCCTCGGGCATGGCAACACACGATATTCTGCCGTGGCATCAGCCATAGGAAAGAAGACGACGGAGATATCCAAGCCGTTGAATGCCTTGACGGAGATGTCGTATATCAGTAAAGAAATTCCTTTCGGTGAAAGTGAGGAAAAGACAAAAAAGACATTGTATGTCATCGATGACAACTTCATGGCGTTCTACTATACGTTTATCGAGCCTCACCGTTCGATGCTTGCTCTCGGAAGAACATCTTTTGTTATGCAGAAAATAGGAAGCGGTTTCCCTGCATTCGTAGGGAATGTATGGGAGCGGCTGTGTCAGACAGCTGTTTCGGGGAACGAGCTTTTCGGACATACATGGGGGATGGCCCGCCGCTGGTGGGGAAAGGCTTCTGTTTATGAAGACGGGCGTAAGACACCTGTAGGCTATGAAGACCTGGAGTTTGATGTCGTGGCAGAAGCCATCGGTGACAAGAACACAATCCTTGTAGGAGAATGCAAATGGAAATCAGCAGACTTTGCAGACCGTCTGCTTGCCAAACTGAAGGCAAAGACAGAAAAGGCTCCATTCTCGCAAGGCAAGAATATCGTGTATGTGCTCTTCCTTAAAGAGCACCCTCTTTCCGAGGTAGACTGCTGCATCCTTTATCCTGACGATGTGTTGAAATATCAGCCGGAATGACATTCTGGCCATACATTTTGCTGTTGCAATTTGCATCATCAAGAAAATAGAAAAGCGGAATCGCAAAGTTTTGAACTTGCAATTCCGTTTTGTATTAATTCAGAAGATCCTAATTTCTTTTGTGGTTTATAAATGTCGCCATATTGCAGGGATATACAGACCTTGCCGGTTGGCGGAATTAATTCAACCCAAATCGGTCATTAGGGCTTGCTTGGATTTGGATTTTTAGAAGAGTGGATTTTGTTTGGCTTTTGATGAGTAATAGCGAGTGTCGATATGAGTAAAAGTTGCCAATAACGCTGATTTTCAGTAAAATCAAGAATTTTCAAAAAAACTGTCAGATTATCTGGTTTTTCGTTGTAACATTCTGATAAACAGACAGTTGGTTGTCGTCCGATTGTCAGCCAACTGTCTGGATGGTTTGCTGATGAAAGGGGATTAAGAACATTCAGATTTTCTTATATTTTATTTTGTCATTTCTGAGATTTCTTCAAGTGGTATCTTCGTTATATTGGAGATTGTTTCTATAGACATTCCATTGCCTAACATAGCCTTTACCATAGAGTGTATTTGCTCTTTTTGCTCAGCAATAGTCTTGTCCTTTTGCATAAGGGCAGTATCCCTGTTCTCTATAGCCGAGAAGAATTCGTCCTCCACGTTCATGTCCTGGCGCAGCTTTGAGTCAGAGGCTGCTGTGATAAGCCGGTGCAGGATGTGCATCATCTCAAGGTCGCCATTGAACTTGTCTTCATCAACGCTCAATACCTGGTGGTTGCCTTTCTCCTTCAGACTTTGGTCAAAGACGCTGAGCACTTTGTCGAGACGGTTGTTCACGTGTCCTCTAAGACGAGGTATCTGCACGATAATGCTGTCATGCGTAAGACTGTCAACAAAGGGGTCTGGAATGCCTTTCGTAACATGGTTCCCGTCGTAGTCAAGAGCCTTATGCTTGACGTACAGCACAGGTTCTTCTATATCGCCCACTTTATGTCCGAGCAGATATACGGCAATCATAGGGATGCCGTAGCCGTCGTTTTCGCAGTCTTTAAGGATATTCTCCGGATTGGCATACTGTGCACCGAGATATTGGCGGAAGCGTAGCGTCTCCGTTTCGAGCCATGTCTTCTGTAGTTCTATGAGCACAAGTTTCGTCGAGCCGTCTTCTTCTTTTATCCTTGCTCCGAAATCGATTCTGAACATTGAAATATTGTCTCTTGTACCGTTGGTATATTCGTTGCGGCGCATGTCAACCTCTACCACTTCTTTTTTCAAAAGAGCGGAGATAAGAGTCTTTGCTATGCGCTCGTCCTCCATAAGGTATTTGAATACAGAGTCGTATATCGGATTAGCAATGTTTACCATCATAGGCTTTATACTTATTTGTTTTCTGCAAACACTTTGCCAACGAGTGCAAAAGAGAGTTTACTCTCAATTTGCCGAGTGCCGCAAAGTGTTATGCAAATATACATGTATTTTCTATAAAGTCCAAAGCATCAGGTGTAATAATTCTCTGTCTAACCGGAAAAATATGTGTCGTTCGTCATGTCGTAGTAGTCATTCAGAGCCTGAAAATCCTTATTATAAATAAGGAATGACACGTTGCCGGAATTCATTTAGCGCATACTTACACCTTATGACCGATTTGACGTAGAATGGGCACGCCGCTTGCCCAACAAGGGCAAGGTGCTTGCCCCACATGGGCACGCTGCTTGCCCCGGATGGGCAGAAAAGACGCCAGGCGGTTGCCCAATAAGTTAATGTTGTAATATCCATATTCCTGTTTTCAGGATTCTGCCAACACATGCAATTCCTGTCGTCTGAACACCTGCTGTCAGATACTTCCTCTTATCTGCAAATCATCCAGACAATCGGCTGACAATCGTCAGATAGTCAACTGTCTGTTTGTCAGAATGTTACAATGAAAAACCAGACAATCTGACAGTTTCGACCGTTTTTTGTGATATGACATTTTTCTTTATACTATTTCCGTTATGACTGTTTCTCCTTTCTGTCACAAATATTATAATAATCTTGTAAAAATGCAGTTTAGTGGCGTAAAATATTTGTATTTTGTTTAAAAATGTCTATATTTGCAAAATCTGTGATTTGTGACACGAGTATCAACATTATAAACCCCTTTAAATATGAAACACTTATTCCAATCAAAGACGATGGCAGCATGGATCACTATGCTTCTCGTCACCATTTGTGCTCTGCCAGAAAGAGTCGCGGCACAGATCATTTTCCAAGAAGATTTCGATTATCCCGTGGGCGACCTGCAATCGCAGGGAGGTTGGGTGCGTTATGGCAGCAATGCCGAAGCCCCGATCCAGGTGCTCGACAAGCAGCTCTCTTATCCTGGATATAACGACGACGCTCCGGCAAAGAGCGTGAAGATAACATCTGTTAAGTCTGGTGAAGACCTCATGATGAGATTCACCGACGATGATGAAGGTGTGAAATCAGGCAACCTGTATTTCTCAGCCCTCATCAATGTGGAGAGCCAGCCTCAGGGCAATGTCTACGTCATGGCGTTTGTGCCGAGAACCAAGAAGTCGGTAATCGCCGCAGGCATCAATCCTGTGGAACTCGGCCGACTCTTCATCGGTGAAGGCACCAGCGACGACGAAGTGAAGATCGGTGTAGAGCGCGGTGCGGCGAATCCGGTATTCTCAGACACTCCGCTGAAGCTCAACCAGACCTACCTCGTGGTGTTGAGATATGAGATAAATTCGCAGGACAAGGGCAAGGACAACGTGTACCTATATGTCAACCCGGCGAATTTCAAGAAAGAACCAGCAACTCCAAACGCCGTCATCGACGGTGTGAACCAAAGCGGCAGCGGATTGGGCAACTATGGTCTGCAGGGCTTTGAGTTGCGCCAGGGCACCAACGCCACCGTCACCTCTCCGGAACTGTATGTCGCCTCAGTGCGCATTTCCGACACCTTCGCCGGCCTCTTCGGTGAGAAAAGCGAGGATAAGACACCGAGGGTTGGCATCTCGAAGAAGAACATCATTCTGGGCGACGTGTATACAGGCGATGAATACAGCGAGACAGTCACCGTCACTGGTGAGAACCTCACCGGCGATATCACCGTGGAGTCATCCTCTCCGGCAGTCACCGTGTCGCCAGCCACCCTTTCTGCCGCCGATGCGATGAGTGGCGATGGAGCACAGCTGAAGATCAACGTGGCATATACAGAAGGCACACAGAACGCTGTGCTCACGCTGAAGAGCGAGGGAGCCGCCGACTCCCAGATAAAGATTTCATGGACGGGATACACCGTACCGGAGATAAAGACCCTGAAAGCCCTCTATAGTGAAGACCCGGAGCAAGGACTCACCTATAACTATACCGGCGAGGCGGTAGTCTCGTTTGTAGACCGTGGCGGCGACAAACCTGTATATTATCTGCAAGACGAGACCGGCGCCATCACTCTGTCAGACGAATGGGGTATCCTCACCAAGACCGATTATAACGTGGGCGACAAACTCACTGGCGTCATTCTCGGCATACAAGACGTGATGGGCACTATCAGTGCGATGCCGTTCAACAGAAACCTCGGCAAGGTGCTCTCTACAGGCAATGTGGTGGTTCCCGTTGAGGCCACTCTCTCTCAGCTCAAGGCTTCGCCCGCCGACTATCTGCAGCAGGTGGTGAAGGTGAAAGACCTCAAGTTCAAAGACGTTGCCGAAGGCGCTACCTTCGCTGAAGGCATGAAGCAGCCAGTAGTCACCGACGGAACTGAAGAGGCTAATGTGCGCATCTTCAAGGGCACATCGCTCATCGGCACGGCAATCCCTACAGCCGACGTGACGCTCACCGGACTCTTCACATCCAAGAAAATGCTCATCATCGGTCCGCGTGGAGCTGAAGACATCGTGGAGCAGCAGCCTCAGGGCGAACCAGTCATCACGATAACCCCGGAGAAGATTACCCAGGCTGCAGGAGCATTGGGCAAGACCGTTGAAGTGGCAACCATCCATGTGTCGGCACAGAACATGAAATATGCCACCACCTTCGAACTCGCCGGCAAGAATGCCGACCAGTTCTCAATCTCGCAGTCTACTGTCGAGAAAGGCTCTACGGAGACCGACATCGTGATTTCTTACACCCCGACAGAGGTTGCCGTACACAAGGCATACCTGATGGTAAACTGTCCGAGCATCGAGGACTACTACAAGACCATAAACTTCAGTGCATACGCCATCGACGAGCAGAATCCGCCAACCATAACCCTCAACCCGACAGCCCTGGAGCCGTTCACGGCAAAGGTGAACGAGAGCAGCGAGCAGACCATCGAGGTGACCACGGCAAACATGCCAGACTATACCTACGTGAAGGTGAAGGACGCCGGACAGTTCATTCTCAGCAACACGATGCTCCTGCGCAACATGGCGAATACCGTGAAGATAACCTTCCAGCCCAAGGTGGAGGGAACATACTCCACAGCACTCGTTTTCTCAGCCCTCGGCATGGAAGACGTTGAAGTTCCGATTTCAGGCGTTGCCACAGGCGAGCCACAAGAAGAACCTAAGGAAGGCGTAGACTTCGTGCTCAGCGACGAGAACCCATTGACGGAACTCAACGAGACCTTCGACAACATCGACCGCAACAAACCTCTCGCTCTCGACCGCTGGACCAACTCCGCCATCATCGGAACACGGGCATGGTGGGGATATTCATTCCCAGACTACGACCAGGAGAGTCCGAACGAGAAGGTAGCCAAGATCACTCCATTCGACTCCAAGATGGAGAGCGGCATGGGCGTACCGGTGCAGATGATGCTCGTCACTCCTCCGCTCGACTTCAAGAACGCCAAGAACAACATCTTCACTTTCAGGGTGCGCGGCGACTATCTGCAGGACAACCAGACAGACAAGCTCGAACTTTGCTATGTCGACATTACTGAGGGCGAACCGTATATCCAGCCTCTGACAGAATGCCGCATGCCTTGCACCAAGGACGAGAGCGGCAAGTGGTATCCGTATACCGTAGACCTCACCGGTCAGCAGCTTGCCGACGTGTTCTTCATGGCGTTCCGTTTCACAAGCGCCCGTGGATGTGACAATGCAGCGACATATTATGTCGACGACGTGACCTACTCACAAGAGACTTCCGGCATCTCTACTCTCGACATGACAGAGAAAGCCCGTGTTTCAGTCTACGACCTCGCCGGCAACAAGGTTGCAGAAATGTCAAACGCCACAGCGGGCCAGGCTGTCGGCGGACTTGCCAAGGGCATGTATATCATCAAGACCGTTTCTGCCAACGGCATCAAGACGGGCAAGGTGCAGATAAAATGACGATAATCCTTAGGAAATAATCAAAAAACCGCAGCGTGTCAACTCGACGGCGTTGCGGTTTTTTTAGGAGGTATTGAATCGTTGATGTGCTAAAAATGTGAAGCTTTACACATTTTTGGTACTTGTTTTGTGCGAATCTACACATTTTCGACACATTGTTCGTGTTTTTAGTGTACAAGTTTATTGTCTGATTGTTAAACAATATTAATGTCTGTTCATAATCCTGCGTATTGTGCGTTAATAGAGTGACGGCAGGAGGAGAATCTTGAAGACCTCTCAGACAAGCTCGACAGCATTGATGACGACGACGATGATGATGACTCGTTCGACCTTGGCGATCTCTCGGTACTGTCAGGTCTGGGCGACTTGGGAAAACTGGCAAAGGCTTTTGGCGGGAAAATCGTTGATGGTACCGATACTATAGAGACGAAAGAAGGCAAGACCATCCTCAAGTCGAACAGGCAGCGGATAGTGATAGAGAAAGATGGTTCGATGACTATTGACGATGGTGAGGGAAACGTCATGAAAATAGGAGCCGACGGCAATGTAAAGGGAATGCAGCAGTCTGCTTCCAAACCTCTCGTGGGCAGCAACACCGATCCCATCCAGCAGTTCGGCAACCTTCGTGCCGCTTATCTCAATAATCTGAGAGACAATATTGACAACACCAACCTGCTGACCGGACTCGCAAATTCCATCCTCGACCTCTGCAAGCAGAAGGGATCGGTGATGACTATGGATGAGCGCGCATTGTGTATCGACGGTATGAAAGAGCTGCAGGAGCGTACTCCCGACAAATATATCAAGGGTATATTTAATGTGGCGATCAACAGTCTGAAGAAAATCTCCGGAACCGAGCTCCAGGGCAAATGATGATGCTGACTCTCGAATTGGAAGAAGTCAGCCCCCCAGACATACATGAATGAATAAATACGGCAATCCCCGGCATTCTATGCAGACCACATGGCCTGTGAAGAATGTCGGGGCTTGTCATATTGTTTGTTGTCCTGCTGACAGGAAGTCGGTCGTGATTATTCCATTATAGTCCCATACCCTTGATAACCTTGTCGGCAGCACCGGCTTTCGTCTTCACATAGGCACCGGCCAGATCAGACGAAATGCTGAGATATTCGGCGTCAGAGTCGAAGCGGTCCATGATTCTCTCAAAGTCCTCGTAGCTGTTTATCTCCATTCCGCCCTGTGTGGCGAGCAGTTCCTGAGCCTCCTGGAAACGCTTGTTGTTGGGGCCGAATATCACCGGCACGTTCCATACGGCAGCCTCCAGCACATTGTGGATACCCACTCCGAATCCGCCACCCACATAGGTGACCTTTGCACAAGAGTATATGCTCGACAGGAGTCCGAAGCAGTCAATTATCAGGCAGTCAGCCTTGGCTGCCTCTTCGGGAGTGGTTTGGGTGTAGCGCACGGCGGTGCGGTTGAGCTTCGAGAGTATCTGCTGCAGATGGTCTTCGCCTATCACATGAGGGGCGATGACGATGCGCCAGTCCTTGTGATCGTTGAAATAGCGGATGAAGATATCCTCGTCTGGCGGCCAGCTGCTTCCGGCAACGAACACTTTGTAGCCCTTGGCGAAGGCATCCACGATAGGCATCTGCTTCTGACTTGCGCTCTGCTTTATCTCCAGCACGCGGTCGAAGCGCGTGTCGCCTGTAATCTCCACATTCGTTATGCCGAGTGTGGCGAGCAGTTCGCGGCTCTTCTCGTTCTGCACGAAGAATCGTGTGACGCAGTTCAGCACGCGGCGATAGCTGTTGCCATACCAGCGGAAGAACACCTGCTGCGGGCGGAAGATGCTGCTCACGCTGTATACGGGGATGTCGTGTTTCTTCATGTATGTCATGTAGTTCCACCAGAACTCATACTTGATGAAGAACGCCATCTCCGGGTGTATTATCTTGAAGAAGCGTCTGACGTTGAGCGGAGTGTCGAGCGGCAGGTAGCAGACGATGTCGGCCCCCTCGTAGTTCTTCCTCACTTCGTATCCAGAAGGGGAGAAGAATGTGAGGAGAATCTTGTATTCGGGATGGCTCTTGCGCAGACGCTCCATTATGGGGCGTCCCTGCTCAAACTCTCCGAGCGATGCTGCATGGAACCACAGGTATTTCGCATTCGGGTCTGTCTTCTGCCTCAGTATGTCGAAAGTTTCTCTTTCCCCTCGCCACATCTTGCGTATCTTGCTGTTCCAACGGCTGGCTATCGCCACACCAAGAAGGTATATATATATAATGATGTTGTACACGCCTGCTTCTTTGTTGCTTTTAGTTCTTTATTCCAGTTTCTCTCTCTGCCCTTGTGGCTCTCCCTCGGTGGAAGGGAGAGCGGGCATATAGAATGCGGTTTGTTATTTCAGCACTTCAATGGCTTTTCTGAGTCTCTTCAGTGTCTCCTCCTTGCCGAGGAAGGCAGTGATGTCGAACATGCCGGGACCCTTGCCGATGCCGACGAGAGCCAGACGGAAGGCGTTCATCACGTCGCCGAGCTTGTAACCCTTGCTCTCCACCCATGCGAGAACCACTTTCTCCTGGTTTTCGAGAGAGAAGTCGTCGATGCCTTCTATCACGTCGGCAAGTTCGCCCATTACCACGGCAGAGTCAGCCTTCCAGCGCTTGCGGACAGTCTTCTCGTCGTATTCCGTAGGAGCGATGAAGAAGAATGAGCAGAGAGGCCACAGCTCCTTTACGAAGCTTACGCGGTCTTTCATCATCGACACCACCTTGGTGATGCGCTCCATCGACTCGTCCACGCCGTTGCCGGCAACGATCGGGGCGAAGAGTTCTGCAATCTCCTCGTTGCTCTTGCGCAGGATATATTCATGGTTGAACCAGATGCCCTTCTGATAGTCGAAGCGTGCTCCCGCCTTGCTGCATTTTGTGATGTCGAACTGCTCCACGAGTTCCTGCAGAGAGAACAGCTCCTGCTCTGTGCCTGGGTTCCATCCGAGCAGGGCAAGGAAGTTTATTACTGCCTCCGGGAAATATCCGCTCTCACGGAAACCATTGCTCACGTCGCCGGTCTTGGGGTCGTGCCATTCCAGCGGGAACACAGGGAATCCGAGGCGGTCGCCATCGCGCTTGCTCAGTTTTCCCTTGCCGTCTGGTTTCAGCAGCAGAGGCAGGTGGGCGAAGCGTGGCATTGTGTCTTCCCATCCGAACGCACGGTACAGTAGGACGTGGAGTGGGGCGCTTGGCAACCATTCCTCGCCGCGTATCACATGGCTTATCTCCATCAGATGGTCGTCAACGATGTTGGCGAGATGATAGGTAGGCAGCTCGTCGGCACTCTTGTAGAGCACCTTGTCGTCGAGGATGTCGCTCTTTATCACCACGTCGCCGCGGATCATGTCGTTGACATGGATCTCCTCTCCCGGCTGGATGAGGAAACGCACTACATACTGCTTGCCGTCGGCGATGAGGGCTTCAACCTCCTCCTTTGGCATGGCAAGCGAGTTGCGCATCTGCATGCGGGTGTGTGCATCATACTGGAAGTTCTTTATCTCTGCACGTTTGGCGTCGAGCTCCTCAGGAGTGTCGAAGGCGATGTATGCCTTGCCGGCATCCAGCAGCTGGTCTACGTACTTCTTGTAGATGTCGCGGCGCTCGCTCTGGCGGTAAGGACCATAGTTTCCGCCGAAGCTCACTCCCTCGTCGAACTTGATGCCGAGCCACTTGAACGACTCGATGATGTATTCTTCAGCACCGGGTACGAAACGATTGGAGTCGGTATCCTCGATACGGAACACGAGATCGCCGCCGTGCTGCTTGGCGAAGAGATAGTTGTATAATGCTGTGCGCACGCCGCCGATGTGTAAGGCGCCCGTGGGACTTGGTGCGAAACGCACCCTAACTTTTCTTTCTGACATTGCTATGTGTATATGTGAATTTATTGATTTTATTACCTCGTAATGCCGCATTTGGGCAAGAGATATATGCTAAACCGTGCAAAAATACAACTTTTTTATCAATTGTTGTATTATTTTTTGTATTTTCGCAGTTGAAACGTGCCTTATATATATATAATAGGTACTTTTCGGAGGCTAAAACCGAGATAATACACTGTAATTAATGCTGGCGCCAGCTACACTGGTTTGTCGTTGCGCCGGACTTATAAAAGAATGAGAATATGAATAAGTACGACATGTCTGAACGCAACCAATGGAAGAAGATCCTCAGCCGTATGGCGCTGGTCCTGATTTCCGTGGTCATCATCGTATTGTTTATTCCGCGCAACAGCGGACCGCAGTTCCGCTACGACGTGGGAAAGCCGTGGATGTATGGTTCGCTGATTGCCAAGTTCGACTTCCCGATATACAAGACCGACGAGGCGATAAAGCAGGAGCGCGACAGCTTGCTGCGCAACTTCGAACCTTACTTCAACTTTAAGGAGAATATGGAGAGCGCCCAGATGACACGCTTCTTCGAGGACTTCACCGGCGGACTGCCTGGTATGCCGGCTACCTACACCAACATCGTGGCAGACAAGCTGCACCAGCTGTACAAGTCTGGAATCATGGGGGCGACGGAATTCTCGTCGATAGCCCAGGATACCACCAAGATGATAAGGGTCATTGACGGCAAGACTGCTTACAGCGTGCGCATATCCAGAGTGTTGTCAACAATGACCGCCTATGAGCAGATATACCTTGACGAGAGACTCGCACCCTACCGTGCGCAGCTGCAGCGTTGCAATCTCAACGAATACATAGAGCCGAACCTGATATACGACAAGGAGAGGAGCGAGGCAGAGAAGAACGATCTGCTCGGGCAGATACCGCTGGCAAGCGGTATGGTGCTCGCCGGACAGAAAATCGTGGACAGGGGAGAAATCGTTGACGACTACACCTTCCGTGTGCTCAGTTCATTTGAAAAGGAGACCCAGCGCCGTAGCGCCAGCACAACCGCCGTGCCTTCTACCATTGCCGGACAGGTGATATTCGTTTCGCTCTTCATAATCCTCTTCACCATGTATCTCGGCATGTTCCGCCGCGACTATTTCAGCAAGCCGCGCAGCATAGCCATGCTCTATGCGATGATCACCGTCTTTCCTATCCTCGTGTCGCTGATGATAGAACACAATGTGTTCAGCGTCTACATACTGCCTTTTGCCATGGCGCCCATATTCATCCGTGTGTTCATGGACTCGCGTACGGCATTCCTTACACACATCGTGATGGTGATGTTGTGTGCGGCGGCGGTGAAATATCAGTATGAGTTCATCATCGTGCAGCTCGTGGCGGGACTCGTGGCGATATACTCGCTGAGGGAACTATCGCAGCGAGGGCAGCTCTTCAAGACGGCGCTCTTCGTGACGTTGGCGAGCTGCGCCATCTACTTCGCCCTGCAGCTGATGACAGACAATACGTTCACTACCATTGACAACAGCATGTATAAGTATTTCGTGATAAACGGTATAATGCTGCTCTTCGTGTATCCTCTCATGCTCATCATCGAGAAGACGTTCGGATTCATATCCAACGTTACGCTCATCGAGCTGTCGAATACCAGCAAGGACCTGCTGCGCCGGTTGAGCGAGGTGGCGCCGGGAACGTTCCAGCATTCTATAATGGTTAGCAACCTTGCCTCTGCCATCGCCGAGAAGATCGGGGCAAAGGCGCAGCTGGTGCGTACAGGAGCCTTGTATCATGACATCGGCAAGATGCAGAATCCGGCATTCTTCACTGAGAACCAGAATGGCGTGAACCCTCTCGACAACATGTCGAGGATTGATGCCGCACATATTGTGATAAACCATGTGACAGACGGACTGAAACTGGCGGAGAAGTATAATCTGCCGGGAGTGATAAAGGACTTCATCAGCACTCACCATGGTGCGGGAATGACGAAGTATTTCTATGTGTCGTATCGCAACGAGCATCCGGATGAGCCTATAGACGATTCGCTCTTCACCTATCCAGGCCCTAATCCGTTCACCCGCGAACAAGCTATCCTGATGATGGCAGACAGCGTTGAGGCTGCCGCACGCTCGCTTCCGGAATATACGGAATTCAGCATCAGCAATATCGTGAACAAGATTGTGGACGGACAACTGAAGGAGGGATACTTTGAGTATTGCCCGATCACATTCCACGACATCGCGATGGCCAAGCAGGTGTTGATAGAAAGACTCAAGTCCATTTATCATACGAGAGTGAGCTATCCTGAACTGAAGAAGCCGGCTCTGAAGAGAGACGACGAGGAATAGGCAAGTGGGGGTAACATACACATTTGGGGATAAATATGGAAGGTTTGTGCTATAATTCTTGCACAAACCTTTTGTTTTGCGCAAAACATAGGCGTTTTGTGGTTAAGCAATGTTAAACAAACAACTCTTTATACGGAAATAAAGGACAAATAAGATACCTTTGCAACCAATTTGTTTTAAAAAGTATTTTAGGTAAAGATGATTAATTTAAAAAATGTTTGCTTGGCAGCCCTGTTGTCGGCATCCGCAGTAACCGCCACTGCTGGCGGTCTGCTCACTAACACCAACCAGAACATTGCTTTCAACCGTATGATGAGCCGTGAGGCATCTATCGGCATTGACGGAGTGTATTACAACCCTGCCGGTGTGGCATTTATGAAAGACGGCCATCACCTCAGCATCAATCTGCAGACTGCATGGCAGACACGTACTATCGAGAACGACTACGCTCTCTTCAACTACAACGTAAAGAATCCTACTACGCCAAGGAAATTCGAGGGTAAGGCTTTTGCCCCTGTAATTCCTTCGTTCCAGTATGCATACAACAAGAACAGATGGTCGTTCCAGGCCAACTTCGACCTTGCCGGAGGAGGTGGAAAATGTAAGTTCGACAACGGACTCGGTTCTTTCGAGAAGGTTGTGGCAAACATCGGTTTCCTCGGCAACTCCCTCGCTCCATATCTTAACGGCATATTGCCGGTAAATCCTAATATCGCAAACCCTGCAACGGGAACGATGGGAGGATATGGATATACCTACGACAGCTTCATGCGCGGTCGTCAGTATTACTATGGACTTTCTGTCGGCGCTGCCTACAGAATCAACGACCACCTGTCTGTATTCGGAGGCGTGAGAGGAATCTACGCCACATGTAACTACTACGGATATGTGAAGAACATCGCTTTCGTGGGTAACAACGGTGCCAAACTGCCACTCTCTACTATGGTGGACAGAAACGATCCGGAGAGTTCAGACATTGAGCTGAACACCGACCAGACTGGTTATGGCTTCACTCCAATCATCGGTATCGACTACAAGACCGGCCGTTGGAACTTCTCTGCAAAGTATGAGTTCAAGACCCATCTGTGTCTTGTAAACCAGGGTACCGTCATCACTCCTGTGAAGAAGCTGAACGCTATCGGTGAGAACCTTGCTGCCGCCGGTGTTCCGGTACAGGTGCTCCAGGGCATCAGTCCGGCAATCCAGCAGGCAAAGGAGAACATCAACGAGCTTATTGCTGAGTATGACCCAGAGCAGAACCACAAGGATGCCGGTGACATTCCTGCATTGCTCACCCTCGGAGTGGGCTATAGTCCTATCGATGCTCTCCGCATCAATGTGGGCTTCCACTGGTTTGACGACAAGGAGGCAACCTCTGGATACAATTGGACCAAGGCCGACGGAACGAAGGAGCGTGTAGACCGTCACAAGAATCTCAAACGTGGTACACTGGAGTATAATGCCGGTGCTGAGTATGACGTGAACAAGATGCTCACCGTGAGTGCAGGATGGCAGAGCACAAACTATGGTCTGTCGGATGCCTCAATGGACGACAAGTCGTTTGTAGTAAGTTCAAACTCTGTCGGTTTCGGTGCGAAAGTGAACCTGACAAGCAAGATGTCACTCTCCGTAGCTTATTTCCATACCTTCTACAAGCACAAGAAGACTTCGGAGCAGGTGTCAGAAAAGCTGACTTATACAGCAGACTACACTCGTAACAATGATGTGCTTGGTGTTGGTCTTGACATCGATTTCTGATAAGAAACTACTCTTTGAAATAACACACATAAATGATGAATCCCCAGTTGTCTCGGTGTGAGAGAACTGGGGATTATTCGTAGTACGCTTGCCTTTAGGTGTGTTTGTAATAGTAATAAAGGCAATTTATTTTTCTTGATTTGTTATTCTGTATTGTTTGTCGGAAGTCGGATGACTGTCAGCTCGGGTCCACGTCGTAGTAAATCTGCAGGGAGGAGTATCGCTTGTCCTGTTCCATCTGGCGCTCGGCGAGCAACAGACACTGGCGCACCCTCTTCATGTCGATACCCGGTTCGAGCTTCAGCATTATCTTGCGGATGAAGAATGTGCGCACCTTCGATACCGCAGGCTTGTCAGGACCGAGCACCCTTGCTCCAAGCCATTGTCTCAGTCTGCCGCCCATCTCTATCGCTGCCGTGTTCACGCGGTCATCGTCTTTGTGCTTCAGGTAGACATATATGAGCCTATAGAAGGGAGGGTAGTGGAACAGTCGTCTCTCTGCCATCAGCTGTGAATAGAATGCCCGCCAGTTGTTTGTCACCACTTGTTCTATGATGGGCTGCTCCACGTCTTTCGTCTGCAGTATCACCAGTCCGCGGTCGCCTTTCCTTCCTGCTCTTCCCGCCACCTGCGACATCATGGTGAAGGCGTGTTCGTATGCCCTGAAGTCGGGCACGTTGAGCATGGAGTCGGCATTCAGTATTCCCACCACACGTACGTGGTCGAAATCGAGTCCCTTGCTCACCATCTGCGTTCCGATGAGAATCTTCGTACGCCCGGCAGAGAAGTCATTTATTATTCTCTCGTATGCGTTGCGGGAACGGGTAGTGTCGAGGTCCATCCTGGCAACGGGCACGTTGGGGAACAGTTCCATTATCTTCTCCTCAATCTTCTCCGTTCCATACCCATAGGGCCTCAGGTCCTCCCCCTCGCAGTTCGGACATTTCTTTGGCACGCTGTAGGTGAAACCGCAGTAGTGACATGTCAGCATGTTCATGTTCTTGTGGAAGGTGAGGGAGACATCGCAGTTTTCGCATTTCGGCACCCATCCGCAGGTGCGGCATTCCACCATCGGTGCAAAACCGCGCCTGTTCTGGAACAGTATCACCTGCTCCCCGTTATCCAATGCCTTTTTCATCGTCTGGAGCAGCAGCGGTGATATCGGACCGTACATCATCTTGCGGCGTTGCATGTCCTTCACGTCCACTACCTTTATCTCCGGCATCTCGATGCCCTTGTATCTCTCGTCGAGTTCCACAAGACCGTATTTGCCTGTCTCGGCGTTATGCCAGCTCTCTGCCGACGGTGTGGCGGAGCCCAACAGCGTTTTCGCTCCATGCTGGTGGGCGAGCATTATCGCCACGCTGCGGGCATGGTAGCGCGGTGCAGGGTCCTGCTGTTTGAAAGACGTTTCATGTTCCTCGTCGATTATCACGAGACCGAGTTTGGAGAACGGCAGCAATACGGCGGAGCGTGCTCCCAGTATCACATCGTAAGGTGAGTCGGAGAGTTGCTTCTTCCATATCTCCACCCTCTCGGCATCACTGTATTTGGAATGGTAGATACCGAGTCTGTCGCCAAACACCTTCTGAAGCCTTTGTCTTATCTGTACCGTCAGGGCGATTTCCGGCAGGAGATAGAGCACCTGCTCGTGGCGCTCCAGTGCCTGCTTGATGAGATGGATGTATATCTCCGTCTTGCCGCTCGACGTCACGCCGCGCAGCAGCACCACATTCTTTTTCAGAAACTGGAACAGTATGTTGTTGTATGCCTCCTGCTGTGCTGCCGACAGTCGCTTCACGTTGTCGAGCTGAGGCACTCCGCCACAGTTCAGACGTCCCACCTCCTTCTCGTAGGTCACGAGCATCTTCTTGTCCAGCAGTTGCTTCATGACTCCGGCTGTGGCATGCGATTCGTTTATCAGTTCATCTTTCGTCACCTCCACCACCGGTTCGTCGGTGCAGTCGCCAACAATGGTGTCCCAGTGGGAGAGTGTCAGATATGTGTTGAATGTCTTGAGTTGTGCCAGTGCTCTCTTCAGCATGCCGAAAGCGATGTGCAGCGCCTGTTCGTGGCGCAGGTTCTCAGGCAGTGTGACGTAGGTCTCCGTCTTCGGCCTGAACCCGTCCTCAGCCTTCAGTCCGGCAGGCAATGCGGCGTTGAAGACCTCGCCGATGGGAGACATGTAATAATCTGCAATCCAGTTCCACATCCGCAGCTGGTCTTCGGTCACGATAGGCGTCGTGTCGAGCACCCTCGTGATGTCCTTTACCTTGAATTCCGGCTCCTTGTCGTGGATGCGCACCGCCAGTCCCACCATCATCTTCTGCTTGCCGAACGGCACGATAACCCTTACGCCGCTCTTCACCGCCTCTGTCAACGGCTCCGGAATGGAGTAGGTGAAGAGACTGTTGAGGGGCAGCGGCAATATGATGTCAACGTATGTCGTCGGTCTTTCTGTCATAGGATGATATGTGGTTGTGATGCTCTTGGATTGTGGAAACGTCGTTTTCAGTCTTGTTCCTCAAGATACCACTTTGAATATTCCACGTAGTGTTGTGCGAAGCTCTCCGCCTGGTTCGGTCTCGTCTTCTTGATGAATTTTGCCGGTACACCTCCCCAGATTTCATGTTCGCCGATTTTAGTGCCTCCCAGAACGAGTGCTCCGGCGGCAACTACTGCTCCTTCGCCCACTTCAGCGTTGTCGAGCACCGTCGCGCCCATGCCTATCAGGGCACCTCGGCGCACTGTGCATGCATGTACTGTGGCATTGTGGCCTATTGACACATCGTCCTCGATTATCGTAGGTCCTGTCTGGTTGGTCACATGTACGCAGGCTCCGTCCTGCACGTTCACTCTGTTGCCGATTGTAATGGGGGCCACATCGCCGCGCACCACGGCATTGAACCATATTGAGCATTCGTCGCCCATCGTCACTTCGCCGACAATTGCGGCGTTCTCACTGAAATAGCAGTCCTTGCCCCATTTGGGAGTGAGACCCTTTATTGATTTTATAAGTGCCATTGATTTTTCTTGTTATGTATATTATTAATCTTCTGCAAATGTACTTCTTTTTTTTGTCATTCAGCAGTTGCAGGATAATTATTCTTTGTCAAGAGCAAAGCTATGGTCATTGAGGCGATAAACGATATAACCTTCGGCAGAGATACTTGTTTGCGATTTGGGTTAAATGAATTGCCCCAAAATACGAAGACAAAAATATATGCCAAAAATCCCCCACGTCGTGGGGAACAGAACCCCCTAATGTGGGGTTTCATTCCCCACGCCGTGGGGGAAAATATTAATCAAATATTATTCATCAAGAAAACGGGCGACATGGAATTGTCTTCCTTGTCGCCCGCATATCTTTTGTGCCGTTATTGTCGGCAGATGAATTAGAGGTTCGGGTTCATCTTTGTCCACTCTGCCACAGGAGGAACGATGCCGAGTTCAACAATCTCGTCGCGCATCTTGCAGAGGTGCTCATAAGACTTGGCAAGAGAAGCCATCTCCTCTTCTGTTCCCTTAGGCTCAACGAAGTGAACGCCAGTCTTGTCGATAGTTGTAGGCATAGCCATCATCACGTTCTTGAATCCGCACTTGTCGCAGTTTACGTAGCATCCTGCAGGCAGTGTGAACTCCTTGCCGCCCATGGCAGCCTCGATCATCTTCACGGCATTGTAAGCAGGGCTCTGGAAAGAGCTGCGGCCGCGGAGCTTGATGATGTTAGAACCACCCTGTACGGTGTGGTGCTTGATTTCCTCCCAACGCTCTGCAGAGAGACCCATCTCAGAGAGAGGCTTGCCGTCAACCTTAACCTGAGAAGCGAATACGGCCATCTGCTCGCCGTGGCCACCGTATGTGTGAGCACCGGTCACCTTGTCCTGCTGAACGCCGAACTCCAGTGCGAGAGCCTGCTGCAGACGAGTAGAGTCGAGGGCAGCGAGAGAAGTCAGCTGGTTTGGCTTCAGACCAGAGTGGATGAGTGCTGTCAGGGCTGTTACGTCAGCAGGGTTGAAGATAACAACCACGTGCTTAACATCAGGACAATATTTCTTGATGTTGTCACCGAACTCAGCGGCGATCTTGCAGTTGCCCTTCAGCAAATCCTCACGTGTCATGCCGTCCTTGCGAGGAGCGCCACCTGAAGAAATGATAGATTTAGCACCAGTGAAAGCCTCTGCCGGGTCAACAGTATATGTTACGTTAGCGCCAGGGAATGCACACTGCTGGATTTCGTCGAATACGCCGTGAACACCTGGCTCATAGATATCATAAAGACAAATGTTAGGAGTGAGGCCGAGCATCAAAGCGCTCTGTACCATGTTAGAACCGATCATACCGCCTGCACCGACGATAACAAGTTTTTCGTTAGTTAAAAATTCCATAGTTGTAAATTTATTTTTATGTATATTCGTTGTCTTGTCATTCGCACCGCAAAGTTAGGAAAAAAAACTCGATAAATTGCAACATAATCGTCTTATAATTTGTTATTAATTATGAAAAGATATACCTTTGTAAAGCAGATTTTACAAATGTTAGATTAAGCACTATGATTATGACACAAATGATTCAAGATAGGCTCGCAGCTCTGCGTGAAGTGATGCGTAGAGAGAGCATCGACGCCTTTATCTTTCCAAGCACCGATCCCCACAACGGAGAGTACGTGCCGGCCCATTGGGAAGGCAGGAAATGGATAAGCGGTTTTGACGGCAGCGCCGGAACGGCAGTGGTGACAATGGACAAGGCTGCGCTATGGACCGACTCCAGATATTTCATAGCGGCTGAGGAACAGCTGCAAGGCACGGAGTTCAAACTGATGAAAGAGCGCGTTGAAGGAACTCCCACCATATCGCAATGGCTCGGAATGTCGCTTGCCCATATCAACGGTGCTGTAGTGGGGCTCGACGGATATGTGAATGCCGCCAACGAGGTGAGAGGACTTGCCGAAGAACTGCGCCAGCAGGGAGGAATCACCATCCGCACCAATTTCGACCCTCTGGACATCATCTGGAAAGACCGTCCGGAAATCCCCCTGAATACAGTGGTTCAGCATCCGTTGGAATATGCCGGAGAGACTGCTGAAAGCAAACTTCAGAGAATCCGGACCGCAGTGAAGCGGAGTGGGGCAGAGGCGTTGCTCGTGACCGCCCTCGACGACATCGCATGGACACTGAACCTGCGCGGCTCCGACGTGCATTGCAATCCTGTGGCTGTGGCTTATCTCCTCATCGATGTGGAGAAGACTATATTATATATAAATAAGGTGAAACTTGCGCCATCTGCAGCCGACGCTCTCAAGGCAGCCGGAGTGGTGGTGGAGGATTATGGAAATGTAGTCGAGGGACTTCGTCATTTCGATGGCTACAATATCCTGCTCGACCCCAATCAGGTGAACTATGCCCTCTTCTCTGCCGTCAGCGCAAAGAAAGTGGTGGAGGCGGCATCGCCGGTGCCTTATCTGAAGTGTGTGAAGAACGAGGCTGAAATACGAGGATTCCATAGTGCCATGCTCCGCGACGGCGTGGCAATGGTGAAGTTCCTCCACTGGCTGAAACCCGCCGTTGAGGCTGGCGGACAGACGGAGCTGACAGTGGAGAAGAAACTCACGTCGCTCAGGGCTGAGCAGCCGCTCTTCAAGGGAGTCTCGTTCGACACCATCGCCGCATATCAGGAACATGGAGCCATCGTTCACTACGAGGCTACACCTGAAACGGATGTGGAACTGAAACCGCGCGGTTTCCTCCTGCTCGACAGCGGAGCGCAATATCTCGACGGCACGACAGACATCACCCGCACCATACCTCTCGGTCCTGTGACCGAGGAGCAGAAGAAAGTGTACACCCTTGTGCTAAAAGGTCATATACAACTGGAATTGTGTAAGTTCCCCAACCATGCCAGCGGCACCCAGCTTGATATCCTGGCAAGACAGGCGATGTGGAAAGAAGGACTCAACTATATGCACGGCACGGGCCACGGCGTGGGCAGCTACCTCAATGTACACGAAGGCCCTCATCAGATAAGGATGGAATGGAAACCGGCACCGCTCCAGGCAGGCATGACTGTGACCGACGAGCCGGGACTGTACCTCGCCGGCAAGTTCGGAGTGAGAATTGAGAACACGCTGATAGTCAAAGACTTCATTGAGACGGAATTCGGCAAATTCCTGCAGTTCGAGTCGCTCACCCTCTGTCCTATCGACCTTGACTGTGCCGATCTCGGCATGCTCACGGCAGAAGAGAAACAGTGGCTCAACGACTATCACAAGATGGTATTCGAGAAGCTCTCGCCATTGCTCAACGACGAAGAAAAGGAATGGTTGAAGACTAACACCGCAAGGATATGATGAATATCCGGAAATACAGCGTGCTTGTCGCCTTGATGATGATTGTAACTTGTTGACAGTCGGCGGCAAGCCGCTTTGAAGAGAACGAAAAGCCTGGCGACAAAAGTCTGCCGTCAGACAATTGAGCTACGGCAAAGACGCTCGTGGCAAGAAAGAGCGGCTTTGTATTTATAGACGGCGACAAACTGAAAGAATTCGGGAAATAGGCTGCTTTCTATGGGAAACTTGCTGGTTTTTAATGGGAAACTTGGCAACTTTACATGAGAAAGTATGCAACTTTCTTATATTTTGACGTAAAAACTTGCAAGATTTGAAAAATAGAAGTAATTTTGCAGCCGCTTATCAAAGCATCTGATATATAATTAATTAAGTATAACCAAATAAAACAAAAAAGAAAAAATGATTATTGTACCAGTTAAGGAAGGCGAGAACATCGAGAGAGCCTTGAAGAAGTTCAAGAGAAAATTTGAGAAGACAGGTGTTGTTAAGGAGCTCCGTGCCCGTCAGCAGTTTGACAAGCCATCTGTACTCAAGAGACTCAAGATGGAGCGCGCTATCTATGTTCAGCAGCTGAGAGACGCTGAGGAATAATCTCCTTCAAGAGAGACGTTTTAACAAAGTTTTTTGAACAATTCTTTTGTAACAGGAGGTGTACTTAGGTAGATAATCAAAAGAATATTTAAGGTGCCGGGACTTTACTGTAAGTCGTAGCCCTTGCAAAGATGATACATCCGCACATTGATTCAAGTGCAGATGTATCATCTTTTGTTTTTTATACATAATGACCGGCTGGGGCTTCAAATGGGCACGCTGCTTGCCCAACCGGAGAACGCTGCTTACCCATCATGGGCACGCTGCTTGCCCCTGTTGGGCAGAATTGCAGTCAGACGTCTGTCCAATAAGTTAAAGTTTTAATACCCATATTCCTGTTTTCGTGATTCTGCCAACGCTGGCAATTCCTTTCGTCAGAATTCCTTACACCTGACAATTCCTTTCGTCAGCCAACCATCCAGACAATTGCCTGACAATCGGATGACAGTCAACTGTCTGCTTGTCAGAGTGTTACGGCGAAAAACCAGATGGTCTGACAGTTTTTTGGAAATTCTTGTTTTTTACTAAGAATCGGCTATATGGGCTGCTTTTATTCATATCGACACCCGCTATTACTCATTAAACCCAAATCGGTCATTAGGCCGTTTAATGTATAATTTTAATAACTGCTTGCAGTCTTTTGCTTTTTATAAGGCGTCTTTTGCTCGTTTTTAATTCGCAATAGCCCGCTATTACTCATTAAAAGCCAAACAAAATCCACTCTTCTAAAAAACAAAATCCATGCAAGCCCTAATGACCGATTTGGGTTAAAAGCCAAACAAAATCCATCCTTCTAAAAACAAAATCCAAGCAAGCCCTAACAGTTGATTTGGGTTAAATTGATTCCGCCAACGGGTCGCATAAATGTCCTGGAGGCAGTTTCGTACTAAAAAAGAAGCGGAAAATTTTGTCAATTGAAGAAAAGTGAGTATTTTCGTAGCGGAAAACAATCCACAAGTGACGAATTGATGATGATAAGGCGTTTTTTAGACTATCTGCGTTACGAGCGCAATTTCTCTGAGGAAACGATGCTCGCATACGGTAAAGACCTGACCGAACTCGAAGAGTATTTCAGGAATGTCGACGCCGGACTGTCGTGGAACACCATCGACTCAGACGTCATTCGCGGATGGATGGAGACAATGATAGACAAAGGCAACGTGGCGGCGTCGGTCAACAGAAGACTCAGCGCCGTGAGGTCGTTCTTCAAGTTCGCCCTCTCCCACGGACTCGTGGACAAAGATCCCTCACGGATAATCGAAGGAGTGAAGAAAAACAAGCGCCTTCCGGTATTCGTTAAAGATTCAGAGATGCAGGAACTGCTCGATGAAACGATGTGGGACATGACGAAATTCATAGACGTATGCGCCAGAACGATAATCATGGTGTTCTATGAAACGGGGATGCGCCTCTCGGAACTGACGTCGCTCGACGACGATGCCGTTGATTTCGTAAACCTTCAGGTAAAGGTGACCGGAAAACGCAGCAAGCAGCGCATAATCCCATTCGGCGAGGAACTTAAAAAGGAGATTCTCTATTATATAAAGGTTAGAGACGAGAATGTAACGCGCCATACCGAAGCCCTGTTCGTGACGAAAAAAGGCATACGGATGGATGACGCAGCCGTAAGATACCGGGTGAAGAAAAACATCTCGCGGGTCTGCACGGCAAAGAAACGCTCTCCCCACGTGCTCCGACACACCTTCGCCACCACGATGCTCAACCATGGCGCCGGACTGGAAAGCGTGCAGAAGCTGCTCGGACATGAGAGTCTGGTCACCACGGAGATCTATACACACACCACATTCGAGAAACTTAAACAAGAGTACAAAGCCGCTCATCCGCGGCGATAACCTTTTTAATATAGGAGAAAGAACTATGGAAATTAAGATTAAATCAATTCACTTCGACGCAACAGACCAGTTGAAGGCATTCATCGAGAAGAAGGTAGAGAAGTTGTCAAAGACTTATGAGGATATCCAGAACACAGAAGTACAGCTGAAAGTCGTGAAGCCTGCAACGGCCATGAACAAGGAGGCAAGCCTTAGTGTTACGGTGCCTGGAAGCAAACTTTTCGTAGAGAAGACATGCGACACTTTTGAGGAGGCAATCGACCAGTGTGTGGACTCTATGAAGGTTCAACTGACCAAATTTAAAGAAAAATCAAGGGAAAATTAAAAAAAAAGCCCAAAAGTTTTGGTGGTTTAAAAATAATGCGTACCTTTGCAGCCGTGTTCAAGACACATCGCTTGCGACAAGCCAATACGGCTGCAAGGTTTTGCCTCTTTAGCTCAGTTGGCCAGAGCACGTGATTTGTAATCTCGGGGTCGTTGGTTCGAATCCGACAAGAGGCTCAAACGCAAGGTGTCTGAAACATGACAAGGGTGGTTACCAGAGTGGCCAAATGGGGCAGACTGTAAATCTGCTGTCTTTCGACTTCGGTGGTTCGAATCCATCACCACCCACTTCAGTAGAGATTTTTGCGGAAATAGCTCAGTTGATAGAGCACTAGCCTTCCAAGCTGGGGGTCGCGGGTTTGAGCCCCGTTTTCCGCTCTCGCTGCTGTAATAGCTCAGTGGTAGAGCACTTCCTTGGTAAGGAAGAGGTCCCGAGTTCAAGTCTCGGTTACAGCTCTACGGCTTTTTTATTTTTTTTAATAGGAAGCACGATTAACACGATAATTCATTATAAATAATAAACTAAAGAAAAGCTATGGCTAAAGAGACATTCGTACGTACCAAACCGCACGTAAACATTGGTACTATTGGTCACGTAGACCACGGTAAGACTACTCTGACAGCTGCCATCTCAAAGGTTCTCAGCGAGAAGGGTTTCGGTTCAGAAGAGATTAAGTCTTTCGATCAGATTGACAACGCTCCTGAGGAAAAAGAGCGTGGTATTACCATCAATACTGCTCACATCGAGTATGAGACAGCTAACCGTCACTATGCACACGTTGACTGTCCGGGACACGCCGACTATGTGAAGAACATGGTTACTGGTGCCGCTCAGATGGATGGTGCTATCATCGTGGTTGCTGCTACCGATGGTCCTATGCCTCAGACACGTGAGCACGTGCTTCTCGCTCGCCAGGTAAACGTTCCACGTCTGGTTGTTTTCCTGAACAAGTGTGATATGGTTGAGGACGAGGAAATGCTCGAGCTCGTTGAGATGGAGATGCGTGAGCTTCTTGATCAGTACGAGTACGATGGCGACAATACTCCTATCGTCCGTGGTTCTGCTCTCGGTGCACTGAACGGTGTTGAAAAGTGGGTAGATAAGGTTATGGAGCTTATGGACGCTGTTGACACATGGATTCCACTGCCTCCACGTGACTTGGATAAGCCATTCTTGATGCCTGTTGAGGACGTATTCTCAATCACTGGTCGTGGTACTGTTGCTACTGGTCGTATCGAGACTGGTCGCGTTAAGGTTGGCGACGAGGTTGAGCTGCTCGGTCTCGGTGAGGACAAGAAGTCAGTTGTAACTGGCGTTGAGATGTTCCGCAAGCTCCTCGAAGAGGGTGAGGCTGGTGACAACGTTGGTCTGCTGCTCCGTGGTATCGACAAGAACGAGATCAAGCGTGGTATGGTTCTCTGCCACCCAGGACAGATCAAGCCTTACAAGAAGTTCCAGGCTCAGATCTACGTTCTGAAGAAAGAGGAAGGTGGACGCCACACTCCATTCGGAAACAAGTATCGTCCTCAGTTCTACCTCCGTACGATGGACTGTACAGGTGAGATCTCTCTTCCAGAGGGAGTTGAGATGGTAATGCCTGGTGACAACGTAACAATCACTGTAGACTTGATTTACGCTGTTGCTCTGAACGTTGGTCTCCGTTTCGCTATCCGTGAGGGTGGTCGTACAGTAGGTGCTGGTCAGATCACAGAGATCATCGATGACTAATCAATAGTCTTCAGATAAATACAAGAGTTCCGTTTGGAATAAAGCGGAACTCTTTTTTACGGGAATAGCTCAGTTGGTAGAGCACTGGTCTCCAAAACCAGGTGTCGGGAGTTCGAGCCTCTCTTCCCGTGCTAATTCAATAATTATGTTCAAAAAGTTTGGAAATTATTGCAAGGTTTGTTACGACGAACTTGCGCATAAAACTACTTGGCCGACGCGGGGTGAGTTGACCCACAATGCTATGGTTGTATTATCTGCTTCCTTGATCATAGCACTTGTAGTCTTCGCAATGGACTCCGTGTTCAGCTTTGTCATGAGTGTGGTTTATCCTAACTAATCGTTTGAGAAAATGGCTGAAACTAAGAGAAACTGGTATGTTCTTCGTGCCGTTAGCGGAAAAGAAGCTAAGGTGAAAGAATACATCGAAGCAGAATTAAAACACAACGAATTGCTTTCTAAGTATGTTTTTCAGGTATTCATACCTACAGAAAAACATGCTACTTTGCGTAATGGTAAGCGTGTCGTGAAAGAGAAAATCGCTCTTCCGGGATATGTTCTTATTGAGGCGGAGTTGAAAGGCGATACTGCTCACACATTGAGGTTCATGCCAAACGTTTTGGGTTTTCTTGGCGGTCTGGATCATCCTACTCCTGTAAAGCAGTCTGATATCAACCGTATGTTCGGAAGCGCCGAGGAGTCTGAGATAGTGGATGAGGTTGCAATCCCATACATTGTCAACGACACCGTGAAGGTGACCGACGGACCATTCAGTGGTTTCACTGGAGTTATCGAAGAGGTAAATACTGAGAAGCACAAGCTGAAGGTTATGGTTAAGATCTTCGGACGTAAGACACCGCTTGAGTTGAGTTTTATGCAAGTAACAAAAGAGTAACTCGCTGTTACGGGCGTGTGACTCTTTTATAATAATCAATTTTTAATAAACAAAGAAATGGCTAAAGAAGTTGCTGGATTAATCAAATTACAGATTAAAGGTGGCGCTGCGAATCCTTCACCTCCAGTAGGACCTGCACTTGGTTCTAAGGGTATTAACATTATGGGATTCTGCAAAGAGTTCAACGCCAGGACCCAGGATAAGGCAGGTAAGATTCTTCCTGTTGTTATCACTTACTATACTGACAAGTCATATAGCTTTGAGATAAAGACTCCTCCTGCTGCTGTTCAGCTGCTCGAGGCTGCCAAGGTAAAGAAGGGTTCTTCTGAACCAAACCGTAAGAAGGTTGCTTCTGTAACTTGGGATCAGGTCAAGGCTATCGCAGAAGACAAGATGCCGGATTTGAACTGCTTCACTGTCGAGTCTGCAATGAGACTTGTAGCAGGTACAGCAAGAAGTATGGGTATCACTGTAAATGGGGACTTCCCTGGTAAATAATTTATAACTTCAACTTAAGAAAATGAGTAAACTGACAAAAAATCAAAAATCAGTAGCTGATAAGATTGAAGCAGGGAAAGCATACTCTTTGAAGGAGGCTTCAGAGTTGGTAAAGGAAATTACCACTACCAAGTTCGAGGCTTCTCTTGATATCGATGTGCGTTTGGGCGTTGATCCACGTAAGGCCAACCAGATGGTTCGCGGTGTTGTTACACTGCCTAACGGAACTGGTAAGGTTACACGTGTTCTCTGTCTCTGCACACCTGATGCTGAGGCTGCTGCTAAAGAAGCTGGCGCTGATTATGTTGGTCTTGACGAGTACATCGAAAAGATCAAAGGTGGATGGACTGACATTGATGTTATCATAACAATGCCTTCTTGCATGGGTAAGATCGGTCCTCTTGGCCGTGTGCTTGGTCCTCGCGGACTCATGCCTAACCCTAAGAGCGGTACTGTTACCATGGATGTAGCTAAGGCTGTCAAGGAGGTAAAGGCCGGTAAGATTGACTTCAAGGTTGACAAGTCTGGTATTATTCACACATCAATCGGTAAGATTTCATTCACTCCAGAGCAGATCTATCAGAATGCTAAAGAATTCATAGCTACTGTAATCAAGTTGAAACCGTCTGCTGCTAAGGGTACATATATCAAGAGTATCTATCTTTCTAGTACGATGAGTAAGGGTATCAAGATTGATCCTAAATCAGTTGAATAACTCTAAAAGTTTTGTAAAATGAAAAAGGAAGTAAAAGATACTATAGTTGTTGAACTTGGCGAGAAACTCAAAGAGTTCGCTCACTTCTATTTGGTTGACGTTCACGGACTGGACGCTGCCAAGACAAGCGACTTGCGCCGCAAGTGCTTCAAGAGTGAGATTCAGATGGTTGTTGTGAAGAATAATCTTCTTCGCAAGGCGTTCGAGGCTTCTGAAATCGATTTCGAGCCTCTCTACAGCTGCTTGAAGGGTAGCACAGCTGTTTTGTTCTGTAACACAGCTAATGTTCCTGCTAAGTTGCTGAAGAGCTATGTCAAGGAGGGTATTCCTACACTCAAGGGTGCTTATGCTGAGGAAGGTCTCTTCGTAGGTGCTGACAAACTTGAGGAACTTGCAGCTCTCAAGAGCAAGAACGAGGTTATCGCAGACATTGTTGCTTTGCTTCAGTCTCCTGCAAAGAACGTCGTTTCAGCTCTCCAATCAGGTGCAAACACTATCCACGGTGTGCTTAAGACTTTAGGCGAGCGTCCTGAATAAAAACAATTAAAGTCACTAACATTAACATTAAAAAAACAATAAAAATTTAGAATAAAATGGCAGATATCAAAGCTATTGCTGAAGAATTGGTAAATTTGACAGTTAAGGAAGTAAACGAGTTGGCAACAGTCCTGAAGGACGAGTACGGAATTGAGCCTGCTGCTGCAGCTGTTGCTGTTGCTGCTGGTCCTGCTGCTGGTGGTGCAGCTGAGGCAGAGGAGAAGACTTCTTTCGACGTTGTTCTCGCTGAGGTAGGTGGCGCTAAGCTTCAGGTTGTAAAGGCTGTTAAGGAGGCTTGCGGTCTTGGTCTGAAGGAGGCTAAGGAGCTCGTTGACGGTGCACCTTCTACATTGAAGGAGGGTTTGGCTAAGGCTGAGGCTGAGAACCTGAAGAAGGCTATCGAAGAGGCTGGTGCTAAGGTTGAGCTCAAGTAATTGAGTATTAAAAAATATTTAAGGTTAAGGTTCTTCCAATAGAAGAGTCTTAACCTTTTTGTGTCTTTGCGCTTCTGTTGTTAACCACCGCAGCAGTGGCTCCGGCTCTCCTTTGAGAGTCTTCTATATATTCAATGGTGGCTTATATAACGGTAACAAAAATCTGTAATGGCTTCTAAAATCGTTGATAACAGAGTAAACTTTGCCAGCATCAAGAATCCGATGCCGTATCCGGATTTCCTCGATGTGCAATTAAAGTCTTTTAGAGACTTCCTGCAGTTGGACACTCCGCCTGAGGAACGTGAGAACGACGGTTTGTACAAGGTGTTCTCTGAGAATTTCCCTATAACCGACACTCGTAATAATTTCGTTCTTGAGTTCTTGGATTACTATATCGACCCGCCTCGCTACTCTATTGATGAGTGTCTGGAGCGTGGTCTTACATATAGTGTGCCTTTGAAGGCCAAGATGAAACTATACTGTACGGACCCTGAGCATGAGGACTTCGGTACTGTTATCGAGGATGTCTTCCTCGGTACGATCCCTTATATGACGAGTAATGGTACTTTCGTGATTAATGGAGCAGAGCGTGTTGTTGTATCTCAGCTGCACCGTTCGCCTGGCGTTTTCTTCAGCCAGGGCGTGCACGCCAACGGTACTGCACTCTATTCTGCCCGTATCATCCCGTTCAAGGGTTCATGGATTGAGTTTGCTACTGACATCAACAACGTTATGTTCGCTTACATCGACCGTAAGAAGAAGTTGCCTGTAACTACTCTTCTGCGTGCCATCGGTTTTGAGTCAGACAAGGACATCCTGCAGATATTCGACCTTGCCGAGGAGGTTAAGGTGAACAAGAAGAATCTGAAGGAGGCCGTTGGCAGAACTCTTGCCGGAACGGTATTGAAGAGCTGGAATGAGGATTTCGTTGACGAGGACACCGGTGAGGTTGTATCAATCGAGCGCAACGAGGTCATCATGGAGCGTGAGACTGTCATCACAAAGGAGAACATGGAGGACATCATCGACAGCGGTGCTTCTACTATCCTTCTCCACAAGGATGCCGAGTCTGCAAACAAGTACTCCATCGTGTTCAACACATTGCAGAAAGACCCGACAAACTCTGAGAAGGACGCCGTGCTCTACATCTACAAGCAGCTGCGTAATGCTGATCCTGCTGATGAGGCAAGTGCAAAGGAGGTTATCCAGAACCTGTTCTTCTCTGACAAGCGTTATGACTTGGGCAAGGTGGGCCGTTACCGCATCAACAAGAAACTGGGTCTTGATACCGACGAGGATGTTCGTATCCTGACCAAAGAAGATATAATCGAGATCATCAAGTATCTCATCCAGCTGGTTAACTCCAACGCTACAGTCGATGATATCGACCACCTGAGCAACCGTCGTGTACGCACCGTCGGCGAGCAGTTGAGCAACCAGTTCTCTATCGGTCTGGCTCGTATGAGCCGCACAATCCGTGAGCGTATGAACGTGCGCGACAATGAGGTGTTCAAGCCAACAGACTTGATCAACACCAAGACAATCTCAAGTGTCATCAACTCATTCTTCGGCACCAACCCATTGTCACAGTTCATGGACCAGACCAACCCGCTTGCTGAGGTAACCCACAAGCGTCGTCTCTCTGCCCTCGGACCTGGCGGTCTGTCAAGAGAGCGTGCCGGATTCGAGGTTCGTGACGTTCACTACACACACTATGGTCGTCTGTGTCCTATCGAGAGTCCTGAGGGTCCTAACATCGGACTTATCTCTTCTCTCTGTGTGTATGCCAAGATAAATGAACTCGGATTCATCGAGACTCCATACCGTAAGGTCGAGAATGGTGTAGTAGACCTGAAGAACGAGGATGTCGTTTACCTTACCGCTGAGGATGAGGAAGACCACGTGATCGGTCAGGGAAATGCTCCGTTGAATGACGACGGTACGTTTATCCGCGAGGTTGTCAAGTGTCGTCAGGATGCCGACTTCCCAGTCGTGCCACCGACAGACGTTGACCTCATGGACGTTTCTCCACAGCAGATCGCTTCTATCGCTGCCGGACTCATCCCATTCTTGGAGCATGACGATGCTCACCGTGCGTTGATGGGATCCAACATGATGCGCCAGGCAGTTCCATTGCTCCACAATGAGGCACCTATCGTAGGTACCGGCGTCGAGAAGCAGGTATGTGTAGACTCACGTACTATGATCACTGCCGAGGGCGAAGGCGTTATCGAATATGTTGACGCTACCACAATCCGTATCCTCTACGACAGAACCGAGGACGAGGAATTCGTAAGCTTCGAGCCGGCGCTCAAGGAATACCGCATACCTAAGTTCCGTCGTACCAACCAGAACATGACCATCGACCTCCGTCCTATCTGCAACAAGGGACAGCGAGTGAAGAAGGGCGATATCCTGACAGAGGGTTATGCTACAGAGGATGGCGAGCTCGCACTCGGTCGCAACCTGCTCGTGGCCTACATGCCATGGAAGGGTTACAACTATGAGGACGCCATCGTGCTCAACGAGCGTATCGTCCGTGACGACGTGCTGACATCTGTTCATGTCGACGAGTTCTCTCTCGACGTGCGTGAGACAAAGCGCGGTACTGAGGAGTTCACAAACGATATTCCTAACGTCAGCGAAGAGGCAACCAAGGACCTCGACGACAACGGTATCATCCGTGTCGGTGCCCGTGTAGAGCCAGGCGATATCCTCATCGGTAAGATTTCTCCTAAGGGAGAGAGCGACCCGTCACCAGAGGAGAAGCTTCTGAGAGCCATCTTCGGCGACAAGGCAGGTGATGTGAAGGATTCTTCATTGAAGGCCAACCCATCATTGAGCGGTGTGGTAATCGACAAGAAGCTGTTCTCTCGTGCTATCAAGACCCGTGCTTCAAAGCAGAAGGACAAGGTTATCCTTGCCAAGATAGACGAGGAGTATGAGGCAAAGATCGACGACCTGAAGGATATCCTCGTTGACAAGCTCCTGACTCTCACCGAGGACAAGGTTTGCCAGGGCATCAAGGACTATTCACGTGCCGAGATCATCACAAAGGGCAGCAAGTTCACCGCTACCCAGCTCATGAACATCAACTATGAGGAAATCCAGTCGAACAACTGGACTGACGATGACCATACAAACGGCTTGATTTCAAAGCTCATCACAAACTTCCTGAAGAAGGCAAAGCTTCTCGATGCAGAGAACAAGCGTCGCAAGTTCGCCATCACCATCGGCGACGAGCTGCCATCGGGCATCCTGCAGATGGCAAAGGTATACATCGCCAAGAAGCGTAAGATCGGTGTCGGCGACAAGTTGGCCGGACGCCACGGTAACAAGGGTATCGTGTCGAAGATCGTTCGCCAGGAGGATATGCCGTTCCTGCCGGACGGACGTCCTGTTGACTTGGTGCTCAACCCATTGGGTGTGCCTTCACGTATGAACCTCGGTCAGATTTTCGAGGCTATCCTCGGTGCTGCCGGAAAGCGTCTCGGCGTGAAGTTCGCTACTCCTATCTTCGACGGTGCCCACCTCGACGACCTCAAGGAGTGGACAGACAAGGCAGGTTTGCCAAACCTCGGTTCTATGCACCTCTATGACGGTGAGACAGGAGAGATGTTCGACCAGCCGGCTACAGTGGGTATCACATACTTCCTCAAGCTCGGCCACATGGTAGAGGACAAGATGCACGCCCGTTCTATCGGTCCGTACTCACTCATCACCCAGCAGCCACTCGGTGGTAAGGCGCAGTTCGGTGGACAGCGTTTCGGAGAGATGGAGGTCTGGGCACTCGAGGCATTCGGTGCAAGTCATGTATTGCAGGAGATTCTGACCATCAAGTCAGACGACGTAGTAGGCCGTTCCAAGGCTTATGAGGCAATCGTCAAGGGCGAGCCTATGCCGACAGCCGGCATCCCAGAGTCTCTCAATGTGTTGCTCCATGAGCTGCGTGGCCTTGGTCTGAGCGTTACCCTCGACTAATATTGCAACTCTTTACTCATACATATATAAACAAGAATTATGGCTTTTAAGAAAGATACAAAGATAAAGAGTAATTTCACGAAGATTACCATCAGCTTAGCATCGCCAGAGGAAATCCTCGAGAATTCATTCGGTGAGGTTACCAAGCCTGAAACCATAAACTACCGTACATACAAACCGGAGCGCGACGGACTCTTCTGCGAGCGCATCTTCGGTCCTACAAAGGATTTCGAGTGTGCCTGCGGAAAGTACAAGCGTATCAGATACAAAGGCATCGTCTGCGACCGATGCGGTGTGGAAGTCACCGAGAAAAAGGTACGTCGTGAGCGTACCGGCCATATCGAGCTTGTAGTTCCAGTGGCCCACATCTGGTATTTCCGCTCATTGCCGAACAAGATCGGCTACCTGCTCGGACTGCCTACCAAGAAGCTCGACTCTGTGGTATACTATGAGAAGTATATCGTTGTGCAGCCAGGTGTGCTGGCTGGCAGAATGGATCCTGAGAAGGAAGAGGAACTCAATGGTTCCCACAAGATGGACCTCCTCACAGAGGACGAGTATCTCGATCTTATGGATCAGATTCCAGAGGACAACGAGTATCTTGATGATTCAGATCCAAACAAGTTCATCGCAAAGATGGGAGCCGAGGCTATCTACGACCTCTTGGCAGGTCTCGACCTCGACTCACTCTCATACGAACTCCGCGACCGCGCCAATACCGATTCATCACAGCAGCGCAAGACAGAGGCTCTGAAGCGTCTGCAGGTGGTAGAGGCATTCCGTGGAAGCAGCAACGTGAACCGTCCTGAGTGGATGATCATGAAGATCATCCCTGTCACTCCACCGGAGCTCCGTCCGTTGGTGCCGCTGGATGGTGGACGTTTCGCCACATCCGACCTCAACGACCTTTATCGTCGTGTCATCATACGTAACAACCGTCTGAAGCGACTCATCGAGATCAAGGCTCCAGAGGTAATCCTCCGCAACGAGAAGCGTATGCTTCAGGAGGCTGTTGACAGTTTGTTCGACAACTCCCGCAAGAGCAGCGCCGTGAAGAGCGAGTCAAACCGTCCGTTGAAGTCACTCTCCGACTCTCTGAAGGGTAAGGCAGGACGTTTCCGTCAGAACCTCCTCGGTAAGCGTGTCGACTATTCAGCACGTTCAGTTATCGTCGTTGGTCCTGAGCTGAAGATGGGCGAGTGCGGTCTTCCTAAGCTGATGGCAGCAGAGCTCTACAAGCCATTCATCATCCGCAAGCTCATCGAGCGCGGCATCGTGAAGACAGTGAAGAGCGCCAAGAAGATCGTTGACCGTCGTGAGCCTGTTATCTGGGATATCCTTGAGAATGTGATGAAGGGTCATCCGGTTCTCCTTAACCGTGCCCCTACGCTTCACCGTCTCGGTATCCAGGCCTTCCAGCCTAAGCTCATCGAGGGTAAGGCAATCCAGCTCCATCCGTTGGCTTGTACTGCGTTCAACGCCGACTTCGACGGTGACCAGATGGCTGTCCACCTCCCATTGAGCAACGAGGCAGTGCTCGAGGCACAGATTCTGATGCTCCAGAGCCACAACATCCTCAACCCTGCCAACGGTGCGCCTATCACGGTGCCGTCACAGGATATGGTGCTTGGTCTTTACTATATCACCAAGATCCGTCCGGGTGCTAAGGGAGAGGGCCTTACATTCTACGGTCCGGAAGAGGCTATCATCGCCCACAACGAAGGCCGTTGTGATCTCCACGCCCAGGTCAAGGTCGTTGTCAAGGACCTTGCCGACAATGGTGGCTACGAGCAGAAACTCGTAGAGACATCAGTAGGTCGTGTAATCGTGAATGGCATCATTCCAGACGAGGTAGGTTACGTAAACAAGGTAATCTCCAAGAAGAGCTTGCGTGACATCATCTCTGATGTTATCAAGGCAGTAGGTTTCGCCCGTGCCTGCGAGTTCCTCGATGGTATCAAGAACCTCGGTTACCGTATGGCATACCTCGCCGGACTTTCCTTCAACCTCGACGACATCATCATCCCAGAGGAGAAGAAAGCACTCGTTCAGCGTGGAAATGACGAAGTACGTCAGATTACTGACAACTATAATATGGGATTCATCACCGACAAGGAGCGTTACAACCAGGTAATCGATGCCTGGACTCACGTCAACAACGAGCTCGGTGATGTATTGATGAAGCAGATGACAGAGGCCGATCAGGGATTCAACGCCGTATACATGATGCTTGACTCTGGAGCCCGTGGTTCTAAAGACCAGATCCGTCAGCTTGCCGGTATGCGTGGACTTATGGCCAAGCCACAGAAGGCTGGTGCTGAGGGTGCACAGATTATCGAGAACCCTATCTTGTCTAACTTCAAGGAGGGAATGAGCGTGTTGGAGTACTTCATCTCTACCCACGGTGCCCGTAAGGGTCTTGCCGATACCGCCATGAAGACTGCCGACGCCGGATATCTGACTCGTCGTCTTGTTGACGTTTCTCACGACGTCATCATCAACGAGGAAGACTGCGGCACATTGCGCGGACTTGTATGCACAGCTCTGAAGAACGGCGACGAGGTTATCTCTACCCTCTATGAGCGCATCCTCGGCCGTGTGTCAGTACACGATATCGTGAATCCTCAGACTGGCGAGCTCATCGTGGCTGCCGGCGACGAGATCACAGAGTCTATCGCCCAGGCTATCGAGGACTCTCCAATCGAGAGCGTCGAGATCCGTTCAGTGCTCACCTGCGAGAGCAAGCACGGCGTCTGCATGAAGTGTTACGGACGTAACCTTGCTACCAGCCGTATGGTTCAGAAGGGTGAGGCAGTAGGAGTCATCGCCGCACAGGCTATCGGTGAGCCTGGTACACAGCTTACCCTCCGTACGTTCCACGCCGGTGGTGTGGCTGCCAACGCAGCCGCCAATGCCACTATCGTAGCAAAGAACGATTCAAAGATTGAATTCGATGAGTTGCGCACGGTGCCATTCGTTGAAAAAACCGACGATGGCAGCGACCGCGAGTGCGAGATGGTAGTGAGCCGTCTGGCTGAAATCCGCTTCATCGATCCACATACAGGCATCACGCTTTCTTCTATGAACGTGCCTTACGGTAGCTCGCTCTACCACAAGGCAGGCGATGTGCTCGCCAAGGGTGAGGTAATCGCCAAGTGGGACCCATTCAACGCCGTCATCGTTACAGAGTATGCCGGTACGCTGAAGTTCCGCGACGTTATCGAGGGCGTTACCTACCATTCAGAGACCGACGATACCACCGGACTTACCGAGACCATCATCACCGAGTCTAAGGACAAGAGCAAGGTGCCAACCTGCGACATCATAGATGAGAACGGCGAGGTGATTGGAACATACAACCTCCCTGTGGGTGGTCACGTTGTGGTGGTAGACGGTCAGAAGGTGGCAACCGGTGTCACTCTCGTCAAGATTCCACGTTCTGTCGGCAAGGCAGGAGATATCACGGGAGGTCTCCCACGAGTAACAGAGCTCTTCGAGGCCCGCAACCCATCCAACCCTGCTGTAGTGTCAGAAATCGACGGTGAGGTTACAATGGGCAAGGTAAAGCGTGGTAACCGTGAGATCATCGTTACATCGAAGACTGGCGAGCAGCGCAAATATCTCGTTTCGCTCTCTAAGCAGATCCTTGTGCAGGAGCACGACGCCGTACGCGCCGGAACACCGCTCTCCGACGGTTCTATCACCCCTGGCGATATCCTCGCCATCAAGGGTCCTACCGCCGTTCAGGAGTACATCGTCAACGAGGTACAGGACGTTTACCGTCTGCAGGGTGTGAAGATCAACGACAAGCACTTCGAGATCATCGTTCGTCAGATGATGCGTAAGGTTCAGATCAACGATCCGGGCGATACCACGTTCCTCGAGCAGCAGATGGTTGACAAGCTCGACTTCGCTGAGGAGAACGACCGCATCTGGGGCAAGAAGGTTGTAGTGGATGCTGGCGACAGCGACACACTCCAGAAGGGACAGATCATTACAGCCCGTCGTCTGCGCGACGAGAATTCAAGTCTGAAGCGCCGCGACCTCAAGCTCGTTCAGGTGCGTGATGCAGTGGCTGCTACATCTACTCAGATTCTCCAGGGTATCACACGTGCTGCCCTCCAGACCAAGAGCTTCATGTCGGCAGCATCCTTCCAGGAGACCACCAAGGTGCTCAACGAGGCTGCTATCCGCGGTAAGGTAGACCGTCTTGAGGGTATGAAGGAGAACGTTATCTGCGGTCACCTCATCCCTGCCGGTACCGGTCTTCGCGAGTTTGAGAAAATCATCGTTGGCTCTCAGGAGGAGCACGACCGTATGCAGGCAAACCGCAAGAACGTAATCGACTACTCCGACAAGCAGACCGTTGAGGAGAACTAATTCTGACTATACATGATTAAGAGAAGGGTGGACCACAGCTTCCGCCATTCTCTTTCTGAAAACAATAAACGCTATGAGGGCTGTCCTGTTGATATGGGACAGCCCTCATCGTGTTTTCGCATGTCATTATTCGTAATTGTATAAAGTGATAGTAGATTTGCTCCATATCCAGTCTGACGTTAAGGTCAGACTTGGGGCTTAGGAGATTGTTTTATTCGAAAATAAAACGGCATGTAGGGAGATTTCTGATTTCTCCTTCATGCCGCTTTTCCTTGTATGAGATGTTGTTTCAATAATCTGTTTCACTCCTTTCTCGCATATGGTTTAATTCAATAAATATCTTTTACACGAAGTTTATACCCGTTTTTGCATCAAATTTGTGCAGTTTTCTTCAAATTCTGCATCAATCTCGTGCAGATTCCTTTGAAAACTGCATCAATCTCGTGCAGATTCTGAATTCGGACTTGATTAAATGAAAGTCTTGTGTCTTTTCATTTTTTTGCATTATCTTTGCAAAGACATAGAAAACACAGGAAACCTAAGTTGGAATACAGAAAACATAATATCACATGAATATAGACAGAAGAATACGCAAAAGAGTGAAGACACTCGCCATGAGCCTTGTCCTCACCTTTGCCGTGGCCACGCCGCAGGGCAAGGCGTCAGCACAGGGCATACTACCCAAACCACAGTCGTGTGCGCCAGCCAAAGGCACATTCCATACCCGTGGCAGACAAGTGAGAGTGGAGAACAGGGTGGGGGACATCGCCCGCAACATCTATTCCGAGCCATGGATGGCTGTTAGCAAGGGAGGCGCCCGTCAGGTGATGATATTCGACAGACTGTCTCCAAAGTCGATAGCCGGACTGACGCTGAAAGATGGGGCAGAAGCCGAAGCCTATCAGTTGCATGTTTCTCCCGACACCATCCTTATCCGAGCCGCCAGTGCCGACGGCTTCCGTCTGGCTTGGGCTACGGTGAGACAGTTGACTACGAAGAAGGGAGTGGCATGCTGCGATGTGTTAGACGCACCGGCATACAAATGGCGCTCGATGATGCTCGACGTGTCGCGTCATTTCCGTTCCATCGACTTCCTGAAGCGTCAGATCGACGCCATGGCGCGATATAAGTTCAACCGCCTGCATCTGCATCTCACCGATGCCGCCGGATGGCGAATAGAGATAAAGCGATACCCCCGGCTCACCAACCTCGCCGCTTGGCGTCCCTATGCCACATGGCAGGAGTGGACCGACAACGGCGGAAAATACGTGGAGGAGGGCACACCGGGAGCCTACGGCGGGTATTACACCCAGGACCAGCTGCGTGAGCTCGTAAGCTATGCCGCCGACCGGGGCATAACGATAGTGCCGGAGATAGAGATGCCGGGCCACTCAGAAGAAGTGCTCGCCGCCTATCCCGAACTGTCATGCTCGCATGAGCCATACAAGGATTCCGACATGTGTCCCGGCAGTGTGGCAACATACGATTTCATGGAGAACGTGCTCCTTGAGGTGATGGACATATTCCCTTCGGAATATATCCATGTGGGAGGCGACGAGGCAGTGATGAAAGCCTGGGACAACTGTCTGCTCTGCCAGCGCATGATGAAAGAGCTGCATACCGACAAGGCAGGACTGCAGGCACATCTCATCACCCACTTCGGCAATTTCCTCAATGCCCACGGCAGACGTCTCGTGGGATGGGACGAGGTTATAGCCTCCCGTCTCGCCCCCAATACCACTGTGATGGTGTGGCGAGAGACCGACCTGGCACGCAAGGCTATCGAGCACGGCTACGATGTGGTGCTCTCGCCGGGCGACTACTGCTATATCGACAGATATCAGGATGCTCCCATCACCCAGCCTACGGCGATGGGCGGATACCTCACACTCAAGAAGATGTATGACTACGTGCCGGGCGATGACCTCACCGCCGACGAGCGCCGCCATATCACGGGCTTGCAGGCTAACCTGTGGGCAGAATACATACCGTCTGACGAGCAGATGGAGTATATGTTCTGGCCACGTGCTATGGCGATAGCCGAGATAGGATGGAACGGAGCAGAGAAGAAAGACTATGCCGATTTCCACCGTCGTGCCTTGGCAGAGTGTGACACGGTGAGGGCTATGGGAATCCACGCCTTCGACCTTCGTCATGAGATAGGAGAGCGCAAGGAGTCGTTCACTCCCGTGAAGCATAAGGCTCGCGGCTGCCGTGTGACCTACAACACACCGTTGCATCCCAAATACACTGCCGGTGGCGAACAGGCGCTTGTTGACGGAGTGCGTGGCGGATGGACCTATGCCGACAAGAGGTGGCAGGGCTTCACAGGCACCGATGGATGGTGTCTCGACGTGACGATAGACATGGGCAGCATACAGAAGCTGCATGAGGTGTCGGCGGTATTTATGCAGTCGCTCGGTCCGTGGATTTATTATCCTACCAAATATCGGGTGTCTTTGAGCGAAGACGGCAAGACATTCACCCAGGTGTATTCGCAAGACCAGCCGCAGCGCGACCCCTGTCGTGTGGGCTACCGCACTCAGGCATGGCATGGCAGCCGGAAGGCACGCTACGTGAGAGTGCAGGGCAGCTGCGACACCGAATTCGGATGGCTCTTCACCGATGAAATCGTGGTGAGATAAAAACAGCCTGATGACCGATTGGGAGTTAAGCACAATCGATCATCAGGGCTTGTATTCTGATATAATTAAGGTGTGGTTGATATGTAGAGCAGACTTTACTTATCCTTTCACAATATACTCCTTCAATACCTTGGTTGCCCATATACGGAACTGAACACCACGGTAGGAATGTACGCGGTAGCCTACGCTGATAATCATGTCGAGATTGTAAAAAGCCACTTGATGCTTCTGTAGCTTTCCTTCAATAGCACCGTGTTTAGTGGTTGTTGCAAAAAATGCAACAACCTCATTTTCGTCAAGTTCCCCGTCCTCCAACACATTCTTTATATGTCGTGAGATAGTGGACTTATTACGCTGAAACAACTCTGCCATCTGGTCAAGTGAGAGCCAGACAGTATCGTTTTGCAGCTTCACCTCTATCTGTGAATCACCGTCAGGAGTCTGATATAATAGAAATTGTCCTTTATCCATTGTTATTCTTTTCTTCTTAGCTTTTCTATCAGGTCATTTACAATTCTTGCTCCATATAGAATATAATGTCGCTTGATGCAAATATATATATATTCTCCGAAAATCCACCATTCTCCACGTTAAATAAAGGGAAATATGGCATACCCCCCGATCACAAGTTCACCAGAAAAGCCAATATCCAACAGGTTTGCAGATACAAAAAAATCCTCCATAATCGCTATAAGGATTATGGAGGATAATATTATGTAAATATCTTATGAACAAGATAATTACTTCTTGTTGAGGGCGAGGTCGATAGCTACGGCGATAGCCACTGTAGCACCTACCATCGGGTTGTTACCCATACCCAGGAAGCCCATCATCTCTACGTGGGCAGGAACTGAAGAAGAACCTGCGAACTGAGCGTCAGAGTGCATACGGCCCATGGTGTCGGTCATACCGTAAGAAGCAGGACCAGCAGCCATGTTGTCTGGGTGAAGAGTACGTCCGGTACCACCACCTGAAGCCACTGAGAAGTAAGGCTTGCCTGCAGCGAGACGCTCCTTCTTGTATGTACCGGCTACCGGGTGCTGGAAACGTGTCGGGTTTGTAGAGTTACCGGTGATGGAAACGTCTACATCCTCGCTCCAGTTGATAGCCACACCCTCGCGAACGTCGTTTGCACCGTAGCAGTTCACCTTTGCACGTGGACCGTCAGAGTAAGCGATGCGGTTAACGACCTTCAGCTCGCCAGTGTAGTAGTCGAATTCTGTCTGTACGTATGTGAAACCGTTGATACGGCTGATGATCATGGCAGCGTCCTTGCCGAGACCGTTGAGGATAACGCGCAGAGGATTCTTGCGAACCTTGTTTGCCATCTCAGCAATCTTGATGGCACCCTCAGCGGCAGCGAATGACTCGTGGCCGGCGAGGAATGCGAAACACTGTGTCTCCTCGCGGAGCAGACGTGCAGCGAGGTTACCGTGGCCAAGACCAACCTTACGGTCGTCGGCAACAGAACCAGGGATGCAGAATGCCTGCAGACCCACGCCGATAGCCTCTGCACAATCAGCAGCAGTCTTGCAGCCGCGCTTGATGGCGATGGCAGCACCGCAAACGTATGCCCACTTTGCATTCTCGAAGCAGATACGCTGAGTGTCCTCACACATCTGATAAGGATCAACACCTGCAGCCTCGCAAATCTCGTTAGCCTCTTCTACGCTCTTGATACCCTCAGCGTTGAGGGCAGCGAGAACCTGCGCCTCGCGACGCTCCTGACTTTCGTAACTTACTTTTCTAATCATGTCTTTGTTTCTCCTTATTATTCTTTACGTGGATCAATAGCTTTAACAACTCCCTGCTCGGCGGTGGTGCGTCCGTAAGAGCCTGTGAACTTCTTCACTGCCTCGTTGGCGTCCATACCGTTCTTGATGGCCTCCATCATCTTGCCCAGGTGTACATACTCGTAACCGCAAACCTGGTTGTCCTTGTCGAGGAACTGGCGTGTGATATATCCCTCGGTGAGCTCGAGGTAGCGTGTGCCCTTGGCAACAGTACCGTAGAGAGTACCAGTCTGTGAGCGGAGTCCCTTGCCGAGGTCCTCAAGACCGGCACCGATTGTCAGACCACCCTCAGAGAATGCACTCTGTGTGCGTCCGTAAACGATCTGCAGGAAGAGTTCGCGCATGGCAGTGTTGATGGCGTCGCAAACGAGGTCTGTGTTGAGAGCCTCGAGGATTGTCTTGCCTGGCAGGATTTCTGATGCCATGGCAGCAGAGTGGGTCATACCCGTGCAACCGATAGTCTCAACGAGAGCCTCCTGGATAACGCCGTCCTTAACGTTGAGAGACAGCTTGCAGGCGCCCTGCTGAGGAGCACACCAACCCACACCGTGTGTGTAGCCGGAGATGTCTTTGATTTCTTTAGCATAAACCCATTTTCCTTCCTCTGGGATAGGAGCTGGTCCGTGGTTTGGGCCTTTGGCCACAACGCACATGTTCTTTACTTCTGTTGAATAAATCATAATGTTATTATAATATTATAATGTATTGTGTCTCACTAATACCTTCTCGATTATCGATAATGCAGTTTTCGATTTGTCGTTGTTGTCGTTTCCCGATCTGTCGATGATGCCGTCTGCCGGCTTGTAGCTAATACCGTTTCGAGTCTTGTCATGCCGTTTCCGTTTCCGTGGTTGGCAAACATGGCTCGCTCTGGAGCTGCCACGATAACGGTATGGCTCTTTTTACGTGGCAAAATTACAAAGAAAATCTGATATACCCCGTACCCTTATGTAAATATTTTATGTCATTCACACTATTTAGTGAGGTTTGTCAATCCATAGTGCTGACTTTGTCAAGACGGGTTTGCAAAGTGGGTGTTATCGGCTGTAGAAATGAATAATCCCCGTGGCGTCTTTCGATGCCACGGGGATTGTATTGGATGTTAGTCTGGTCTATGTCATTATCTTGCTATGCGTACGCTCTTTGTCTCAGAGCCGTTGCTCATCTGGAGGATGAATACGCCGTGCTTGCCGCTACCGATGTTGTTGTTCATAGCGCCCTTCTCTACGCAGCGTCCCTGCAGGTCGAAGAGAGAGTATGTGGTGAAGCCTTCAGCGTTAGCCTTCACTGTGTCGATAGCGTCAACTTCGCCAACCTTTGTGAAGTCTGAGTAAACAGTGCGCTGGTTTGGAGTGTAGTTTACAGTGCCGTCCTCGAGAACCTTGTTGAAGAAATCGAATGAGTAAGCCACGATCTCTGTCGGGTAGTCATAGGTAGCATCGTATGTGTAAACGTCCTTGCGGGCATAGTAGAGTTCGATTGGAGAGCCGTATCCGCTTCCCCACTGCTCATCGCCACACTTCACGCCTTTTTCATTGTAGTAGTAAACATACTTGCTCAATGAAATCTCATCTGCGCCTTTCTCTCCGTCGCCGTTCTTATCCCACCAGCTTTCGTCATAGTAGTAGTAAGAACCGTTATCGTCAATTAGCTTGTTTGTCATGACGTCACTGCCAGATCCGTCGAGGTATGTATAATTAGCTACATACTCAGGATACTTCTCACCGTATGTAATTACATAGTCACCGTAGTCCACACCGCGATAATTGAATCTGTATTCAGTAGCGCGGCAATTGCCCATACGGAAGTTGTCGTTTATGTTCACGAACTGGTCGTCACACTCTTGCCATTTCAAGTTATGGAATCTCCTAATCTCGCCCAATACGTTTGCCTGTGCGTCATTGTCCCATATCTGGTCCTCCATCACCACTGATGAAGGATGGCCGGTAGCCTCGTCGTATGTAGGAGTGATACGCTGGTTGATATACTCCTTCTTCATGTCATTGTATCTGTAGTTCACATACAGAGTCACGCGGCCCTTGTCGTCGCGGGTAATCTCTGTGCGGAAGCAGTTCTCTGGAGACATCTTGGTGAGCTGCTTTGTCACGACGCTGTATTCATACATCATGGCACCAGTCTGTAGGCCCTTCACCACGTTGTCCCAAGTCTTCTCGATTTTCCAGTCGCCCTTCCATGTCTCTTTGTCGCCGCTGTATTCAAAGAGTACGAGCGTCTCGTTTCCGTCCTCGTCATACTCGTATGTGTAGCGCGAATATTTCTGGTTTGCAACCTCAGCCTTAGGGTCGTAGCTGAGCTTTGTCTTCACGCGGCCCTTCTCGTCGTAGGTGTAAGTGTACTCCTCGGCTGCCTTTTCTGCCCATCCGTCGTCTTTGTCGTTTCTGTAGAAGATCTGCTCCTTAGCAGGGCGCATGATGTCAGAAACCGCCTTCTTGGCTACCGGGCTCTGTGCTGGAGCGTAAACACCTGATACACTCTCAAGTGAGATGCGCTGGTTCTGTACAGGGTTCTGTGCATTTGCAGATTGTGCAGCGAAGATGGCCGCGAACGAAAGTAAAGTAAATATTCTCATAAGCTTAAATTTATTTAGTTGATAATTTAATCAGTTGTTGTATGTTTCTCTCTAACGTTTCCTTTCTTGCAATTTATACTGTTTTTCATCTTTCCTCATTGCAATTTTGCTTCTTGAATAACGTTCCGCTTGCAAAAGTCGAGATATTTTTTGAGATGTACAAATAAAATCCAAAAAATATTAGATAAAAATTGGCAATATGATTAAAATCCTTCTTTTAAAGTGTCAAATTGATAACCTTTTATTATATGTAAAAACTCCCCATACGGCATGAAGCGCAATATGGGGAGTATCGTGGTGTCTTTTTTTTGTCAGGATTGCGTTCCGATGATTGCTCCTTAGCCTCTCGGTCCGCAATTATTTATTTCTATACATCTCAGCCTGCTGCTGGATGAGGGCTGCGTCGTTGAAATAGTTTATCTTCATAGCCTCGCGAACCTCGTCGAGAGTCTTTGCTGCCACTTCGCGTGCTGCCTCGCTGCCCTTCTTCAGGATGTTGTAAACCTCAGGGATGTCCTGCTCAAACTCATGGCGGCGCTGGCGGATAGGTTCAAGGCGCTTGTCGAGCACCTTGATGAGGAACTTCTTGCATTTCATGTCGCCCAGACCGCCACGCTGGTAGTGGTCCTTCAGTTCATCGAGATTTTTATACTCTGGCCAGAACTCAGCGAAGTCGTCCTCTGTAGAGAATGCGTCGAGATATGTGAACACGGTGTTGCCCTCCACCTTACCCGGGTCTTCCACGCGCAAGTGGCCCGGATCGGTGTACATTCCTTTCACTTTCTGCTGCATTTCCTTCGATGAATCCGACAAATATATGCAGTTTCCGAGGCTTTTGCTCATCTTCGCCTTACCGTCGGTTCCCGGCAGTCGGCAGCACACCTGATTGGTAGGCAGCATGATTTTCGGTTCCACGAGCACGTCGCCATAGATATAGTTGAAGCGCTTCACGATTTCGCGGGTCTGCTCTAGCATCGGCTCCTGGTCCTCTCCGGCCGGCACGGTGGTAGCCTTGAAAGCCGTGATGTCGGCAGCCTGAGAAATAGGGTATGTGAAGAAGCCTACAGGGATGCTCGTTTCGAAGTTTCTCATCTGAATCTCCGTTTTCACCGTAGGATTTCGCTGCAGGCGCGACACGGTGACGAGGTTCATGAAGTATACCGTCAGTTCGGCGAGCTCCGGAATCATAGACTGTACGAAGAGCGTCACTTTCTCCGGGTCGAGACCTGCAGAGAGATAGTCGAGAGCCACTTCGATGATGTTCTGTCTGACCTTTTCTGGATTGTCAGCATTATCAGTGAGAGCCTGCACATCTGCGATGAAAACGAACATTTTGTCGAAATCACCCTCGTTTTGCAGTTCCACGCGGCGGCGCAGCGATCCCACGTAATGACCTAAGTGTAGGCGTCCCGTCGGACGGTCGCCAGTGAGTATAATCTTTCCCATTTTGTTGTATATTTTGTTGTTTTTATTGTTTATTCCGTATTTCGTTCCTTTGGAACATGGATTCTGCCATGCGGATTCTGTGGCGTTTCCCATTTCCGCCTTCGTTTCAATCTCATGGCAATTCTCCGCTTTGTGCATTGTCTTGGTAGCGCAACAAGGCGAAAAACTACAAAAAATGCCGATTTCATCGGTATTAACCCTTTGATATTGTAAAATTACGTCATATTTTCCAAACTTCCAAACTTTTGTCCTTAAAACAAGGATTTACAGCTTTTAGTACACTGCTCTTTAGTGGTCTTGTCCTGTGTCTCCTGACTTGAAATTGATGACACTATCCCTGACGGAGAGACAGGGAGCAATGATGGTGACTATAGAATTGCTATTTCACTAAAAAATCGTCAAAACTGTCAGATTGTCTGGTTTTTTCATGTAGTGCTTTGATATTCAGGCAGTTGGCTGTCAGACAACTGTCAGGCAATTGTCTGGATGGTTTGCTGATGAGAGGAAGTATCAGATGGCAGGAATTCAGATGGCAGGAATTGCATGTGTTGGCAGAATCCAGAAAACAGGAATATGGATATTACAACATTAACTTATTGGGCAGCCGTCTGGTGCATTTTCTGCCCAAGTGGGGCAAGCAGCGTGCCCAAGTGGGGCAAGCACGTTGCCCAACATGGGCAAGCACGTTGCCCCAGTTGGGCAGATTTTGTACTCTCTGACAGGATCATAGACTGCTGTCCATCAACCATAGGCTGGGGATACAGCGACATCACGGAATGACAAATGGTTTTATGGTGTTTTATCTGTAACCCATACGCTCTTGGTTACAACCTAACATTCCCAAAGTGGAGTAACAGATTACTCTGCCTCTGACTTCAGCCCCCTCTCGTTCTCCCCCGAAGGGGAGATGCAGGTTACTCCGTTTCTGTCATAGAGTGGTGGTGCCGTTTACTTCGAATACTGATGACCATTGGTGGTCAAGTTGCAAAATTATGGATAACCCACTGGTAAACAGGCAGTCAAGAGTAACCAGTCCCTCCCCTACGGGGGAGGATAGGTGGGGGCTGATGGCAATATGCAGAGTAACTTGTCCCTTCCCTTTAGGAAGGTCAGGATGGTTCTAATGACCGATTGGGGTTAAAATAAATAAAGCTGTATGATATTTCGATGATACATCAATGATACTTTTCTGTAAAGAGTTCGGAAAAGTATCATTGGCGTTACTCGTTGGCTTGCAGGATTTTAGCCGTTCTGAGAGACCATAAAATGATACTATGATACTTTTTCCCGTAAAAAAACATTCTTATGTGTATATTTTGTGCTTGATTATCGTTACCCCCCCCCATCGGTCATTAGGCCGTTTAATATATAATTCAAATAACTGCTTGCAGTCTTTTGATTTTCATAAGGCGTCTTTCGTCTGTTTTTAATTCGCAATAGCCCGCTATTACTCATTAAAAGCCAAACAAAATCCATCCTTCTAAAAAACAAAATCCAAGCAAGCCCTAACGACCGATTTGGGTTAAAAGACAATTATATTTCGACCTTCTAAAAGCAAGCCATAGTAGTTGATTGTGATCTAAGAATTGGCGGTTTCATCGGAAAAAACTTTTATTTTCCAACAGTTTTTCAATCAAGTGATTTTAGTTTGTATGTTACGAAGCCATACCTGGCAAGAGGTCCTGACTTATCAGAGCTGTAGCAATGGTCAAGACAAGTTATGGTTTTTTCGTCTGGTTGCCATCCACTTCTTGCATGATATTCTTCTGGTTTCTTATTATGAGCAGGGTAATGATTTATCTACTTACTTTTTTCTTTCTTTTTGTCCGTTTTCTATGTTATTGTCAATCTTTTTCCAATTCCGAATGTATACAGTCAATTTGTAAGTGACACTTTGTTATTTCTTTGTGATAAAATATCCAATATTTGTTCAATCCTCTTTCTTTCAATATGTAGCTTTGGCTTTGCCATCCCTGTATATCATTTAAGCAGAACAGAGTGTTTTCTTACAATCTGTAGCAAAACGGCAATTTTGCATTTACATTGTCTTATATATAATGTAGTAGAGACATTGTGCACTAAAAAAAGCGTATATTTTTGCGATTTTTTCAAAAAGCACAAAAAAAAGTGATATATTGTTTTGTGAAAATAAAATAAAGCAATATATTTGCAGGCGTAATAACAAAACAAGGAACATAGTAATAATTTAATTAAAGGAAACATACGATACTACTGACGAAAGCATATAAAAAGGACAAGAAATCGTGAAATCAACTTTTGTGGGAGCGTCAACGATAATGACATATTCTCCCGTTAGAGACAACTATTAACTGGCACCACAAGCCGTTACATTATTCATCAATCTCTATAGTCATAACGACTACAAATGATAGGTTCATAGTTTCTAAGGTCGAAAGTCAATTGCTAACCCAATCCAGACATTTCATCCAAAGTCTTTCAAAAATGCATCTTGACGTAGAAAAGCCGGTCAAGTGAGGTTATCTGGTCTTTTACATTCCATTCCTCCACGACGCGAAACTGCGAACAGGTCATGACAGTCAGTATGAAAAGAGAAAAAACAGACATAATATATAATATTTCCAAGTACATTTTTAGCAGAAATGAATAAATTATATTGAAGGTAATGATTAAATAACATGTAGTATTTGTTCGGACGCGAACAAGAAAACCTTAGGCAAGGCATTGTGTGTCCTGTCTAAGGTTTTTTAATTTTTATATGCTTGTTATGATTGTCATTGTTACTATTTCTCTCTGACTGATTTTAATCCGTAACTTTATTGGCGGTGGTCATGCAAAATCTTCCATTTTGTATCTTTTGCATTACAAATTAATGCGACAAATTGTATTTTAATAGATTGCCTGCCGTATTTTTGCATAAAATGTTAGCAAAAAGTGAGTTTTTTTATTACTTTTGCCGATGAAACGACACGATGATACAAGAAGTCAGTTGTCGGCAGAAAGGAACAACCAGTATGGTGATTGATTCACAAATATTATTCCCTCTATATATAAATATGTGTTTAACGAAATAGATATAACAATAATAATCCCAAAAAGCAAAGCCAATGAAAAAGTTTAAATCTTTAATGCTGTTAGCGGCAATGTTTGCTACTTCTGTAAGCGTCAGCGCACAGAAAGTATTGCTCGACGAGGGTTTTGAGACCGACTATGTGAGAGCTTCGGAAGAAGACACTCCATTCTCGCGTCCTGTAGCCAGCGGCCAAGGGTGGACAACGGTAGACACCTACGCCGGCGAGACCCCCCAGTATAAATGGACCAACTATTATTCTGAAAAAGGTACGATATCCGGTAAACACGTGGCATATTGCGACGGACAGATGTTTTCGGGTGCCGACGGCGCCGGACCGAGAGAGGAAATCCTGCTCACACCTGAGCTCGACCTCGACGACACCTATCAGCTGAGCTTCGACTGGAAGACCTCGCAGGTGGCATTCAGTGCCGAGTCCCTGTACGACCTGCAGGTGCGCATCGTGAAAAACGGTGACCTCGCCAATGCCGAGACGATATTCTCCATCCAGAATCCAGAAGACCTGAAAGAGAGCGGAGTGACCAACTTCGTGGGTTGGCAGACACAGTCAAGCAAGCTCGACCTCAGCGAATGGAAGGGCCAGAAGGTGAAGATCGCCTTTGTGTACAAGATGCTCACCACCAATTCAAACTCCATGGCATTGGACAACGTGCTCGTGAAGCAGTTCACTCCAGCCACTACACCAGTGGGCAAGCTCAACCTCACGAGCTATGACTACGGCAAGATGTATCTCGGAGAGAAATTCTATACCAAGCAGTTCACCCTCACCAACGTGGGCAAGAAGGGTCTGCAGATAACAGGCGTCGACATGCCTGACTGCGTTAAGATGACACTCGACCCTACCACAGTGAACCTCGACAAGAACGAGGCGGTCAGCTTCCAGCTGTCGTATACCGCTTCGCTTGCCAGTCCATCGTCAGCTGACGTGGTGCTCCATACCAATGGCGGCGACCTCACCATCACCCTGAAGGCAACCAAGGAAATGCTGCCCGACGGTATGACAGAGGAAACCTTCGAGGCATATTTCCCACCGGCAGGATGGAAGAACTCAGGATGGTCGGCAACATCTACAGCCCTTGAGGGCGACCGCTCGGCAGTGGCAAGCGTAGACATGCAGGACAACTACATCACTACGCCACGTCTCGACCTCACCAATGGCGGCAAGGTGATATTCGAATACTACAACGACTTCACCAGCGAAGACGGTACTACATACCAGAGCAACGACATCAAGGTGGAACTCTCTACCGACGGCGGAAAGACATGGACCGAGAAATGGATATTCCCATACCAAGATGTCAGCAAGAGCAACGTGAAGGTGACACAGACCGTTGACCTCGGCACAGGAACAGACAACTCATACGTGCGCTGGGTGAACACCGGCGTGACATCAAACGACGGCTACGTGCCGGAGTGCAGCAACTTCTATCTCGACCGTATCCTCCTTCCTGCACTCTACGGACAGGACGGCGTGCCAGACACCTGCAAGGTGGTGACACCTAAGGACAAGGCAACAGACATCTATCCTAAGGACATCAAGCTCGAATGGACACCGGCATTGTTCGCCGAGGGCTACAACCTCTATGTGGGAACAGCAGAAGGCGTTTACAACGTGATCGACGGACAGAATGTGGGCAACGTGCTCACCTATACAATCCCAACAGCCGACTATGAGACTACATACTACTGGAAGGTAGTGGCATACAACGCTGCAGGCCAGGCAACGAAATCTCCGGAATGGCGCTTCACCACACAGAAAGACGCTTCGGTTGCCGACTATCCATATACCGAGGACTTCAGTGGCGACAATCTGCCGACAGGCTGGACCACAGAAGGCGAGTCGCAGTATAACCGCGAATGGAGCGTCAATACAGTATCAGGCAATCCAATGCCATGCCTCTATGCCACATGGCTCAATAACGGCGAGCATATCTCAGTGTCTACACAGGAGTTCAAGCTCCCTGCCAACAAGACCATGGCAATATCATTCGACTGGGGCGACCGTCATCCTACAGACCTCGTGGCAGATGCGAGCGGCATTGAAAAGAAAGTAAACATAGAGCCTAACAACGGCGTTGAGAAGCTGACCTTCGAAATCTATGCCGACGGTGAATGGAAAGAACTCTCTTACATGTCAACAGACTGGGCGAAGGAGAAGATCTACTGGATCAGAGAATCGTTCGACCTCGCAGAATACGCAGGCAAGACAGTGAAGTTCCGCTGGACACACTACAGCTACAGCGGCAAGGATTCAGGCGGAGCTCTCGACAATGTGGTATTGGAAGAGAAAGAAGGCGACAAGGCAATCCTCAACAAGAGCGGATGGAACGCAGGCAAGGTGAACTACAACATGGCAACCAATTCCGGCGACATCTTCACACTCATCAACAAGGGAGCCAATACGCTCAAGGTCAAGAGCGCAACGTTCGCAACCGGCAACTTCGAGACATCCATCAAGGCAGGCGACGAGATAGCAGCCGGTGAGGGACAGAAGTTCAACGTTCAGTTCAATGCCAAGGATGCCGTTTCTACAGTAAGCGACAACCTCACAGTGACATTCGAGAGCGGCTACACCCTTTCGCTCCCTGTTGAGGGAACAGCGTTGGCAAGCAACGTTTACTACTATTCATTCGAGGACAACGACCTCGACCACAACTGGAAGAACGACTTCACAATGATTGACGTGGACAGAGCTGCAACATCACGCTTCACATACTACGGCACAGAATGTCCGGAGAGCGGTGGCGTCTTCGCTTTCACCATCGTCTACGAGCGTCCTAACCACAACGGCATCGCTCCAATATCAGGCGACGCAGTGCTCATGGCTGGAACACCGTTGTCGGAGAACATCACGGGCGACAACTGGATTATCAGTCAGAAGCTCAAGGCTGGAGAAGGCGCACAGTTCGACTTCTGGGCACGCAACCTGGAGAGTCTGCAGAGCGTGTTGCCATCAGCAAAGCATAAGGTGGCAGTGCTCGTCAGCGAGACAGGCAACAGCAGCACCGACCAGTTCACAGAGGTATTGCCGCTTGAGGAGATTCCGTTCCTCGACCGTGCAGACTGGAAACACTACGTCATCGACCTCTCTGCATACGCAGGCAAGGACATCTACGTGGCAGTGCGCGACTACAACGCGACATTTGCTCTCCAGGCATTCTACGACGACTTCACGTTCACCAACTTCGTGCCGGCAGAAGGCAGCAACATCCAGGGCATCAGTGCTGAAGACGCACAGAACGCTGCAGTCACAGTATACTCTCTGAACGGATCGCAGCTCGCCAAGGGAACCGGAATGCAGACACTCGACCAGCTCGAGAACGGCATCTATGTCGTAAGGATGCAGACCGCCGACGGTGTGAAGACCATGAAGGTAACTGTTAAATAAATTCTTTGAAAATTAGTATTGGTAATGGGTAACAGTCCCGCCCCAGCAGGCGGGACACCCCGTTACCTTTTTTTATTTTCCCGCATTTCTTGCCGCAGCCGCAGTTCGCTATGGTATAGGCAGATAATCAGGAAACAATATAAACGAAAAACAACGCGATATGAGAAAAGATATCCTACTCCTTATGTTTCTCTTCGTCCTCTTCGGCAGTATCCTCCCGGCATCCGCACAGAAGAAGGACAAGACGCTGAACATCACCGTTGTCGCCACTACAGGCGAGAATCTCAGCGGACAGCCGGTCAGCGTGAAGCAGACCGACTACGACGTGGCATATTCAAACGTCACCCTCAATGCCGAGGGCAAGGCCACGCTGAAGGCATACGCCGGAAACCACACCGTTGCCGTGACACGCGACGGATATGAACCGGCAACAACATCATTCAACATCGCCGACGGTGAAACCGAGAAAAACGTGTCGCTCACATTGGTGGAGAAGACACGCAAGCCATTCGCCTTCAACGCCAAGCTCAATGTAGACCCGTTCACAGGCAAGAACAGCGTGGCGCTGACATGGAACACCGAAGCACCGGCATTCTTCGATGATTTCGAGAGCTATGATCCATTCACCATTACCTTCGGCGACTGGACCGGTATCGACGGCGACCATCTCATGGCGGCACCGCTCACCGGCGACTATCCCAACCGAGGCGTGATGCAGTATGCACAGATCATCAATCCCCTCAAAGTAGATCCTATATGGTGGTATTCCTACCCGGTGCTCCGTCCTTATGACGGCAAACAGTATGTAGGTTTCGTGCGCACCGCAAACGGTGAAGCCAACGACGACTGGCTCATATCGCCCGAAATCACCGTAGGCACCGACAATATCCTCAGTTTCTATGCCAAGGCAGCCGACAAGTATAACGAGGAATTCTTTGTATATATCACCACCCAGACCGACAGTCCGGTGCAGTCAGATTTCACCCTCCTCACCAAAGGCAATGCCGAGAGCGTGGACTACAAGTCATGGCACGAGATGCAGTACGACCTCTCGCAGTATGCCGGCAAGAAAGTGAAGATAGCCATACGCTATGTAGGTGAGGCGAATTCCACTACGGGAGCCTTCATGCTGATGGTAGACAATTTCTATGTGGGTCAGCCGGATTATACAGCCCAGCCGGCGGCGGCAAAGCAGCTTGCTGCCAAGGCACACAGGGTAACTTCAGATATGGCGGCATTCTCGCCGGCCAACCCCAACGAGCGTTTCGAGGTGTATATGGACGATGCACTGGTTGCCACCACTGACGGATATACATATAATATAGATGATGTGGCAACCGGCACCCACACCTTCGGAGTGAAGGCGAAATATCTCATGACAGAGAGTGAGATGGTGACCACTACGATAGACGTGAACCACGACGGATATGCGGCAGCAGACTTCACCGTATCTTCAAACAGCAAGCTCACTGCCGACGGACAGAAGCTGAACATGCTCTCAACAGCCAGCGGCGAGACATATACCGCTGTCGTTGCCGGCGGCAAGGCATCGTTCAAGGCACTCGCTAAAGGGCAGTATCTCATGAATATCGGAGGCGGCGCCTTCAAGGGGCAGTCGGTAAACATCGACCTGACCGCCGATGCACAGTATGACCTGACGCTCGAAGACAATGTAATCACGCCATACAACATCACCGCCGACCTCACCGCCGCCGACGACGGTACGCAGACGGCACTGCTGAAATGGAACCAGGACCTCGGCTTCACCGACAGTTTTGAGGATTATGCCGACTTCGCTACAGGAGAGTTCGGAGGATGGAAGACTATAGACAACGACAAGATGCCGGTTTATCCGATCAGTCTTGCCGGCTATATCATCAGCTTCCCGGGTTCAGGCACTCAGTCAAGCCCTACGGCAATACCTCCTATGGTGTTCAATCCAGCCAAGACCGAACCGGCGATGGTGCCTACAGACAAGGCGATGTATGCCCCCACCGGCGACAAATATGTCATCTTCTTCTCCCCACAGTCAAGTCAGGCAGACAAATGGCTCATCTCGCCGGAGCTGACAATCTACGACGGTTATGAACTGCAGGTTACGGCTAAGAGCTATGCCGATACCTATCCGGAGACACTGGAGTTTGCCGTTTCAGAGGGTAGCGATGACCCTACAGATTTCGTGAAGATCAGCACTGCAGCCAAGATGCCGTCCGACCAGTGGTCGGTATTCACCACTCCGCTCACAGACTATGTAGGCAAGAAAGTGCGCATCGGCATACACTATATCTCATACGACACCTTCTTTGCCCAGCTCGACGACTTCAAGGTAGGTCCGGCAGCAGGCAGCGCCTCGTTGGTAGACTATGGCAACGTGGTCAACTACAACGTATATCTCGACTCAGAGAAGGTGGGCGAGCCGACCACGCCGGAGTTCACGCTCCGCGGAATCACGGCAGGCACACACACCGTAGCCATAGAAGCAGTGTATCAGGGTGCGGTGTCGGAAAAGGGTTATTACAACATAGAAGTCAGCTCCATCGGTACCATCACCTCTGTTGAGGCAATACCAGCCGATGCCGAAGTGTATAGCCTCTCAGGCCAGCGCATCGCCACATCTATATCATCATTGCCTAAGGGCGTGTATGTGGTGAAGAGCGGAGAGAAGGTCATGAAGGTGCGCTTCTGACAATTGTTTCACATTATATTTGTAAAGTCATGAAAAGAATAGCGATATTATCAGCGATGCTGCTGCAGATGTCACTTTGCGGAGCACAGGAAATCACTTTGGGTTCCATGCGAACCCTGCGGAACATCAGCATACCCACAGTAAGAGAGCTGCCGGCCGACGGTGACGGCCAGCGTCCGCAGCGTGTCCTGTCGGCTACGGAGCGTACTCTCGGCTACGTCAAAGGCGACAGCATCACCACAAGAGGCGTGTATGTGGGCAAGGCAGGCACGTTCAAGGTGGGTGCCATAATAACCCCTGCCACTCTGTCAGATTATGCCGGCTGCAAGATAGTCGGAATGCGTTTCGCCCTCAGCCAGTCGATAGGCAAGTCATCGGCATTCCTATATAATATAGTAGACAGCAAGGCGTCGGAGCTCGTCAGCAGTACCGTTCGCCGCACTGCAGAAGGATGGAACGAGGTGCGTTTCAACACAGCCCAGGAGTATACCATCACCGGCAGCGAGCAGCTGCTCTTCGGCTTTGCCTACAACGAGACGGAGGATATGGTGGCTGACAAAGCTGGCGCCCTCTGTTTCGACGTCTCGTCGGCAGTCAACGATAACGCTTCTCTGATAGAGAAAGAAGGGGCTTTCTATAACATCGACGGACTCGGCAACCTGTGTGTGCAGCTCATATTGGATGTCAGCAATCTGCCGGCAAAGGCAGTGCAGCTGCAGAATCTGATGACCGGCAACAAGTATCACAAGCCGGGTGAACAGATTGACGGTTTCGTGATGTTCAGCAACACGGGTCTTGAGGCAATCAATTCCGTGCGCATCGGCTATAGCATCGACAATGAAGAGCCGCAGTATATCGACCATACCGAGGCAGTCGCCTCCGGTGCTACGGGCAGTGTGGAACAGGTGTTCGCCCTTCCGCAAAACCTCTCGTCTGGCGACCATAAGATAAAGTTCTTCGTAGATAAGATTGACGGTGAGACTCCGGCAGAAGATGCGGCGTCGATGATATACAACGACATTGTTGTCTACACCCAGTCGCTGCCGCGTCAGAAGCATTATGTGGAGCAGTATAACAGTCAGCAGAGCTATCAGTCAGCCCTCGTCAATGAGGACATGAGCGGCGAGAACTCCAAAGACAACATCTGTCTCGTTAATATCTACCGTGAGAACGAGCCGTTGAATGATCCGTCCTCAGACTATCTCTTCGGCCTATATGCCTACACCTATCCGTGCTTCACTGTAGACCGCTTCTATTTCATGGCAGAGCCATACGTCGCCTTCGACGTGAACGACTACATCATGATAATGCCCGACATCGCGGCACAGTCGGTGGAGATGCTCGCTGCCGAGGCCGACAAGAATCCTTCGTTTGCAAGCATCGACCTGAAGCCGACATTCGATGATGCCAGCCGCAAGCTCACTGTCACAGTGTCGGGAAACGTGGTAGACGAATATCCTTCAGTCCTTGGCAACCTCGGCATAACGCTGATGCTCACCGAAGACAATGTGAAGTCCACTCAGCAGGTGCTGAACGGCAACACAGTGGTGACAGACAACAACTATATCCACAATCAAGTGTTCCGTACGTATCTCACCTCTTCTGTAGGCGACAAGGTGAACATCGTGGACGGCAAGTATGAGACCACCTATAACTTCACGTTGCCAGAGATGTGGAAAGCTGACGATATGCGCGTGGTGGCACTTGCCACAAGGTATTTCGATACCGTGGACGACAGTAATTTACTTGAAGCTGACGTTACCAATGCCATGAGCACCACGCTTAACGGTAAGGTGAATGCCATTGAGAGCGTTGAGGCGTCAGCCGCGGACAATGCTTCCGACGGTGTCTATACCATTGATGGCATGAAAGTAGGGGACGGTAAACTCCCGAGCGGAATATTTGTCGTCAGAAAAGATGGCAAAATTCATAAAGTTGTGATAAAATAACGTCGATATTTTATATTTGTCTGACTTTGTGTTGCGTTTATGGTTTAAAAACTGTAAATTTGCAACCGGGAACGTATAAACTACAACTAATTAATATATTTCGTTTATGAAACACTTGAATTATTTATTGTCGTTTCTCATGGCATTGCTGTGGGGGACCGGTGTGGCGAATGCTGACGTAGTGCAAAACTACACGATGGATTTCAACACGTCTATTGATGTGACCGACCATGAGTTCAAGGCGGCTTCAGGTTGGGGCCATATTGCCGAGAGCTATTACGACAATGAGGAATGGGAAACCTATTGGGTTACATACACCTATTCTACTACTGCGGGCGTTGGCGGTACCGGTGCTCTGAAAGTTGGAGACCAGACTATCGGTTCATGGTCAAACTCGCAGGCCGTGAATGACTTGCTCGTTACTCCTGCCGTGACAGGAACTTCGAGCATCTATGTGAAAAAAGTCTATAGCAGTGGCAGCATCTCCTTCTACAAGGTGACCAAGGATGCCACTACAGGCAAATTCGTGCAAGGCGACAAGATGAGCGTCACCATCCCAACGCTCTCCACTTCGGAGTATGTCAAGGTAGACATCCCTGCCGTTGAGGGCCAGTATATCGGAATACGCGCTTCTCAAGTATATCTCGACGACTTCGCCGCCGAGCAGGTGGACAAGGAGTTGGCCCGCTCGCTGAAGATCACCAGTGTGACGAAGGCTTCGAACACAGGCTATAGCATCGATTGCGACCCTACCGGACATTTCACCATCGAGCTTAAGGCTACCGTCACCAACAACGGTGACGTGACGCTGAATCCTGGCGACGAGAACTACAGCCTCTCTGTTGTAGCAGTGAAAGACAACGGCATTCTCGGAACGAAAGATATCGACCAGACACTTGCTCCTGGCGAGTCAGCAGAGTTCACCGTTTCCGGTACTGCCGATTATGCCACATACAGCGGCTATCTCGGATATACCGTGAAGGAAAACGTGTCAAATACTGTAAGCACAAACAGACAGTGGTATGAGGCTGTGCCATACGCTCCCGTCATGGAGCTGCGCACAAGCGACGGCGACAAGGTGGCGACGACAGACAACTTTGCCTACGGCATGGTGCAGGCTGCCACCTCTAAGATGTTCACAATCAAGAGCACAGGAGCAGCACCGCTCGTAGTCACGGCAGTGACGGTTCCAGACGGATTCACTACCGACCTGCAGTTGCCTCTCACTATCGCGCCTCACGAAATGTCGACCTTCAACCTCACTCTCACCGCAGCCACTACAGGAGTGTTCAGCGGCAACGTGACACTGTCGGCTACCGGACTCGACGACTTCTCTTTCGGAGTGTCAGGAACAGTGCTCGACCCGTCTAAGTTCTTTGTAGACTTCGAGAACCAGGAACTCCCTGCCGGTTCATACGCCGAGGGCTCATGGAAGATAGCACAGCGCAACTATTATTCTGAAGACAACGTATACTTCCTGAGCAACGGCACTCAGAACTCTGAGGATAAGTTCGTCACTCCTCTGCTCCGTGTGGCAGAGGGAGAGAAGATGACCGTTGATGTGGCACGTACATACTTCAACACCTCCGGCGACGGTGTTTATCTGAAGGTTTATTACTCTACAGACCGCCGCAACTGGACTCTCGCCAAGAATATCAGCAGTACGGAGATGAGTAGCACACGTGCCGTGTCTTACACATATACATTCGGTGAGCTCTCAACCTTCGTAATCGACAATATCCCTGCCGGTGACTACTATATCGGTTTCGCTGCCGGCTATAGCTGTATCGACAACATCTACGGATTCCAGAAACTCGACGTTGCCCACGACCTCGTGTTGAAGGAGCAGAAGATTCCTGCCAAGGGAATGGTGAACAACACTTATACAGCCAGCATTACATTGGATAATCTCAACGCTCTGGCAGAGGCTGCCGACTCTTATGAGGTTGCCCTCTATGTCAACGGCGAGAAGGTCAGCGAGGCTGTTGAGAAACCTGAGATTGCCGTAGCAGGCACAGCTACTTTCGAATTCTCCATGACTCCTCATGAGGTGGGCACATTCCCTGTATACATTGAGTTCAAGAGCCTTGCCGACGGATTTACCTTGAAGTCCGACGCAGTCGACGTTACTGTCAGCGAGGAAACGGCAAGCAAGGACATCGTGGTAGGTGAGGCTTTGAAGCAGGACTACAGCGTACCGTTCTATTTCTTCAATGCCGACAACGCGCTTGGTGCCGACACCGACATCCTCTACCCGGCAGACATGCTGAAGAACTTCGGTCTCTCTGCAGGACAGAAGATCTGTTCTGTCACATACACCGGAACACCGCTGACTAACAAGGATTACAAGACCCTCAACGCTTATGCTTGTGTGGGAGCAGTTGATGAGGCTACATACACACCGAGCGAGAATGAAGACGGAATGCAGAAGACGGAATTCTTCAAGGATGCCGCTTTCTCATTCAAGACCGACGAACCGTTCATCACAAAGATAGAACTTGAAGAGCCTATCGTCTGGGACGGTGTGCAGGCAATCCGCGTGCGTACCCATGCTCAGAGCAACACCTACGTAAAGGTGAACTACGACTTGGATACAAACTATAAGACAGCTTACTACAAGAGAACTTCATCTTCTTCGTTCTCCAACTGCGAGACCCCTGTTGCAGTGTTCGGTGTCACTGCCGATCCTGTCACGGTATCCGGTAAGGTGACATGCGGAGAGGAACCTGTTGCCAACGCCACTGTGAAGCTCACCAGCGGTGAGGTCTATTACACCGCCGTTACCGCTGATGACGGTACATATACAATGAGCATATTCCAGAGCGACAAGCAGTATGTGTTGACGGCCACTGCCGAGGGCTTCGATGCTTATGCTGAGACAGAACCGGTTGACGTGTCTGCCGGATTGACAAAGGATATCAATCTCGTTAAGACTTATGTAGCCGTGTCTGGTCTCGTGACCTATCGCAAGGCACCTCTTGCCGGAGCTAAGGTCACTCTGACCGATGATGCAGAGGAGACTCTTGAGGCAGTAACTGCCGAGGATGGAACATTCAAGTTTGACGCCGTGCGCCACTCAAAGAGCTACACTCTCAAGGCAACCTGCGAGAAGTTCAATGACTACACCGCTGCAGAACCGCTGGTGGTTGAGAACGACGACGTGAACGTGGCTGAAATTGCCATGGACAAGCCGAACGCCAATGTCACCGGTGTGGTGAAGTGTGGTGATGAGATTGTTGCCGGTGCAAAGGTGAAGGTGACTTCAAAGAACACCTACGGAATGGAGACAGAGCTGACTACCGATACTGACGGCATGTTCACGGTAGCTCTTCCACAGGACGTAAAATACATGTTCGCTTTCGAGGCTGAAGGTTACGAGCCATACGCTCTGACAGACTCTGTAGAGATTACAGGTGACTACGACTTCGGTACCGTAGAACTCAAGGCACTCACCGTAGACATCGTGATGCCAGAGGGCGGATACCTCGCTTATAGCTCCGACAAGGCACTCGACTTCTCCGTTTGCGACGGACTGAAGGCTTATGTCGTTACTGAAGTGAAGATGAAGAACGATGCTGCATACGTGGTGATGGCAGAGGTAGCCAAGGTGCCAGCCAAGACTGGTGTCATCCTCGTTGCTGCCGCCGGCGACTATACCGCCCGCGTGGCTCTTGACGCCGAGGCAGTGGAGACCAACCTGCTCATCAATACCGCTGATGAGGCTTACAAGGCAAAGGCTGACGAGAAGAACATTGTATGGACGTTGGGCAGAACGACAACCGACAAGGTGGCGTTCACCACAGCCGATGATATCGAGGTGCCACAGGGCAGTGCATACCTGCGCTTCGCTGCTGAAATACCTTATATATATATCAATGAGGCTGACGTTCCTAAACTCGACGGCATCAACGGCGTTTCTGCCAACGGCGCTCTCGACCTCAACGCTCCGATGTATGACCTCTCTGGCCAGAAGGTTGGCAAGGAGTACAAGGGCATCGTGATACAGAAAGGCAAGAAATACAGCAAAAAATGATAAGGAGATACCTGATTTTCTAAGGTAATACCTTATTGACATAGCAAAGATGGGATGTGGCAATCAGTTTGCTGCATCCCATTTTGCGTTTACACTTTTCTTTGTCTCTGTCTGGCGACAATATATTGTAACGGGATTGTAATGCATCTGACATTTCCCAGTAATCTTGAATCATGACCTTTGCAACCGGAAACGAAAGGATAAATGAACAAATCCAAATAATGGAAATGAAAACAAGGATTACAGCTTTAGCTCTGTTCTGTCTTCTCGCTGGAACATCAATGGCTCAGACAGAAGAGGAGAAGGACAAACCATCTGCCGTAAACGTCCACGGTACGATACGCTCCAAGTATGAATACCAGACCGAAGAGGCAGAGGGACGCTTCGAAGTGCGCAATGCCCGAATCAGCGTTGACGGCAGCCTCTCGTCAATCATCCAGTATAAGGCGGAGATAGATCTTTGCGATGAGGGCAAGATAAAGATGCTCGACGCATACACACGGCTGAAACCAGTCAGCGGACTGCAGTTTACTCTCGGTCAGTTCCGTGTGCCGTTTACCATCGACGCCCACCGTTCGCCACACCAGCAGTATTTCGCCAACCGTTCCTTCATCGCCAAGCAGGTGGGCAACGTGCGTGACGTGGGTTGCGCCGTGGGCTATTCCTTCAATGTCGGCATACCGGTAGTGCTGGAGGCTGGACTCTTCAATGGTTCCGGACTGACAAACCAGAAAGACTATTGGACCAAGAGCGTGAACTACTCCGCCAAGGCACAGTTCTTTCTCCCTCATGGCTTCAACCTCACGTTGAGCACTCAGAAGATAAAGCCCGACAATGTGGCTGTGAATATGTACGACGCCGGTGCCTACTGGCATTCCAAAGGCTGGCACGTTGAGGCTGAGTATCTCTATAAACATTATGCCGACGATGCCTTCCGTGCGGTCCATGCCTTCGACTCGTTCGTGAGCTATGATATTCCGACAGGCAACGGATTCATCCGCTATGTCACACCGCTCCTGCGCTACGACTATATGAGCGACCACAGCGACGGCAAGCGCTATCTCGACGGCAAGGTAGACGAGATGGGCAAACTGACAGTGAACGACCACCAGCGTTCCCGTCTCACCGGCGGTGTCACTCTGAGTCTGAAGAAACCTTTCGTCAGCGACATCCGTCTGAACTACGAGAAATATTTCTATCGCAACAGCGGCGTTGCCCTTCCTTCGGAGCGTGACAAGATTGTGGTGGAAGTGATGACAAGGTTCTGATGAAAATGCCAAGTAAGTCCTAATGACCGATTTTGGCGAATCTCCGGCTTCATGTGTATGGCTAAATGGTCGTGTGCTCAAATTGAGTGTCATGGATGTTTGGGCGTGACTTATTATCCCGAACTGAGGTAACGATATGGGTTTAAGAGCCATTATTTTGCCGGGCAGCAATATTAATATATCTTAAATGTGTGCTCTCTCTTGTATTTTTTCTGTCCTTCGCTTCGTCTAATGTATGTAATGCGCCACAGAGACGCAGAAAAGCGGAAAATGCCTTTGATTCCTGAAACTATGGCGGATAGTGGCAGGAAAAGAGGATTCCAGAGTAATGACAGTTTGAAGAATAACAACAATCAACAGAGAGAGTATGAAAATCAGGAAAAGAATAATCGTTTTGGCTTTCCTCGCCGTTGCCTTCATTTCGGCAATGGCGCAGAAACAGCAGTTTGATTACACGATATATGGTGTGGTGGAAGATTCCATCACGCATGAGGGAGAACCCTACGCCACTCTCAGCATATACCGCAAGGGACATGAGGAGAAAGCCGTTCAGATGGCAGTTACCGACGCCAACGGCAAGTTCAAGGTGACGTCGAAAGGCGAGGGCGACTATGTGCTCGAAGTGAAATCGGTGAGCCGTACGCCGTTGCGCCGCTTTTTCACCGTCAGCAAGCAATCCAGAAGCCAGAACCTCGGCACGCTTTTCGTCAGCGACAGCAAGACAGAGCTGAAAGGCGTGGAGGTGGTGGCATACAAACCACTCGTAAAGGCCGACATCGACAAGCTGACATACAGTGTGGAAGACGATCCCGAATCACAGACCAACACCGTGATGGAAATGCTCAAGAAGGTTCCGATGGTTAGCGTTGACGGACAGGACAACGTGAAGGTGAACGGCTCCACATCCTTCAAGGTGTATGTCAACGGCAAGCCGAACAACATGATGACCAAGAATCCGAAGGAAGTGCTCAAGTCGATGCCCGCCACGGGAATCAAGAAGATAGAGGTGATAACAAATCCCGGTCCGAAATACGACGCCGAGGGAGTGGCAGGCATCCTCAACATCGTCACCGCCGGCAGCGGAATGGAAGGATATACAGCAACGTTCTCCGGCAATGGCGGAACGAGAGGCGGCGGAGGAGGACTCTTCGCCACGGTGAAGAAAGGCAAGTTCACCATGAGCGTCAACTACAACAGCAACTTCGACAACCAGGGAAAGGCGACGAAAGTGGACCTGCAGTCCATACTCGACGATGAAGGCAACTATCTCCGCACCACCACTCAAGACGCCCATGGCAAGACAAAAAACCAGTGGCATGGCGGAACATTGGAGGCGAGCTATGAGATAGACACCCTGCGCCTCGTGTCGGCATCCTTCTCTATGAACAGGGCATCATGGAATATCCCAGGTGTGGGTTCTTTCACCTCCGTGGCTCCATACCTCGACAACAAGTTCCTATTCAGCCATGACATCAGCGGAAAGAACAAGGGCACCTACAACGACATCAGCGCCGGCATCGACTATCAGCGATCCTTCAAGACGCCTGGCCGTCTGCTCACCTTCTCATATCGTCTGGAGAGCAATCCCTGCACGACCCTTTCAGACTATCGCTACACCAACCTGCGCACTACTGCTGATTGGGCAGACTATACGGCATTGCTGGAGGACGTGCGCAGTGATGGAGACCAGAGCACTACGGAGCATACCTTCCAGCTGGACTTCACCACTCCGTTTGCCAAATACCACACGATAGAGACCGGCGCAAAATATATCCTGCGCCAGAACAAGGCATTTGACGACAGGTATTCGGCATTGTCGGAGAGCGGCAAGGAGCAGGAATACGACACCGAAAACAGTTCGCACTACAAACACCGCAACGACATCCTCGCCGCATACCTCGGCTATGGACTGTCGGTGGACAAATGGTCGGCAAGACTCGGATTGCGCTATGAGCACACATTCCAGAAGGTGGAATATCTGCTCGGCAGAGGTTCTGACTTCAGCAAAGACTTCGACGACCTCGTGCCGTCGGCAAAGATAGGCTACAAGATTTCAGACACCCAGAACCTCTCGTTCAACTACAAGATGCGCATCAGCCGTCCGGGAATATGGTATCTCAATCCGTATCTCTCAGATACTAACCGCGAACAGCTGACACAGGGAAACCCGAATCTGGAATCAGAGAAGAACCACTCGTTCGACCTGCAGTTCGGCAGCTTCGCCCAGAAGTTGAGCTACAACATCTCCGTGGGCTACAACTTCACCGACAACAGCATACAGAGCTTTCAGAAGATAGTCACCGACAATGAAGTGGCCGGTCTGCAGAATCCTACAGGCAAGCAGGTGCTCTACACCACATATTATAATATGGGAAAGACCCAGAGCGCCACCTTTAGCGGATATGCCAGCTGGTCGCCGTTCACCAACACCCGACTTGTAGTCAACACATGGGGTGGCTACAGCCATTTCAGCGACGGCCAGGGTCTGAAAAACCACGGATGGAACATAAGCGTATATGCCCAGCTACAGCAGACGATAGCCAAGACGTGGACAGCGTCGGCAAGTGTGTTCAAGATGACGCCGGGCGTCAATCTGCAAGGAAAGACGATGGGATATTTCAGCCATACGCTGAGTCTGCAGAAGTCGATGCTCAACGACAGACTCAACATCACGTTCACTGCCGACAACCCGTTCCAGAAATACTATCATATCAAGTCGAACAGCTCCGGCAAGAACTTCGCCACATCTTCTTCAATCAAGTTCATACCACAGTCATTCTCCATTGGCGTCAGCTATCGCATCGGAAAGCTGCAGAGTGGTGTGAAGAAGACAGAGCGCACAATCACCAACGACGACGTTAAGTCGGGCGGCGGCGGTGGCGGCAAATTAGGTGGCGATAATGTGGGAAGCTAAGACTTCCTCCTGATTTCCAGATATTTGTTTATCACGTCTACCGATAGATTCTCGGGCGAGGTGAGAATACTGAGAATACCGTTCTGGCGGAGCAGCGACACTATCAGCCGTTGTTCCGCCATTGTCTTTTCGGCTATCACGTGGCGGTAGTAGTCCTCGGTAGAGGAGTAGGGCGTTTCCACATATTCCTTCAGATCGTTGTCGATGAAGAACACCACGAGCAGCGTGTTGTCCTTTGCCAGTTGTTTCATATATGGCAGCTGGCGTTCCATGCTCGCCTTGCCGTTGAAGTTGGTGTAGAGAACCAGCAGGCTCCGCTTGCTTACGTGGCGGCGTATGCTGTCGCAGAGCGACGAGAAATCGCTCTCGCCGAATGTAGAGCGCTGTTTGTATAGCGACTCCAGTATCGTCTGCATCTGTCCCGGCAGCTTGGCGGGTGGCACATAGGAGTCGAAGTCTTCGCAGAAGGAGGCGATGCCCGCCTTGTCCTCCTTGTATATGGCGATATACGACAATACCAGACTGGCGTTTATTGCATAGTCGAGCAGCGTCATGCCGCGGAAGCTATGCTGCATCATGCGCCCCTTGTCGATGATGCTTATCACCTGCTGCGACTTCTCCTCCTCGTATGTGTTCACCATCAGACTGTGGCGGCATGCCGATGCCTTCCAGTTTATGCAGCGGTAGTCGTCGCCGCTCACGTATTCCCTTATCTGTTCAAACTCAGTCTTGTTGCCCGGCCGGCGGATCTTCTTGATGCCCAGTTCGGTGAGACGGTTGCTGATGGCGAGGAATTCAAACTGCCTCAGTGCGAGATACGACGGGTAGACCCTCACCGTGGTATCGTTGCCGCACGAGAAGCGCCTCTCAATCAGTCCGATACGTGTGGATGCGAACACGCGGATTCTGCCAAACCCGTATTCGCCGCGCTTCGTCGGTCTGAGTCTGTATTCTATGTCCTTTGTCCTGCCCTTTCCCACGCTGGCTCTGAAGTCGATGTCGCGCCGCTGGAAGATGAACGGAATCTCATCGGTCACCGACAGTCTCACGGCAAAGGGGAAACGGTTTTCTATATGTATGCCGATGATGTTGTCGTCGCCATTCGAGAATCTGTCGGCGCAGCGTCGTTCGGCGCTGATCCCCTTCTTGTGGTATAGCGCAAAGAATTCCACTACGAACAGAGTGGCGATGACAGCCACCACAGTCCATCCCACCTCGCGCAGCACCGGCAGATAGAGTCCGCCGGCGATGATGAAGATGGCCATTGTCAGTGCTATGTATAGTCTTGTCTTTAAGAACATACCGTCAGTGAGTTATCTTTGTTGCAATTCCGAGAGTGTGTGTTATTTCGGCACCTCCACTTTGTCGATGAGAGTCCTCGTCACCTTGTCGGGAGTCAGTCCGCTCATCTCCGCCTCGGCATTGAGGATAATGCGATGGTGTATGACGTATGGTGCCACCGCCTTGATGTCGTCGGGTGTCACGAAGTCGCGGCCCTGCAGCAGGGCATAAGCCTTGGCACACTGCATCACCGCCACCGTGGCACGTGGCGACGCACCCACAAACACCGCCTTGCTCTTGCGTGTCTGGCTTATTATCTCGGCGATGTAGCGCATCAGCGACTCTTCCATCACCACGCTGTCCATCATCCTGCGCATATCCGTGAGCTGTTCCTTTGTCATTATCGGTTCCACGTCGTTGATGCGGGCAAACTGCGAATTGCCGTTGTGGCGCTTCAGAATCTCCACCTCCTCGTCTATCGACGGGAATCCCATCGTTATCTTCATCAGGAAACGGTCGAGTTGGGCCTCCGGCAGGCGGTAGGTGCCCTCCTGTTCTATAGGGTTCTGGGTGGCGATGATGGTATATACGTCGTCCATCTTGTATGTGTTGCCGTCGATGGTGGCTTGTCTTTCCTCCATCACCTCGAAGAGGGCAGCCTGCGTCTTTGCCGGCGAACGGTTTATCTCGTCGGCAAGCACGATGTTGGCGAACACCGGACCGGGATGGAAATCGAATTCCGACGTCTTCATGCTGAATACCGATGTGCCGAGCACGTCGCTCGGCATCAGGTCCGGCGTGAACTGTATTCTTGAGAACTTCGCGTCGATGAGTTTTGCCGTGAGTCTTGCCATGAGCGTCTTCGCCACGCCTGGCATTCCCTCTATCAGCACGTGGCCGTTGGCGAGGATGCAGGTTATCAGCATGTCGACAGCCTCCTGCTGTCCCACGATGACGCTTGATATTCTCTTTCTTATCTGTGATATTCTCTCGTTGAATAGCGAGAGGTCTGTTCTTGCTTCCATATTTTGTGATGTTTGGGGTTATGATAGTTTTCTTGTTATCTCGTTCATGCTGTCGATTGCCTTCTTCATTTCCGGGTCAGAAACCTGCAGCTCGTTGCTGACGAGAAATCTCAGCTGTTTCAGCGTCTCGATTATCCTGTCGTGTGGCATCCCGGTCAGAGCGGCGATGGTCTGGGAGTTTTCCTCGTCGTCGGCAATGTTGGTGATGTCGGCGGCTGTGCTGTGGCGTATGGCATCAACGAAGGTGGCGTATTTCTTTTGCAGCAGGTCGTTGTTGTCGTGTCTTTGCCAATAGAGCGTTCCGATGAGTTTCACGAACTCAATGTTGTGGTTGCGAGGTGCTTTATACACTGGTATCACCCTCTGTCTGCGTCGTGCGTTGAAAATCAGGAACAGCAGGATGGTGAACAGCATGAGCTGCCATGCCTCGGTGAGCGACGGCTGGCTGAACACATAGTCCAGCGGAGTCTTCTCTTCTTTGCCGCGCAGCATGGAGTCAGAAAACCTGCTCGTACCCTTTGTGCTGCGCAGCGTCGGTTTGTCGGCGAGTTCAGCCATGAGCAGCGACGTCAGTCGGGTGTTCCTCCGGCTCAGTATGCCGTAGTTGGAGAAAGGCAATGCGCTCGCCACCACAATCAGTCTGCCTTTGCCGACCTTCTTCTCTATAGCCACGGGATGCTTTACCGGCGGCAGGTCGTCATTATAGTCGTCGTTGCCTTTGTAGAATTCTTCGTTGAAGTCCTCCAGCTTTCTCAACCTCGTTCCTTCGTCCGGTTCCTTCATTATCTCTTTTTGCCGCTGCTGGTTGGACTTGAAGTAAATCCTTGCATAAGGGTTTGCCCGGTCGTGGTTGAACACGTGGGCGATTTCTCTGTATTCAGATTCCTCATCGCAGATGAGATAAGAGCCGAACATGAAGTCATACAGCTGCATCTTTTCCGGTGTAGAACCGTTGCTCTTGTCGTAGAATATCGTGGTGTATGGCCGATAATCATTGTCGTTATTCTGGTTTATCAGGTTACTGACGTCTCTGAACAGATATTTGCAGTGCACCACGCCGTAGTCGTAGGCGAGTATGCTGTCGGTTTCATCCCTAAGAAAATTGGTTACGGCAATCATCACCGTGGCCCCGTTGTTCAGCATCCGTTTCAGGGCGTCCGCTTCGGTTTCAGAAAGATTCAGTTTCTCAGCCGCTATCAGCACGTTGTGTCTGCCGTCGGCAATCTGGTTGAGTCTCTTGTCCGTCACTTCATATCCCTTCGGCATACTGCTCCGCATCACGCTGTCGAACACCATACAGCCGTAAGGCTCGCTGTCGTTGCCGTCGTGAGTCTCCAGCCATACGTATTTATGTGGCATGGACAGCTGCAGCACTATCAGCACGGCGAGCAGTGACAGAATTGTCATTATGAATCCTCTGCTTGTCTTCATGGCGTGTCGTTTAGCTTGTTTTCGTTTATCGTTCCGGCAATGCCGTCGGCGAGTGAGCATACAGTGGCAAAAAGGTCTTTGTCAGCATCGAAGTCGCCGTATCTCACTCTCAGGAAATGGTTTGTCATAATGCGCAGTTTCTCGTCCTGGAACTCCCGGGTGTATTGAGAAGGTGTCTTGAAAGGCTGCCAGTCGATGATTTCCCTGTCCGAGAGCAGTCGCAGCGTCTTCAGATACGTCAGTCTTATTGCCTCCCTGTAGTTCCCGTTTTCGGCGGCACGGGTTATCTCCGTATCGAAGTCGATGCCGTAGATAGTGTCTTCGCTCACAGTATATTCCATCTTGTCGCCTCTGCTTTTCCTGGAGAAGAACAGGTCGGGCCTCTTTATCATTATCACCGCCACGATGGCTATCACGATGGCAATGGCTATCAGCGACCATATCAGCTGCTGGTTTTCGGCGTATGTGTCGCTGCCGAAGATGGAATCAATAAAATTCCTCAGAGCTTCGCGCAGCAAGTCGAAATACGAACTTCCCGGCTTCACTATCTGTGAGTCGTAGTCGTATTCCTGTCGCAGATTTTCAATCTGCAGACTGTCCATGGTCAGTGGGCTTGTCATTATGGTCAGTGAGTCAGTCATTGGCGTCAGAGTTTTTCAAAGTCGTCAATCTCGTCGAAGCGGGGCTTGCCGTTGGTGTTGCCTTGATTGTTGTTGGAATCGTATCCGCTTCCATTGCCGTAACCGTAATTGCCGGCATTGTTCCTGGTGTTGTCGTTTTTTCCGGTGTCGTCGTTATTGCCGCTGTTGTTCCGGCCGTCGTTGGCGAGATTGTCAAAATCGTTTATCTGGCTTGTTATTCCCTCATCGCCCAGCTTGTCGGCGGCATGGCCGTACTGGTAGGCGATAGCCACAGCCAATATCGAATATCCGAGATACGACACGAATGTGGTCAGCACTCCCATGATGTATGTCGCTATGGTGTATACAGGACTGTTCACTATGGGGGAGAGGTCGGATGTTATTCCCACCATTGACTTCATCACCAGCAGGATGGAGTAGGGGATGCTCGCCATGTTGCCCACCATGCTCACGATGAGACTTATCACGACACAGATGGCGAAGATTCCTCCCCAAGTCTTGAAACCCCAGACAATCGTTTTCTTCAGAGCCTCTGTTATGGAGATGCGCTCGAAGATGTAGACAGGGAACAACAGTGACAGAGGGATGAACAGGGCGAATGAGCCGAACAGCGGCAGCACAAGGAGAAATGGCGATACCATTGCGATGCCGATAGATACGAGAAGTATCAGCGCCGCAATCAAGTCTATAGTCACCATGGCAGTTGCAGCTCTCAGCATCGTCCTTTTCAGCTTGGGCAGCAGTTCCTTGAAGGTCATTCCGCTGATGTCACCCTTGTTCTCCTCGTATGCCATCATCAGTGCGTATGTCATGCCGAAGACCAGCGTCATGCCTATGATGGAGAAAACCATCGTTGCAGCGCTGCCGGCGATAAACTGCATCAGTAATCCGTCGCTTCCCGACATGTTGTTGATTTTGTCTATGTCCATCATTCCCTGCATGTAAGTGTTGAGGCTCAGCGCCTGAAACATGCTTAAGGGCAGAAGGATATAAGTCAGCATACGCAGATATACCTTCCAGTTTCTGCCGAAATAGTCGAAGGTGTCGTTGAACTTCTGTGTGAACGTGCGTTCCTTGTATAGTGGGATTATTGGTTTTTGGGATAGATTCATTGTCGTTGTTTTTTATTATAATGTCATTGATTGATGTTTCTTGATTGTGTCCCGTTTAATCCGGTGTCATTCCGTTTGATGAATGATGCATACTCGTCTGTTGGATAAGGTCTTCGTCATACGGCAGGTCTGATTTCCGGAGCGTCGTCAGCTTCCGTTTCCTGTTCCTTCTCCTTGGCAGCACCACGAAATAGAATATCACGAATGCGAGACAGAGGATGATGAACAAGAGGCGCACCCCGTCGGCAACTTCCGTATGGCGTGTGAGGAATCCCTCGATGAATCCCGCCACGATGAATATCGGCACTGTGCCCACGACGATTTTCAGTCCCCGTTTAGCCCCTCTCCTGAATGCCGTGATGCGTGAATACGTGCCGGGAAACAGTATGCCGTTGCCCAGTGCTATTCCGGCAGCACCTGCCACCACGATGGCGCTCAGCTCCAGTGTGCCGTGCAGGAATACCGCCAGCATCGACTCGCCCAGCAGCCCATGCTGCCAGAATAGCGTCTCGAAGCATCCCACCATCACGCCGTTGTAGAACAGCATGATGCCCGATCCTATACATGTCAGCATTCCCATGGCAAAGATGTTGAACGACACCCCGATGTTGTTCTGGGTGATTTCGAGAAACGAGTTCATCTCTCTGCCGCCGGTATATACGTTCATCGGCATCCCTTCCTTGATGTTCTCCAGTGTCATGTCCACATAAGCGTCGCCCAGGATGATGCGGCAGAAATCATGGTCGCCGAGCTGCGACACGATGCCTGTCACCACGCTCACCATCATTATGGTGAAGGCAGCCAGCAGCAGTCGCCTTGCCTCAAACATCGTGTCGGGCACCTCCTGAGTCCAGAAGGTGATAAGGCGGCTCCACTTCTCCTTCTTGTTGCGGTATATGCCGTTGTGGAGCGCTACGCAGAGGTTGTTGAGATACAGCGTTATGCGCGAGTTGGGATAGTGGGTATAGGCAAAGGCGAGGTCGGCAGTGGTGTCGGTGTAGGCATCGGCAAGGTCGTCGGGCGAATATGCCGACGGGTCGTTGGCAATGTTCTCCACGTCTTGCCATTTCCTGATGTTGTTTCTTATGAATATGATTTCCTTCATTCCTCACAGTCTGATTTTGTCCTTTGCCGATAATATTTTGGCAAATATATCGCAAATGTAGTCAGATTTCCATATATTTGCAAACGGCAAGCGATAAAACTTGCATACAAAGATAATAACCACTCGTTTTTTTTATAACATGGCAACGGCAGACATATTGACAGGACAGTTCGTGATACTCGACCAGACACCGGCGAGCATCGGCGACCGCATCATAGCGCGCATCATAGATATGATGGTGCGCGTGGCCTATGTCATCGTTGCTCTGGTGTTCTTCACTTGGGTGCCAAGTGGCGTCGATGATGATTTCTGGTCGCTCATGCTGGTCCTGCTCGTGGGATTGCCGCTGGTGTTATACACCTTCCTGTGTGAATTGCTTTTCAACGGACAGACCATAGGCAAGATGGTGATGAAGATACGCACGGTCAGCGTCGACGGGTCGTGTCCCACGATGGGCAGCCTCTTTCTGCGCTGGCTGCTCGAAATCGTAGACGTCACCTTCTTCTTCGTTGGCATAATCCCCATCATCACCACCCGCCGTCACCAGAGATTCGGCGATCTTGCCGCCGGCACGATGGTGATAGCCCGTCCTGACCCTTCTCTGATGCATATCTCGCTGTCAGAATTCCAGTATGCCTTCCCCGACTACCAGCCCCATTATGCAGGCGCAAAGCTTTTGTCGCTCGGTCAGGCAGAACTGATAGAGCGCTTCGTCAACGTGGCGGACCGCCACGGGGCTTGTGATGAGTCTGCTCTCGCCAACCTTTCCCGTAAGGTGGCTGCCGCCATTCAGGCTCCCGGCAATCCAGGCAGTCTGCAGTTCCTCCGTACGGTGCTCAATGATTATCGTTATTATGCCCTTAATGAGGTGTGTTTATGTTAATAATTACTCTATGATCTTTTGACGCAATACATCATTCCCGGAATGATGCTCGCATTCGGAATATGCCTTTTCTTCCTTTCCATACCCGACAAGGAAGGACTCAAGAACTACCCCAGTTCGGGATAAGAATAGTTCATAAAAAAGTTGGTAGTCTCACAAATATTTTGTACCTTTATAGGTGATTTACAACAAGTTACAAATATATTTGATATGACTACCGATTACAAAGTTACAGAATTATTTTGTATTATAGACGAGTTTTGCAAACATTTTAATGCAGAAAATTCAGGAAATCTACTTGAAGACAATAGCGGAGTGAAGCGTAGACTGCGTGCAGCATCGTTGTCCGACAGTGAAATCATGACGATTCTGTTGTATTATATTGTATAAAACACTCGGTTATCCCGAATTGGGGTTATGTTTTTTCTAATAAGAACCAAACCTAAGCTTTTGTTAAAAATTAATTTCAAGGCAATGGATGCACTTAAAAATAGAATAAACAACAGTATGCATATTAACGTCATTGCACCTGATTCTGCATCTTTTTTGTGGTACATATAAGCATGCTGTTTAGACTTTAAAATTTCTTTATTTGTATATTCTTTTACTGTCATTCCTTTAGCCTTGATTCTTTTTCTTAAAAATGGCAGTTGAAATATTAAATTAAGGATAGGTTCAAGAAACCCAAAAATCGGCACGTCCATAATCCTGTAGCCACGCAATGCTATGCAATATGCACCTAGAAATATATTGACAATTAGTTTCATACAAAATTAATAATAAAAATAGTCAAACACAACTCCACTTATTGCTCCTCCGAAATCGCCTCCCAAAATGCCACCGGCATAACCTCCAACTAATCTTCCTAAAACAAAAGCTGGTACGGAGAGTAATCCTTCTGAATATGTGCCAGCTGCAGCACTCGCACCATAGGCAAGCCCTTCGCCTAAAAAATGTGCGCCAATTTCACTCCCTGCAATTCTTCCACTTGCAACAAATAAAGCGCATCGATATTCTCTGCTGTCCGAACCATATACATTACCCGTTGGCGGAATTAATTTAAGTTGATAAATATGAGTAAAAAGTTGTATATATCACTGATTTTTAGTAACTTAGTGGTGTTCAAAACATTAAGTCCCAACCATCGTATGTACAACCTTTATACAAAATTCGTCAAAATACTTGAGATATGCAAGCAATTCTCTGAAAATCTCGTCAATGAATCTGCTAATTATGGTGACAAAGGGTATATTGGAGCTGACGTACAGCTTGACTTGTTCGAAACCGCACACATAAGACTGGAGTGTCCGTATCGGCTCAACCAAAAGGACAGGAAACCGACATTCATTCCGTTTGCAAAGGCAAGAAAGAGGATTGAGACAATATTCTCACAACTTACAGACCAGTTCCTGGTCATCAGAAACTACGCGAAAAAAACGAATGGTTTGTTTGCCAGAATCATTGGCAAAATTAGTGCACTTACCATTCTGCAATACGTAAACTTCATTAACGACAAGCCCATTGGCAGAATTAAGTATGCACTAAATTAATTCCGCCAACAGGTTGTATATCTTTCCCAAGATCAAGGAACCATTAGAAGATTCCGTCTGTGAAGCCACCGCGGTGACGGTGGATGTTATGGAGACACCATCCGACACGGAATCGGAATGCACCGTGGCGACAGAAGACGATTTGATGCTCTCGCTTCAGAGGCGGGATTTGCCGGCAGGGTAAACCTCTATCGCGCTTTCAAACGCAAGACCGGAGTGTCGCCGACAGACAGGGATGCCTATAAGTCGCCGCTGACCGACAATATTGCCATTGATTGTTAAAAAACAACAAGAATACACATTAAATCAGTCATAAGAAAGCGTGGTGTTGCTTATTCGACAGGGTTTTTGTAAATTTGCAATGATTTTCAGGGCGTATCTTCATCGGATGCGCCCATAGACTATATGCTATAAACAGAATTATGAATATAATCAGCGAAATAAACAAGGCGGCGCTCGAAGCCGTGAAAGCACTCTACGGACAGGACGTGCCAGAGAAGATGGTGCAAGTGCAGAAGACAAAGAAGGAGTTTGAGGGAAGCCTCACGCTCGTGGTTTTCCCATTCCTCAAGATTTCAAAGAAAAAGCCTGAAGACACAGCGGCTGAAATCGGAGAATGGATGAAGCAGAACTGCAAGGCAGTGGCAGACTACAACGTGGTGAAGGGATTCCTCAACATCGTAATCGACACTGCGGCATGGATAGGAATGCTCAACGACATCAACGCCGACGAACACTATGGCGAGAAGCAGGCAACGGAAGACTCTCCGCTGGTGATGATAGAATATTCTTCGCCAAACACAAACAAACCTCTACACCTGGGTCATGTGCGCAACAACCTGCTCGGATGGTCGCTGGCGCAGATCATGGCGGCCAACGGCAACAAGGTGGTGAAGACAAATATCGTGAACGACCGCGGTATCCACATCTGCAAGTCTATGCTCGCATGGCAGAAGTGGGGCAACGGCGTTACTCCAGAGACAAGCGGCATGAAGGGCGACCACCTCATCGGTGACTTCTACGTGGCTTTCGACAAGCACTACCGCGAGGAGGTGAAGGAACTGAAAGCCAAGTTCGTGGCAGAAGGCATGGACGAAGAGGCTGCCGAGAAGAAAGCCAAGGATGAGGCTCCGCTGATAAAGGAGGCCCACGAGATGCTCGTGAAATGGGAGCAGGGCGACAAGGACGTACGCGACCTGTGGCAGAAGATGAACTCATGGGTATATGCCGGTTTCGACGAGACATACAAGAACCTCGGAGTAGGCTTCGACAAGATATACTACGAGTCTGACACCTACCTCAAAGGCAAGGCAAAGGTGGAAGAAGGACTTGAGAAGGGACTCTTTGAGCGCCACGAGGACAACAGCGTGTGGGCTGACCTCACCAACGAGGGACTCGACCAGAAGCTGCTGCTCCGTTCTGACGGCACTTCGGTGTATATGACTCAGGATATCGGTACCGCCGAGATGCGTTTCAAGGACTATCCTATCGACAAGATGATATACGTGGTGGGCAACGAGCAGAACTATCACTTCCAGGTGCTCTCGATACTTCTCGACCGCCTCGGCTTCAAGTGGGGCAAGGAGCTCGTACACTTCTCCTATGGTATGGTGGAACTGCCAAACGGTAAGATGAAGAGCCGTGAGGGAACAGTGGTGGATGCCGACGACCTGATAGAGACAATGGTGGCCGACGCCAAGAAGACGAGCGAGGAACTGGGCAAGTTCAACGACATGACAGAGGAGGAGCGCAACGAGATAGCCCGCATCGTGGGTATGGGAGCGCTGAAATACTTCATACTGAAAGTTGACGCCCGCAAGAACATGCTCTTCAATCCGGAAGAGAGCATCGACTTCAACGGCAACACCGGTCCGTTCATCCAGTATACCTATGCCCGCATCCGCAGTATTCTTCGCAAGGCAGCCGGTCAGGGTGTCACCATCCCGGATGCGCTCGCCGACAATATGCCTCTCTGCCAGAAGGAGACGGAGCTGATACAGAAGATGGACGAGTTTGGTGCCGCAGTGCGTCAGGCTGGCAAGGACTACTCTCCGAGCGGCATCGCCAACTACTGCTATGAGTTGACCAAGGACTTCAACCAGTTCTACCACGATTACAGCATCCTCAACGCTGATACCGAAGAGGAGAAAGTCGTTCGCCTTGTCATCGCCAAGAACGTGGCCAAGACCATCAAGAACGGTATGGCACTGCTTGGCATCGAGGTGCCTGAGAGAATGTAGTTGATTCATAATTGCAATTCGTGGTTGGTGGATGATATCGTTCGGGCATCAATCATGGATTGGTGGAAAAGCATAAAGGGTGGCGGAAATTGGAAATAAAAGATATTCTGTCACCCTGACTTTTGCTTATGGAAGAAGTCGGTGACGTCGGATTTACAGACTTGGACAGAAATGTGATGCCCCCACCGGATCGGTCATTAGACCGTTTGGGCAAATGTATAGCACCGGGAATATGCTCCGGTCTGTAATTATGAATTATGAAATATGGATTATGAATTGACAAACCCTCCGTCGTATAGAAACGACACCGTGTTGCCGTTGCCGATGGAAGTGACCGCCGATGCGTGGGCGGTTGATGCGGCATGTTCCGGCAATCCCGGTCCGATGGAATATCGGGGTATAGACCTCGCCACGGGAGCCGTGGTATTCCATTATGGTCCTGTGCACGGCACTAACAATATCGGTGAGTTCCTCGCCATTGTGCATGCACTTGCACTGATGGAACAGAAAGGCATACGCAAGACAATATATTCAGACAGCCACAATGCCATACTGTGGGTCAGCAAGAAGCAATGCAAGACCAAGTTGGAACGCACGCCACAGACTGCACAGCTATACAATGTGATAGCACGGGCGGAACAGTGGCTCAAGACACACCCCTTCCGTGTGCCGATACTGAAATGGGAGACGAAACGCTGGGGAGAAGTGCCGGCGGATTTCGGAAGGAAGGGATGAGGCTGATCAGGGTATCAGACTGCTGATGAAATGTGAAAACTGCATTTAATCCGCAAATAATTACAATTCTCATGCAATGTTTTCTGCTAACGGATGTTAACCTTATAGAAATCGTTTCAAGAGGTTAAACTGTTGGAGAAACATTGTTCACCCTCAATCGGACATCAGACCCCGTTGGGATTTAACAAAAGAAGGAGCTGCCTATACATTATTATATAATATAACTATAGGAATGCATATATATAGAATGAAGGCAAGTCTCTCTTAACAATAGTGAACAATGATGTACATATCGGAACAGCAACTCTATGAACGCCTGCAAAGCGGTGACGCTATGGCGCAGAAGGCTCTCTACGCGAAGTATGTGGGGAGTCTGACTGCCGTTTGTTCCCGTTATGTGGCAGATGCCGACGACGTGAAGGACGTCATGCAGGAGGTGTTCATCAAAGTGTTCACACAGATTGCCTCGTTCACCTTCCGTGGCGAAGGTTCGCTGAAGGCATGGCTGATGAGGATTACCGTCAACACATCGTTGACCTATCTGAAGAATGCCGGACGTCTGAGCGTGGTGAGAGACGACACACAGGTGGCTGACATTGTGGAGGACGAGGAACCGGATGCCGAAGGAGTGCCGCCAGACGAACTGCAACGGATGATAATGCGCTTGCCCGACGGCTACAGAACGGTGCTCAACCTATATGTCTTCGAGGACAAGAGCCACAAGGAAATCGCCGCATTATTGAATATAAAGCCGACGTCGTCGGCGTCGCAGCTGTTTCATGCCAAGGCGCTGATGGCGAAAATGATAGTAGAATATAAAAGAACCCATTGACTGTTTCACGATGAAGGAAGAGTGGAAATACAAACTGCAAAGAAGTCTGGCAGACTATGAACAGTCTGCCCCAGACGGATTGTGGGAAGACATACAGAAAGCTATGTCTGCCTCTGCCGGCGTGATGCAGGATGCAGGTAAGGTGATACCGCTGCCTGGCAAGAACCGTACAAAGGTGGTGGCGCTGAGGATTGCCGCTGCCGCAGCATGCGTTGCTTGTGGAGTGGGACTGTATCTCAGTATGCCGGACCACGACAAGGGCGCACACTCCATGGTGGCAGATGCCTTGGGAGACGGAAGCAAAGCAGCTGGCAGCAATGGCATGCAGACTGATACTCCGGCAAACGGCGACGGTCATGGCATGATGCCGCAAAGACACGACGCTGTGGGCAAGCTTCTGGCAAAGGCGGATATCCCGGCAGCAGTGAGAGAGGCGATAAGCTACGCACAGAAGGAAACCCAGACGGAACAGCTGGAATATGCTCCGCAGGAGGCAGCGGCTGTTGCTGCAGCCAACAATGGTAATGCTTCTATAGAAAAGAAACCAGAGACACAGGCTAATGCCGTCGGTGCGATGCGTGAGAGCTTGGTGCGTCGTGGCAGTAATGCGTCTTCAGCTCGTTATATGAACACCTCGTCGAAAGCTGTGGATGTCAGCCATTCAGCATCAGAGGGACGTCTCACGGCAAGTCTTTTCGCTGCCAATGCCATGGGCGGAAGCGGCAACAGCATAACCAGCGACAGGTCGATGTTTGCGATGAGCTATATGATGTTCAATGATTATCCCGAACTGAGCGATGCCTACAGTGCCGTAAACACAAGGACTTCCGGCAGTTCGCTCAACGATGAGAGCGTTGACCATCATCAGCCGATACGCGTAGGACTGTCGTTGCACTATTCCCTCTCTGAGAAGTGGGGACTGGAGACAGGACTCACATACTCATATCTCTATTCTGAGACTACGGCAGGCAAGAGCGACAACCGCTACGACACAAAGCAGAAAGTGCATTTCTTAGGCATTCCGCTGACTGTGGACTATAGCATCTGGCGCAACAAGCTGCTCAACGTATATGTGGCAGGCGGCGGAATGGTGGAGAAGAGTCTGAGAGCCAAAGCCACCACATCGTATGTCCTCAACGGCAGGGAGATGAATACCGAGACCAACAAGCTCAGCATGAAGGAACTGCAATGGTCAGTAAATGCCGCTGCCGGCATACAGCTGAACATCACCAAGGAGGTGGGCATCTACGCCGAGCCGGGCGTGGGATACTATTTCGACAATGGCAGTGATGTGAAAACGGCATACAGCGACAATCCTTTCAATTTCAACATGAAGCTCGGTTTGCGTTATTCGATCAAGTGACATGACATCTCAATCAGATGATACGAATTGGTAATGACAGCTCAATACAATCGGCAGGTTGTAATGGACTGTCATTAATTGTTTTCAGACGGTTTGATAATCCAGAAACGCTCGTTTAACCCAAATCGGTCGTTAGGGTTTGTTAGGATTTTTTTAGATTAGAGGCTTTGTTGGTAACTATTCAGCGATAGCCTTGCACCTTAATCCGCGATTGAAATATACAGCAAAAAGACCCATAAAAAGACAAAATAAAGTGTCTATATTTCTTGCCTATGTGAGATATTTTTTGTACCTTTATACCTATGAAAGAGCAAGTTACGGACATATCAAATGTACTGCAAGACATGACAGTAGAGATAAGGTTGATGCGTGAAACCATCAATCAGCAATATGCTGAGATTGCCAAACTGAACCGTAACATAGAAGCTCTGAATCATCAAATACGCAAGAAGGACGAAGAAAATGCAAGACTTAAAGAGCGTCTGTCTAAATACGAGAAGCCCAAGAAGAATTCCAGCAACAGCAGCACTCCGCCGAGCAAGGAGAGCATGAAAGACGAGATAGTCAGAAGAACAAAAAGTCTTCGCAAACCAAGCGGAAAGAAACCAGGCGGACAGGCGGGGCATGACGGTCACAAACTATCCTGCTCTCCATCGCCGGACGAGATAATTGATGACATGCCTAACTATTGCACTAATTGCGGTGAAACGCTCGCAGACGCAGAGCGTGTGCTTGACTATGTAACGCAAGTAGTATCAATTCCGGAACTTAAACCAGTAATCAAGGAGATACGTCACTATGTGATGATTTGCAAGAAGTGTGGTGAGCGTGTACGCACTGCACCAAGACGCAAGTCTAATGATGTTATTTATGATGCAAGCGTGAAATCGCTTGTCGTGTATCTCAGTGTCGTGCAGTTTCTTCCGTATGGGCGTATAGCAAGTTTCTTGCGTGAGGTGTTCGGGCTTGCTCCGAGTGAAGGTTCGCTTGTAAACTGGGTGAAGGAAGCCAAAAGAAACGCACAACCTACCATTGAGAAAATCCAGGAATATATCATGTCGTCAAGTGTCGTCGGTTTCGACGAGAGCGGATGTTATTGCAACAAGCGTCTTGACTGGGCATGGATAGCGCAGACAGTTTATTACACCTTACTCTTCCGTGCTGACGGCAGAAGCTCAAAAGTATTGACGGACAAGTTCGGCGACAGTCTGGAACGAATGACAGCCGTGACAGACCGCCATAGCGCATACTTTGCACTTCATTTCCTCAATCATCAAGTTTGCCTTGCCCATCTGCTGCGAGAGTTGCAGTATTTGTCAGAATTGAACGACAAGCAGGATTGGTCCGACAAGATAGCAAGCTTGTTCCGTGAAGCCATACATGAGAGAAACTCGAACCCATCTGCGATAATACCCAAGGCGTCGTGGTTGGAACGCTTAGACAACCTGCTCAAACTGAATATCTGCAATTTAGGCAAGAAGTTTGAGACACTCAAAAAGGGTCTGATAAAATGCCGTGACTACATCTTCAATTTCCTCGAAGACCCAATGATACCATCTGACAATAATGGAAGTGAGCGTGGAATACGTAAGTTGAAAATCAAGTTGAAGAACTCCTGCACATTCCGTTCTGATTTTGGGGCAGATGCATTTCTTGAATTACATTCAATCGTTGAAACAGCTAAGAAACACAACAAGACTCCGTTCAATGCAATTCAAGCCTTATTTGAGGCTTGATACCCCGCCATGCCCTTTCGCTGAATAGTTACAAAAAGTTAAAAAATCCTCCCACTTTTGTTAGATATATTTTTTTTGTGTAATTTTGTAATCGTTATGCGGCAGTAATAATATACATATTAATACGAGTTAGTAATCCTGTAGTTCTCATATGCTACGAGGAGGTATTAAAAGGTGCGTTTCGACAATGCATCTATTGTAGTATATTATTGCTTAATCCAAATGAATATTATAAATTTAGGAATTCTTGCTCACATTGATGCAGGAAAAACTTCCGTAACCGAGAATCTGCTGTTTGCCAGTGGAGCAACGGAAAAGTGCGGCCGTGTGGATAATGGTGACACCATAACGGACTCTATGGATATAGAGAAACGTAGAGGAATTACTGTCCGGGCTTCTACGACATCTATTATCTGGAATGGAGTGAAATGCAATATCATTGACACTCCGGGACACATGGATTTTATTGCGGAAGTGGAGCGGACATTCAAAATGCTTGATGGAGCAGTCCTCATCTTATCCGCAAAGGAAGGCATACAAGCGCAGACAAAGTTGCTGTTCAGTACTTTACAAAAGCTGCAAATCCCGACAATTATATTTATCAATAAGATTGACCGTGACGGTGTGAATTTGGAGCGTTTGTATATGGATATAAAAACAAATCTGTCGCAAGATGTCCTGTTTATGCAAACTGTTGTCGATGGATCGGTTTATCCGGTTTGCTCCCAAACATATATAAAGGAAGAATACAAAGAATTTGTATGCAACCATGACGACGATATATTAGAACGATATTTGGCGGATAGCGAAATTTCACCGGCTGATTATTGGAATACGATAATCGCTCTTGTGGCAAAAGCCAAAGTCTATCCGGTGCTACATGGATCAGCAATGTTCAATATCGGTATCAATGAGTTGTTGGACGCCATTTCTTCTTTTATACTTCCTCCAGAATCAGTCTCAAACAGACTTTCAGCTTATCTCTATAAGATAGAGCATGACCCCAAAGGGCATAAAAGAAGTTTTCTTAAAATAATTGACGGAAGTCTGAGACTTCGAGACGTTGTAAGAATCAACGATTCGGAAAAATTCATCAAGATTAAAAATCTAAAGACTATTTATCAGGGCAGAGAGATAAATGTTGATGAAGTGGGGGCCAATGATATCGCGATTGTAGAAGATATAGAAGATTTTCGAATCGGAGATTATTTAGGTGCTAAACCTTGTTTGATTCAAGGATTATCGCATCAGCATCCCGCTCTCAAATCCTCCGTCCGGCCAGACAGGCCCGAAGAGAGAAGCAAGGTGATATCCGCTCTGAATACATTGTGGATTGAAGACCCGTCTTTGTCCTTTTCCATAAACTCATATAGTGATGAATTGGAAATCTCGTTATATGGTTTGACCCAAAAGGAAATCATACAGACATTGCTGGAAGAACGATTTTCCGTAAAGGTCCATTTTGATGAGATCAAGACTATCTACAAAGAACGACCTATAAAAAAGGTCAATAAGATTATTCAGATCGAAGTACCACCCAACCCTTACTGGGCCACAATAGGGCTGACTCTTGAACCCTTACCGTTAGGGGCAGGGTTGCAAATCGAAAGTGACATCTCCTATGGTTATCTGAACCATTCTTTTCAAAATGCCGTTTTTGAAGGGATTCGTATGTCTTGCCAATCTGGTTTACATGGATGGGAAGTGACAGATCTGAAAGTAACTTTTACTCAAGCCGAGTATTATAGCCCGGTAAGTACACCTGCTGATTTCAGACAGCTGACCCCTTATGTCTTCAGGCTGGCCTTGCAACAGTCAGGTGTGGACATTCTCGAACCGATGCTCTATTTTGAGTTGCAGATACCCCAAGCGGCAAGTTCCAAAGCTATTACAGATTTGCAAAAAATGATGTCTGAGATTGAAGACATCAGTTGCAATAATGAGTGGTGTCATATTAAAGGGAAAGTTCCATTAAATACAAGTAAAGACTATGCATCAGAAGTAAGTTCATACACTAAGGGCTTAGGCATTTTTATGGTTAAGCCATGCGGGTATCAAATAACAAAAGGCGGTTATTCTGATAATATCCGCATGAACGAAAAAGATAAACTTTTATTCATGTTCCAAAAATCAATGTCATCAAAATAATGGAGCGGTCAGGAAATTTCTATAAGGCAATACAGTTGGGATATATACTTATCTCCATTCTTATCGGATGTATGGCATATAATAGCCTCTATGAATGGCAGGAGATAGAAGCATTAGAACTTGGCAATAAAAAAATAGACGAGCTCCGAAAAGAAATAAACAATATCAATATTCAAATGATAAAATTTTCTCTATTGGGTGAAACAATACCTTTGTTGGATTAAATAATTCCGGTGACAAAAATATATAGCTAAAATCCCCCCATAGCGTGGGGAACAGAACCCCCTAATGTGGGGTTTCATTCCCCACGCTATGGGGGATTTTATACAAAAACTTGAGTCAAGTTGTAAATATCTTGACAAACATTGTTGTTTTGATCTGCTTTTTATTATATTTGCAAAAAATAACAAAACAAAAGAAAAGTTAGACTACTGATAAAACAGGTACGTTAATGGACTGCTGCATGTTCTGCAACAGAATATTCAGACATGATATATAGTACGACACAGTGGACTTGACTATAACAACACTGCAACATAACCAACAAAAAAATAACATGAAGAAATCAAATCTTTCCGCGAGATTGCTACCGGCACTGTTCGTCGCAGGTGCGCTCGTGTTCACAGGATGTTCAGACAGTGACTATGATTTTGGAAACATCGATTCCACGATTGGTATCGGAAGCGATGGACTCCAGATTCCTGTCAGCACAACCGAAAACATCAAGTTGGGCGACATTTTGGAACTCGAGGAAAACGGAAGTGTAGTAGAGGCTGCAAACGGCGATTATGTGTTCCGCCAGGATGGTGGAAACGTTGCCCCCGTGCATCCGCTTATCGACAAGATTGTAGTTTGGAAGAAGTCCGAGCCCATCATCACTCCAGTGCCTGTAGGTGTCGTATCGCCTACAAAGTCGAAAGGCGTGCGTCGCAATGACTCGTATGTTGGCGACATAAGTGGCGTAGGATACCTTGTGGAGTTCCATTACAGGGGTGAGAAACCGGCAGATGTAATCGAAATGAAGAAGGCTGAATTGAAAGCACCCGTAACACTCAGACTCAAATTCGATGACAATATCAAGAGGAGCATTCCGAAGTTCCAGGAACTCTCGCTGACATTCCCTAACTATATGGAACTGGCAGACAACGGAAGTTTGATGACGCCGACTGTAAATGGAAGAAAGGTAGTCTTCAATGATGTGCCAACCTCAAAAGACCTGGTGGTAAAGGTGAATATCAAGACTATCGACTTCAAGGCTAAGCAGGAATATCCAGGTTCTTCAATAAAGATAAACGGCAAGGATGTGGAACTTGACGGCTTTATCGTATTGAATGTTTCAGCTCCATATACCGGTTCTGCAGCAGATGCAGGAAATGTCGGAGGAGAGATCACCTGTACCTATGAGAACGACAACTTCACCATCGAAGCAGCCACAGGACGCTTCAACCCGGATATCGCCCTCAACGACCTCGGTGACGTGGACATCACCGGCGTGCCGGACTTCCTGAAAGACGGAAATGTGGTGGCAGACCTGTATAATCCGCAGATTTCGCTCGACATCAGCAACGACATGCAGGTGGATGGTGTCGTAAACGGTACTATCAAAGCCTTCAAGAACGGACGCGAGACAGCCTCGGTGGATGTAGAGGGAATACGTGTGACAGGCGGCAAGACAACCCATGTGTGCATCTGCCGCAGAGGAAACGGAGTGGAAGGTTACGACCAGGTAATCACCAAGAGCAATCTGTCAGACCTCATAAAGACCATACCAGACAACATCAAGTTCACCGCTACGGCAATGGCAGACAGCAAGAAGGAAGGACGCTTCGAACTCGGACATACCTACGTGATACAGCCTTCGTATCATGTTGACGCACCGTTGGCATTTGCAGAGAATGCGGTGATAGAATACCGTGACACCCTCGACGGATGGCACGACGACATCAAGGACATGAAGCTTGCAGACGGTGCTTATCTGCTGGCTACGGCAAACGTGACAAGTTGTGTGCCTGCATACATGTCGTTGGATGTCATACCGGTGGATGCCGACAAGAAGGAACTCAAGGGCATCGAGGTGCAGCTCGTTCAGAAGGATGTGAAGGCATCGGCAGACGGAGTGGAATCGCAGACATCACCGCTGGAGGTGAAGATCATGCAGACCGACGAGGCAGACTGAGCGCCAACTGGAAACCCCTCAAGTGGCTTGACGGGGGCATCAGCTTTGCGGCAAGCAGCTTTGCTACAAGCATGGGATATGTGGTGAACATCCATCCGAAGGGCTACAACTTCTTCATCGGCATGGACCACATCCTTGGCAAGACCAGCAAGGAATGTATCCCTCTCAGCTCAAACGCCAGCATATCGATGGGTATGAGCGTGACATGGTAAGATGCCATAACGGACTTTTGCGCGGTATGACAGCCGCTTGTGATATAGCCGGAGGCCAATGGGTGTTGATAGCCCGATGGTCTCTGGCTTTTTTCGTCACTAAACGCTTGTTTCATGAATAAACGCTTGCCGTTTCAAATACTTTTCTTAACTTCGCATCTAAAACCTATTATATATGATCTGTTACCGTAGGATAGCCAATAGCCTGATGGCATTTCTGTTTGCATCAGCAGCCTTTGCTGCCGATCCCGATGCCGATGACAACCTGTCGTTGATGCGCCAGGTGCGCACATCATCATGTTTTGACTACAATCTCACAGGACAACTTCTCACCGATGGCATCGTGACAACCGCGATGCCGCCGACACTCACCGTATGCGATGTCGCCGGACCGCTGCCAAGACGCGAGCGGGAATGGGCAATCGACGGTGGGGAGTGGACCCGCAACACGCTGATGGGCAGCAGCAACAGCCTGCAATATCAGTGGACGGCGATGTCGGTGAAAGCCGACCGCATAAAGTTGCGCTGCTATGTGGCATACGATGAGGCGAAGGCACATGGAGGCTACAGTATAAAAGTGCTTGTGCCGACCGGCAAGAAAGGCGGATGGCGTGTGGTGGCAGAAGACCGGGGCGACAAGCTGCCCGGCACTTTGTCGAAGAGCAAGGTGAGCAGCGACCCAAACAAGCAGACCGGGACAAGCATGCTGCCGCAGCGCGACATCAATCTGCAGTTCGACCTGCCCGCTGACTGCCGGGACATCACGGCCATGCGCCTGGAGTTGGATATGGAAGGAGCTGTATATTGGACAGTCTTCAATATCGATTTCTACAAGGACGGTGGGCGAGTGCTTGCCGATGTCATACCAAACTCCCGTTTCGGAAGCGCCTGGATGAGTGCCGGCGAGGGACATGAATGGGCACAGGTAGACCTGGCGGCAAAGTCAGAGGTGTCGTTCGTTGACCTTTCGTGGATACGCCGACCCAAGCATGGATATATAGAAGTCAGCGACGACGCCCGGCAATGGCGCCGTGTGGCAACGCTGCCCGACAACAGCAAGCGGCGCACCGACCGCATAAAACTCAGCGGCGTCAGTTGCCGCTATGTCAGAGTCACCATGGACGGCGGCAGCATTGATGTGGCGAAGACCGGCGATGTGCCAACCAAGGCATACGTGCTGAGCGAACTGAAGGTTGAAGGAAAGGGCGTTCGGCGCGACACGGAGTCTGCAACCCGCCCCGGTATGGAGTCAGCAAACGGTGGATATGCCGACAACCGCATGATGCTCAATGCCGGAGACTGGAAAGTGTGCCGCGCGTCACAGGTGAAAGCAGGAGGTGAGAAGGTCTCCACCAGACAGTTTGCCACCGATGACAGTTGGATTCCAGCCACCGTGCCAGCCACCGTGCTCACCAGTTTCGTCAACTATGGCGCTCTTGCCAATCCAGACTATGCCGACAATATGTTCGGCATCAGCGATTCATATTTCAACTCCGACTTCTGGTATCGCCGCACCTTCTCCCTGCCGAAGGAGATGGCAGGACAGCGGGTGCTTCTGAATTTCGACGGCATCAACTGGAAAGCCGATGTGTGGGTCAACGGCAAGAAGATAGACCGCATAGAGGGAGCCTTCACCAGTTCCGTAGCCGACATCACGCCATATCTCAACGGAGGAGTAAACACACTCGCCGTGCTTATCCACAAGAATGCACATCCCGGAGCGATAAAGGAGAAAAACCATCTGAACACCGATTTCAACGGCGGCATACTCGGAGCAGACAACCCCACCTTCCATGCCACTATCGGCTGGGACTGGATATCAACTATCCGCGGTCGTGATATCGGTATCTGGAACGATGTCTATCTTACTTCTACTGCTTCCGTAACACTCGCAGACCCCGTAGTAAGCACCCGTTTCGACAATCTGCCCGACACCCTTGCCACCATGACGCCACGCGTGTTGGCGCACAACTGGCTCGACAAGGAAGTGAGCGGAACGCTGAGAGGATGGATAGGCAATCTGAAGTTTGAAAAGAATATCACGCTGAAAGCCGGAGAACAGCGAGAGGTGATGTTCAGTCCCGACGAATACCAGACCCTGTGCGACCGGCGCATACGCCTCTGGTGGCCAAACGGACATGGCGAACCATATCTGCATGATGCCGGATTTGAGTTCGTGGCAGACAATCAGCAGTGCCACAACGCCACTGCCCGCATCCACTACAAGGCAGGTATAAGGGAGATGCGATATGCCGACCCTGACACGCAGCTGAAACTTTTCGTCAACGGGCGACGCATCGTGCCGCTCGGCGGAAACTGGGGATTTCCGGAGTCTAACCTCAACTATCGCCAGAGGGAATACGACATTGCCGTGCGCCTGCACCGCGACATGAACTTCAATATGATTCGCAACTGGGTGGGAATGACCGGCGACGAGGAGTTTTATGACGCTTGCGACAAGTATGGCATCATGGTGTGGCAGGACTTCTGGCTTGCCAACCCTGCCGACGGACCGGATCCCGACGACGAGGTGATGTTCATGCGCAATGCCCGTGATTTCACAAGCCGTATGCGCCGCCATCCGTCGATTGCTCTCTATTGCGGACGAAACGAAGGTTATCCTCCAAAGACCCTCGACGACGGTTTGCGGCAGACTGTGGCAGAGATGAACCCGAAGTTACTCTACATATCATCTTCGGCTGATGATGGAGTGAGCGGACACGGACCGTATTGGGCGGAACCGCCACGTACCTACTTCGCCAAGCAGAGCGGAAAACTGCATACCGAGCGTGGCATGCCTAACGTGATGACGCCGGAAGGCACACGCCGCACACTCGCAGAACCGATAGAATGGGAACCCGGCGACGCCTGGGGACAGCATGATTTCACACAGGCAGGCGCTCAGCGAGGCGCTTCGTTCATGGCAATCGTCGAACGTATGTTCGGCAAACCGGAGTCTGCCGACGACTTCACCCGTCTGGCACAATGGGAAAACTATGAAGGTTATCGTGCGATGTATGAGGCAGACTCGAAATACCGCCAGGGACTGCTCATCTGGATGAGCCATGCCTGCTGGCCAAGCTATACATGGCAGTGTTATGACTATTATTTCGAACCTACGGCAGCCTTCTTCGGCGCACGCAAGGCTTGCGAACCATTGCATATCCAGCGTAACGCCCTGACACGCAGCATCGAGGTGGTAAACCGCACGGCGGATAACTATAAAGACCTTGTGGCAACCCGCGAACTGCTCGATATCCGTGGCAATATTGTCCGTGTGGATAGCAATATGGTAAACTCCAATGGTGACTCCACCGTAGAACTGGCAGCTCTCGCCACCGACTCCGTGCCCGGGAATATCGACGGAACGGTGTATTACATCCGTTTGAGACTCGCCGACAGCAATAACGCGACGTTGTCTACCAATTTCTATGTGCTGTCTACCGACGAAGGCAATCTGCAGCAGCTTGCCACGCTGCCCGTGGTGAAAGTGGCGGCTTCAGTAAAACGCCCGTCCGGCAACGGCATGACTCTGACTTTGCGGAACACCGCTTCCACACCGGCAATGATGATAAGGCTGAACCTCAAGACCGGAGATGGCAGTCAGGTGCTGCCCGTGGACTATTCAGACAATTATTTCCACCTCATGCCCGGAGAGGAGCGCACTGTCAATATCAGATGGGACAATGCCGATGCGCGACAGCAAGTACCGTTTGTCGAGCTTACGGGATATAACGTGGAACAGTGTGTGTTGAAATAGTAAAGCCGTACGGAGATAGGGTAGGAGTGTCGTCATTTCTTGTCTTATATGGCGATTTGTCCATAAAAAAAATTAACCCCAAACGGTCATCATGCCGTTTGGGGTTAAAAAATCTCTTGGAGTTTCCGTCGTGTCCCTGCTCTTAGTTTTCCTTCAGCCAGAGTGGGGCAGCGTAATTACAGTTTGTTGAACTCAGCGAAGATCTTGTCGGAGATTTCCTTGAACTCTTCGTCGGTGAGTTTCAGCTTAGGGTTAGAGAAGAGCATGTCCTTCTCGTTCTGCATCGGCACGAGGTGAACGTGGGCATGAGCCACTTCCAGTCCGAGCACCGCCATGCCCACCTTGCGGCATGGGAAAGCGTTCTTGATGGCAACTGCCACCTTCTTTGCAAATACCGCCATTTCGGCAATCTCCTCGTCGGTCATGTCGAAATAGTAGTCCACCTCACGGCGTGGGATCACCAGAGTGTGACCCTTCACCAGAGGGTTGATGTCGAGGAACGCATAGAATTTCTCGTTTGCGGCGCATTTCCAGCTTGGAATCTCGCCTGCAGCAATCTTAGAAAAAATGTCCATAATCTATAGTTTTTATTCTACGGAAATCTTGTCGATTCTCAGTCTTATGGTGCCACGAGGAATCTTTATCTCAGCCTCGTCGCCCACCTTCTTGTTGAGCAGTCCCTGTGCGATAGGAGTCTTGATGGAGATTTTTCCCTCCTTGAGGTTCGCCTCGCTCTCGCTGACGATAGTGTATGTCATCTTTGCCTTAGTGGCGATGTTTGTCATCTCCACCTTCGACAAAATCTGTACGGTGTCGGTGCTGAGGCGTGACGTGTCAACGATCTTCGCTTCAGCGATGGCGAGCTTCAGCTTGTTGATCTTGTCTTCCAGATGAGCCTGTGCCTCTTTTGCCGCATCATACTCAGAGTTCTCACTAAGGTCGCCCTTGTCGGCAGCCTCTGCGATTGCGGCAGATGCCTTCGGACGCTCAATACTTTCCAAACGTTTCAGTTCGGCTACCATCTTGTCGTAGCCATCTTGTGACATGTAAGCCATAATGAAAATTATTTTTTATTTGATTTTATGTGTTTCCTGGCAATATAATATAATGGATTCCGGCAGAGAAATTAGTGCCGGAATCCATTATATTCTCACCAAATGTCTATTCTTTTTGCAAAGATAGGCATATTTTTCATAATTACAAAATAAAAAATTGGCTAAAAACGTGTTTGTTAATATAATTATGCTTATTTTTGCAGCTACATAATTATGTAATACTTTTATTATCCTTGTTATATTATGATTACACCTTCAGAGTATAATGCTATTTTGGACTTGATGCATCGTCAGGTTGTGCCTGCTATTGGATGTACCGAGCCAATTGCTGTGGCACTTTGTGTGGCAAAAGCAACAGAGCTGCTTGCAGCGGAGCCTGATACTATTGATGTCAGACTTAGTGCAAACATTTTTAAGAACGCCATGGGAGTAGGCATCCCTGGCACGGGAATGATCGGTCTTCCCATCGCCATCGCTTTGGGAGCGCTGGCAGGAAAGCCTGAACTCAGTCTGGAAGTGCTCCGCGACTGCACGAAGGACGATGTGGAGCGTGGAAAGAAATACATCGACGAGGGAAGAATCAAGATAACCCTCGAACATGATGACGCCGACAAACTGTATATCAACGCCCTCTGCAAGGCTGGCGGAAAGGAAGCTGAGGCTCGCATCAAGAGCTCCCACACCAATTTCGTCTTCATGCGCAAGGACGCAGAGGAACTGCTCAACGTGGCTTCGTGTGCCGCTAAAGCCTCACAGGCTGCCGACGACATCAGGCTGACGCTGGGTAAAGTGTATGAATTCGCCCACACTGCCAAGCTCGACGACATCCGCTTCATCCTCGACGCCAAGAAGCTCAACGAGGCTGCATCTGCGGCAGGACTGCGCGAGAACTATGGCCACCAGCTGGGCAAGACGCTCTGCAGTCCGCTCGGTCATGGAATCATGGGCGACAGCATCTTCTCCAGAATACTGTCTGCCACAAGCTGTGCCTGCGACGCACGTATGGCGGGAGCCATGGTGCCGGTGATGAGCAACAGCGGCAGCGGAAACCAGGGTATCTGCACCACCATGCCGGTGGTGGTATTTGCCAAGGAGAACCATAACACCGAGGAGGAGCTTATCCGTGCGCTTGTGATGAGTAACCTCACGGCAATATATATCAAACAAAACCTCGGCACGCTGTCTGCACTTTGCGGATGCGTGGTTGCCAGCACGGGCAGCAGCTGCGGTATCACATATCTCATGGGCGGCAACTTCGAGCAGATTTGCTTCTCGGTGAAGAATATGATAGCAAACCTTACGGGAATGATCTGCGACGGTGCGAAGCCAAGTTGCGCCCTGAAGCTCACCAGCGGCGTGAGCACGGCGGTGCTCAGTGCGATGCTCGCCATGCAGCACAAATATGTCACCTCATACGAGGGAATCATCGACGACGATGTGGACCAGAGCATCCGCAACCTCACAGCCATCGGCAGCCGCGGCATGAACGATACCGACCGTTTCGTGCTCGACATCATGACCCACAAAGGTGTGAAGGAGGATTGACGTAACTATATAAGGATTCCTGTTGGAGTCACCTTGATAAACAATCGAAGAAAAATAAAAATAAAAAAACAATAAAGTAATAATGAAAAGTTCAGTAATCAAAAGAATGTTTACGACTTCGCTCATGATGCTTATGGCTATCATGCTGTGGGCACAAGGAAGTCCAGTACATTTCACAGTTAGTCAGAAGCAGGTTTCTGACACCGAAATCGATGTGGTCTTCAAGGGTAAGATCGCCAAGGGCTGGCATGTATATGCCCCCAACATCCCTGCTGACGGACCAATCCCTGCCACTATGCACACCGAGAAGGCTGAGGGCGTGAAGGCAGTAGGCAAGCTCAAGGCCCAGGGCCGGGAAATCAAGGAGTACGACCAGATTTTCGGTATGCAGCTTCGCTATTATGAGAACAGCGTTACCTTCGTGCAGCGCTATAAGATTACGGGCAAGACATACTCTGTGAAGGGTTATCTGGAGTATGGCGCCTGCAACGACTCTGGCTGTATGCCTCCTACCTCTGTAGAGTTCTCATACAAGGGCAACGGTCCTGCCGATGCTCCTGAGGCTCAGGAGGAAGCTACAGAGGAGGCTGCCGCTGCCGACACTGCAGCCGTGGCACCGGCCGGCGAGGCTGTTGAGGCTGACTCGGCATCCGTAGTTGCCGACGGCGACCTCTGGAAACCGGTTATCAATGAGCTGAAGGCATATCAGGAAGGTGGCAACGCAAGCCACTCTCTCTTCTATATCCTCATCATGGGCTTCGTGGGCGGTCTGCTCGCAGTGCTCATGCCATGTATCTGGCCTATCATCCCAATGACCGTAAGCTTCTTCATGAAGCGCAACAAGGACAAGAAGAAGGGTATCCGCGATGCCGTTACCTATGGCGTTTCCATCATCGTGATCTACGTGTTGCTCGGCTTCCTTATCACTCTTATTTCGGGTGGTAACGGACTGAACAGTCTTTCTACCAACGCCGTGTTCAACATCATCATCTTCCTCGTGCTCGTTGTATTCGCAGTGTCATTCTTCGGATGGTTCGAGCTTGAGCTGCCTTCTAAGTGGACAAACTCCGTAGACAACAAGGCTTCTGCAACAACAGGTCTCGTGTCTATCTTCCTTATGGCGTTCACCCTCGTGCTCGTGTCATTCTCTTGCACCGCACCTATCATCGGACTGCTCCTCGCTGAGTTCTCTACATCGGGTAACATCGCCGCTCCGGCAGTCGGTATGCTTGGCTTCTCTATTGCCCTCGCATTGCCGTTCACACTCTTTGCCATGTTCCCGGCATGGCTCAAGTCAGCTCCTAAGTCTGGCTCTTGGATGAACACACTGAAGGTGAGCCTCGGTTTCGTGGAGCTCGCATTCTCTCTGAAGTTCCTCTCTGTTGCAGACCTCGCTTACGGATGGCACATCCTCGACCGTGAGACATTCCTCGCTCTCTGGATAGCTATCTTCTTCCTCTTGGGTCTCTACCTCATCGGCAAGCTCAAGTTCCAGAGCGACGTGATGCTCGGTGAGCCAAAGCCAATGCCAGTGCCTTGCGTGATGCTCGGTCTTGTTTCTCTGGCATTCGCCGTATATATGATTCCTGGTCTCTGGGGTGCTCCTTGTAAGGCTGTCAGCGCCTTCGCACCGCCGATGAACACACAGGACTTCAACCTTAATACCAACGAGGTGAAACCTAAGTACACTTCTTATGAAGAGGGTGTAGCTGCCGCTGCAGCACAGGGCAAGCCTATCCTCATCGACTTCACCGGCTTCGGTTGTGTGAACTGCCGTAAGATGGAGGCTGCCGTATGGACAGACCCACGCGTTGCCGACAAACTCAACAACGACTATGTGCTCATCTCTCTCTATGTTGACGACAAGCAGCCTCTGGCCAAGCCTATCGAGGTGACCGTGAACGGACAGAAGCGCACTCTGCGTACTGTCGGTGACAAGTGGAGCTACCTGCAGCAGAGCAAGTTCGGTGCCCTCGCACAGCCATACTACGTGACCCTCGGTCCTGACGGTATGCCTCTCTCTCGTCCATTCTCATTCAAGGAAGACGTGTCAGACTATCTGAACTTCCTCCAGGAGGGCTTGGACAATTATAGAAGCAAGCAGAACGACTGATAAGCAAATACAGAGAAAGGGACAGCCGGATGATGCATCGTCACGTCGGGCATGTCCCTTTCTTGTTATATATAATATGGTATGAATGAGGCGTCTGTCATTCTCCGACGCGCCTTGATTGTATAACTTAAAAACAAAGTACTATGGTAAAAGACCTTCTCGCATTTCTCGATGCATCGCCAGTGAATTTCCTCGCAGTGAAGACCCTCAAGGAGCGTCTTGCCGCTGCCGGTTTCAAAGAGATGGATTCCACTGCTCCCATAGGCACCATTGAGCCAGGCGACCAGCTGTTCTTCACCAAGAACGACTCCTCGCTCTATGCCGTCCGCATAGGCAGGCAGACTATCGCCGATGCGGGATTCCATCTGATATGCGCCCATTGCGACTCGCCCACCTTCCGTATCAAACCGAATCCGGAAATGGTATGTGAGGGAGGCATCACGAAACTCAACACCGAGGTATATGGTGGACCTATCATGAGCACATGGTTCGACCGTCCGCTGAGCCTCGCCGGAAGAGTCATCTTGCGCACCGACAATCCGCTGCAGCCGGAAACCCGTCTGCTGCATGTGAAGCGACCATTGCTGCAGATTACCAATATCGCCATCCACTTCAACCGTCAGGTGAACGACGGTGTGAAACTGAGCAAGCAGAAAGACATGCTCCCGCTGCTCGGCATCGTGAACGACCAGCTTGAGGCTGGCAACATGCTGATGAACGTCATCACCGGCGAACTCGGTGTAAAGGCGCAGGATATCCTCGACTTCGACCTCTATCTCTACGACACTGCTCCTGCCAGCACTTTCGGCGTGCATGATGAGTTTATCTCTGCCGGCAGACTCGACGACCTGAGCATGGTTCATGCCGGACTCATGGCGTTGATGATGAGTGGCGGTGTGCCGGAGACTACACAGGTGCTTGCCGTATTCGACAATGAGGAGACCGGCAGCCAGACAAAGCAGGGAGCCGGCAGCCCGTTCCTGAGCAGTCTGTTGCAGCGTCTGGTGTTCGCACAGGGTGGCGAAATGTCGGATTTCTACCGCAGCGTGGAGAATTCGTTCATGATTTCTGCCGACAATGCCCATGCCTGGCATCCTAACTATCCTGAGAAGTTCGACCCTACCAACCATCCTATGCTTGGCGGTGGTCCATGCATCAAGTTCAATGCAGCCCAGAAGTATGCCAGCGACGCCGTTTCGGCAGCCATCTTCACAGGCATTTGTGAGAAAGCCGGTGTGCCATGCCAGCGCTTCGTCAACCATAGCGACGTGGCAGGCGGCAGCACCCTCGGCAATATCCTTGCTTCATCATTGCCTCTGCGTGGCGTAGACATGGGTAACCCTGTCCTCGGCATGCACTCCGTGCGTGAGACGGGTTCTGTGGCAGACCATGAATACTGCATCAAGGCATTCACGGAGTTCTATAAACTGTGATTTGCAGAGCGTAGACCTGCATAACCCCAAAACGCTGTCATCTGGTCGTTCAACGTAATACCCAAAACGGTCATCCCTCTTTGCTGTATTTGCAATGTGGGATGACCGCTATCGTTTCTAATATGTCGTTATAGCCTTTTGGCCTTCAAATGATAACTGAAAGTCTTTCTTAATGGCTGTTGTTGTCAGTAATTACTTTCTTGCCGTTGATGATATTATGAAACGATAGGCTAATGGTATATAGTAGCCAAAGATTTTCAGGAAAATCCTTTGCTGCTTGGAGTTGATGTGTTATATTTGCCGTGAAATTGAGAAATATGCTTTTTTGCGTCCTTATAGTCCGTTGAGATGAGGGCGGGAGAAGGCAGGGATTGTTATAATTATTAGAAACAAAACTTATCATCAACAAATGGATCCAATATTTATCACCGGACCATGTGTCATAGAGTCGGCAGAATTGCTCGACACCATAGCGGCAGAGATAAAGCGCCTAAGCGACATGACGGGTCGCACATTCTATTTCAAGGCATCCTTCGACAAGGCAAACCGCACGTCGATACACTCCTTCCGCGGCCCCGGACTGGAACGCGGACTGCAGATGCTTGCCGACGTGAGAGAGAAATACCATCTGCCGCTGCTCACCGATATCCATGAGAGCTGGCAGGCAAAGGCAGCCGGAGAGGTGGTGGACGTGTTGCAGATTCCTGCATTCCTGTGCCGCCAGACCGACCTCCTCGTAGAGGCAGCACGCACCGGACGCACGGTGAACATCAAGAAGGCACAGTTTCTTTCTGGCGAAGACATGCGCTATCCCGTGGAGAAATGCCGTGAGGCAGGTGCCAAGGAGGTGTGGCTTACCGAGAGAGGCAACAGCTTCGGATACAACAATCTTGTGGTGGACTTCCGCAATCTGCCAGCCATGTCGCAGTATGCCGACCGCGTGGTGATGGACTGCACACACAGCGTGCAGCGGCCAGGAGGAGCCGGCGGAAAGACTGGCGGCGACCGTCAGTATGTGCCGATGATGGCGTTGGCGGCAAAGGCGTTCGGAGCACAGGGATATTTCTTCGAGACGCATCCCGACCCTGACCATGCCCTCAGCGACGGACCGAACATGCTCTATCTGAAAGACCTCGAAGGAGTGGTGAAGAGTCTGCTTGACTAACAGAAACTGCCGTCCCGTCAGTCAGTGCTGATGGGAATAATCGGAAAACAAAAGTAGAATTATGAAATACACACATACAGCAATAAAATGTATCGAGGACGAGTCGAAGGCTCTCCTTGAACTCATACCCAATATCGATGACAATTTCGACAAGGCTGTCGATATCATACTACAGTGTAAGGGAAAGCTCATCGTTACCGGAGTGGGCAAGAGCGGACATATCGGTGCGAAGATTGCCGCTACGCTCTCTTCAACGGGAACGCCGAGCTTCTTCATCAATCCCCTTGATGCCTTCCACGGCGATCTCGGCGTGATACAGGCAGAGGATGTGGTGTTGGCATTGTCTAATTCCGGACAGACCGATGAGCTGCTGCGCTTCCTGCCGTATCTCATCGAACATAAGATCCCTGTTATCGGAATGAGCGGAAACCCGGAGTCGCTGCTCGCCAAATATGCCACTGCCCATCTGAACTCCAGAGTGAGCCGTGAGGCTTGTCCGTTGGGACTCGCTCCCACATCATCCACTACGGCAGCCCTCGCCCTGGGCGACGCCCTGGCATGTGCGCTGATGGTGGCACGCAACTTCAAGGCTACCGATTTCGCACAGTTCCATCCAGGCGGTTCGCTCGGCAGACGACTGCTCACCAGGGCTAAGGACGTGATGCGTTCCGACGACCTGCCTGTAGTAGACCCTCAGACGAAGCTCGGCGAGGCCGTTATACATGTGAGCAACGGCAGACTGGGACTGTGTGTGCCGGTGGTTGACGGCAAGGTGGTGGGTCTCGTCACCGACGGCGACATACGCCGTGCGATGGAGAGCTCGCAGGACAGATTCTTCCAACTCACCGTTGCCGACATCATGACGAAGACGCCGAAGATGGTGTCGCCGGAAATGAAGATTACCGACATAGAGCAGGTGCTCCATCAGAACAAGATACACTGTGTTCTCGTGGTTGACGAGGAGAAGCATCTGCTTGGCGTGGTGGATTCATTCCGCACTATGTTGTAGATTTTTTCAGCTATATATATAAGCCCCCAAACGGTCATTAGGTCGACAAGTCCTAATGACCGTTTTGGGATAAAAAGGTTGGTGGAGCTGGCGCAAAGTCTTATTTCAGCTTGCTCCGCTCAATCACGTGTACGAAGTCCTGCCAACCTTTCTTCGCCTTGTATTTTCCCACACATCCGTCAGGAACTACGAGCCATGTGTTCTGCAGCACTTCGCGGCAGAAAGCGTTAGGCGCGTCGTGAGGATTCCTGTTTGTTATTGCTATCGCCTTCAGGTTTGGAGTGTCGCTGAATGCGCCTTCGCCGATGTTTATCATGTCATCGCCAAGAGTGACATACTCCAACGAGGTGCAGCATCTGAAAGCGTTCTCGCCGATAGTGTGCATGTCTTTCGGACAGTCGAAGCGTTTCAGTTTGATGCATCCCCAGAAGCAGGCGTTACCGATGCCCTTGAGGTTGTTGTCGGTATGTATTGATTCAAGCTCCGTACACCATTGAAAGGCACTCATGCCGATGTGGCGCAGCTTGGCAGGACAGGTGAAAGTCTTCAGCGGACATCTGGTGAATGCTTGTGACTCGATGAACTTTATGGCATCGTTTAGCGTTATCGACTCCAGCGAGCAACCGTCGAAGGCACCGCAGGCAATCACCTCTATGGTCCAGTTCGTCAGTCCTCTTGACACATTGTATGGAATCTTGACATGCTTCAGGTTCGGTTCCATACACCGTTGTACGGTGGCCTCTCCCTGGTATGTCAGTGCCGTCTCCGACACCATTCCGTATTGTATCGGTCCGGAGATGAAGTATGGCAGATTGAGGTGGTCTTGCGCCATGGCGGCGTTGGTCATGACCATAAAGCAGGTCAGCAGTAGCATCTTCAGTTTCTTCATGATGTTATTGTTTTTTATTGTTCTTGATTATACCTTATCTATTATGCGTTGTCGTTGGTGGAGAGAACGTCCTGTTGTCGTCATACTCTGTTATTCCCCAATCGGTCATCAGTCTGTTGTTGGCTTATTCCAGCACATCCCAGAACTCATCGGGCAGCGAGATGTTCTCAATGTCCTTTGCCTCTTCAAACAGTGGGGCGATGTCATCGGCATCGAATCCCGCTATGCCGCAGCCGATGGCAGTGACGAGGAAATGGAGTTCGGGATGCTTACGGGCATATTCCACGAATTCGTCAACGTAGGGCTTGATGGTCTCCGTGCCTCCCTGCATGGTTGGGATGGCATACGACTGTCCCTGCATTCCTACGCCCTGTCCCATTACGGCACCGAAATGCAGTCTCGCCGCACGTGCCGCGCCGCCGGCGTGGATGCCCTGCAGGTTTGAACCGAACACGAATATCTCGTTCGGCTTGAGGGCGGTGATTAGTGATGGTGTGATTCTTCTGTTCATGATATCTGTATTTTGTTCTGATTCCTGTTGCCAGTTGGCGAAGCGTGGGAGTAATGAAGCTGACATCGGACTTGCCTTGCTGAAGCATGCGTCTGCCGAACTGTCTTCCATGCAGGGTTCCATGACCGGAGCCATGGTGAGACCTTCGCCGTAATTCTCGATTACGTAGGGAGTCACCACTTCCTCCATCATCTTCTTGTATCTCATGTTCACTGCAGCCGGAGTGATGCCGAGCTGTGCCGCCACGTCCTTCTGTTTGAATCCGGCATAAAACACCATGTGGGCTATCTCCTGCATCATGCGGTCGTGGTAGTGTGATGCCACAGCCTCTGCCACTTGCAGCAGCATGCCCTCCTCCTTGTCGGTGGACCGCACATATTCCAACACCACATCGGAAGCCTCTTCAGAGAGATGCTCATACTCCTTGTTGTAAGCCTTCAGTGCATCGAGCACCACGAAATGGAAACCCCTCACCATCCATGTAGACAGCTTGGCAGCTTTCGGCTTCTTGAGCAGAGGTTCGAAATGGTGGGTGAGCAACTGTATGTAGTAGTCGTGGGCGAGTGAATAGAAGTCAAGTCCCGCCTTGCCGTGTAGCTGGTATTTCCTGTCGTATATGCTGTATGCACGCCGGCAGTAGCCATAGAAGTACTCTTTGGTCATATCGCCGTTGAAGGATATGAAGCCGTTTAGTATTATGTCGTCTGGAAGATGAGCCATAAGCTGAATGTTGTTATTGTATGCCGATTTTATTCTCCATGGCAAAGATAATGCAAACCGAAGACAATACAAAACAAGCTTGCTTGTTTTTATTGTTGAGGTGCCGCTTATCTTATTCAAAGATAATGCAAACCGAAGACAATACAAAACAAGCTTGCTTGTTTTTATTGTTGAGGTGCCGCTTATCTTATTCAAAGATAATGCAAACCGAAGACAATACAAAACAAGCCTGCTTGTTTTTATTGTTGAGGTGCCGCTTGTCTTATTGAAAGATTCCATTGTTCTTCTGAAAAAACTTATTATTTTCCGTTTCTTGCTTAATTTTTTTCTGAAATGGTCTTATAAATAGAAAAGAAGTAAACAATTAAACATTACCATTATGAAAAAGATTTTCAATACAAAGAAAGAAACTACTATCGTAGAGAACACGACTACAACTATCGGTGGCGCAGACGAGAAGGGTATGAAAGACATCGCTCCCAAGAAGGTGGGAATGCTCGATATGGTGATTGCCTTCGACACCACCGGTTCGATGGCGGCATATATCGACGACGTGCGCCGTCAGGTGGCCGACCTTATTCCACGACTCTTCAAGGACAATGACGACCTGCGTCTCGGCATTGTGGCTTTCGGCGACTATTGCGACATGAACGGCAAGAATGATTTCGGCGACGCCTATCAGTGTCTGCCGCTCACTCGGAATGAGAACAGCATCATAAAGTTTATAAAGAATACCAAGGATACCTGCGGCGGCGACGGCGACGAGTTCTACGAGTTGGTGATAAAGAAGATAGTGGAGGAGACTTCGTGGCGCCATGGTTCCACACGCAGCATCCTGCTCATCTCCGACGCCGAACCCCACGAACTGGGCTACACTTATCGGAATTATGTGGTGGGCAATCAGATTGACTGGCGCCATGAGGCGAAGAAGGCATCGAAGCGCCGCATCAAGATCGACACCGTGTCTATCAATCCGTTGCCGTGGTATAAGGAACTGTCGGCGATGACGAACGGCGTCAACGTGCCCTTCTCGTCGAGCAGCTATACGGCAGACCTCATCGTTGCCGGCACCATGGCACGCGGTTCCAGCAAGCAGCGCAAGGAGTTTGACAGCCTGGCAATGAAGGCAAGTGTGTGCTGTCCAGACATGGCATCGGTATACGAATGCTACCGTGAGGAAAGAGAAGACGAATAGTCGTTTGGAAAGTTGCTTCAATCTGTCATCAGTTTAACACCGCATTTACGGTCTGATGGCTTTTTGTGAAAATATTAGTTCAGCGGTTTCAGAATCATGACATTACATTACATGTTCTGAAGCCGCTTGCTCTTTTTTTTGTTATGCAATTTTTTGTCTTCTTGTACTCATAAAAGTGTCGCACAAAATTAATTCGCCAACGGGTGTCAATAGGATATGAGTAATCAAAGGGAGGCAACAAAAAAAGGAGAGAAGCAAGCTTCTCTCCTTTCAGTACCCAGAGCCGGGGTCGAACCGGCACGGGTTGCCCCACTGGTGTTTGAGACCAGCGCGTCTACCGATTCCGCCATCTGGGCTTTAATGCGGTGCAAAGGTAATACATTTTGTTGCAATACGCAAACTTTTGCGGATTTTTCTTTTTAAGTAATGTCCAAATTGTTTTTGAACATTACTAAGCACTTCGAATAAAAGAGAAAAAAACATAAAATGTTGTGGGACTCTACAATAATGAGTAACTTAGTGCGTAATAAAGATAAAACCCATTCATTGAATTTAATGCGATATGAATTACAACAACGATAACTACTGCGTGATACTTGCCGGCGGAAAGGGCAGAAGACTCTGGCCGGCAAGCCGCGAAAACGCTCCGAAGCAATTCCTCGACTTCTTCTCCACCGGACGTACGCTCCTGCAGCAGACCTTCGACAGGATGAAGAATATCATCGCTCCTGAGAATATCCTCGTGGCAACCAATGAGGAGTATGGACATTTCGTGAGCGAGCAGCTTCCCGAGCTGCCCGAAGAGAATGTGCTGCTCGAACCCGTCAGCCGCAACACCGCTCCCAGCGTGGAGTGGGCCACCTACCGTATCCTCCACCGCAATGAGAAGGCAAGGATCGTCACGGTGCCGGCAGACCAGATGGTGATGGATGCCGATGCCTTCAGGCGTGATGTCTGCGATGGTCTCGACTGGGTGGGTGCCCATGACGGTCTGCTCGCCATAGGAGTGAAACCCACACGTCCGGAGCCGGGATATGGATACATTCAGTTTGAAGGCGAAGCCGATGCCAGCGGCATATACAAGGTGAAGAGCTACACGGAGAAGCCGGAGAGGGAATTTGCCGAGATGTTCATGAACAGCGGCGAGTTCTATTGGAACACCGGACTCTTCATTGCCCGCTGCTCCACGTTGCGCAACAGCCTGAAAGCCCTGTTTCCGCCAGTGCTGAGCGTCATCGATTCGGCGTCGGTATATTCCCTTGAGGCAGAACAGGCACATATCGCCAAGCGCTATTCGGCTTACCCCAACCTCTCGGTAGACTCTGCCGTGCTGGAAAAGGGCACCAATGTGTATGTCAAGAACGCCTCTTTCGGCTGGGCGGACCTCGGCACCTGGCATTCCATGTATGAAACGATGAGCAAGTGTATGGGCGACAATGTGGTGATAGGCAACATGGTGAAACTCGACAAATGTCATGGCAACATCGTGAAGATGCCCGACGACCATGTGGCGGTGCTCAACGGTCTCGACGGTTATATCGTGGCAGAGAAGGGCAACGTGCTCCTTGTCTGCAAGAAAGAAGACTCGTCAGCCCTCGTGCGCAAATACATCAACGAGGTGAGGATGGACCACGGCGAGGAATATCTGTAACGACGGTTCCCGGCGACTATTATAGCCCCAATCGGTGATTATGCCGGTTGGGGCTTATGACGACACAGACATTCAGCAACAGATGAGACGACACACGGCCTCTCTGAAAGTTGGACATATAAGAAAAAAGGGAAAAAAAGAAAAAACATGCTCCCCAGGCGTAGTGAATCGCGCCACTCCTGCGTATTAAGAGTAGATATTCCGATAAAACAGTATTGCGATGGATGTAAGGAAAGATGAATTTGAGAAACTGGCACGAGAAAACAAGGACACGATCTACACCGTGTGCTATATGTTTTCCAAAGACCGGGACGAGGTGGCAGACCTCTATCAGGAGACGCTGATAAATCTCTGGAAGGGCATGCCGCAGATGAAGCGCGACGGCAATGTGAGAGGCTGGGTCTACAGGGTGGCTCTGAACACCTGCATCTCTATGGGACGAAAGAAGAAAAGCCGTCCCACGGTGAGGCTGACGATGGACGTCGACCCCTTTGAACCCTCCGACGAGCGTACTACGCAGGTTGGCATGCTCCACAGGCGCATCAGCAAGCTGCAGCCGTTCGACCGTGCCATCGTGTTGCTGTGGCTCGAGAACATCAGTTATGATGAAATCGGCAAGATGCTCGGAATATCCACGGCAAACGTGTCGGTGAGACTGGTGCGTATTCGTGAACAGCTCAAAAAAATGTCTAACGATTAACTTATTCAGGAGGCTATAAATGGAAAAAGATATTTTGATGGAACTCGACGAGATGCGCTCACAGTTCGGCGAACTCAAGTCGATGCTCAAAGACCAGCAGATAGTAAACGAGAAGATGGCGCGCCGGGCGATGAAGGGCGACTACAACAAGGTGCGCAAGGACCTTATCTTCGCCATCGTGCTCGAGGTGGTGGCTATTCCGCTGCAGGTGGTGCTGCTGCCGCTCATCGGAATGCCCACATGGTATTTGGTGTTCACCGTGTTGTTTCTCCTATCGGCGCTCGTGGCTTCGGTGTATTCGCTCAGGCGCTATGCTTCAGCCGACATGATTTCGGGCAATCTCACCGAGGTGGCGCTGGGCATCGTGAAATACAAGCGTTTCGAACTGAAATGGTTCCTCTATGCCATCCCGTTGCTGCTCGTGTGGATATTCTTCTTCTTCTATTATCTCACAAGGGGCTATGAGTCAGAGCTGGTGCGCGGTTCGGTATGGGGCGGCATAATAGGAGTGATAATCGGTTTCACTTTCGGTTTCATCAACTATTACCAGAACCTCAAGCGCATGAACAGACTCCTCAGGCAGATTAAGGAGGTGAAGGGTGATGCAGTCTGACGCAAGGATGATTACAGACATGCCCTGATGGCTGATTTTTGCATAAAAACAAAAAAATGCGAAAAACCGTCAACCATCTGGTCTTGAATGTGTAAGTTGTTGAATCATAGATATTTAAGTTTTTTATTTACGACCCGAACCATCTGGTAATTGTCTGGATGGTTCGGGCCGTTCCCTTTAGATTATCTTTAGTCATCCTGTTTTTTGTGGATGGCTAAATTGTCGTGTGTTCAAATCGGCGACTGTTTTCGGTGATTTTTTCCGAATTGGGCACGGACAGGATTGCAAATGTGCCCAACCGGGGCAAGCACCGTGCCCATGTTGGGCAAGCACGTTGCCCCAACTGGGCAAGCACCGTGCCCAATTTCGTAGCGGTGAACACAGGTGCGGAACAGTGTGAAAAGTGAAAATAGATGAATTATTTTGAATTGCAAGCTAATTGTACTATCTTTGCAAACTGTTATTCGAATACATTATTATATATGTCGTGCATTATCAATATTGAAACGAGCACAAACGTGTGCTCTCTAACAGTGAGTCAGGACGGCGCCGACATCTTTACGAAAGAAGACCATTCCGGACCTAACCACGCCGTAAAACTTGGAGAATTCGTAGACGAGGGACTGTCGTTCGCCGACAGTCATGCCATACCCGTTGATGCCGTTGCCGTGAGCTGCGGCCCCGGTTCCTACACCGGCCTCCGCATCGGAGTGTCGATGGCAAAAGGCATCTGCTACGGCAGGGGAGTGAAGCTCATTGCCGTACCGACGCTCGAACTGATGGCGGTGCCCGTGTTGCTGCATCATGAGATAGAGGAGGACGCACTGCTCTGTCCGATGATCGACGCAAGGCGTATGGAGGTGTATGCCGCCGTATACAACCGCCGTCTGCAGGAAGTCAGGAAGGTACAGGCCGACGTCGTAGACGCCGACACCTACAAGGAATTCCTCGACAAGGGACCCGTGTATTTCTTCGGCAACGGAGCTGAGAAATGCATGGAGACCATAAACCATCCCAATGCCCACCTTATAAAGGACATCGAACCTCTGTCGAGATTCATGTACCCGCTGGCAGAGAAGAGGATAGCAGAGGAGAGATATGAAGACGTGGCATATTTCGTGCCGTTCTATCTGAAGGACTTCGTGGCGAAGACACCGCGCAAGCTCCTCTAAGGAAAAACAAGATAACTTACAGAAGATGAATATAAAAGGACTGGATTACAATACCGAGAGAGAAAAGCTCATCCTGCCGGAATACGGAAGGGAGGTGCAGCAGATGGTTGACATCGCCGTGAATCTGCCCACCAAGGAGGAGCGCCAGAGATGTGCCGAGACGATCGTGAGAGTGATGGAGCGCATGTTGCCTCAGAACCGCAACAATGCCGACTACAAATGCAAGCTCTGGGACCATCTCGCCATCATCAGCGACTTCAAACTCGACATCGACTATCCATACGACGTGAGCAAGGCGAAGGAAATATCAGAGAAGCCGAAACCGCTGGCTTATCCGATGACGAAAATCAAGGTGAGACACTATGGCCACCTGCTTTTCGAGAGCTTCGAACTGCTCAAGAAGATGGAGCCGGGAAAGGAGCGCGACGAACTGGCAAGGCTCACCGCAGAGCAGATGAAGCACAACCTCGGACAGTGGAGCCACGGCGCCAACAATTATGACAAGGTGGTAGACGACATCGCCCGCTTCACCGACGGAATAATCCAGCTCGACCCGAGAGAACTGCAGAACGCCCGCTTCAACCTGCCGCAGCCGCAACAGAAGAGCGGCGGTGGGTCGAAAGGAAAGCGAAGAAGACAAAACCACTAACCTACCCACTATGGAATCTTTCATCATAGAAGGCGGGCATCCGCTGAGCGGAACGATTACGCCGCAGGGAGCCAAGAACGAGGCTCTCGAAGTGATATGCGCCACTCTCCTGACAGAGGAGAAGGTGGTGATGAGAAACGTGCCGGACATTCTGGACGTGAACAACCTGATTCTCCTGCTGAAAGACATCGGCGTGAGCGTGGAGCGCATAGGCAAGAACGAATACACTTTTGAATCGAAAGACATAAATCTCGACTATCTCGGCAGCGAGGAGTTCGTGAAGAAATGCTCGTCGCTCCGTGGCAGCGTGCTGATGATCGGTCCGCTGCTCGCACGCTTCGGCAAGGCAGTGGTGGCAAAGCCCGGAGGCGACAAGATAGGCAGACGCCGGCTCGACACCCACTTCCTGGGATTCAAGAATCTGGGAGCCAAGTTCGTTCACAGCGAGGGCAGCAACACCTTCGAGATAAAGGCAAGCAGACTCAAGGGTACCTATATGCTTCTTGATGAGGCTTCGGTGACGGGAACGGCAAACATCGTGATGGCTGCCGTGCTCGCCAAGGGCACCACGACGATATACAACGCCGCCTGCGAACCATACATCCAGCAGCTGTGCAAGATGCTCAATGCCATGGGAGCGAAAATCAGCGGCATAGCGTCAAACCTGCTCACCATAGAGGGAGTGGACAAGCTGCATGGTGCTGACCACACCATATTGCCCGACATGATAGAGGTGGGCTCCTTTATCGGCATGGCGGCGATGGTGGGCAACGGACTGAGGATAAAGAACGTGTCGGTGGAGAATCTCGGTATCATACCAGATGCCTTCCGCCGGTTGGGAGTGAAGATATTGATAGAGGGCGACGACCTCTACATACCGCATATGCCTCACTATCAGGTGGATTCGTTTATCGACGGATCGATAATGACGCTTGCCGACGCCCCTTGGCCCGGACTCACTCCAGACCTCATCTCCGTGTTGCTCGTGGTGGCTACACAGGCGAGAGGCAGCGTGCTCGTGCATCAGAAGATGTTCGAGAGCCGACTGTTCTTCGTTGACAAGCTGATAGACATGGGCGCACAGATAATACTCTGCGACCCACACCGCGCCGTGGTGATAGGCCACGACCACAAGGTGAGACTGAAAGCCGGCAGGATGACCAGCCCGGACATACGCGCCGGCATAGCGCTGCTCATAGCGGCTCTCAGCGCCAACGGCACGTCGAGAATCGATAATATAGCCCAGATAGACCGTGGCTATGAGGACATAGAGGCACGCCTCAATGCTCTCGGCGCCAACATTAAGCGTGTGAAAAACTGATGATAAGACAGGAAGAGGTATATAAGATTGGCAAGATTGGCAAGCCGCACGGAGTGAAGGGAGAGCTGACGCTCTTCTTCGACGACGACGTGTTCGACCGTGTCGACGCCGACTATCTCGTGCTCCTTATCGACGGCATCCTCGTGCCCTTCTATATGGAGGAGTGGAGATTCAAGTCGGGCGAGACGGCACTCGTGAAGTTTGAGGACATCGACACCAAGGAGGAAGCCAGCGAGATAGTGGGCAGCGAGGTGTATTTCCCCAAACATCTCTCCGACCGGGGCGACGACGAACTGACCTGGGACGAGCTGAAGGGATTCAGCCTTGCCGATGACAATATGGACGGAACCATAGTAGGCAAAGTGGTGGGCATCGACGAGAGCACCATCAACGTGCTGCTCGAGGTGGAGACCGCCGCCGGCGACATCGCGCTCATCCCGGCAAGCGAGGACATCATAGTGGATGTGGACGCCGGGAAGAAGCTGCTCAGGGCAAAACTTCCGGAAGGTCTTATCGACATCAACGACAACAACTGATATGAAAAAGCAAATAGCCATACTCGGCTCAACAGGATCAATAGGTACGCAGGCACTGGAGGTGATAGAAGAACACTCCGACCTATACGAGGTGTATTGCCTCACGGCAAACAACAGGGTGAGGGAACTGGCTGAACAGGCACGCAGGTTCAATCCTGCCGCCGTGGTGATAGCCAACGAGGCACACTACGAGGAACTGAAGTCGCTGCTCGCCGACTGTCCCGACATCAATGTATATGCCGGCAGACAGGCAATCGACGACATCGTGACAGCCGGTCCGATAGACATGGTGCTTACGGCGATGGTGGGATTCGCCGGACTGAGCCCTACCATCAGTGCGATAAAGGCACACAAGAAGATATGTCTCGCCAACAAAGAGACGCTCGTGGTGGCTGGCGAACTGATATGCAGGCTCGCGGCAGAGAACCACTCGCCGATACTCCCTGTGGACAGTGAGCATTCGGCGATATTCCAGAGCATCGTGGGCGAGGGCGACAACGAAATAGAGAAAATTCTGCTCACGGCATCCGGCGGACCGTTCCGCACATTCTCAAAGGAACAGCTCGCCAAGGTGACGAAGGCAGACGCCCTGCACCATCCCACATGGGAGATGGGGGCGAAGATCACCATCGACAGCGCCTCGATGATGAACAAGGGCTTCGAGGTGATAGAGGCAAAGTGGCTCTTCGGAGTGGACGTAGACAAGATTCAGGTGCTCGTGCATCCGCAGTCGATAGTACATAGTGCGGTGCAGTTTGTCGACGGGGCTGTGAAAGCACAGCTTGGAGTGCCCGACATGCGTCTGCCGATACAGTATGCCTTCTCATATCCCGACAGGCTGCATCTCAATGGTGACAGACTGAATCTCTTTGAGCATCCGCTGGAGTTCTTCGAGCCGGATATGGAGAAATTCCGCTGTCTGGCGCTTGCCTACGAGGCGATGCGCAAAGGCGGCAACATGCCTTGCATACTGAATGCCGCCAACGAGATAGTGAACCGCGGATTCCTTGACGACAAATGCGGTTTCCTCGACATGCCGCGCATCATAGAAGAGACCATGGCAAGGGTGGCGTTTGATGCCAACCCGTCGTACGACACCTACATCGCTACCGACGCCGAGGCAAGACGAGTGGCAACGGAGCTGATGGGAGCATGACGGAAACGGCAAAGAGACATCGTCCTTTACATTATTATATATATAGAAAGAAAGTGTGGAAGCCGTTTTACTCCAGTTCGTTTCGGAATGACGGCGCATCAACTCAAGAATAACAACCCAAGAATATCAACAAAACAAGATGGAAATATTTTTAATCAGATTGCTGCAGTTCATGCTCGCAATCTCTATCCTTGTCCTGCTGCATGAGGGCGGACACTTCTTTTTCTCAAAACTTTTCGGTGTGCGCGTAGAGAAGTTCTATCTTTTCTTCGACCCCTGGTTCCACCTCTTCGAATTCAAGCCGAAGAAGAGCGACACGACATACGGCGTGGGATGGCTGCCGCTGGGCGGATACTGCAAGATTTCGGGAATGATAGACGAATCGTTCGACACGGAGCAGATGAAACAGCCCGCACAACCATGGGAGTTCCGTTCCAAACCGGCATGGCAGCGACTGCTGATAATGATAGGCGGAGTGCTCGTCAACTTCCTGCTCGCTTTGTTTATCTACAGTATGGTGCTCTTCTATTGGGGAGATTCATACATGCCTGTTCAGGACATGACGATGGGTATGAAATTCAACACCGAGGCAAAGGCAATAGGATTCCAGGACGGTGACGTGCCAGTAGGCACCGACCAGAAGGAATTCAAGAAGTTTGATGTTGACCTCTTCCGCAATATCGCTGATGCCAAGACCGTTACGGTGAAGAGAAAAGGAAAGCTCGTCACCATCACCCTGCCCGAAGACATGAGCCTGCTGAAGATGCTGAAGTCAGAACCGGCCTTCATGCGACCGATCATTCCAGCCGAGGTAGACAGCGTGATGCCAAATATGGCAGCCGCCAAGACAGGAATCAGGAAGGGTGACAGGATTGTGGCGTTCAACGGAGCGCCGGTGAACTCATGGTGCGATTTCGACGACCAGATAGGAGTGATGACCGACGTGATGACGGCTACGGCAAAGACTACGAAAGACTCGCTGAAGGTGCGCACCACTACTCTCGTGTATAAGAGCAAGGCAACAGGACAGCTCGACACCGCAAAGGTGGTGTTGTCGCCGGAGTTGCAGTTGGGAGTGGGCAAGACGAGTCTCATGACATACTACAAGCCGGTGACGACGGAATATGGATTCCTCGAGAGTTTCCCGGCAGGAATCAAATATGGTATCGGTGTGTTGCGCGGATATGTAGACGACATGAAATACGTGTTCACGGCAGACGGCGCGAAGTCGCTCGGCGGATTCGGCGCCATCGGAAGTCTCTTCCCGCCGGTTTGGGACTGGATGCTGTTCTGGAGAATGACGGCATTCCTCAGCATCATCCTCGCATTCATGAACATACTGCCGATACCGGCACTCGACGGCGGCCACGTGCTCTTCCTCATATATGAAATGGTGACGGGACGCGCTCCAAGCGAGAAGTTCCTGTTGAGGGCAGAATACGTGGGCTTCACGATATTGATATTACTCATGGTGGTGGCAAATCTGAATGATGTGCTGCGCTGGTTGGGTTTCATGCACTAAGGCAATAAGAAACAAATGGGTTTTCTGATAAAACTGGGCAAGATATTGTCCTTGGGTCTGCTTCCGATAAGGCGCAACTCCGCCTTCTTCGTGACGATGTATATTCTGGGTATGATATGTGCGTATGCCGTCATACCAAAGAAGGGTGAATTATACAGTCTGGCATGGGAGGAACTGTTCTTCGACGTCTACTTCCTGTGTGTCGTCCTCGCCCTGATACCACAAAAGGTGAGGAGATGGATAAGACCGTTTTTCTATGTCCTGGCATACGCCACGGCAGTGGTAGACCTCTACTGCTTCGTGAGGTTCGACTCCACTCTCACTCCAACGATGCTGCTGCTCGTGGGCGAGACAAACGGAGATGAAGCCACGGAATTCCTGCAGTCGTATCTCAGTCTCGACCTTCTCGGAAGCAGCGTCGGACTGGTATTGCTGCTCATGCTGTTGCATATCCTCTATGCCGCATTCTCAAAGAAGGTGTGGCGATGGGCAAAAAGCAAATTGGCTGAGAACGACAACCTGCTGCAGACAGCAAGAGAGGTGAAGGAGAAATTCCTGATTATGGCGCCATACGCAAGCGCTTCGCTGGGACTGGCAGCCGTGATACTCTTCTTCTCGTATGGCAACCTGTGTTGGGAAAACAAGGTGCTGTACCACAGGCTGATGTCGTATGACAACATCGGCGATGTGGAGCATGAACTGACAAAGAAGCCGCATGCCGTGCAATATCAGCCGATATACAGACTGGCGTTCAGTCTGTATGCCAACGAACTGACGGCAAAGCAGCTCGTGAAACTCAAGGAGAGTCTCAACGAGGTGAAGGTGGACAGCTGTTCTTTCAAATCACGCAACATCGTGCTTATCATAGGAGAGAGCTACAACCGCAACCACTCACAGCTCTACGGATACAAGACGCCGAACACTCCGCGACAGGTGAAGATGAGAAGAAGAGGCGAACTGGTGCCGTTTACCGACGTGGTGTCGCCATGGAATCTCACGAGCTTCGTGTTCAAGCATATATTCTCGCTATACACGGTGGGCGACAAAGGCGAATGGTGTGACTATCCGCTCTTCCCCGAAGTGTTCAGAAAGGCAGGATATCATGTGACATTCATGACAAACCAGTTCCTGCCGCAAGCCAAGGAGGCGGTGTATGACTTCAGCGGAGGGTTCTTCCTCAACGACGAAGTGCTGAGCAAAGCACAGTTTGACACCCGCAACACAACGCTCTACCGCTTCGACAACGGACTGCTCCACAACTACGAGAAACTGAAGGGCGAGGGAGAAGGAAAGCCGCAGCTGATAATCTTCCACCTGAAAGGACAGCATGTGGACTACAAGAGCCGCTGCCCGAAGGTGCAGAAGAAGTTTGACAAGGACTACTACAAGGATCTGCGCCCGGAGCTGAACGACAAGGAGCGTACGGCACTTGCCGAATACGACAACGCCACGCTTTACAACGACAGTATCGTGAAGGCAATTGTGGACAAGTTCAGAAAGCAGGATGCTATCGTCATCTACGTGCCCGACCACGGTGAGGAGTGCTACGACGGAGCACACTTCTACGGAAGAATGCACTCAGCCCAGGTGACGCCACGACTCGCACATGCCGAGTTTGAAATACCGATGTGGATATGGGCGTCAAGAAAATACAGAGCCACGCATCCGGAAATATGGAGAAGCGTGAAGGCAAGCAGGAAGCGTCCGTATATGACCGACGCCCTGCCGTATCTGCTGCTCGACCTCGCCGGCATCAGCTGTCCGCAATACCGCGACGAACTGAATATCCTCAGCGACAAGTATAACGCCAAGAGGAAAAGAATTCTCAAGGGAAAAGCCGACTACGACGAACTGATGGCTCAGGAGAAAGCTGAAAAGGAAAAGGAGGCGGCAGAAGCGAAGAAGAACTCCAAGGACAAGAAAGACAAGAAGAAAGCCCGAAGGGGCATAAAGAAACATAGCAGATGAACAAGCAACAATTACTGAGCATAGCGGAATCGAAGGCGCTGAGAGGCATTGCCATTCTCGGCATCATTCTGCATAACTACTGTCACTTCCTGGGGTTCGCCGTGAAGGAGAACGAGTATACCTTCGATGCAGAAAAACCGATGATGATGCTGGACAGGCTCTGTTCGCTCAACCATTATCTGTTCGTGCACATACTGTCGTTCTTCGGACATTATGGAGTGCCGGTGTTCCTCTTCATCAGCGGCTTCGGACTGGTGATGAAATATGAATACAAGAACAAGGACAAGGAGACGCGGATACTGCCGTTCGTCCGGTATAACTATGCCAAACTGCTCCGGCTCATGTTCCTCGGATACATCGCCTTCGCCGTAGTGAGCTATCTCGACCCTCATGGCTATCATGGATATACCGTGGGCAGGGTAGTGGCGCAGCTGTTCATGTATATCAACATCCTGCCCGATCCCGACCATATCATCAAGCCGGGACCATACTGGTATTTCGGACTCACCCTGCAGCTGTATATCGTATACCGCTTGCTGTTATACCGCCGCAAGTCGGCTTACACGATAGCGCTCATCGCCGTATGCTGGATTCTGCAGACGGTGTTCTCGCCGGAGATGTATGGCAGTTGGGACTCTCTCAACCGCATCAGATACAATTTCATAGGAGGAATGCTGCCGTTCGGCATGGGAATGCTGTATGCCCGCCATGGCAGACTGTTGCCGAAGGGCGCCTATGCCGCTCTGGCGGTGGTGTCGGCAGCGGTGGTGTTCTGGGGAAGCTTCAATTTCCATTCATGGCTGTGGGTACCGGCATTCATCGTCATAGGAGCGGTGTCTACGTTCAAACTCCTGCCCGAATGGGCTTTGAAACCATGTATGTGGACGGGAGTGATATCGTCGTCGCTCTTTGTCGTACACCCTGTTCTCAGGGAAATCATAATACCGATGTCGCGCCGTGGACAGGTGTTCACGGGAATAGTGGTATATCTCGTGGCGTCTGTCCTTTGCGCATGGCTGTTCATGAAGCTGCTGAAGTTCATACCCAAGCCAAAAAGCATCTGATGCTAACGCTGCTGACGGTGCCTGCCGTGTCAAAGTGCCACATGGCGGGCAGCGCAATGATGACACGCTGAATACGATAATTTTTCTAACATTCAAATCATTGTTGAATAGATGGTCAAGTTTGAGGATCTGAGCAAATACCGTGGCGAACTGATGGGACTCGCCATCCTGTTCGTCATCCTGTTTCATATAGGAATGCCGCAGAGCAATTTCTTCTATCCGCTCCGAAGGCTGGGAAACATCGGTGTGGACATGTTCCTGTTTGTAAGCGGTATGGGACTGTGGTTCTCTTGGACCCGTTCACGACTGGGAAAGAAACTCGACGGCAACGGGGCAATGGGAATCCGCCCGGCAACGATACGCTTCTTCAAGCACCGCTACAAGCGGATCTATCCCGTTTGGATCATCGTGGCGTCGGTATTCTATATCGGCAAATACGTTGAGGCACCGGGCAGCGGCTATAGTCCTGATATCCCCAATCTGATTGCCAACGTGTTGTTCAACTGGAGTTTCTGGCGAATAGACGACCTTACCTTTTGGTATGTTCCGGCAACGATGATGCTGTATATCTTCGCTCCGGGATATATGGAACTTGTGCGTGAGCGGCCCACTTACCGCTGGCTGCCTGTGGCATTCATAATATTGGCGGCTATGGTGCGCTATGTACCGTTGATACACAACAGTGTGGGACATCTGGAGATATTCTTCAGCCGCATACCGATATTTTTCATCGGCATAAACGCCGGGAAATGGGTGATGGAAAAGCGGACACTGGAGAAAGGCAGCATCTGGATGATAGTCATCATCTTTGCCATGAGCCTCTGGCTATGTCTGCAACTGGAATATATCGGCCACAGAAGGTTTCCGCTGTTCATGGAGCGCATCGTCTACATACCGCTCACCGTCACGGCATTGCTGCTGGAATGCAAGCTCATAGCCGTCATGCCGAAGAATATAAACCGGGTGCTGACCATGCTCGGCACTATTAGTCTTGAGATATATCTCATTCACATACAGTTCGTCATGCTGCCGCTGCAGCAATACAAGCTCGGATATTGCGTTACGGCGCTGTTGGTAATCGTGATATCAACGCCGGTGGCATACCTGCTGCATTGGATAATCGAAAAGGTGATGGGCTGCAGGGTATTCAGAATATTGCAATGACCATCAAATGGCTTTTGCAATGGCCATCAAGAACATACAACATCAAGAGCTTTCGTAATGAACATAAAGAACATACTATCCATAATCCGTCCACACCAGTGGATAAAGAATGTCTTCGTGATGGTACCGCTGTTCTTCGGCGGCAGCCTTCTCGATTCCACAGACATCATAGCCTCGCTGATAGCGGCGCTGGCGTTCAGTTTCATAGCCTCGTCGATATACTGTCTTAACGACATCATCGACGTGGAGGACGACCGACGTCATCCCGTGAAACGCAACCGTCCGATAGCGTCGGGCAAGGTGAGCGTGAAACAGGGATATGTCTGCATGGCAATGATGGTGGCGCTGAGTTTCGGACTCGCGACGCTTATCGGCGAACAGGCAATGGGAGTGGCTGCGGCACTTGGAACGTATTTCCTACTGAACATAGCCTACTGTCTGTGGCTGAAGAGATTCGCCATAGTGGACGTATGCGTGATAGCGTTCGGATTTGTGTTGAGGCTGCTCGTAGGAGGACTTGCCACGTGTATAGAACTGAGCAACTGGATTGTGCTCATGACATTCCTGCTCACGCTGTTCCTCTCTCTGGCAAAGCGACGCGACGATGTGGTGAGGATGAACGAAACCGGTCATGCGCCGCGGAAGAACACCATTCGATACAACCTGGAATTCATAAACCAGGCAATCACCATCACGGCAACGGTGACTCTCGTATGCTATATTATGTATACCGTGTCGCCGGAGGTGGAAAAGAGGATAGGCACACGCTATCTGTATCTCACCACAGTGTTCGTATTGCTCGGCATACTGAGGTATCTCCAGCTCACACTCGTTGACAACAAGAGTGGTGACCCTACCAAGACGATGCTGCGCGACAGGATGATGCAGATTGTGGTGGCGCTGTGGCTGCTGGCGTTCCTGCTCATAATATACGTGTTTTAGCGGCGTGACATACTTGGCATTTAAAAAAATAAGAAGAGATGAAGAACATCTACGCATTCGATTTTGACGGAACACTGACGAAACGCGACTCGCTGATAGCCTTCCTGCTGTTTGCAAAAGGATGGAAAGAGTTTCTGAAATGTTTCGCACTGCATATACATCTGCTGATAGCCATGAAACTGAAACTGGCTGACAGTGGAAAAGTGAAGGAAAGCATCTTCGCATACTATTTCCAGAATATGCCGGAGAGCATGTTCGACAACCTGTGTGAACGCTTTGCCGCCACACATTCACACATCCTGCGCCCGAAAGGCGTCGAGAGAGTGAGGGAGGCGATGGCAGAACCAGACTCCACGGTGATGATAGTGAGTGCGAGCATCAACAACTGGGTGGCGCCGTTTTTCAGGGAATTTCCCGGCATAGAGATATTCTGCACCAGGATAGAAGTGAAGGAAGGCAACCTGACGGGGCGTTTCCTATCTGCCAACTGCCGCGGCAAGGAGAAGGTGAGACGGATACTCGCCCTGCATCCCGACCGCAAGAGCTACTTCCTTACGGCGTTTGGCGACAGCAGCGGCGACATCGCAATGCTCGACTTTGCCGACGAGGGATTCTATAAACCGTTCAGATAACGCGACAATACACCGTTCAGATAACACGACAATACACCAAAAAGACAAAACAAGAAACAGCATAGCATGACAAATCCGATAAAAGAACTGAAGAATATCTTCATACAGATAGGCAGGATGTTCAGAGTGAAGAAAAACGAGGTGATACCTTCTCTCTCGGCTCTCGCCGTTTACATCATCCTCAACGCCCTGATAATAATGCGCTACTACGACTCGTTCTCCAAAGTGCACGTGGCGTTCTGGAAAAACTTCATCAAGAAGTTCAGCGTGTCGGGATTCGACCCTATCACGTATGTGGTGTTGAGCACGTGGGGACCTAAATACGACATACACCGGCATCCTCTGCTCGCATTCTTCGTATATCCGCTGTATCTGCTGAACACGGCGCTGATGGACCTCACCGGACTGAATCTCGTGCAGTTTATCATCGCCTTGATACTGCTCTTCCTCATGTTCTATTCCTTCATATTCATGATGAGGATATGCCGCGACATCATCGGACTGAGAAACACCGATGCCGCACTGCTCAGCGGATTCCTGTTCAGCTGCGCGTATATAATGCTGACATTCATCGTGCCCGACCATTTCGCACCGTCGATGTTCATGCTGCTCATGGCGCTCTATGTCTGTGGAGTGAAGATTCGCGACAAGAAACGGCTCAACGGATGGCAGGCGGTGCTCATGTTCATATTCACAGCCGGTACGACGCTGAGCAACGGAGCGAAGATTGTCATCGACGCTCTCTTCGTGGAGGGCAAGAGATTCTTCCGTCCCAAATACCTTATCTTCGCCATCGCCATGCCATGTGCCGGAATGTGGTATCTGTCAGATGCGGAATACAGATATTACCGTCTGCCGGTGGAGCAGCAGCGAAGGGCAGACGTGAAGAAGGCGAGCGAAAGAGAATGGGCAAAGAACCATGCCGCCTTCATGGATACCACTACAATCATGGACTCCGCTGAGGCTGAGAAGGCTTTCAAGGTGTGGGACAACAAGCGGATTCTCGCCAAATACAGGAAAGACCAGAAGCTGCCATGGAATGCCCACAAGGGCAAACCGCTGGTGAAGAAGGGAATGCTGCAATACACCGACATGACGACACCACGCTGGCAGTCGCTTGTAGACAATGTCTTCGGAGAGACGATACAGCTGCATCAGGACTACCTGCTGGGCGACACGCTGCGCGACCGCCCCGTGTTCGTAAGCTACCGGAATGTCGTCAACTATATCGTAGAGGCTGCCATCGTATTGCTGTTCCTCTTTGGAATATGGTGTGGCAGGAAGAGCCGCTTCCTGTGGATGGCACTCCTGGGCTTCGGTATAGACTTCACCGTACATGTGATTCTCGGTTTCGGTCTCAACGAGGTATATATCATGGGAGCACACTGGCTGTTCATAATCCCGATAGCCATCGCCTTTGCCATGAAGAAGGCTGAGGGCAGAAGGCTCCTTGCGCTCCGGGCGCTGCTGGGTATCATCACGGCATTCCTGCTGATATACAACGGTTCGCTGCTCGTGGGCTATTTGCTGGCATAGTCCGTGCATAATGTCTGCAGACCGGCTTGAAGATAAAAACAACACGCCACATAGACGTATTTACGAATAAATGTGTAATTTTGCACAATTAATATTGATAAAAGCATGATACAATCAATGACTGGCTACGGCAAGGCTGTAGTGGAATACGGAGAAAAGAAAATAAACGTTGAGGTGAAGTCGCTTAACAGCAAGACTCTCGACCTCTCAACACGTATAGCGCCAATCTATCGCGAAAAGGAAATGCAGATACGACAGATGGTGTCGCAGGCTCTCACACGAGGCAAAGTGGACTTCAGCATCTGGATTGAGAAGGATACCGTGGTGGATGCCACACCCGTGAACGGAGCGCTCGTGGCTGGCTACTACAAGCAGATAAAGGAGATTATACAGAAGAACAACATACCGGAACCTGCCGACTGGCTCGCCACGCTGATGAGAATGCCCGATGTGCTGACGAAGACAGAAACGGAGACTCTCACCGACGAGGAATGGGAAGCTGCTACCAAAGCCATCAATGAGGCTCTCGGAAAGCTCACCGAATTCCGTATGCAGGAGGGAGCGGCTCTCCAGAGGAAGTTCAGCGAGAAAATTGACAATATCGCTGCCCTGCTCGAAAGCATCGAACCGTTTGAGAAGGCGAGGGTGGAGAAAATCCGCTCACGAATCATCGACGGACTGAAATCAATCCCCGAGGTGGAATACGACAAGAACCGTCTGGAGCAGGAACTCATATATTATATCGAGAAACTCGACATCAGCGAGGAGAAGCAGAGACTTGCCAACCATCTGAAATACTTCCGCGAGACGATGGAGGAGACTCAGGGAGTGGGCAAGAAGCTCGGATTCATAGCCCAGGAGATGGGACGCGAGATAAACACCACCGGCAGCAAGAGCAACAACGCCGAGATGCAGAACATCGTGGTGAAGATGAAAGATGAACTGGAGCAGATAAAGGAGCAGGTGCTCAACGCCCTGTAACATATATTCTGGACTCTGACTGTAATCTGTTTCACTGTAAAAAAAACAACAAGCAATGCAAGGAAAAGTAATAATCTTCTCCGCACCGAGCGGCAGCGGAAAGAGCACCATCATAAACTGGCTGATGAACGAGCACAAGGAACTGAACCTCGCTTTCAGCATCTCATGCACCAGCCGACAGCCAAGAGGAACGGAGAAGGACGGAGTGGAATACTTCTTCGTCACTCCAGAGGAGTTCAGACAGCGCATCGCCAACGAGGAATTCCTGGAATACGAGGAGGTGTATGCCGATCGATTCTATGGCACACTGAAGGCGCAGGTGGAGAAACAGCTCGAAAAAGGAGAGAATGTGGTGCTCGACGTTGACGTGAAGGGTGGCTGCAACATCAAGAAATATTATGGCGACAAGGCACTGAGCCTTTTCATCCAGCCGCCGTCTGTGGAGGAGCTGCGAAAGCGTCTCACCGGCAGGGGAACCGATGCGCCGGAGGTGATAGAAGACCGTATCAAGCGTGCGGAGTTCGAACTCTCGTTTGCCGACAAGTTCGACCATGTGGTGGTCAACGACGACTTGCAGACCGCCGAGCAGGAGGCTCTCTCAATGGTGAGCTCGTTCATAGCAAAATAGCTAAGCAGAATCCACTCTTCTAAAAAGCAAAAATCCAAGCCGGCCCTAATGACCGATTGGTAAGTGCGACAAGAGTGAAACATACTAACTAACAGAAAGACAGGGGTAATACCCTGTTTTTCATATACCCATATCAGAAAAGACACAATATGTCAGAAAAGAGGACAGGTATCTTCGGTGGGTCGTTCAATCCCATCCATAACGGACATATAGCTCTGGCAAAGCGCATCATGCAGCTCGACAGGCTCGATGAGGTGTGGTTCATGGTTTCACCACACAATCCTCTGAAGAACTCCGGTTCGCTTCTGCCCGATGTCGACAGACTGAACATGGTGAGGCTCGCCCTCGAAGGAGAACCGGGGCTTATAGCCTCAGACTATGAGTTCAGACTTCCCAAACCGTCGTACACGCTACATACCCTCAATGCCATACGCCATGACTATCCCGACCGGAAGTTCGTGCTGATAATAGGTGCTGACAATTGGGAATGTTTCGACAGATGGTATGGCAGTAAAGAGATATTGGCTGACTATGAGATTGCCGTATATCCGCGGCTGGGGTCACATATCGATGCCGGCAGTCTGCCACACAACGTGAAACTGGTGGACACCGGACTCTTCAATGTGAGCAGCACCGAGATAAGGACTCTGCTCAGTGAGGGGAAACCGGCAGGCCACCTTATGCCGCCACAAGTGGCGCAGTATATAAAAACGAATCACTTGTTCGGTACAAAACGGTAAACACAGATAAAGAACAAACTACAAAACTACTCACAAATGAAATCAACAAGTCTGAGAATCATCCTCTCCCTGCTGCTCATCGCAATCACGGCGCAGGGAATTGAGGCGCGCAACAAATCAAAGAAGGTGTCGAAGAAGAAAGCCGCTGCATGGGTGGCAGAGGGAGAATGGAAAAACGGATTCGACGCCATGCCTGATGCCACGGTAAACCTGCAGGAGTTCTATGCGCAGTATCACAAGAACAAGGCTCAATGGGATGCAGCCTTCAAATGGCTCGCTGAAACCGATCTGCTGAATATCCCCAAAGGGAAACTCATGATACCGGGCACCAACATCCGTGCATCCATAGAAGACAGCAAGAACGAACCGCTGGAAAAGCGCAAGTCAGAATCCCACCGCAAGAAAATAGACTTCATGTATGTAGTTAAGGGCTCGGAGGGCTTTATGCTTCTCGACCACAACACCTCTACTCCCAACTGCGAATATAGTGAGGAGAAAGATGTGATACGCTACGATTACATTCCCGAGAAGTCTCATTTCTTCACATCCACTCCAAAGCGTTTCGTCATCTGTTTCCCTTCCGACTGGCACATAGCAAAGGTGAAAACACCATTCTCTGACCAGTCGTTGCGCGTCGTAGTGCTGAAGATAGACTATGTGGAATAAGCCATATTCATAAATTGATTGTGGTTATAAAAGCAAAAACTCACGGAAAAGTTTTGTAATCTCGCAAATAGTGACTATTTTTGCAGTCGCTAAAAAGGCAAACGCCTTTCATGCGCAAGGTTTCGGGATGTAGCGCAGTTGGTTAGCGCACGCGTCTGGGGGGCGTGAGGTCGCTGGTTCGAGTCCAGTCATCCCGACAATACAAGGGTTAGGATATTGCGTTGCAATATTTTAGCCCTTGTTGCTTTTTGCCCAAACGGCCAATTTGGGGATTTTGGAAAATAGAGGGCGGAGACATTATTATATATAAAAGGAAAAGCCACCTACACGTCTCGTGCAAGTGGCTCGGATAGTTCTTTTATTTATATTTTCAAAGATGAAAACATATCCGCCAGACAGTAGACAAGCATACTTGAACAAAAATGGGCACGACGCTTGCCCAACTGGGGTACGCTGCTTTCTCATCAGGGGCACGCTGCTTGCCCCGGATGGGCAGAATTGCTGTCAGACGTCTGACCAATAAGTTAATGTTGTAATACCCATATTCCTGTTTTTCTGGATTCTGCTAGCGCATGCAATTCCTGCAGACTGAATTACTCACAGCTGACAATTATCTCTTCCATCTCAGTCTGCATAAAGAAGCGAATTCCTCAATTACATATTGCGCCAAAACTACTTCCCTCTACACCACCGGTCTTGCTGATTCGCTTCTGGTGTATTGTTTCGGGGTGATGCCGCAGACGTTGCGGAAGGCGCGGATGAAAGAGGAATAGTCGTTGAAACCGCAACGCAGAGCCACGTCGGTGAGCAGAGAGGTAGGGTCGGCATCGAGCATCATGCAGGCTTTCCTCACCTTGACGCGCTGGATGAATGACGCCGGGGTGAGACCTGTGGTGTCGCTCATCTTGCGGTAGAACTGGCTCGGACTCATACATACCGTTGCAGATATCGAACGCACGTCGGCACATTTGTTCTGTCTTATCATGGCATATATGGCGTCGGTAACCTTGGCTATGAATATGCGGTCCTCGTCTCCTATCGTGTTTTCTTCGTTCTTGGCCTCTGTTTCACTGTCGGGGCGTATGTCAGATGCTATCTTGCGTCGCTGTTCCAGCAACTTGTCCACTCTGATCAGCAGTTCGCTGCTGTTGAAAGGCTTTGTGAGATATGCGTCAGCACCGGCTTCAAGTCCGCAGAGCCTGTCTTCGTCGGTAATCTTCGCCGTTACCATCACTATAGGTATATGCGCTACGCTCTCGTCGCCTCTTAGTCTCCGGCACATCTCATATCCGTCCATCACCGGCATCATCACGTCGCTCATGATGATGTCAGGCATTGCGTCCTTCGCCTTGTCCAGTCCCTCCTGTCCGTTCTCGGCATACAGCACGTTATATCTGTCCTCCAGCAGTTCGCCGATATACTGTGCCACGCTCCTGTTGTCTTCCACCACAAGCACGGTGTATTCTTTTCCGCTCTTCTTGTCGGCATTCTGCTTCGTCATGTCTTCAGACTCCGTGTTCTCCACTATGACAGGTGCTGCCGTCATCTCGAAATGCCGCTTCACGTTGTTCTTTACCGGTATGCAGATATGGAATGTCGTGCCATATCCCACCTTGCTCTCCACCTTGATTTCTCCGCCGAGAGCCTTCACTGCGTACTGCACGATGGGCAGTCCGATGCCGGTGCCGATATATTCCTTTCCGTTTTCCGACTGATAGAAAGGTTCGAAGATATGCTGCAGGGCGTTAGCCTCTATTCCGCTGCCCGTGTCGCAGACGTCGAGATAGAACATGTTGTCGGCACACCATGTGATGACGCTCACCTTGCCCGACTTGGGAGTGAACTTCATGGCGTTTGACAGCAGGTTGTTCATCACCTTGCTTATGTAGTCGGGTATGAAGTCCATTGCCATCTGGTTTTTCTCCACATACTGCAATGCGATTCCTTTGTTTGTGGCATACGGCTTGTATCCCTCCACTATCATTTCCACGTAGGCACACACGTTTCCGTTTGTCCATTCCGGATTGCCGATGTTCGACTTTATCTTCGAAATGTCGAGAATCTGGTTGATGAGCATGAGCAGGTTGCGTCCCTGCTTCTCTATCGTCATCATCTTCTTCCGGCTGTCGTCGTCCAGGTTCTTCTTGTCCTTCGCCATGTCGTGGCTCAGACCGAGGATCAGCGTCAGCGGTGTGCGGAATTCGTGGGTGATGTTGGTGAAGAAGTTCTCCTTCATCTTCATGTATCGTTGCTGCATGGCAAACGATTTTCGTCTTGCCTTCAGTGTGTATGCCATCATCAGCGTGATGCCGAGCAGCAGTATGGCGGCGGCGGCAAGCATCCTTTTCTGCATCCTCTGCTCGTTCAGGTGCTGCTCGTTCAGCATCCTGTCCTTCTCCTTCTGCCTCTGGTTCAGGTCGCTGTGCAGCTTTTCGATTTCAAAGAGGTTTCTGGCGTTCATCGTGCTGTCCTCTATGCTCTTTGCCCTGGCGTAGCAGTCGAGTGCCTTCTGGTAGTTGCCGTTGCTCTTGTATAGTTCCGACAGTATCTTCAGTATTCTCGGGTCATATTCCCTTGTGCCGATTTCGTTGGATTGCATTCTGACAGTCTCCAGATATTTCCATGCGCTGTCCGGCTTGTTTGCAGCCACATACGCCTCGGCGAGCGCCGAACAAGGTTGCAGCCAAAGCCATGCGTCGCGGTCGCGGTTTATCGTTCCCATTGATTTTCTGAACAGTTCTATGGCGTTCTCATACCTGTTTTTTTTCATCTCCAGACTTCCAAGATGCATGTAGCAGTATGCCACTCCGGTCCGCGAGTTGCATTTCTTGCTGTGATACATGGCACGGTTGTAGTATATCCGTGCGGAGTCTATCATTCCCCTTTTCTCAAACACCATTCCCAGGTTAGAGCAGTCCACGTTCATTCCCAGGTCGCTGCCCAGCCTCGTCTCTATGGCGAGTGCTCTTCTCAGCATCTCGTCAGCCTTCTGGTAGTGGCCCACGGCCATATACGAGTTTCCGCATCCGTTGTATCCGATAGCCATACACTTCAGATATTTGTATCTCGCCTCCTGTATTGACAGAGAGCTCACCTCCACGGCAGCGAGATGGTTTGACAGGGCATCGTAGTATAGTCCCATTCTGCGGTAGTTCACTCCCAGGTCGTTCAGAGCACTAGCCCTCATCAGCGTGTCGTCGAGTTCTGTGGCGATTTCGAGCTGCTGCTGGTGTGCCGCTATCGCACTGGTGTAGCGGTTGGCGTTCAGGAAGCAGTGACCCAGTTCGGCGTATGCCGCCATCTCCTTGTCGCGCTCTTCCGATTTCTTGTATCTGTTCACGAGTGCAGTCAGCGAGTCGATGTTCTTGCTGCGTATCGCTGAAGTGTCGAGCTGCAGCCGCTGGCTTTCGGTGTATGATTCAGAAGCATTGTTTCGCCGTTGGCATGCCGTAAGGTTTAGCATAGCCAACAGTATAGCGAAGATGTATCGTAGTTGGTCTTTTTTCATAGCTTGATGCTTTTATGTCTGTCGAGGATAGTAGTGTCGTAATATGTACGTCTCTTGTTTGTCTGCAAAAATAGTCATTTTCTCCTAAATAACGACAAATAGTGGAATAATAAAGTATATGAGTTGAATATTCCAAACAAACCCAGATTGCCGTTTTGAACTTAAAATATCATAATAACCCGCTTCCTTTTCAATCTTTATTTGTTCTTATGTGTCGAAAAGTGTAGCTTTGTATTGATATTATGTGTCAGAAATTGTAAGTTTTCGCCATCGTCATGTGTCGAAAAGTGTATTGATCTGGCTGTTTTATGTGTCTGAAAGTGTAATAGTCAGGATTGTTATTGTGCTTTTCCAATGAGTTTCTTATATTTGCAGAAGAGTAGGGTAGTCTGCCGCACTCATTGATGAAAAACGAGATTGATGGTCTGCCGGCCATTTGTGACATTAGATATTAACCGATAACAAAAACGAAAGAATTATGAAAAGATGCGCATTGTTACTGATGATTTTTGCATTCCTGCAAACCTGTGTGGCTCTTTCAGCCGAACCGTTCACCAAGAAGCAATACGAAGAGATGGTGAGACTGTTCAACGACCACCAGCAATCCAACGTCAAGCAACCATTTGACAAGTGGACCACGCTGCCGCTGATAAACAAGCCGGAGGGGCTCGAAGTGGTTTTCCTTGCTTCGGAGAATGAGGCAACGGGAGGCTTTTTCTTCGTGGACAGTACCGACGGCAAGGTGAAGACAATCACGACATACACCTCACCAATGAAGTTCGCTTTCTATTCCATGTCGATAGAGGGCGGCAAGATAGGACTGACGGCGTTGGCTGGAGGACCGTGTGTCTCTTATTGGACATATTCCGTGTTCCCCGACAAGGCAGATTATTATGTCTTCGTGAATGAATGCTACGGAGAAGTGGAGGAGGCCACAAGTACTACTACCGACAAGCTCGATCCGGAGATTGCCAGGATTACAGTGAAGCAATTCATGATGGAGCATGACCCGGTGGGGGAGTGGCATAAGCTGCGCCGCTGATGATACAGTAGTTATATAAACTCCAAGCGGCCTAATGAGCAATTTGGGATAAAAGTCAAAATCCAAGCAAACCCTAATGACTGATTCGGGCTAAAATCCAAGCAAACCCTAATGACCGGTGTCGGATAAAAAACGCCCCATCGTCGTTGGTCTCCCAACGAGTGACGGGGCGGTTGACAATTCATTAGCGAGTTGTTCAGGATAATCCTGTATGCGCTATATATATAATGTGCGACAAGATTTCAGAACCTCACTTTCTAAGAACATGATTTATGTTTGAAAATATGTTGCTTCTTGTGAGTTGGATTACAGGTTGTTTGAGACTTCAAGTATGTTCTTGATGCACGTTGTGTTGCGGTTGTCTTCCAACCATACCCTACCGTTCTTCTTGTCAAACTTCTTCACTGTAAACTTATCCTCATAAGAATCTACGTATACGCCGAACACCTTGTCTCCAGGTTTGAACGAAGGTTTCAGACTGATGAGCTTACAGTCGCTGCGCTTGGCAACGTAGATGTGGCCTGCAAAACCAGAGATGAGCACCTTGTCGTCTGTAAGCGAGATGATGTATCCCGCCTTCTTCTGTCCTTCCTCTTCGTATGCCACCTGCATGCCAGGAGCCCATTCGCCTTCTTTCAGCACTCTGAATGTGCCGGGCTTAATCTTCTCGTCCTCTTTGAATTTCTTCACCTCTCCGTTCTTTATAGACCAAGACAAGTCGAGGTAAGACACCGTAGGAGCCTTAGGGTCAGAGGCATCGGTCACGATGGCACGCTTCAGGCCAGATCCTGACTGCCACCATGTGAGCAGGATGTCGCCTACCTTTGCCGTGGCGTCTGATGGCAGAGGTATAATCAGGGCATTAGGCACATCATATTCTTTGCCGATGTGATCCACCTTTGTGCTGCCCACTCCAGGTTCCGTCACTTCAGCACTATAGAATACGTAGGTCCTTTTAGACAGATCCTTGTCTTCTTGCAGATACTCTTGATAGTAAGATGGCGTAAGAACGGTCTGTCCCTTCTCCACGTCCACCTTCACGTCTCTCGGGAAGTCCCATGGCCATGGGTCCACGTTGCCAGCCTTTGCCTTGTCACCTTCATTCACTTCTGTAGAGTCAGCGTCAGGATTCGGTCCGTCCACTTTCTTGTTTCCACAGCTCATTGTCGTCAGAAACGCTCCCGCAAAAAGTGAAGCAATAATGATATTCTTCTTCATAGTCTTGTTGTTTTAAGTTGTTGTTATAGTTTTCTTGGTCACTTCCAGGGGTCTTTGTCTGCCGGAGTGCGTATGTCGGTGAGGGCAATCATCACGTTGGTTACAAACCATCTGCCCGTAGACTCCTTGTATCTCATCGTGATAGGAGCCGGCGAGTCAGCGCCTCCGCTGTGCAGATACACCTTTGCCCATTTGTAGCCGCCGTCCTCGCTGAACGAGTTCTTGTCAGAAGTCACCTTGATGGTGTACGGCATTGTCGGTGTGTAGCTATTGGCAGGTGTCGCACCGTCGAAGAAGGCGTAAGTGATATAACTCTTGTTGTCCTTCGATTTCAGCAGCCTCCTGTTCACGAGCTCCTTCTGCGACTGCGACCACTGTGTCGGACCGTTCAGGTATTCCAGCATCTCCCATGTGGCGTTGAGGTCGTTGTTGATGTTACACAGGGCAGCCACACACAGAGCAGCCGTCTTGTGAGGAGTGTTGAGCGACGCCTCGGGCAGAGCTTTCATTTCCGCCAGGTTCTTTGGCAGGGCGTTGAAAGTGAAGGTCTCTGTGCGCGGTGTGGTGTCCACTTCTCCCGGTGTGCCGTCGAGGTTCACTCCCGGGTCATTTGCCGATGAACCGCCATTGTTCGTTCCGCCCGTGTTTGTTCCGCCCGTGTTTGTTCCGCTGTTAGGCTTGTCAGTGCCGTCATCATCCTTTGAGCATGATGTGAGGCTGAGCGATAGTAAGGCTAATGCCATCAAAAAAAACTTTCTCATAATTGTCAATTCGTTTTTAGTTATCATGTTGAGCATGTAGTGGGAGCAAGGATCCGTGGGAGTCTTAATGTCAAACTTATATACTATATTTATTCCTAAACCTTTTATCCTTTACTCTTTTCTTCTTTGATCCCGTGGATCCCTGCTCCTTTATACATGCGTTATTATTAATTTTTAGTATTGGTTCCTTTTTATCCCATCCTATATCAGCCAGCCGATGGGCTTCGCTGCATTAGTTGCGTTTTGTATTCAATTTCTCTGCAATCAGCTTTTTGCCCTTCGCAGAGAAGGCGAAAATCACGGCTCCCACTATAGCCAGGAGCAGGATTCCTGTGAGCGGACGATAGAACAGCCATGCCAGTGCGATGATTGTTACAGACCATGCAAAGCCCAATACGCCGCAGATGAGCGATACTCCTAATGCGAAGATGTTTGCCACGAAAGGTATCACCTTCAGCAGAGTCTCTGCGATGCCCAGTATGCCGCGCAGACCGGAGATTACGAGCAGCACGCCGATTACGCGGAGCACCCAAGTCAGCATGCTGTTGCCCTCGTGCTGCTCGGTGAACATCTGGTCGGCAGTCTGCACACCCTGTCTGATTACCGACAGCTGCTTGCCGTTCTTTGCCGTATAGTTAGAGAATGTGTTGCCGTTCACCACTGCGATGACCGACACGTCGCCCGGATCACACTGCTTGTAAGTCACTCTCACGTCGCCGATTTCAGGAGTAGCCGAGTTCATGCCCATATATATCGTGTTGCCCTGAACATGAATGCATTCAGCATTATAGGCATTAGCAGACTTCTGTTCCACGGAGTCGTTAGCGTTCTGGGTCTCCTTGTTTTCAGCCGTCTCGTTGCTCTTGCTGCCGTGTTTCGACTTGTAGATCTTCACTATCTGCTTGTCCAGTTCGCGCAGCTTGTCGTCGGTTAGAGTCACCTTTGTCTCCGTATTTGTAGAGAGCGACGTCACTTGACTTTCGTTCAGCTTGTAGGCACCGAAGGTCACTTCCTTAGCGTCCCATCTCTCCCTCTTCAGGTCGGCAAGCACGAAGTTGCTGTTCTTATACTGAGGGTCGTGGAATTCGCTGGAGTTCACCGGTTCGCTCTTCCACCCCTTTTCATAAGTATATGTGGTTACAGTCTCTTCACTGCCGCCGAGCTTGTCTTTCTTGGTCTTCTTGGCAACCTCCACCCACTGATAGTATTCCACACTGCGCTGCAGGGCAATTGCGCCAACTTTGATTCCGAACACATCGTCGGTCAGTGTGTCTTTTGTCGTGGCGAGTCCTGTGGCATGTACGAGTTTGCCGTTTAGTGACGGGCTGATGTTTGTGATGTCTTTCATCTCCACATAGTTGCCCTGTGCCTCTTCAAGCATTCTGGTGGTTTTCACCGCTCTGCCTTCGTTCCACCATAATAGACAGGTTCCGATGATGAACATGAGGATTCCGGAGAATACACCGCCTACTGAATTTTTCAGTCTGCTACCGTAGCTGGTAGTTGTTGTTTCTGTGTATGCCATAATAGTTATGTTTATTGGTTAATATTTCTTGTTTGGTTTCATCAGGTGAGGAGTTCCTTTCCCCTTTGCTCCCCTTGGCCTGTTGTTCTGTCAATTTATCAGGATTTATCCTTTGTCAGTTTCTGTGAGGAAATTTCCCGACACGCTTTGTTTTTGTCTGGGGCAAAGTTATGGATGAAACCGGATATCCCACATTGCAAATCTTCTCAAAAAACTTGCAATTCCTACTTATTTCATTTCTCCTCCCGTCTTCGGCGGCGTTTCCCTGATGACAAAACCGGCAGTTTTGCCAACTCCAGTAAAAAAAACCTTTTACTTTGAACGAACTCGACATTTTCAAAACTTACACTGCTAAAGTGTTGATACATAATGTGTTAAATAACGATTCTGACAGGATTTGCCAATTTTGATGTTGCCTATAAGAGCCTTGAGGCAATAATTCTTGATTTTTCCTTCAAAAACATCATTTTCCAGTCTTCAGATTCAATTTTCCTTCAATTTTTCAGTGCTTTCCTAAGTTATCGCCAATGATGCTAATAATCATCTCTGTGTATACAGTAATATCCTGTTAGCATTCATTATATCGGCTATCCCCCTTCTTGTATGCCTCAAATCTTTGTATATTCCTGCGTCTGTTCCGATTTCATTAAGTTATTTTACCAAAATGTCAATTTGAGAAGATTTGCAATTTTTTTGGAAGAAAATGCAAGCTGATTTCCTTTGTTTCATCCTTACCTTTGCACCAGCAAGAGCGATGAACAGCCAGGCTGCATCGCTACCATCACAAAAATACGATATATATGATATTGCGCTCCGTGTGAAAGTGGGCGTCGGGAGGTTGCCGAAAGGCAGACATCATGGTTGATGGGGATCAACAGAGGCATACCGTTTGCCTCGGGAGCCGGATAAACAATACCGGCTCCAGTCCCCGCCAGCATGGATAGGATGAGAAAGACCATTGATGCAATGGTATACATATTATATATGCATTGACTCAAGACGGAAAATAGATGACGGAAAACAGACGTAAGGCGAAAAGACGAAACCATAATTAAAAACTGATAATATAAAGAGTGAGGCAATAACATTCATCAACCATAAACTATAAGATTATGAAAATGACAAAGACTATCGTTGCCCTCGCACTCCTGTTTGGATGCAGCGCAACAACAAACGCACAGATTGGCGGACTCCTGAACAAAGCAAAGAAAGCCGCCAAGGAAAAAGTGGAAAATAAAGTGAAAAAGGCAAAGAACGACGCTCGGAACAAGGCAGAAGACGCAGCCATGGAGAAGACTGGTATGAAGAAGGCCGACTACGACCCCAACCGCAAGTATAAGCCAAGCAAGGAAGCTCTCGCTGCCGACCCGCAGGCTAACGACCAGACCATCCAGGAAGGATTCACCAAGAGCATCGGCGATATCCATGCCTGCTATGAGCAGATTCAAGACGTTACACTCTACTCACCTTATTACACCGACGACGCCAAGCGCTTCTACGGCATAGGAGCTGAAGAGGGCACGTTCTACAACATCTTCTTCGGAATGTTTTCAGAAACACTGAAGTATGACGGTATTCACAAGGCATACCATTATCCTAAATTCACCCCTGTGAATCTGGCTAACGACCAGATACAGGTGCCTTGCGACGAGTTCGTTCTCAACTTCTGGACATGCCGCTTCATCGCCGACCCTAAGTCGGAGAAAGCTCTAAAGGAATTTGTCTATGCCTACACTTGGCTCAATTCTATGAATGTGAAAGCTATCCGCCACTATGCCATGAAGGACGAGACGGCAGGCGTGATCGGCGACAACGCAATACTGCCTTCTAATTTCCGGCAAATGCGCTACGACCGCGACAACATGGCTTATGGTCTGGCAGTCACCGTCACTCCATACGAGAATCTGCTGAAGCTTGCCAACGAATGTGCTGCAGGCATCACGGCAAAGGACGGCAGCGGTTTCTCAAGACTGCTCTATCACCTCGTGCTCAAAGTGCTCGTTGACGACTTCCTGCCAAGACACAAGGATGCGAAGAACGATGATTCGTTGAGGCTCCTGAGTCTGAAACTCGATACTCCGCGTATCGGAGAACTCCTCGACGCTTATCAGAATGACTTCGTAGATGCCGTTTCAGAGCCTAAGGGCGTCACCGTGGATGCCAAGACCCGCAATGCCGGTATCGCCGCAGCGAAGAAATTCGCAGGTGCAAACTTCGAGAAGGCTGTGTTCACCAAGAGCTCATGGCAGACGTTCAAGGAGTCTAAGTATCCTTACCGCATAACAGCCTACGCTCTTCCTATCGCTATCATCACCAAGGAAGGCGGCAAGCGCTTCGTGCAGTATTGCACTCTCACCAAGTCTGCCAATGGTTCGAACTACTTCGTGCAGGCTGGTAGCGACACACGCAAGCATCCGATCAAGTAGACAAGATAACGGGTAGGCAAGGAGATTTGCATCACTTGTTTATAAACTTAAACAATGATTGTCAAGGAAAGCAAATCCCCTTGTCTACTTGTCAACTCGTCAACTCGTTTACTAACCAATAAAAAAACTACAATTATGAAGAAGATTTTACTTACCATCGCCTCCTTCGCACTGGCAATTGCAGTCAATGCACAGGTGAGCGTAACGCAGCAGAATATCAGCGTGATAGAGAATAATCCGAACATGACTCAACGTCAGCACAGTCAGGTAGTGGCAAAAGCACCGAAGAAGATAGCAAGCAACCAGCGCTGGGTGGGCTATTACTCTTCGGATGCTCTCGCAGACCCTGACGATGGCATGGGAGTTCCGTCATATCCAGGCGAGAACAAGGTTGGCATATACCTTACGGAGTCGATTCTTGAACCTTATATCGGTATGAAGATTGTGGGCATCCGCTTCGGACTCTGTGAGGATATCGGTCAGTCTGGCGTATACCTTCACCGAATTGTTGATGGTATTCCAGGTCAGGTAGTTACCTCTAACTACGTTCAGTATGGCAAAACCGGCTGGAATCAGGAGGATTTTCCTAAGCCTTACGTCATAAAGGAAGGCGAAGAACTTGCAGCAGTTTTCGAATACACACAGTATGGTGATGAAGAAGACCACTCGTTTCCGCTCTCGTTTGTAAAAGAAGGAGATGGCAGCATTCCTATATGGTACTGGTGTTTGTATAACGGTACGAACTATTCATGGAACCAGTTCGACGTAGGCGGAAAAAACCTTAGTATCCAAGTGCTTGTAGAGGGCGACTTTCCCGTAGGTTCATCGGTTGAGAGCGTCACTGCAAGTGGCAATGCCGTTGAGGTGGCACGCTACAACGCTGCCGGACAACTCATCAACGGCAAGCAGAAGGGGCTGAACATCGTGAAATTCAGCGACGGAACGACACGCAAGGTGATGGTGAGATGATTCCCGGTTTTACGTGGAGTCAAACAGCCAAATCACAATCATTGGAAAGGATAGCAATTCTCCAGGAAATGGGCACCACCGTTGCCACAAGTGGGCACGGTGGTGCCCAAAACTGTGTCCAAAATATTCACAAATCGTTTTTCTTGTTTTCTCTTTTCTTGGTAATAAAAAAGGACTGCACGGTTTCACAACCAGGCAGCCCCAAACTTAAACAACCAATAAAAGAAATAGATTGTACATATAAATATGTGTAGTCATATCAGAGGGACCAATCTAAAATCCCCATGACGTCTTTTCAAACTCTTTTTCTGTTAGCCGCCGTTATCTGATGAACAGCAGTTCGCGATACTTAGGCAGCGTCCACAGCTCGTCGCTCACCGTGAGCTCCAGCTTGTCGATGTGGTAGCGAATCTGCTCCATCTTAGGGGCCACCGTGTCGTGGTATGCCACAGCCTTGGCACGCTCGTCGGTAAGCTTGTTTGCCACCTTGCGTGCGTTGACCAGTTCCTCCACACCCTTCTCGATAATCTGTGTGCGCTCGGCGATGTCCTCGATAATCTTGATGTTTCTCGAGCTCAGCTTTTCAGCCTTTTCCTCCGGGAACACCAGACGCATGTTCTGCACGTTTTTCAGCAGCATGCTCTGATAGTGGGTGGCAACAGGAATGATGTGGTTCATCGTGAGGTCGCCCATCACACGTGCCTCTATCTGGATTTTCTTGGTGTAGGTCTCCCATTTCACCTCGTTGCGCGCCTCAAGCTCCTTCTTCGTCATAACGCCCAGCTTTGTGAACATCTCTACGGAAGAGTCGCTCAGATAGTTGTCGAAAATCACCGGACAGCTTGTCTCGCAGTCCAGTCCGCGCTTCTTTGCCTCCTCTACCCATTCGTCAGAATAGCCGTTGCCGTCGAAGCGTATAGGCTTGCAGGTCTTGATGTCCTGGCGCAGAACGTCGATGATAGCTTTTACCTTGTCCTCGCCCTTCTCGATGAGAGCGTCAACACGAGTCTTGAAGTCAACCAGAGCCTCTGCCACGGCAGAGTTCAGAGCGATCATCGCTGCGGCACAGTTAGCCTCAGAACCCACGGCACGGAACTCGAAGCGGTTTCCGGTGAATGCGAAAGGCGATGTGCGGTTGCGGTCGGTGTTGTCGATGAGCAGTTCTGGAATTTCCGGAATGTCCATCTTCATTCCCTGTTTGCCCGCCATGTTGAACACATCCTCGCTGTCGCTGTTTTCTATCTTGTCGAGCAGCTGGGTGAGCTGCGAACCGAGGAATGACGATATGATTGCTGGAGGAGCCTCGTTGGCACCCAGACGGTGAGCGTTTGTGGCGCTCATGATAGACGCCTTGAGCAGTCCGTTGTGGCGGTATACACCCATCAGTGTTTCCACGATGAATGTCACGAAGCGCAGGTTTGCCTCCGGAGTCTTGCCGGGAGCATGGAGCAGCACGCCGGTGTCGGTAGACAAGCTCCAGTTGTTGTGCTTTCCGCTGCCGTTGATGCCGGCGAACGGTTTCTCGTGAAGCAATACTATGAATCCATGCTTGCGAGCCACCTTCTTCATGAGCGACATGAGCAGCATGTTGTGGTCTACGGCGAGGTTTGTCTCCTCAAAAATAGGAGCTATCTCAAACTGGTTTGGTGCCACCTCGTTGTGGCGTGTCTTGCATGGGATAGATAGTTCGAGAGCCTGTATCTCAAGATCCTTCATGAACGCCTGCACACGGTCAGGAATCGTTCCGAAGTAGTGGTCGTCCATCTGCTGGTTCTTTGCAGAGTCGTGTCCCATGAGTGTGCGGCCGGTGAGCATGAGGTCAGGGCGGGCACTGTATAGGTCGGCATCCACGAGGAAGTATTCCTGCTCCCATCCCAGGTTGGAAGTCACCTTTGACACCTTAGGGTCGAAATAATGGCATACGTTCGTTGCAGCCACGTTTACGGCGTGCAGCGCGCGGAGCAGCGGAGCCTTGTAGTCGAGCGCCTCTCCGGTGTATGATATGAAAACTGTAGGGATGCAGAGAGTGTCGTCTATGATGAAGACAGGCGATGTAGGGTCCCATGCCGAATATCCGCGCGCCTCGAAGGTGTTGCGGATTCCGCCGCTTGGGAATGAGCTGGCATCAGGCTCCTGCTGCACGAGCAGCTTGCCGGAGAATTCCTCAATCATTCCTCCCTTGCCGTCGTGCTCGATGAAGGCATCGTGCTTCTCTGCTGTTCCGCCGGTGAGCGGCTGGAACCAGTGTGTGTAGTGTGTCACGCCATTCTCCTCAGCCCATTGCTTCATGCCGTTAGCCACGGCGTTGGCGATGCTGCGGTCGAGTGTGGCGCCATTGTCAATTACGTCTATGAGCTTGTCGTAGACGTCGGCTGGCAGGTATTTGTACATTTTGGCACGGTTGAAAACGTATTTTCCGAAATACTCTGACGGACGTTCCACCGGTGCTATAACTTCTTCAGGGCGTTTCTTGAACGCCTCTTCTACAACCTGGAATCTTAAATTAGCCATTGTTTTTTAAGTCGATTTTATTGATGTTCTGTTTTCAGTTTGCAAAGGTAATGCTTTTTCTTGTTTCTACATACCTTTTTGTAATAATATTTGCGGCGTTTAATATCTTTTTGTAGTCTATTATTGATAAATGTCATGAAAATTGTTCTTTGTGCTCGCCGGAACTCATGATTTCATCCATTTGGCAAGGCGTTGCATTGCCTCCTTGCAGTCTTCGCGCTCGCCGAAGGAAGTGAATCTGACGAAGCCCTCTCCGCTCGGTCCGAAGCCGACACCGGGAGTGCATACTATCTGTGCTCCGTAGAGCAGCTGCTCAAAGAATTTCCAGCTGTCCACACCGTCGGGAGTCTTCACCCACAGGTATGGAGCGTTCACTCCGCCATATACTCTGAAGCCGAGCTTCTTCAGTGCGTCGTACATCAGTCTGGCGTTGCCCATATAATAGTCAATCACCGCCTTGGTCTGCTCCTTTCCCTCAGGAGAGTATATCGCCTCGGCAGCCCGTTGGCTGATATAGCTTGTGCCGTTGAACTTGGTGCATTGTCTGCGGAACCAGAGCGTGTTCAGGGCGATGCGCTCCTTGCCGTCGATGGTCACGGCGGTGAGTTCCTTCGGTATCACGGTGTATCCGCAGCGCACTCCGGTGAAGCCGGCCGTCTTTGAATAGCTGTGGAATTCTATCGCCACCTTGCGCGCTCCCTTTATCTCATAGATGGAGTGGGGGATATGAGGTTCCGTGATGTATGCCTCGTATGCGGCATCGTAGAGAATCAGCGTATCGTTCTTCAGAGCGTAGTTCACCCATTTCTTGAGTTCCTCCTTCGTTATCACCGTGCCCGTAGGGTTGTTGGGATAGCAGAGGTATATCATGTCTACGCGATGGTCGGGAATCTGCGGCACGAAGTCGTTGGTCTCCAGGCATGGCATATAGGTGACGTTGCTCCACTTGCCGTTTTCGAGCACTCCCGCCCTGCCGCACATCACGTTGGAGTCGATGTATACCGGATATATAGGGTCGGTCACTCCCAGACTGTTGTCCCATCTCACCAGTTCGCCGATGTTTCCAGTGTCGCTCTTCGCTCCGTCGTTTACGAACACCTCGCTCGGGTCGAGACGGATGCCTCGCGGCAGGAAGTCGTTTTTCACTATTGCCTCGCGGAGCCACAGATAGCCCTGTTCCGGTCCGTATCCATGGAATGTCTCCTTGTGGGCCATGTCGTCTACTGCCTTGTGCATGGCGTCGATGACGGCAGGCACCAGCGGACGCGTCACGTCGCCGATGCCGAGGCTGATGACTCTGGCCTTGGGATTAGCCACCTTGTAGGCATTCACCTTCTTGGCGATGTCGGCAAAAAGGTAGTTCTTCTGAAGTTTCAGGTAATGTTCGTTTACTAATGCCATATTGAAATTCTTTTTATTTGTTGTAAGTGTCGTTGTTGTTTGTTATGTGAGCGTTGTCGCTTGTTGTGAGTGTAGTTGTCGTTTCCTCTTTCTCCTGTGACTCTGTCTGCCGGCAGGTCATTCTCCGATTTCCCCGTCGAAGACGATTTCCGCCGGTCCGGTCATATATACATGGTTGTCAGTTGTTCGCCATTCAATCTGCAGCGTGCCGCCGTCCATGCGGATTTCGCTCCGGTGCGATGCCCGTCCGGTGAGTGCTGCCGCCACCGCCGTGGCACAAGCCCCTGTGCCGCAAGCCATCGTTATGCCGCTGCCGCGTTCCCACACACGGGTGCGGATGGCTCCGTCAGACAATATCTGCGCGAACTCGATGTTGCAGCGCTCAGGGAAATTGCTGTCGCGCTCCATCACGGCACCGTATCTTGCGATGTCTATCGTGTCGATGTCGTTGAGGAAAGTCACGAAGTGTGGATTTCCCATACATACGAAAGTTCCCTCAAACCGTCTGCCCTCAGCCAAGAGTATGCCCCCGCTGAGGTCGGCATACTGACGGTGGTTCTCCGTCAGCGGTTCGAGCATGTCAACGGTGACGCTCTCCACTGTCTTTCCCTCGCTGTCGAGATGCAGCATCAGCGTCTTTATGCCGGAGAGGGTTTCCAGTTTTATCTCCGTCTTGTCGGTGAGTCCACGCTCATAGAGATATTTCCCGATGCAGCGCGATGCGTTTCCGCACATCATCGCCTCAGACCCGTCGGCATTGAAAATCCTCATTCTGTAGTCGGCAGCGTCGGTGGTGGGTCGGCAGATGAGCACCAGTCCGTCGCCTCCGATACCCTTGTGGCGGTCGCTCCATCTGACGGAAGCCGAATTGGGGTCGTTTACATCATATAATAATGTGTTGACGTATATGTAGTCATTGCCAGCACCGTGCATCTTGGTGAAATGAATCTTCTTGTCTGACATCTTGCGTTTTGTTTGTTGTTAGGTTTAATCCCCCAATCGGTCATTATACCGTTTTGGTATCCCTAATGACCGATTTAGGCTTAATTTGTTTGCTTCGGCTGCAAATGTACAACAAATTGATTTATGTTGCTGCAAATACCGATACATTTTTGCGTATTTTTTTAATCTAAATAACGAATTGTAAGAGTTTGAGGACAGAAAAATGCTTTCCGTTATTGTAATGATGTTTTTCACTTATAGGTTTTCCGGATGTCGCCACGCAGATAATAACCCGTTGGCGGAATTTATTTAATTTGGTCGATATGAGTAAAAGTTGCCCATATCGCTGATTTTCAGTAAAACCAAGAATTGTCGAAAAACTGTCAGATTGTCTGGTTTTTGGTTGTAACATTCTGACAAACAGATAGTTGCCTGCCTGGCGATTGTCAGCCGATTGTCTGGATGGTTTGCTGATGAAAGGAATTGTCAAGTGTGATGAATCGTCAGCTGTGAGGAATTGTCAGATGAAAGGAATGCCAGCTGTGAGTAATTCAGACTGCAGGAATGGCATGCGCTGGCAGAATCCTGAAATCAGGAATATGAGTATTACAACATCAGCTTATTGGGCAGACGCCTGACATCAAATCTGCCCAACAGGGGCAAGCACGTTGCCCATGATGGGTAAGCACGTTGCCCCAGTTGGGCAAGCAGCGTGCCCAATTTTAGCCCGAATCCGTCATTAGAATTAAGAAATTAGTTCCGCCAACGGGTATGTATTTGGAGTCAAATGATTATGCTTTTTGGACTGTAGGATTGTCATAAGAGTGCTATGGATTTGGTCGTTTTCAAGGCGTTTAGAAACATGAAAATCGCCTGATACCAAAATTTATTTCTCGATTTTATAGCCTGACACCGAAATCTTTTCTTTGATTTTATAGCCTAATACCAAAATCTTTTCCGTGTTTTTATAGCCTGACACCGAAATCTTTTTCTTCGGTTTTATGGTCTGACACCATATAGGTATGTTGCATTCCTCCCCCCAATCCTCCCAAATTATTATCTTGCCGCCACTAAATTCATGAAATGCTTGAAGAATACAAAAATAATGACTACATTAGCGGTCTGTTATTTAAATAAAATCAGAAATGCAAGACTTCAAGTATTATGCACCAACCGAAGTGGTGTTCGGAAAGGATGCCGAAGAGCATCTCGTGGAAATGATAAACAAGTATGGCGGCAAGAAAGTGCTCGTACACTACGGCGGCCATAGCGCTGAGCGGTCAGGACTGCTCGCCTCAGTGCGCGAAAAGCTCAATGCCGCAGGAATAGCGTTCGTGGAACTGGGCGGCGTGAAGCCCAACCCGCGCCTCACACTCGTTCACGAAGGAATAGAACTCTGCCGCAAGGAGAATGTTGACTTCATACTCGCCGTAGGCGGCGGTAGCGTGATAGACTCGTCGAAGGCTATCGGATACGGAGTGAAATACGACGGTGACGTGTGGGACATCTACGCAAGGAAATATGTGCCCACGGAGATGCTCCCCGTGGGAGTGATTCTGACCATACCGGCAGCAGGAAGCGAGATGAGCGACTCGAGCGTGATAACGAAAGAAGACGGCGACCTGAAGATTGGATACTCCAATAATATCTGCCGACCGAAATTTGCAATCATGAACCCGGTGCGCACATTCACACTGCCTCCATATCAGACAGCATGCGGAGCCACCGACATCATGATGCACACCATGGAGAGATACTTCGGAAAGGTGGATGACATGACACTGATAGACAATATCGCCGAGGCGCTCATGAGAACGGTGAAAGACAGCGTGTTCCATGTGCTCAAGAATCCGGAAGACTACCGTAACCGCGCTTGCATAATGTGGGCGTCGAGTCTGGGACACAACGACCTGACAGGCGACCGCTCTTATGCTGACTTCGCGACACACCAGATAGAGCACGAGCTGAGCGCCATGTTCGACGTGGCACACGGAGCCGGACTTGCCGCAGTATGGCCGTCGTGGGCGAGATACGTGATGGACGAGAATGTGTCGAGATTCGCACGCTTCGCAGTGAACGTGATGGGAGTGCCCAACGATTTCACCGACACCAAGGCTACGGCAATGGCTGGAGTTGAGGCTGTGGAGAAATTCTACAGGGCCATCGGTATGCCTACAAACATCCATGAACTGATAGGAAGAGAAATCACCGACGACGAGATAAAGGAGCTGGCGCGCAAATGCAGCCACGACGACGGACGCACCATCGGAGGATTCAAGAAACTCGACCGTCATGACATGGAGGAAATCTACAAGATGGCAAGATAAGCGCCAATCCTGTGGAGATGACGGATGATAGAAAGACGAAAACTATGCTTCCCTTTCCCACGCCGCCACAACCGGCGTGGGGAAGGAGTCACATACTATATATTATAATAATAAGGTGTCTGTTGCTATAGACAGATATGATGCTGCAGGCAGATATGATATTACAGACAAATAAATACTATAGACAAATATATTATTGCAGGTAAATGTAAAACTATAGACTGATATAATGAAAAACAACAATTCCATTTTCGGCAAAGACGGCGTGAGCTATGTCTTGCCATTCGTGCTGATAACGTCGTGTTTCGCCCTATGGGGATTCGCCAACGACATCACGAACCCGATGGTGAAGGCTTTCTCGAAGATATTCCGCATGTCGGCAACAGACGGCGCGCTGGTGCAGGTGGCTTTCTATGGAGGATACTTCGCGATGGCATTCCCGGCAGCGATGTTCATACGGCGCTTTTCGTATAAGGCAGGAGTGATGCTCGGTCTCGCGCTCTATGCCCTGGGAGCCTTTCTCTTCTTCCCGGCAAAGATGACCGGGGAGTATGCCATGTTCCTGATGGCGTATTTCATACTCACTTGCGGACTGTCGTTTCTTGAGACATCATGCAGTCCGTATATCCTGACGATGGGACCGCAGGGGTCGGCTACGCGACGCCTGAACCTGGCGCAGTCGTTTAACCCTATGGGATCGCTGCTCGGCATGTATGTGGCGATGAACTTCATCCAGGCTAAGCTCAACCCGATGAGCACGGCAGAGAGGGCACGGCTCTCCGACCAGCAGTTTGAGGTGCTGAAGGATCACGACCTCTCAGTGCTCATAATGCCATATCTCGCCATCGGAGCGGTGATATTGGTGATGCTTCTCATAATAAGCATGGTGAAGATGCCGAAGAACGGCGACAACGACAAGTCGCTCAACGTCATCCCCACGCTGAAGCGCATCCTCCACATCCCGCACTACAGAGAGGGAGTGGTGGCACAGTTCTTCTACGTAGGAGTGCAGATAATGTGCTGGACCTTCATCATACAATACGGCACGCGGGTGTTTATGAACGAGGGGATGACGGAGATAGATGCAGAGGTGCTGTCGCAGCAGTATAATATCGTGGCGATGGTCATTTTCTGCTGTTCGCGGTTCGTGTGTACCTTCCTGCTGCGCTATCTCAATGCCGGACAGCTGCTTATGATACTTGCCATCGTGGGCGGATGCCTCGTGGCGGGAGTGATAATGCTGCAGAATGTGTGGGGAGTATACTGTCTCGTTGCAGTCAGCGCATGTATGTCGCTGATGTTCCCTACTATCTATGGCATCGCCCTCGAAGGACTCGGCGACGATGCCAAGTTCGGAGCGGCAGGTCTGATAATGGCAATCCTGGGAGGCAGCGTGATGCCGGCAATACAGGCAAGCATCATCGACATGCACGAGGTGATGGGAATGCCGGCGGTGAACGTGTCGTTCGTGTTGCCTCTCGTTTGCTTTGTCGTGATATCCGTATACGGCTATCGCACGATGAGGAGGTCGAAATGAAATTCTTAACCCCAAAGCGGTCATCAAGACTTTGATTTGAATTAAACCCAAATCGGTCGTTAGGGCTTGCTTGTATTTTGTTTTTTAGAAGGATGGATTTTGTTTGGCTTTTAATGAGTAATAGCAGGCTATTGCGAATTAAAAACGGACAAAAGACGCCTTATAAAAAGCAAAGAACTGCAAGCAGTATTAAAATACTACATTGAACGGCCTAATGACCGTTTTGGGTTAAAATAGTTTGATAACTGCTGAATTATTTGGCAGTTACGGGAATAATGACTACCTTTGCACCGCTTTTCGGCGTAATCGCTGGCAGGAAGAAGAGTGGCCTGTTATGTTGCGTTGGAACGATAAACAATTTTAAACAGTTAAATTACAATGGATTTAATTAAAGTTGCTGAGGAAGCATTTGCAATCGAGAAGCAGTATCCTGAGTTCAAGGCTGGTGACACTGTTACTGTAGCCTACAAAATTATCGAGGGTTCTAAGGAGCGTATCCAGCTCTACCGTGGTGTTGTTATCAAGATCAACGGTGAGGGTACAAAGAAGCGTTTCACTGTACGCAAGATGTCTGGAACTGTTGGTGTAGAGCGTATCTTCCCAATGGAGTCTCCAAACATCGCAAGCATCGAGCTTAACAAGGTTGGTAAGGTGCGTCGCGCTAAGCTGTACTACCTGCGCAAGCTCACTGGTAAGAAGGCTCGTATCGCTGAGAAGAGAGTCATCATCAAGAAGTAATGGCTCTTGACTTGGTTTAAAAGAACAACGAAAAGTTATAAATGTGGCAGTCCGTTCAGATTGAATTGGCTGCCCATTTTGTTTTGTTATCCAAGCAAGCCCTAATAACCGATTTGGGTTAAACGGCATAATTGCCGTTTCGCATTTAATAATATGTCAATTGAAAAGGAAAGCATAACTACAGATATGAGAAACAAGAAAGAACTGTTGGAATATTATACGGACAAGATGACGGGACTGGATGAAGTCCTTCAGAGCCGCAAGGCAAAGGTGAAATATATCATAACGGCAGAGATTCTGTTGTTTGTCGTGGCTGTTGCCGTGGCGGTGGTATATCTGTGTGGATATGTATCAGTGGCAGTGTTCATTCCGGCTTTCTGTATCGCACAGGCTTCGTTTGTGGGCGTGAAGGTTTTCGACAGACAGAATTCAGTAGCCATCGACGGGATGGAGGCGAGGATTGATGTATACAGGCAGAACATCCGCTATATGGAAGGCGACTTCTCACGATTTGACGATGGCAAGAGATATGAGAATCCATCCCATCAATATTCCTTCGATATGGACATATTTGGCAAGGGATCTTTGTATAACCGCCTTTGCCGTAATGTCACTACGGGTGGGGCAGACAGGCTTGCCGGGATTCTGGATAGTGCTGCATGCCGTACTGCTGCCGCAGACCGTTCTGTTGCTTCTCAAGACAAACCGTCGTCGCGTTGCGGAACATCTGTTCCTGCTCTTCCTTCAGAAATAGACAGAAGGCAGAAAGCTATATCGGAATTAGCAGAGATGGAGGAGTGGCGAACAGATTTCCTTTCAGCCGCCTATAAAGGAAATATCGACACCGGGGCTATACTAAAGGCGCTGCATGAGGCGAAAGAGGCAGGAATCCCTGAAGCGGCATTGTCTCGGAAAGGGCTGACAATGGTGGCTTCTTCGATAGCGATATTCGTCGTGTTACTTATCTTCACGGTGTTTACGCCGCTCCCGGCCGACTTCGTTTGTCTGTGGACTGTTGCTCAGCTTGCCGTCAGCATCGGAGCATCGGCGAAGGCGATAAAGATGATTAGCAAAAGTGTGGAGAAAATAAGTGTCAGCACAAAACGGTTCGTCTCGTTGCTGCATATAATCACCGAAGCGCAATTCCGGGAGGAAGACAACAAGCTGGTGGCATCTGTCCTTAAAGGCAACAATGGGGCAGAGGCTCTCAATTCATTGAAGGAACTGAAGGCTATCCTCGATGCTCTCGACAGACGGGCAAATGTGCTTGGCCTTGTCATCTTCAATGCTTTGGGATATAGCGACTTCTTTCTCGTAAGGCGTTATCTGCGTTGGCAGCGGGATAATGTGGCGTCGTTTGAGAGGTGGGTTGATGCCGTGAGCCTGATGGATGCCATGGTGTCGATGGCGACAATGCGCTGTAACGAACCGCAGGCTGTCATGCCGGTGGTTACAGATTCTGAGGAGGTCGTTTTTGAGGCTAAAGGACTGTATCATCCTTTCCTCGGAGAGAAAGCGGTGAAAAATGATTTTACTATACAGGATAGTAATTATTATATCGTAACGGGTGCCAATATGGCGGGCAAAAGTACGTTCTTGAGGTCTATAGGAGTGAACTATATCCTCGCGATGTGTGGTATGCCGGTATTTGCAGAGAGCTTGCGTGTTTCGGTCTTCAATCTTTTCAGCAGTATGCGCACCAGTGATGACCTGACGCATGGCATCAGCTATTTTAATGCAGAACTGCTTCGTCTTCGTCAGCTTCTTGACAATGTGCGGCAGGCATCGCATACTCTCATCATTCTCGACGAGATACTGAAGGGCACAAACTCTCTTGACAAGCTCAACGGGTCACGTATGTTTCTTGAGGCGATTGCCAAACTGCCTGTCAGCGGCATCATTGCCACCCACGACCTGGAACTGTCGAAGATGGCAGATGAATATCCTGCCCGCTTCCATAACTTCTGTTTCGAGATAAAACTCTCAGATGCCATCACTTATACTTACAAGATTTCTCCCGGCGTGGCAAGAAACCAGAATGCCACATATCTATTGAAGGGAATATTGAAAGAGGAATGATGAGTGGGGCTTCTGGTTCTTTTCTATTTATATAGGTTTTTCTAGACTATCTAGTTTTTCTAGACTTTCTAGACTTTCTAGACTATCTAGACCTTCTAGACAATCTAGACCTTCTAGACAATCTAGATTTTCTAGTATTTCTAGCTGAAATAGACTGTTATTTCTTTTTCATCTCTTCGATTAGTGCTTTCAGCCTGCTGATTTCTTCTTGTTGTTTATAGTAGGATTTGAGGGCACGTTGACGGAGGTCTTCATACGATGATTTCCATTTCATCATTTCGGCGTTAGCCTTGAAAAGTTCGCTTTCAAGTTCACGAAGGCGGGTTTCAAGCTCTTTAAGTCGTGTGTCTTGTTGTTGGCGGTAGCCGGTACGTGCTTTGTGCATTCGCTCCTTGATGCCGCCTTCGGTGATGAACTCCTGTTCGAGGCGCTTCATAAAAGACATCATCATCTTGTCTATCATGTGGCATAGAGTGAGTCCATAGTTGCACATCTGTTCATCATTCCATTTGTCAAAGAAAGGTTCGTAGTCAGGAAGTCTGTTGTGATGGCGACAGTAGTCGAGCATCACGTTATACCGTTCTTCGCCGGCGATGTAATACTGTAGATGCCGTGATTTGAGATAGTCTTCGAAATCTTCACGTAATTCTTTTAGGGAGGCGCGTGCCACGTTGAGCAGTTTCATCTGCATCTCAGATGACGTAACACCGTCGGCAAGACCTTCTACAATGTTTTGCTTGCATGACCGTGCAGCCTGTATTATCTGGTCGCGAGTGCGGTCTTTATAAGGATGTATGAATCTGTTGCAGAAGGCAAATGACATCTGGTATACGATGTCTGCCTTCTGATAGAAGTACAGATCTTCCCAGTTCGTTTGTTTGCCAAGCACGTTGATTTTGTCATTTCCCGTGTCTGTCATAATATTCTGTTTTTTTACATTCAGTGAACAAAAACATTCCATTTTGCATTCAGTGAACAAAATTACCTAATATTTTTAATAATTCATAGCAAAGAGTTTGTTTATATTGAAATAATCAATATCTTTGTGGAGAAATATTTATAAAAAGGAACGCTTTTTCAATTATTATTAACACATAAAAACAAAAAACTATGGGATTTACAGAATCAGTTAAGACAGTGTTTAGTAAGTTTGCCACATTCAGTGGCCGTGCATCACGATCATAATTTTGGTGGTTCTATTTGTTTAATAGTCTGGCATGGCTTGTGTTCGGGATTATAGGTTCAGTACTCGGTAGCATTTTCGGCGGCGGTGATGCAGGAAGTGTATTGACAGGATCGGGAATTGGACTTGTGTTGTCTTTAATTTACAGCTTGGTTGCCATTGTTCCGACTATTTCGGTTCTGGTGCGCCGTCTTCATGATACCGGCCGTTCAGGTTGGCACTATTGGTGGTGTCTGATTCCTATTGCCGGTCCCATCATCCTTCTGGTTTTCTTGGCATCACCAAGTGTGCCGATGGACAACCTTTACGGACCATGCCCTACAGATTGATTTAATTGCCTATAAGACTATTGGTGATTTCAGTAAAGTGAAACAGCAAAACATAAGGACTGATACAGCTTTGATGGCAAATATGATATAAAAAACACCCGGAGCATCATATAGAATGTTCCGGGTATTTATTTAGATTTTTTCCTTTATTCAATTTTCCAGTCTCTATTCGGATTTCCTGTCTTTGTTTAGGTTTCCTGTATAGATTTCCTGTCTTTCTCAGGATTTCTTATTTTTTCTTCAGATTCTCAGTCTTTGTATATCAGTACCGTGGCATACGCACTCATGCCCTCTTCTCTGCCAGTGAAACCGAGTTTCTCTGTTGTTGTAGCTTTGATGGAGATGTCGTCAACATCGGCATTCATCACTGTGGCGAGACATTCCTTCATCTTTTCAACATGCGGATTTATCTTAGGGCGCTCGGCACAAACCGTGGCGTCAATGTTTCCGAGTCTGTATCCCTTTGTGGCAATCAGGTCGATGGTCTTCTTCAACAGTATCTTACTGTCTATGTCGAGAGTGTCAGCCGATGTGTCGGGAAAGTGATAACCGATGTCTCTCATGTTTGCCGCTCCGAGCAATGCGTCACAGATAGCATGTATCAGCACATCAGCATCGCTATGGCCAAGCAGACCGAGAGAGTGTGGAATCTTTATTCCGCCCAACCACAAGTCACGTCCTTCAACGAGCTTATGAACGTCAAAACCAAAGCCTACGCGTACCGAACCCACCCTGTCCCTCCCCAAGGGAGGGTATGCGGCTTGTCTGGTATTTTGAAAGGCTTCTGTTTTTAGTTCTTCTATTGTATCTTTGATTATTCCTATAGTTTCATCAGTGTCATAAAGAACTTCTTCATTTGTGAATCTCAAGAAAGAAAATCCTTCCTTTTCCAGATAATCTTGGCGTATTTTATCTTGTTCTTGTTGTTCACCTTCCGAATGATAACCTCCGTCTATCTCAATGATGAGACGCAAACGTAGGCAAACGAAATCTGGAATATATCCACAGATAGGATGTTGTTGCCTAAAATGTTCTTTTAACCCATTCCTCCTTAAATATTGCCATAAGAGCGATTCTGCTTCTGTAGGATTATTTCTCATTTTTTTGGCTTTTTCTAAAAGGAGTTGATAGGTTGTCCCGTCTGTAGTAGTATAACCATATTTCATGCTAAATCAATATTAATAGTAACTTCGTTCCCTCCCTTGGGGAGGGTTAGGGTGGGTTTTAATTATCTTCTCTTGAACAAATCCTTCAGTCCGTCCATATCGAAGCCCAGAGTGAAGCGGAGTGTCTGGTCGAGAGGGTTGCTCTTTGCAGTAGCGATGACATAACCGCAGTCGAGGGTAAAGGCACTCATGCGGAAGCCCGCACCGACAGTGAAGTATTTTCTGTTACCCTTGTTCTCCGACTCATGGTGGTAACCGGCGCGAACGCTGAACTTGTCGTTGTATACATATTCAGCACCGACACTCCAGTTTATCTCTTCAAGTTCCTCCTTGAAACCTCCAGGAGCGTCGCCGAAACTCTTGAACATTCCGGAGATACTGCTCGTGTTGTAGTATTCATCCTCCACACGCTGCTGGTAGTCCTCTGTCGTTTCCCCCTCTTCCTGCTGAGGATAAGAAGGAACGAGCAGCTTGTTTGCGTCGGCAGATATCGTGAAGCGGTTAAATTCGTCGATCGGCACCATCAGGGCAGCACCCAATCTCATGTTTGTTGGAATAAACTCACTGTAGTCACTGCCGCCGAATGTTATCTTACTACCGATGTTGCTGATGTTCAGACCGATGCCGAGCTGACATTCGCGAGAACCGATGTTGATATAGTCGTTATAGTAGCAGGCGAGGTCGGCAGCGAAGGCGTTAGAAGCAGAGCGCTCCTCTGTAGAACTGTACTGCATGTCGGACATGAGAAAACGCACGCCGGCAGCGAGAGAGAATTTCTCGCTCAGCATCAGAGAATAAGCCACATCAAACGACATCTCGTATGGGTTGATGGTCTGTGCGTTTGATATGTCGCCCGTACCGTCGTAGTTCGTGTAAACCTCACCGAGAGAGAAATATCTCAATGATGCCGAAACGGCGCTATAGTCACCGATGCGGTAGTATCCGGCGAGATATGCGATGTCCATGTCGCTTACCAGTGAGCGCAGCCAAGGCGTGTAGTTCAGGGCAAGACCTGCACGGCTGATACAGAAAGGATATTTTGCCGGGTTCCAGTATTGGGAGTTCACGTCAGGGTCGGTGGCGGCACCCACGTCACCCATACCGGCAGCGCGTGCATCCGGTGCGATGGTCTGTGAAACGAGAGCCGTATGAATAGGGTTGAACATCTCGCGCTTGTCTTGAGCCTTGACGTTAGTTGCTATTACGGTGAGCAATACTGCCGCAATGATTCTTATTCTGTTCTTCATTTATATCTTGTCTTTTGTTTTTATTCTCGTTATGATGTATTGCGTGATGGTCCTCCATTCTTCAATGCCAGTCTGTCATTTCAGCCTGCATTACATGAAAACTTCGTTCACGCCTCTATATAACTCTTTTTGTGTTATATTATTGTGTGACGACAGTCAAAGAGTTACATTCTCAGTTGAGTACTATCAGTTTCTTGGCTTTAGTTGCCTCGTTCTTTCCCTCGCTTGTCATGCGCACACGATACAGATATACTCCAGACTGCAACCTGCCGCCGCTGTCGGTGGTGAGATCCCAGTCGTATGTGAATGTTGCCGACTCTGCCAGAGTGTTCTCCGTATGATTCCACAGCAGCCTGCCGCTGATGTCAAACACTTCGATGGTCATCTCCACGTTGCTGCCGCTTCTATCGTGGCTGACGATGAACGTAGTGTTCGTCTTTGCCGGATTGTTGGAGCAATAGACGTTGGTGATGTTCGGAGTCAGACCTTTCACCACGTTGAATTTCAGCGTCGTTGTCGAAGGGTTGTTGAGGATATCCCATGCGGTGAATTTCAGCTTGTGCGGTCCGTTCTCCAGTTCCGGGATGTTATACCATGTCGTTCCCTCGGTATACGAACCGAAGTTGAACGAGAAGTTGTCGTTCAGAGTGAATGTCATCATCGGGTCGTCGTCGACTACCAGTGTCAGGTCATGGCCGATGCCGCTGCCCGAAGTGTTCAGTCCGTCCTTGTCAGATATCTCCGCCACGAAGTAAGGCGTAGAGTTCACGTTGCCTCCGTTGCTGAAGCTTGGAGAGTTGAGATAGCAGTATATCGACGGACCGTTGGAGTCGTTGGATACGATTTCCGTTCCACCCACGATGAAGTTCTCCGTATATCCGTTCATCGTCCTGTTGTCGGTACTGCTCACTGCAAAGGCATTTATCCTTCCGTTCTCGTCAGTATAGTTGATGTCTTTCGTCACGGCAAAGGTGATGTCGAACTTTCCTGAGCGTATGCTGTCGTTGCCGTTGAATATCGTCTTGGTGTAGTCGAAGAAGGTGTATGCATATCCCGTATCCTTGCTGTTCAACTTGCCCACACGTTTCTCCTTGGAGTCCTTAACGTCGATGTTCACCGTTCCTGTGAAAGATTCGTCGGTGGTGCCGTCGGCATTCTTGATATGTCCCTTCACGTTCACCTTCGCTCCCGCCTTTATCTGTGGCAGTTCTGTGGCTTCAGCCAGACATATGCCGTTGATGCTGTCTATCACTACGTTGCTCTCCGCTATCTTCAGACTTATCGCCGGATCGCCGAGCAGGGCATAGTGCAGCTTGTTCACCGTTCTGTCGGTGCCATCGCTGATGATTCTGTTCTTTGCCACTCTCTGAGCCTCGCCAACGGAATTGAACTTGCCGTTTGTCTTGGTGAACAGCGCCTTCACGTATTCGGCATTGAGATATTGGTTCTGTGTGATATACACCGTTCGTGCCGTGCCGTAGAAGGCGAAGGTGCCCCCGTTAGGATTAAGCACGGAGTTCACTCCGATGTTGCTCACCGTTCCGTCGTAAGGCATGATGTCGCATGATGCCGTAATCCACAGAGGCAGCACCTTGTTCTTGAATGCTGCGAAGTCGGCAGACGACAATACAAGCTCGTGAGACAGCATGTCCGGGCGTCCGTGTCCGGCATAGTCGAAGAGCAGCGCACCTTCAGCTTGCTGCTTTTTCAACAGACTCGTCACCTCAGGGTATGTGTTTCCCGTTGCCGACGATACCCTTGTATACATGTCCCAGAACACACGCTTTGCCTGTATTGCCGGAACGAGTTGCTCCACAGCCTTGGCGGTGTTGTCCACCGACGTCACGTGAGCGTTGTTGTTACCGTCGTCACCGAGGAAGAGAGCCACGTTCTGCCATGCCCCCGCCATCTTGTTCTCCATATAGCTGATGCTCTTGTCCACCATTATCTTCGCTTCGTCAGCAGTCTTCACCGGAAATCTTCCCACAGCGATGTCGTATTTGTCCGATTTGGTGGAATAAGCCGATGCGTTTGCACCCTCACCGTCGTCGAGAGCGGTGAAGTAGCAGTCGTCGATGAAACTGTTCACGTAACTGAAAGAGTTGTCGCTCTCGAAACAGAGCAGGAAGTCGTCAGGGCTATAGTTCCTCAGAGCGCTGACCTTCATTCTGTTGTCCCATTTACAGTCGCCGAAGAGCAGCAGATATTTCGGCATCGACGCCTCGTCTTCCGCCCTGTCATACATCATCTTCATATACAGACGATAGGCATCAGCCTCCGGCGTACCGCTCGAGAACTCGTTATACAGTTCATCGGCAGGCACGATGCGAACGCTCATCTTGTCGTGCTCCTCATGATAAGCCTTCAGACGCTCAGCCTGTTTCAGCAGTTTCTGACTTGCCGGGATTATCATCACCATATCGTAATTCTTATCCCCGTGCAGGTTCTGGTTTGTTATGTTGTACACATATTCCGGTGTGGCGAACGTCGCCTTCGAGAGTTGTGGCTCCGGTCGCGGATCATTGAAGGTAAGGGTGATGTAGTCGAGTCTCACCGTGTTGCTCGACTTGTTTGTTATTTTCACCTTGTTTGTCTTTGCCGAACTGCTTGCGAGCATGTCCTTCAGATAGAACGAACCTTCAGCCAATACGCCAGTGTCGTATTCGCCGCCATTCTTCGTCGTTATCGTTCCCACCACCGAGTCGTTGATGGCAATCTCGCTCGTAGATGCAGCCGATGAGGTGAGTCTCACGAACAGAGTCCCTTCGCCGGTCTTCTGTGCCGGAGTGGTCAATTCGTATGTCAGACTTGCCCCTGGGTTTATCGGAGTGGTGTCAAACAAGTTCCTTCCTCCCTGGAACCAGGCGTAGTCATCCACCTCGTATAGCGTGTGGTAGTCGTCGTTGGCAGGATAGAAAGATGACACGAAGGCAGCCGAGTCAACGCTCAGCGGTTCGCCCTCGCTTTGTGTGATGAAATAATATCCGTAGTCAGAATAAGGATTGCGTATGCGTGAAGTCTTTGTAGCGCTGTCCCACGACACCGGACCTATGGCACGGAAAAGCTTCTTGCCATTCACAGTGACTGTAGGCACCTCCTTCAAATCGTCATATTCAGCGATTTTCTTGTCGAGCAGCTGTTCCGAATGTAGCGCTCCGCCATATCCATATACCTTCACCTTGCTCAGGTCGTTGAATCCCGCCTGACGTATCAGGGCGTCAGTAATCTGGTAAACACCCGTTGACGGCACACGTATCTTGGCCCAGTTGCCCGTTGCCAGCACCGAGTTCTTTGCCCAACGTTCGCTCTTCGTCTTGTCAGCCTTGGCGTTGGCCTTTCTTGTTGATGTCGATTTAGGTTTTGCCGTGATGCGCAGCATGAAGCTTACGAGCTTCTGGTATTTTCCGTTGCGCATCACGATAGGTGAGAAATATACTTCCAGTCTGCCTTTCTTCCTTTCCACCACTGTCTTTGTCGTTATCTCCGGCAGGGCAGGGTAGGTGACATTGCTGATTTTCTTCAGTTTCTCCACGTCGCCCTTCTGCATGTCGATGAATTCAGGATATTCAATTGTCACGGTGTATATGGAGTCAGCATAGGCAGGTCCCAGGTCTTTGGAATATCCGAACGTAGGTATGACGGAGTCTATTCTGACTTCGTCGGCAGTCAGATTGAAGAACTTCTGTGCCTTGGCGGTCATGCCGGCAAGAAGTACTGCTATGGTGAGGAGTATATTTCTTATCATTTATTTTATATTAAATTCAAGCACTTTCCTGTCTTCTATATATCCAGTGAGGTGGTCGTCGATGTTCACAGGTCCCACGCCCACAGGAGTACCAGTATAGATGATGTCGCCGGTTTTCAGCGTGAAGTACTTGCTGATGTATTCAATAATCTCGTCAATCTTGAAGAGCATGTCGCTTGTGCGGCCCTCCTGCACGGTCTTGCCATTGATGTCGAGATGGAACTGCAGAGCCTGCACGTCTCTGAATTTCTCCACGCTCACCCATTCACCAATTGCAGCAGCACCGTCGAATCCCTTACACATCTCCCACGGCAGACCTTTTTTTCTCAGTTCCGCCTGCAGTTCGCGAGCTGTGAAGTCGATGCCCACAGTCACGGCATCATAATACCTATGGGCGAAGCGTGCAGGTATAGCCTTTCCCAGTCGGCAGATGCGCACTACGATTTCCGTTTCATAGTCAATGCGTCCCATGTCGTCAGGAACGAAGAACGGTTTTCCGTCCTTCAGCAGCGACGAGTCCGCCTTGGTGAAAATCACGGGGACTTCTCCCTTGTATAACGTTTCGTTAAGCTCTTTATTGTGTTGAGGATAGTTCAATCCTACTGCGAAAATCTTCATTGTATAATTGTTTTGTTTAATGTTCTGTTATTTTATCCTTTGCATGCCCTTTATAGTAGTTGTGAGCCAGTCGTCTGCCGCCACTATGCCTTCAGGTCTTTCAAAAGGTGAAAGTTTGAGTTTCTTGTCCGCTTTCATTTCTTCCTTAGAGGCATAGTCGATGCCAAGGATATACATTTCCGTAACCATGTCCACGTAACCCATTGTCTTTGTCTGGTAGACGCGGTATCTGTCTGTCATGTTTATCAGATTGTATAATCGCGGAGTACCCAATTCCGTGCTGTATGTCTCGCTGTTGTATATGTTACTGAATGCGAATCCGAAGAGTGGAACCTTGAAGGGCTTGTCAGAAAACAAACTGTCTCTTACTATTTCGCAGCGTTTGTTTATGGAGTCTTCGTTCATATAATATATTCCTCCAGCCCTTTTCCAACTGGTTCCCATTCTCCTCGAGCCTTTCAATGTGTTATAGTGTTTGTATCCGTCGAAGAATGCTAAAGCTGTAGGATTGCTGAAGTCTGCTAGTGATTTCAGCATCTTGCTTTCACCCTCATAAGCCTTTTCGTCCTTGAACTTGTCTTCCGACAGTATTTTGTATGAATTTGGTTTGCCGTCGTCATTGTTTTCTTTGAAATACAGATAGGCCATGCTTTCGCTTACTGCTGCAGGCTTGCTGTTCAGAACTGTCATGTGTCTGATATATACTTTCATCCTGAGCATTGCGTCTTTCTGCTTCGAGATTTTCACCTCAGGAAGCCTGTGTGTGCGGGGTGTAAGGAGAATCGTAGAGTCTTTCAGCGACTGCAGGTTTATGTTTGCCGGCATGTAGTTTATGTGTTGTATGTGTATGCTTTGTAGCTGTTCTGCAGTTTTGGGTAGTTTCCCGTCGTAGTCGGTAATGCCTATAACGTCTGTTCCGTTGCCGTTATATATGCTTGCCGAGATGACAGGCAGCTTGTCGTTTGCGTCAACCACAGTGATTTGGCTGTATGCACATTGGCATATCACTGAAACAATTGCCGGCAGCAGTGATTTTATGATATTATTCAGATTTTTCATACGAAGTATAATGTTATTGGTTACAGGCAGATAAAAAACAGTAAAAGCCAAGCAAACGATTTCTTGAATCCCTTGCCTGGCTGATATATTTAAGTTTGTGATTAATCCTCAGGATTAGTCAGCGCTCAGAGAGAAGCGCTTGTAGTCAACTACTGTGAGGTCCTTGTCGGCAGCCTTCAGGTAGTCAGCAACAGAGAGCTTGCTGTCCTGGATGAACTCCTGGTTGAGCAGACAGTTCTCCTTGTAGATGCGGTTGATACGACCCTTCACGATGTTCTCGATCATCTGAGCAGGGAGGTTTGCAGCCTTCTCTGCAGATACAGTAGCGATGATCTCCTTAGCCTTGGCAACATCCTCAGCTGTGATCCATCCCTTGCCCATGTTAGACTCCATGTGCTCCTCAGAGTCAACGTGTGCAGGGTTGATGCCAGCCTTCTTCAGGGCAGCGTCAACAGCCTTCTGTACCAGCTCCTGCTTTGTCTTCTCAGCAGCAACCTTCTTCTCCTCCTCGATGAACTCCTGAGAAACAGAAGCCTCGTCAAGGAACATAGGCTTCATGGCAGCCACCTGCATTGCTATAGCGTGAGCCTGCTCCTCAGCTGCCTTGTTGGTCTGAACCATTGTGCAGAGAGTGTGCTTGCCCATGTGGTCGTATGTAGAAATGTTCTCACCCTCGATGAAGTTGTAGCCGTCGAGCTCCATCTTCTCGCCGGTGATACCAGAGCGAGCGACAACAGCGTCGAGAACCTTTGTTCCGTCAGCCAATGTCAGTTCCTTAACCTCGTCGAGGCTCTTAGCCTTTGCAGCTACAGCAGCGTCGAGGATATCCTGTGTCAGTTTGATATAGTCAGCTCCGTTAGCCACGAAGTCAGTCTCACACTTCAATGCTACGATAGCGCCGAAGTTGTCAGCGTATTTAACGAGAACACAACCGTTAGAAGTCTCGCGGTCAGAACGCTTAGCAGCGATAGCCTGTCCCTTCTCACGGATAATCTCTACTGCCTTGTCGAAATTGCCCTCTGTTTCAGTGAGAGCCTTCTTGCAATCAGAAAGACCGGCGCCAGTCATCTTGCGCAGCTTCTGAATATCAGCTATTGATACAGCCATAGTCTTAAATATTGAATTAGGTTTTGGATTAATATTGAAAAAGGAACATTGAATTAAGTATTCTGTAAGTCATTAATTCAACGTTCCTAATCTCTTTATACTGTCATTGATTAAGCCTCTGCTGGTGCCTCCTCTGCGGCAGCCTCTGCAGGTGCGTCCTTGCGTGCAGCCTTACGTGCGCGCTTTGGTTTGTCCTCAGCTGTCTCAGCCTGCTCCTTTGCAGCCTTCTCGTCAGCCTTCTCTACCTTGCGCTCCTCAAGACCCTCGTTGATAGCCTCGCAGCAAGCAGTCAGGATAACGTCGATGCTGTCCTTTGCGTCGTCATTGGCTGGGATCATGAAGTCTACGTCCTTAGGGTTAGAGTTAGTATCCACGATAGCGAATACAGGAATACCAAGACGCTTAGCTTCCTTAACGGCGATGGCCTCTTTCATAACATCAACAACGAAGAGTGCAGATGGCAGACGGGTCAGGTCGGCGATAGAACCGAGGTTCTTCTCCAGCTTGGCGCGCTGACGTGTGATCTGCAGGATCTCACGCTTAGAGAGGTTAGAGTATGTTCCGTCGTTCATCAGCTTATCGATGTTAGCCATCTTCTTCACAGCCTTGCGGATTGTTGGGAAGTTGGTGAGCATACCACCTGGCCAGCGCTCGATAACGTATGGCATGTTTACAGAAGCTGCCTTGTCAGCAACAACGTCCTTAGCCTGTTTTTTAGTAGCAACGAACAGAATCTTCTTGCCTGACTTTGCGATCTGCTTAAGAGCCTCTGCAGCCTCGTCGATCTTGGCTGCGGTCTTATACAGGTCGATGATATGAATACCGTTACGCTCCATGAAGATATAAGGAGCCATTGCAGGATTCCACTTGCGTGTGAGTTGACCGAAATGACATCCGGCCTTCAGAAGCATATCAAAATTTGTTCTTGACATTTCTTTTTCTTTTTAAAATTGTTTGTTTACTTTCTTTTTTATTCTTTTGTTAGAATCAGCCGGCGAGTAATCGCAATTCGAGTCTTGCCGGTTTAGATGCTAAACATTGTCCAGCTATCCAGAGGATTAACGCTTGCTGAACTGGAAACGACGACGAGCCTTTGGCTGACCTGGCTTCTTACGCTCAACGGCACGAGAGTCGCGAGTCATGAATCCGTGATCCTTCAAAGTCTTCTTGTCCTCAGCGTTCACCTTAACGAGTGCGCGTGCGATAGCGAGGCGGAGAGCCTGGCTCTGGCCTGTGAAGCCACCACCGTCGAGGTTAGCCTTGATGTCATACTTCTCAACAGCGTCGAGAGCCAACAGAGGCTGCTTTACAACATACTGTACGATTGCTGATGGGAAATACTCAGTAATATCTTTCTTGTTAATGGTTATCTTGCCGGTACCCTCGCTCATGTAAACACGTGCAACAGCACTCTTGCGGCGACCAATTGCGTTAATTACTTCCATTATCGTGTGAATTATTTATACTGGTTAATATCGATTGCTTTAGGTTTCTGAGCCTCGTGGTTGTGCTCTGTTCCCTCATATACATAAAGGTTGTCCATGATGTGGCGTCCGAGAGGACCCTTTGGAAGCATACCCTTCACAGCATGACGGATAATCTTGTCAACACCGCCCTTGCGAGTGCGAAGCTCGGCTGGAGTGTTGAAGCGCTGTCCGCCTGGATAGCCAGTATAACGTGTGTAGACCTTGTCGGTCTCCTTCTTGCCAGTGAAATATGCCTTGCTGGCGTTGATGATGATTACGTTGTCTCCGCAATCTACGTGAGGAGTGAAGTTTGGCTTGTACTTACCGCGCAACAATTTTGCCACCTTAGAGCAAAGACGACCTACTACCTGGTCTGTGGCGTCGATAACAACCCACTCTTTGTTGACTGTTTCCTTGTTTGCGGAAATAGTCTTGTAACTTAAAGTGTTCATTCTGATGTTTTAATTTTACTACTAAAAAACGTTTTTTTTATTACTTTCTTCACGCTTTTCATATTCCGTCTGTCCTATTTATAATATAAGGTTAGAGGTTTATGAAAACCGTTTGAACGTCGATTCACTAACCGTCGCACTCGGCCAAAAGTACAACTATTAACACTACGTTCGTGGGGTTCTAAGTCTTTCCCCGTTTAATAATCGGATTGCAAAGGTATGAATTTTTCCTTTATATTTATAATACAAGACTCGTTAGGATTTTATTTTTATGAATATTTAACTGTAATTTGCAGGAATGCCATATTGCAGGATTGTCTGTATGGCAGTATGGCATTTGAGGTGAATTGGGTTGAGATTTCTACTGACTGTTGGCGGTTAGAGTTTAACCCCGCCGTTTGGGGATGATCCTTGCCGGGTTTCCCACTGCCGTGCAGTTGTCCGGCACATCGGTGAACACCACCGCTCCGGCACCTATCGTCACGTTGTTGCCAATCCTCACGCCTCCGAACACCGTGGCGCCGGTATATATTTCCACATCGTCGCCAAGCGTGGGGCGACCGTCTTTGCCATTACCCAGCGTCACCATCTGCAGGCAATAGAACCGTTCGCCTATCCCCTCGGCATTCAGATACGTGGCATAGGCATGCTCCAGATGCGCTCCCTTGCCGATGCTCGGACACCAGATGTTCAGAGTCCTCTCTCCAGGCAGCATCCAGCGTATGGGAGCCGAAAGGTATTCCCCGATGCGATAGTAGAATAGATTCCTGAACGTGCGCTCCCTGGTACACGCCTTGATGAAGTTCAATACCCCAGCCCGGCGGTCCTGCACCTGGGTCAGGTCGGCATCGATATCCTTCCGGTGGAGCAGATAAATGGCTATGTGCGGCAGCATCCTCAGTGTGGATGCCGACAATATTATGGTTTGAGTGACGGGATTCATATTCCTACCTTAATTTATGTATAACCTTATATAATATAGATGATGCGCCTATTGTTACATCAAGATGCTTAATTTTCGTTTTCTTTCTGCAAATCTAATGAAGAGTTATGAAAGAAGGATAAATATATCCAACTTTTTTTGATTTATCCTTACAACATTAAATTTTTTTATGTAGATTTGCAACATCTATTGGAAAACATCCGCAAGGAAAGTAATTTGACTAACAAAATAACGATACTATAAAAAACATAGCAATGGCAAAGAAAAAGCAGATTGTTGAGTGCGTGCCCAATTTCAGCGAGGGTCGCGACATGAACGTTATCAAGCAGATAACCAGTGAGATTGAAAAGACATCGGGAGTAAAGCTCCTCGACGTGGATCCGGGCGAAGCCACCAACCGTACGGTTGTAACCTTCGTAGGAGAGCCGGAGGCCGTTGTAGACGCAGCTTTCCGTGCTGTGGCAAAGGCAGGCGAACTCATCGATATGCGCAAGCATCACGGAGCACACCCACGTATCGGTGCTACCGATGTGTTGCCAATCGTACCTGTAAGCGGCATCACACTCGAAGAATGCGCCGAACTGGCACAGAAACTCGCTGAGCGCATCGCCGACGAACTGCAGATTCCTACATATTGCTATGAGGCAGCAGCCCGTACACCAAAGCGCCGCAACCTTGCCGTTGTGCGCAGAGGTGAGTATGAGGGTATCGCTGAGCGCATTATGGACGAGAACGAGAAGCCTGACTTCGGTGCAAGGCCATACGACGAGAAGGTGGCACGCACCGGTTGCACGGTAGTGGGAGCCCGCGACTTCCTCATCGCCGTGAACTTCAACCTCAACTCCACTTCTACACGCCGCGCCAACGCCATCGCGTTCGACGTCAGAGAGAAGGGCCGCCCGGTTCGTGAGGGCAATCCTATCACCGGAAAGAAGAAGCTCGACGAGAACGGAAAGGTCGTGATGCAGCCGGGTACGCTCAAGGGAACAAAGGCAATCGGATGGTTCATCGACGAATACGGCATCGCCCAGGTGTCAATGAACATCACCAATATCAACGAGACACCGCTGCACAAAGCCTTCGACGAGGTGTGCCGCTGTGCCCAGAACCGCGGACTGCGCGTTACCGGAACGGAGATCGTAGGACTCATCCCAGAGTGTGCGCTCCTCGACGCCGGCAAGTATTTCCTCGCCAAGCAGCAGCGCTCGGCAGGTATTCCTAAGGAAGACATACTGAAGATTGCCATCAAGTCAATGGGACTCGAAGACCTGCGTCCGTTCAACCCCGAGGAGAAGGTTATAGAATACCTGCTCGCAGCAGGCGAGAAGGGCGGCAACAAGCTCGTAGGCCTCACGGTGAAGGGATTTGCCGAGGAGACAAGCCGCGAGAGCCCGGCTCCTGGAGGCGGTTCCGTGTCTGCATATATGGGAGCACTGGGAGCTTCGCTCGCCACTATGGTGGCAAACCTCTCAAGCCACAAACCGGGATGGGACGAGCGTTGGAGCGAGTTCGCCCAATGGGCGGAGCGCGGCATGGAGCTGCAGGAAGAGCTTCTGCATCTCGTTGACGAAGACACCGAGGCGTTCAACCGCATCATGGCTGCCTTCGGAATGCCTAAGAACACCGATGAGGAGAAACAGTTGCGCACTGATGCCATACAGGCAGCAACGCTCTTCGCCACGGAGGTGCCGCTGGAGACTATGAAGACATCATACAAGGTGTTTGAGGTATGCCGCCAGATGGTGACCACAGGAAATCCTAACAGCGTGTCGGATGCAGGAGTGGGTGCGCTCGCAGCAAGAGCTGCCGTAATCGGAGCAGGCATGAACGTGAAGATCAACGCAGCATCGCTGAAAGACCGTGAGAAGGCAGAAGCGCTCATCGCCGAGGCCGACGCTCTCGTGGAGAAGGCAAATGCTGAGGAGAAGGAAATCACGCAGACTGTCGAAGAGATGATAAGAAAATAAAATGACGAAAGGTGAGGGTGAAGAAATTACGTTTTTCTCCCTCACCTTTTTCGGTCATATATCATATAAAAATGTCTAAATCGAAGCAACTATGACAAAAGAACAATTCCAAGAGGAGATACGCATCGGAATCCCCGACACTCTGCCGGAACCGAAGGCATACGATAAAGAGATAAACCATGCGCCCAAGCGCAAGGAGATTCTCACCGACGAAGAGAAGAAACTCGCCCTGCGCAATGCGTTGCGCTATTTCCCGAAACATCTTCACGCGAAACTCGCACCTGAGTTCCTCGAAGAACTTCACGAATACGGTAGAATATACATGTATCGCTACCGTCCTGACTACGAGATGTATGCCCGTTCGATAAGCGACTATCCACACCGCTCTGAGCAGGCAGCCGCCATCATGCTGATGATTCAGAACAACCTTGACCCGGCAGTGGCACAGCATCCTCACGAACTGATAACATACGGAGGCAATGGTGCCGTGTTCCAGAACTGGGCACAGTATCGACTCGTGATGAAATACCTCAGCGAGATGACAGACGAGCAGACGCTCGTGATGTATTCCGGTCATCCGCTCGGTCTCTTCCCGTCTCACAAGAATGCGCCACGTGTAGTGGTGACAAACGGTATGGTGATTCCAAACTACTCCAAGCCAGACGACTGGGAGCGCATGAACGCACTCGGAGTGAGCCAGTATGGACAGATGACCGCCGGATCATATATGTATATCGGTCCGCAGGGAATCGTACACGGCACTACCATCACCGTGCTCAACGCTGCCCGCAAGCAGATGAAGAAACCTGGCGGTCCTACTGACATCCACGGAATGCTCTTCGTATCCTCTGGTCTCGGAGGCATGTCGGGAGCTCAGCCAAAGGCAGGCAACATTGCCGGAGTGGTGAGCATCGTTGCTGAAATCAATCCGCTGGCTGCCGAGAAACGTCATGCACAGGGATGGGTAGACGAGCTGCACTACAGTCTCGACGAACTGATTCCTGCCGTTCGCAAGGCGATGGAAGAGAAACGCACGGTGAGCATGGCTTATGTGGGCAACGTCGTTGACCTGTGGGAACGCCTCGCTGACGAGAATATGCATGTGGATCTGGGTTCCGACCAGACATCGCTCCACAACCCATGGGCAGGCGGCTACTATCCGGTAGGCGTATCGCTTGAGGAGTCGAAACGGCTGATGGCAGAGGAACCGGAAAAATTCCGCGACCTCGTGCAGGAGTCGCTGCGCCGTCAGGTGGCAGCCATCAACAAGCTCACCGCAAGGGGCATGTACTTCTTCGACTACGGCAATGCCTTCCTGCTGCAGGCCAAGCGTGCCGGAGCCGATATCGTGATGCCCGACGGAAAGTTCCGCTATCCGTCTTACGTGCAGGACATAATGGGACCGATGTTCTTCGATTATGGTTTCGGACCTTTCCGCTGGGTTTGTACATCCGGCGATCCGAAAGACCTCGCCACAACAGACCGCATCGCTGCCGAAGTGATGGAGCAGATCAAGGCAGAGGCGCCAGAGGAGATACAGGGACAGATGGACGACAATATCCACTGGATCAAGGAGGCCGGTAAGAACCACCTCGTTGTGGGTTCCCAGGCACGTATTCTCTATGCCGACTGCGAGGGACGCACCAAGATAGCCCTCGCCTTCAACGAGGCGATAAAGAAGGGCGAGATTTCAAAGCCTGTAGTGTTGGGCAGAGACCATCACGACGTGTCGGGTACCGACTCTCCATTCCGTGAGACAAGCAATATCTATGACGGTTCGCAGTTCTGTGCCGACATGGCGGTACAGAATGTCATCGGCGACTCATTCCGCGGTGCTACATGGGTGTCTATCCACAACGGCGGCGGAGTAGGCTGGGGAGAGGTCATCAACGGTGGCTTCGGTATGGTGATCAACGGTGATGCCGACTCAGACCGTCATATTCGCGAGATGCTCCTGTGGGATGTGAACAACGGTATCGCCCGCCGAAGCTGGGCACGCAACTCTGGTTCGATGACGAGCATCGAGCGCGAGATGCTGCGCACTCCAGGTCTGCAGGTTACGATGCCGAGCATCGTTGACGACGAGATAATCAATAACATTTTATAATACACAATATAGTCGGAAAGTCCTGAGTGAACTCTGTTAGCCTCAACGGAGGCGTATTATATTCATAGGTCTTTTGGGTCCTCAGGGCTTTTCCGATTTTTAAAATTAATCATACACTACTATGATACACAAAATTTCAGCAGAACATCTTACGATTGAGCGTATCGGCGAAATCATTGAGAAAGGTTACAAACTCGAACTTAGCGACGACGCACGTCGGCGCATAATCAAATGTAGAGAATACCTCGACAGGAAGATTGCCGAGACCACAGCTCCCGTTTATGGAGTGACCACAGGATTCGGTTCTCTTTGTAACGTATCCGTTGGCGCCGACCAACTGGCACAGCTGCAGATCAACCTCATGATGTCGCATGCCTGCGGTGTCGGCGACCGTGTGCCAAACGAAATCGTGAAGATTATGCTGCTGCTCAAGATACAGTCGCTGAGCTACGGATATTCAGGTTCGAAGCTCGACACCGTGGAGCGCCTCGTCGACTTCTTCAACAACGACATCTATCCTATAGTATATATGCAGGGCTCGCTCGGAGCTTCCGGCGACCTCGTGCCGCTGGCACACCTCACATTGCCTCTCGTCGGACTCGGCGAAGTGGAATATAAAGGCAAGGTGATGACAGGTGCTGAAGTACTGAAGGAGATGAACTGGCAGCCTATACAGTTGGGTTCTAAAGAGGGTCTCGCTCTGCTCAACGGTACTCAGAACATGAGTGCTTTCGCCGTTTGGTCTCTGCTTCAGAGCGAGCGGTTGAGCGACTGGGCAGACAGGATTGCCGCAATGTCTCTCGACGCTTACTACGGACTGCTCTCTCCATTCACCAAGGCCGTTCATGTGGTGCGTCCTCACAAGGGACAGCTCGACACCGCAGCAAGAATGCTCGAACTGCTTCAGGGCAGCGAGATAGCAGCCAGACCGAAACCTTATGTCCAGGACCCATACTCTTTCAGATGCATCCCACAGGTGCATGGAGCTGCCAAGGACACACTCGCATACGTGAAGTCTGTTATCGACACCGAGATAAACTCAGCAACCGACAATCCTACCGTTTGTCCAGATGAAGACCTCATCATCTCTGCCGGCAACTTCCATGGCGAGCCTATAGCATTGCCAATGGACTTCCTCGCTATCGGAATGAGCGAGCTCGCCAATATCTCCGAGCGCAGAACATACAAGCTCGTGTCAGGCACAAGAGACCTGCCAAGCTTCCTCGTTGCCACACCTGGCGTGAACAGCGGATTCATGATCACCCAGTATACCGCCGCTTCAGTAGTAAGCTTGAACAAGAGCCTCTGCACACCGGCGTCTGTAGACAGCATACCTTCAAGCCAGGGACAGGAAGACCATGTGAGCATGGGAGCCAACGCTGCCATCAAGCTCTATAAGGTGGTGCTCAATGTGGAGCGCGTGCTCGCAATAGAACTCTTCAATGCAGCACAGGCATTGGAGTTCCGTCGTCCGTTGAAGTCTTCTCCTGCAGTGGAGAAACTGTTCGAGGACTATCGCAAGGTGGTTCCGTTCATCGTGAACGACGAGGTGATGTATCCCCACATACAGCACTCTATAGAGTTTCTTAGAAAATAATCCATACCACATATCCGACTGACAGATGAGAGTATTGATAGAAAACATCGGGATTCTCGCTGGCATCGATTCTCATGGCAAGCAGAGGCTCTGTGGCAAAGAGATGCAGAGCCTCGGCATATTGAATGACGCATGGCTCCTCGTTGAGGACGGGCGCTTTGCGGCATGGGGCACGAGAGCTGAGATGCCGGCAGAGGGAATAGCAGCCGACGAGCATGTGGATGCTGAGGGAGGTGCGGTGTTGCCATCATGGTGCGACTCGCATACCCATATCGTTTTTGCCGGAAGCCGTGAGGCGGAATTCGTTGACAAGATCCGCGGTCTCAGCTATGCTGAGATTGCCAAGCGCGGAGGCGGTATCCTCAATTCCGCCGACTTGCTGCATACGCTTTCTGAAGACGAGCTTTACCGGCAGGCCATGGTGCGCATGGAAGAAGTGATGCGCAAGGGAACCGGCTGTGTGGAGATAAAGAGCGGCTACGGACTCAACACCGCCGACGAGCTGAAGATGCTCCACGTGATAAAGAGAATAAAGGAGAATTCACCGCTGCGCGTGAAGTCCACCTTCCTCGGCGCCCATGCTGTGGGCAGGGGAATGACGCAGCCTGACTATGTTGACCTGGTGGTCAACGAGATGATACCGGAGGTGGGCAAGGAGAAACTTGCCGATTTCGTTGACGTGTTCTGCGATGAAGGATTCTTCACTCCTGCAGAGACGGCACGCATCCTGGAGGCTGCCGACAAATGGGGTATGAAACCGAAGATTCATGCCGATGAACTGGCATCGTCGGGTGGAGTAGAGGTGGGTGTGGCCCATGGCGCACTCTCTGTAGACCATCTCGAAAGCATGACAGTGGAGGAGATAGAGATTCTCAGAGACACCGTTACCATGCCTACCGTGCTGCCAGGCACATCGTTCTTCCTCAACCTGCCTTATGGCAAGGCGCGCCAGATGGTAGACGCCGGACTCCCGGTTGCCGTGGCGAGTGATTATAACCCCGGTTCCACACCGTCGGGCGACATGAAGTTCGTGGTGTCGTTGGCATGCATCAAGTTGAGGCTCCTGCCTGAGGAAGCTATCAATGCCGCAACGCTCAACGGTGCTTGCGCCATGGGCGAAAGCCAGCAGTATGGTTCCATTGCCAAGGGCAAGGTGGCGAACTTCTTCATCACCCGTCCTATACCGTCGGTCAGCTTCGTGCCATACGCCTACACCACACCTATCGTAGAGCGTGTGTTCCTGGGCGGAAAAGAGTGTTGATGACTTCTCAATAGTAATACCTTTTCATGTAGCGCTGCCTTTGCATATTGTTGCGGGGCAGCGCTTTAGTTATTTTACCGTCACTTACCAATATTTTCACATGCCTTCATTGATTAGTGGGAAAAATGCCGTATTTTTGCAATATGTTATAGTATGGCGTATGTAATCAGGCATGCCCTGGCATATATGCATAACTAAAGAAAAAGGGAAATATCATGAAAAGAGTATTCCATATAATATCCAAATTCGACCTTGGCGGTGCGGAACGGGTTGCCGCCAACATCGCCAAGTCAGGAAACGACGACTTTGAATATCATGTGGTGGAGGTGTTGCGTGGCGATTCCTCATTCACCCGTGGGTTCCTCGATGAACTGCAGTCTGTCGGCGTTATCTGTCACCGGTCTGTCATGCCCGCTTTCCATTTTCATTTCATCGCCGAGCGTATCGCCGCCATGCTCTTTCCTTTTCGCTTTCTGCTGCTCTGGCTCAGATACAGACCCGATGTCGTGCATGCCCATACCGAAGTGCCGGATATGTGCGTGTGGGCAATCTCGCGAGTCTTCCCATGGATGCTGCGTCGCGTAAAGCTCGTGCGCACCATCCATAACACCTGTCTCTGGACCGGACTGAAAAGGTTTGGCAGAAAGGTGGAGCGCTTCTATCAGCGCCATGATGCCAATGTCGCCATCTCGCAGTCGGTGCTCGATTGCTATACGAGGGAATACGGCAGTCAGCCGCCGATAATATACAATGGTGTGCCGGAGGTGGAACAAAAAGCGTATGACGGGTTGAAAGCCGGAAAGACGAACATCCTCTTTGCCGGACGGTTTGATGACCAGAAGGGCATCGTGCATCTCGTTGCCGTGATAAAAGGTCTGCAGGATATGCCGCAGTATCATTTCCATGTCATCGGCGGTGGCAGACTACAGGAAATGGTGGACAGAGAGCTCGGCGGACTGCCAAACGTCACCGTCCGTCCGCCCCTGTATGGCATCTCTGGCTATCTCGCCTCCTTTGATTATATGTTTATGCCTTCCGAATTCGAAGGCCTTCCGCTGATGTCGGTAGAAGCGGCGTTTGCCGGTCTGCCGGTGGTATGCAGCGGCTGCAAGGGACTCAATGAGACCGTCCCCAAAGACTGGCCTCTCGTGGGCCACGACAACAGCCACGAACAATATTTCCATATCTTCCGCAGTGTTATCCCCAATGCCGACCGCACGATGCTGTCGCAGCAAGCCCGCCAGTTCGTTGCAGTCCGCTTCGGCGTGGAACAGATGCAGCGGAAATATGAGAAGCTTTATCTTGGGTAGTCGTTTAACCCAAATCGGTCTTATCCATTTCCTCCCGTATCGTCGTCTTCAGCTTCTGCTGCCAGTTGCCGGCAAGGGGTTTCCATCCCAAAGCCTCCAGCTTGTCGGTGGCAAACACTGCATAGGAAATCTTCGTGAAAACTTTCTTCTCGGCATCTTCAGGGATGGCGAACACCACCTTCCTGCCAGCCTGATGCGCCAGCGTCTCTGCCATTTCCCTGATGGAGAACACCGATGATGTGTCGGCGATGTTGTAGGCATTTCCCCGTTCGCCATTTAGTAGCACGTATAGCATCGCCAGGGCACAGTCAGCCACATAACACCACGACCGCATCTGACTGCCGTCGCTCTTCATCACTATGTCCTCACCGCGCAGCACGTTGCGGATGAACTGACAGAATACACGGTTGTCGCTGCCTGTGAAATGCGGACCGTAGGTGTGCGACGGTCTCACTATCACCGCATCCACACCATACTCCTCGGCATACGCCACACAGAGAGTCTCTGCCGCACGCTTCGACGACGGGTAACAAGCCCTCGGCGTGGCACAGTCCACATATCCGCTGTCTGTCTCGGTAAACGCCTTTTCGCCGGTGCCCTGTCCGTAGATTTCGCCCGACGAGACATAAAGGAATCTCTCCATGCCGTGGTTCCTGCCGTAGTCTATCAGATTAGCGGTGCCATAGACATTAGACTTTATTATCTCCACCGGACTCTTGGCGAAGAACACCGGACTGGCGTTGCTCGCGGCGTGGATGATATAGTGGAACACAGCGTCACCGGCAAGCGGTTCGCTGACATCGAATTTTATGAAGTGGAACCGCTCGTCTTGCCAGTAGCGGGCAAAGCGTGCATGCGCCCTCTTCTCGTCGCGTCCGGCGGCAAATACATGGTATGAGCGCTCCCGGTGAGCCATCAGTATTTCAACAAGACACCCCCCGATGAGGCCCGTGGCCCCCGTCACGAGAATGTTCCTGTCTTCCAGTTTCTCCCAGGGCAGCGCAGCGGCAGCGGCGTTGATAATGTCCTTTCTGTATTCTGTCATGATAGATGTCGTTATTTCAGCCAAGACTCCTTGTGCACATGCATGAGAGCCTTCAGAATTTCCAGATCCTCCACAGTCGTCACCTTGATGTTCTTCTCCGATCCCGGCACGATATGCATCTCCCTGCCGCCCAGTTCCGCCATCAGCGTACAAGAAGCCACGGAGTTGGTGATGCCCTTCTCCTTAGCCTCCTCATGGGCAGCCACGAGGTTCTTCAGTCTGAAAGTCTGTGGCGTCTGCGTGCGTATCAGCTTGTCGCGCGGAATGCTGGTGCGTGTACTGAATCCGTCCTCGCTCTCAAGTATCGCCTCGCGGCATTTTATTCCCGTTATGGCATATCCGTATTTCTTGCATGTGGCGATGTTGGATGATATGATGTCCTGCGACAGCAGAGGTCTCACGGCATCGTGGACCAACACGAGGTCATCATCATTCACACCGTTCTCCTTCAGTCCATACACACCGTTGCGTATCGAATGCTGTCCGTTGTCTCCGCCCATGAAAATCCATTTCAGCTTAGTCACCGAGAACTGGTTGGCATACGACTGCAATACCGTCTGCCATCCGTCGAGACACACCACGGCGATGCCGTCGATGTCGGGATGACGCTGGAAGGCGAGCAGCGTGTGGATGATTATCGGACAGTTGTCCACGTGCATGAATTGCTTTGGGATGTCTTGTCCCATTCTGTTGCCGGAACCACCGGCTATTATGAGTGCATAGTTCATAGTATCTGTATTTATTCTTGTCTTTATTGTTATGGAATTTTTGTCTCGAAGAGGATTGTTGTCTCGATGAGATCGTTTATCCCAGCTTTTTCTTCACTTCCTCTATCGGTTCTCTGGCGTTCATGTTCAGATAAGCCCTGTTGTGCTTCTCTATCCGCTGCTCCACTGGCGGCAGCTGCATGTAGTCGCCGAAGAAATGCCGCAGATATTCGTCGTATCTCTCGGGCAGCAATACTGTGGTGTCTTCAAAGGGGAACGTCTTTCCCTTGCCGAGCCATTCCTTGGGGAACACCTCGCGGTAGCCGTAAGACCCGGTATACACCTGCACGTTCTTCGCCTTCTCATAGTCGTAGAGATGGCTCATCCCGTCCATCTGTCGTATCAGTCTGCGGCGGATCGCCGACCGGCAGAAGAATGCCAGAGTCTTTATGGCGAAGCGTCCCCACGTTTTAGTGCTTGTCAGCAGCTGCATGTATTCGCCGAAGGTGTTGCGTGTGGATATGGCATTGAGACGGTTGATGATCTTCGTGTATCTGTCTTTCAGCCTGTGCGCCTTGTCTATGTCATCGTCGGTGGCGTCGAGGGGGAAGATGTCCACGAACAGACCGATGACACACGGGCGCTCGCGCTCCTCCACGAGAGTTGTCGTCTTGTCAGACAACTTTGAGAAATACAGAGGGTACGCCTCATTGTCGTAGGGCGTCACAAGTTCATACTTCCCGAAATCCTCCTTCTTGGCTATCTCCAGCAGACGGTCGTAGTCGGGGCGCGGCATTATCACGTCGATGTCGTCGTCCCATGGGATGATGCCATGATGTCTCACCGCACCGATTGCCGTTCCTGCACAGCAGTAGAAGGTAAGTCCGTGATCCTCGCAGATGCGTGTCAACGCCTTCAGAATATCCAGAATCTTGGCGTTCCACTCTTTTTTTATATCTTTTATGTCCATACCATTTACAAAGGTAGTTAAAAAAAAGCGAAAGAGACAAGGAAAGAAAACATTTAGTTGTATTTTTGCATAATCTTAAGACCGCCACATGCGAAACCCCGTGCAGACTTTAGTGGCGGTCGCATTATGAAAAAACGAAAAAAAACAGCGAAACGATGACGGAATCATTGAAGGAGAAGACAGCCAAGGGGCTCTTTTGGGGAGCGGTGAACAGTGGTACGATACAGATGCTTAACCTCGTGTTCGGCATCGTGCTTGCCAAGCAGCTCTCGCCTGGCGACTACGGCGTGGTGGGCGTGCTCACCATCTTCACTCTCATTGCCGGCAATCTGCAGAGCAGCGGTTTCACCCAGGGGCTCACGAATATCAAAAATCCAACGGCAAACGACTACAATGCCGTGTTCTGGTTCAATATCATCGCCAGTGCCATCCTCTACGTCATCCTCTTCTTCTCGGCGCCCCTCATCGCCTGGTATTTCCATTCACCGGTGCTCACCAAGCTGTCGCGCTTCGTGTTTCTCGCCTTCTTCCTGTCGTCGTTCGGCATCGCCCACCACGCCTATATGTTCAAGAACATCATGGCAAAGGAGCGCACCATGACAGGACTCATCGCCCTCTCCCTCTCAGGCATCTGCGGAGTGGTGATGGCATGCAATGGCATGGCATACTGGAGCCTCGCATGGCAGTCGGTGCTCTTCGTCTTCATACAGAACATCTGCCGCTACTACTACACCTTCCGCAAATGGCACCCCACATTCCATATCGACTTCAGTCCGATAAGGCGGATGTTCTCGTTCAGCGTCAAGATTCTCATCACCTCTATCGTAAACACCATCAACGGCAATGTCCTCACCTTCATCATCGGACATAAGTTCCCGATGGCGGCAGTGGGAAACTTCACCCAGGCAAACAAATGGAACACCATGGCATACAGCACGATATCCGGCACCATAGACCAGGTGGCACAGCCCGTGCTGGCGCAGATTGCCGACGACAGCGAGAGGGAGAAACGGGTGTTCCGCAAGCTGATGCGCTTCACGGCGTTCCTGTCTTTCCCTGCCATGTTCGGACTGTCGCTCGTCTCCAATGAGTTCATATTGCTCACGATAGGGGAGAAATGGACCGACTGCATTCCGTTGCTCCAGGTGCTCTGTGTGGGTGGTGCCTTCTTCTCGTTCAACACCATGTACCAGCAGCTCGCCATCAGTGGCGGACGGTCAGACATATACATGTGGTGCAATATCGCACAGATTGTGATGCAGATATTGCTGATACTGCTCACTTGCAGCTATGGCATATATGTCATGGTGGTGGCATACACCATCTTCACCGTGTTGTGGCTTGCCGTGTGGCAGTGGCAGGCGCATCGCCTTATCGGCATCCGCATCGCTGAAGTACTTGCCGACACCATGCCCTTCATGCTTTCGGCAGCAGCGGTGATGGCGGTGACCCATTTCGCCACACGTGCCATTCCAAACCTTGCCCTTCTCCTTCTCTCCCGCATCGTCATCGCCTCGCTTCTCTATCTCGCCATAATGAAGATAGCAAAGGTGGAGATTCTCAACGAGTGTCTGCGGTTTGTAAGGAAGAAGAAATAAGCTCCCCGACGAAGTCCGCACAAGTTCTGATGACCGATGAAAAAAAACGAGAGACTGACATCCTCACGGATGCCAACCTCCAGAAAAAAACCAACACTTATTCTATATAAAATCGCTTGTTCTTATTGCTTTATTTTAACCCGAAGACGGTCATTAGGCCGTTCACCCCCAAACGGTCATTAGGCCGTTGTAAACTTGCTGTCATCTCCTTTTGCCGTGGTTTGCCCTGCGGCGCTCGCTCAGTCTCTTCATCATCTTGCGCTCCTTCTCATACATCTGCTCTATCTGCTTCTGAGTGAGGAATTTGCTGAACTCCTGATAGTATTTGTTCCTGATGTCGAGCACCTTCTGGCTTCTCTCGAAGCGCTTGCGCATTTTCTCGGCAGCCTGCTCTTCAGTCTCGCTGTTGCGGCTGTTCTTCTTGCGGCACTTGGGTACGGTCTGCCATAACTCCTTCTTGTAGTTCTCGTATGTCTCCACAAAGCGGTCGTAGGTCTTGCCCGTGAGGTTCAGGTCGGCAGCGATGTGCTTGGCCTGCGTTTCCGCCATCTGCTCTCTCGACATACGCTGCTTTGCATTCTGTGCCTGTGTGCCGAAGGCTGTGAACACCAGCATCAGCGTCAGGATTATCGTTCTTGTTGTCTTCATATTTTTTTCCTTTCTTTTAGATTTTGAAGTTCCTTCTTGTCATTTGTCGATTCGTCTGCCGGCAACATTCGTGGACATCCGGAACTTCGGTTTGTTATTTTTTATGTTATAGCGCTATCTATAGGTTTGAATTATATGTGTCCGACAGGAATACGTCGTTGTCGTAGGCGTCGATCATGAGCTGTTGGTCATCGTAGCTCAGATTGTCGAACGCCTGGTCCAGATCAGAATATACATTCATGTTTCTGGGCTGTAGTGCGCTGTGGCATACTATGAAGAGTGTTGCCACTGCTGCCGCTGCCACCATGCTGCGGAACAGATTGTAGATGCGGCACTTGCCTCTTGAGGCGGTCTTCGCCTCCAAGCTCTCCATCACCCTGTTTTCCATATCCGTAAGGAATCCTTCCGGCATGACGTAGGGCATTCTCTTTCCTACGGTCTTGAAATCAAAGTTCTTTTCCATATCTCAAATTCCTTTTAGAGTTCTTGTTGCATATATCTTTTTATCTTTTCCTTAGCCAGATGGTAGTTCACTCTCGCCGTCGTGGCAGTAGTCTCCGCCACTTGGGCTATCTGGTCGTAGTCCATCTCGTCGTAGTATCTCAGGTTGAATGCCAGCTGCTGCTTGCGTGGCAGCGAGAGTATCGCCTTTTGCAGCCTTACGGCTTCGAGGTCGGAGAAGTCAACGTAGCTGTCGGCAGTCATATCTGCCATGGCATCCTGTTCGCCGAGCGCTTCGCTCATCAGTGTTGTCTTCTTGTTCTGTTCCAACAATGTCAGTGCCTGACGCGTGGCGATGCGGTATATCCATGCCGTCAGGGCATCCTTGTTGTCGAGTCTGTCGATGGAACGGTATGCTTTGATAAACGTCTCCTGTTCGACGTCCTGTGCATCATCATGACTCACCACCAGACGGCGGATGTGCCAGTATAGCGGCTCACTGAATTTCGCCATCAGCAGTCGGAACCCCTTTTCCTTGTCTTGGGTTATGGTCCTCGTTATTTCGTTGTTGTCGATATTCATTTTGCCTTGTTGCCTGTAGTGATGTTTTGTTGTTATAAACTATATGATGCTTGTCTGCCGTATTGTTTGTCGGCTTTCTGTTTATAGGACGCACAGACTTGTGGAATGTTTAATTCCGAATGGTAATTAAACCGTCTTTTTATTACTGTTTGCGTTTTTTTACCCGTTGGCGGAAGGTGATCGATATGAGTAAAAGCTGCCAATGTCGCTGATTCTTAGTAAAAACGAGAATTGCTCAAAAACTGTCAGATTGTCTGGTTTTTTGTTGTAGTCTTCTGATAAACAGACGGTTGACTGTCTTGCAATTGTCAGCCAATTGTCTGGATGGTTTGCTGATGAAAAAAATTGTCAGGTGTGAGTAATTGTCAGATGAAAGGACTTGTCAGATGTGGGGAATTCAGACTACAGGAATTGCATGCGTTGGCAGAATCCTGAAAACAGGAATATGGGTATTACAACATTCACTTTTGGGGCATCATTCTGACAGCAAATCTGCCCAACAGGGGCAAGCACGTTGCCCATGATGGGTAAGCACGTTGCCCCAGTTGGGCAAGCAGCGTGCCCAATTCCTGAACTTTTGTTGTCCTTGCCAATGTTGTTTTTTAGGAGGTGGAGTCCTCTTGGGCTCCGGGAGTATATCGGTGCGTATTCTATATACCTTCGTATATTGTATACAAAGGTAAATATAAAAGATGTGTATCTGCGGAGTATAGATTCTGCAGGAGGTGGTTTGGGGTGTCAGATTCCCGTGTTCTGGTGAAGCATCTGCACGTTTTCGTCCCAGATGTCCTTCAGACTTTCCGTGTCGCCGTCGTCGGCATAGTCGGTAATCGCCAGGATACAGTCGTTGGTAATCTCGCCAACCTCAATCCTCAGTTCGCAGTAGGCGTCGGGATTGGTGTCGTCGTCCCATTTGAAGCGGATGAACTTCTCTGCCTTTTCCTTCACTATGGTTGCCGTCTTCGTGTCTTTGTTCATATACGATGTCCCCCATGTGAATGTCAGCTTGTCGTCTTCCCGCTCCACCTCGTCAGCCATCCATCGTTCCAGTCCGGTAGCTTCGCTGATAATGGGCCATACCGCACTTGGTGATGTAGCGTTGAGTTCATACTCCAGATAGATTCTTTTCATGTCGTCCATAGATAAATAGATATTCTGTGCCAGTGTGTTGACCCCGTCGGTCGTAGATTCTGATGCCTTGACAACAGTTAGTAGCGTCCGATTGGGGCATATCTTCAGTTTTATGTTCTATTTTGGGGCAAAAATACAAAAAAACATTGTATTGAAAGATTTTCTTGAAAATATTTTGGTGGTTTAAATAAAAAGTCTTACCTTTGCACTCGCAAAAAAGAAATGATGGCGGGATAGCTCAGCTGGTTAGAGCGCATGATTCATAATCATGAGGTCCCCAGTTCAATCCTGGGTCCCGCTACAAGTCTTAAGGATGTATCTGAACTTGATGTTTGGTACATCCTTTTTTATTTTTCGGCGGTCGAAGATGCCGCTGACTGAACCATTCAGATGGTTTCTGACAATTTCAGATGCTTAACAGTCAGAGACTCAGGTTGTTACGTGTGAAAACCAGATGGTCTGATGATTTTTTTTGTTTTTCCTCTTTTCAGTACTTTTTACGGTGATATTAGCGAGTGTGTCCTCAGCTTCCGGTGGGGATACAAGCAGTAATAAAACAATCGAGTAGGAGGAAAACGAAGCAGTTTTCTTCCTACTCGATTATATAATCTAAATATTTATTTTGTATCTCTTTCCGTTTATATAAAGGATATAGATACCAGATTTTAATGTGATTTTTTGTTCTGTACCTTTGTGTATAAGCTTTCCGTCGACTGAGACAACTGTATAGTCTGTGTTGTATTGTTCTTTTACAAATAGACTATTGTCCTTTATATAATAAGGTGTACCTATTGTCGGATTGTTGATACCGTCTATGTTTTCTACAGTCACAACACATGAAGCCATGTATCCTTTCTCTTCTGTCGTTGCAAATATTACGGATGTACCATATCCTGTTGCTGTAACAAGACCTGTTTGTGAAACTCTGCAAATATTTTCATTACTGCTAGACCAGTTAACGTTCTTGTTTGTCGCATCATCCGGTGTAATCTTGGCATAAAGCTGCACGGACGAACCAATTTTGGATAATTTGATTTCATTTTCGCTCAGTTCTATTCCTGTGACAGGCTGATTAACTGTTACAGAAATTAAATTGGACAACACATAACCATCTTTATCTACAATTTTTATATTTGTTATTCCTGTTCCCACAGCAGTAATAACGCCCTCTTTCACAAATTTTACAATTGTTTCGTCTTCTGATACCCACTTTACATCTTTGACTTTTGCTGTGTTCGGAGATATTGTATATGAAAGCAATATCGTTTCACCGACATTGATATTCAGATTCGTTGGCGTGATATTAAGCATAGGTCGATTTACTACCACATTACATACTGCTTCAAAATCTCCATCATGTGATCTAGCTCTAATTGTAGTCTCACCATTTTTTAGCGCAGTAATCATGCCATTGTCGTTAACATTGACTATATTGTAGTCATCGCTGCTCCATATTATCTTTTTGTCGAATGCGTCTGATGGCTGTAATTTCGCAGCTAATTGTTTTCCTTCTCCAACAAATAGTGATAGTTCATTTGAATTCAAGGAAATTGATGAAACTTCGTTTGCTTCTTTTATATTGGAAAATTGAAATGTCTTGTTCGTCTTGTATGTTTCAATGCATCCTTTGGGAACGTATACAACATCTGCTTTTAAATTATTTTGCTGTATGTATGGTGGCTTTTGAGATTTGAAATATGCTATTTTAGCTTTTAGTATTATGTCCAAATGCTCACAATCTTTGCCGATTGTTATTGTGTCAGATTGGTAAGTATGAGGACCAACGTATCTATCACTGTAATATTCTTTTAACTTGCTTGGAAAGTCAAATCTCTTTTCGTTTATTGGCACAATGAAATTTTCAGCAGAATTTAGCCAAGAATCTGAGCTTCGCCCTGCAGAAACAAGGTTCTTTGGAAGTGTGAATGGAATATTTAAAATTGGTTTTGCGCAATAAATAGACCCCATTTTTTTTATAGAATCAGATAGCTTAATTGAAACAGGCATTCTACTGCCTAAATTAATGGCTTCATTTTCAACATTTTCAACGTCGTCCATAAATACTGTAACTTTAGGCTCAGCACACACTAAATCTGTTACGTTAGCATTGGCAATGTAGAGACTATCAATAGAATATCCTTCTGCGGACGAGATAAGTATAGCTGTACTAGAATTAACTCTTCCTTCTATTTTCCTTGGTGTTACCAATTTCTTCATGTGATTGTGTAAGTATAAATTAGAGAAACGAATAAAGCCGTTCCAAATTAAGTTGTCTCCTTTGTCACACGTAAGGTTAACATCATATAGATTTAAGCTTGTAAGTTTTCTGTTTTCGATAAGTCCACAAACAAATTTCATGTCAGTTTCATTAACATACCCCGTAATTGTAAGGTCTTCAACATTAACTTGTTGTTCATAGGTCATTTTGCTTGACAGCCAACCGGGAGTTTGGTTGTCAATAGTCATGACTTTTTCTTGTGCTTGCATATTGCAGACTACTGCAAGAAATGCAAAAATGATAAATAGATTTTTCATGTTTGTTTAATGTTTATTTATTACTTAATTCTGCTTCTATGATTTTATCTAACTTGCATGTTTCAATACATTTTCCAAATCTTTTATTGTATTTGGCATAGTTTTGGATAAAAAACAATTCTTTATAAGACATGCTTGTAATGAAAATATTCATATATCTTGATATTGACTTCTTCCTGTATATGTAATCATTTGTATACTTTAATATTTCCTTTATACTATGTAGATAATTTATCATGTATGGCTCATAATATTTAAATACAATTTTGTTACAGAATAGGTCTTTAGTCGTTTGATCTGTTAATGAATTATACTTATTGTAAAGCTTTTCGGCTATATGGAATTTTGCATTGTAGAATTTTATTGTAATGTCTGTTTTCAATGCCTCTATATGCTTTTTGCATAATTCTCGTTTTTCATTTATATTAGTCTGATACAGCATGTCTTCCCAATATAATATTCCTTTATCTTCAATATCAGTATCCTGTCCAAGATATTTTTCTGATGATAAAGCAATCTTAATTAATTTGGATTCTTGTAATATATAATCAAAAATTTGTCTGTTCTTTGTAAATCCGTTGTCATTCTCATTGTTCTTTTCAATGAACAATCTTTCAACTACCTTTTCGTGATTGCTAAGTAAATTGAAAAAAGTTGTTTCAAAGCGTTCTTGTTTAAAACTCCGACCTTGTCGCCTTAATGTAAGATATAAGAGAATTGCATTGGCGATAGCTGCAACTTCAGATATAAAAGAACCGTAGCAACTACCATCCCAATTATTTAAGGAAGTAATGAAGACATAGCCCAATATGGCACACAGAATCAAGACTGCAATGACTATAGCTGCAATAATATCTGTCGTGTTATAGCTGAATTTGTAAAATCTAACCATAGTTCTTCATACTGCGCTACCTATAGTATCCCAAATTCGGTAGACCTTATAAATGCGAAAAGCGTGGGAACTTTACCCGTCGTTCGTCCTGCGCTTCGAGGCCTTCGCATTGCCCAGTATTGTAGAACGAACAACTTCGAAGCCCACGCCGATATGAGTATACACTATCCCCAACACAGATATTTAGCCTAATGTGAAATCACAATATGCCATATCCGTAAAAGGGGATGCGAATAAACACATCCCGAGAGCATCTACCGTTGCTATGTCCTTGACAATACTTTTGGGAGTTTGCGAAGTTCCGAAGTGCCAAAAACAAGCGTCAAGTAAACGCCTTTATATTTAAATTTAGTATTCTATTGTTGCCCAATCCCTCCACTTGCAGAGTTGTTTCCTGCCTGTTTCGGCGTGGGGCTTGAAACATCACATTATGTAATGTTTAAGAATACGGAGACAAAGGTATAAAATATATTGATATATTGAAAATAAATGAAGTATAAAATATTATTGCTGTCCGCTAAAAGCTTTCGACCAATAATTGGGTAGGAGGTAAATGTTATTCATAAAAGGCATTTACCTCCTACTTTCACATTTACCGACCTCCCACGCGGCACCGTACGTGCCGTTCGGCATACGGCGGTTTCGTGCTTTTACACCTTGCTGTGTGTGGCAAGTTGTTTTCAGTCATCCCTTCAAGATACGTCACTTCTATTCTATTGTTGGATTCCGTCCTATCGTGTGAATAGAGAGTTCCTTTTCGGACATCTGACTACAAAAGACTCTCAAGGTAGCAGTCATTTACTATTGTACTGCACGATTCAGTCCTTCCCTTTAGGCAACCCGTGCCTTGGGTACTATGACCTCTGCTGACTTCTCACGATAAGCTTTACTCCGTCATGGTACATCGAATACATCATCTTCACCATGCGTCCGTGAGACCTCCTCGGATAAGGGCATTATCTTTCCATCTTATACCCACTTCATTTACACCAACCGTTCCGAATAGCTATAGGGCTTTGGTTTGTTCGGCAACCTTACCCACGGTCACATGCCTTATATGAAGTTTCTGTTCGTTAGGTCAGATGTTTGCCGCCGGCTTCTTTCAGATTCCAACTCACGATGGACACCCTTGCCTTTGGCTATGTAATTCCCGCTATTAGGGCTTACTCGGGACTTGCACCCGTTAGACAATGCTCATGCCGAGCATACTATTAAACCCCAAACGGTCATTAGACTGTTTGGGGTTAAGTTGATTTTTACAGCGGACGGTCGCTTGTTGAGGCTTGACTCTTTATGTGCGTTTCGCCGTTGCGGTCCACATATTTCGCCTTACCTGTGTATTCGCCTCCAGAGTCGGCCATCCTCATGATGCGAGCCTGACAGCCAGGAGTCTTGCCGTGGTTAGGGAATACACCGTCGGCGTCGGTCTCCTCGAAAGTGAAGTAGGCAGAAAGGCCCTCCGGCACCTCTTTGTCGGTGAACCCCCTCATGCATCGCAACACCTCCTCGGCGGTCAGCGCCCTGTTCCATATCTGCACATCGTCGATGGCACCGTTGAGGCCTGCCTTATATACACCGCTTCCGCCGATGCGGATGTCAGCCACGGCGTTGTGGTCAATCCTCTTGTTGTCGGCAGGCATCAGTTCGCGACGTGTCGATTCCGGCATCTGTAGCGGACCTGCCACGAGCCTTCCGTTTATATACACCCTCTGCACCTTCTCCTTGTCTTGCGTCACCATGATATGTGTCCACACGCCTGCCGGGATGCTGTATCCGTCTGTCGTCATGTCGCCGTGGCCTTCGATGTCGCCGCCGCAGCCCATCGTGCGATACATAATTTCGTTGGCAGGATGGTTCTTGCCGCTCTTCTCGTCGGTCCATGGCGGACAAACCTGCACCCACAGGTCGCCCCAGTTGTTGAACGGCCATTTGTCGGCTATTGAATTCTTCGACACGATGTTTGTTCCCTGCTTGTCGTGCGTCCAGTCGTCAGCCTTCACCCATAGGGCTACCGAATATTCCAGTCCAGGCAATGCCTCGGCAGGAATTGTCAGCATATACGGGTCGTTGAGCTTGAGTGCCTTCGATGTGGAGGAGAGAGGCGACACCTTCACCAGTCCTCGTGTCATCGTCTGCGATCCGTCGCCGTTGATAGTCATCAAGTCGTAGATTCCATCCTTGTCTATACTCGTGGTGATGGAAGTGGAGTTCTCCGCCTTCGCTATCACCTTGTCCGTCAGAGCGTCGATGATTCTCCATTCCTTTGCCGGCGGCATCATGTTGTCCTTATAATATATGGTGAACGCCTCTCCCGGCTTTATCCTTTCGCGGTCGATGGCCGGTGTGCTGTTCAGGGCGTTGTATTCGATCACCCTGTAGTCGCTCCATGCTATGTCAGAGCCCTGCTGTCCGTCCGGCGACACGGCACGCACACCGAATCGGCATTCCCTCTTGCAGCCTTCAGCCAGTGGAGCGCCGATCACGTATGCCGCCCATGATTCCGTGGCGGTGAGCAGCTGCTGCGGTCTGCCTTTCTGCTGGAAGTATATCTCGTAATACCAGGTGCCCACCTCGTCGTTGTATGTCTTCTCGTCGCCCTTTTCCTCCTTGGAGGCATAGCGCATCTTGAAGTCCACGGTGTGGTTCCATCCCCGCATTACCTCTATTTCCTTTATCCATGGCTTCACGGTGTTGAACCGCTGTCTGGGGTTGCGGACAGCCATCTCGCCGATGTTCATCACATAGTCGTCGCCCGTGCCTTCCACCACGATGCCCATCATGGCTACCTCGTCGCCGGCTTTCAGTCCCAGCTTTTTCAGAGGCGTCTTGAATGTGGTCCATGTGTTCTCCCTTTTTGCTGCAGGCAGTGCTATCTCCTTGTATTCCGACGTGTTGCCTTTGAGCGCCACGAAGAGTCTGGCGTGTGTGTCCCTGCCTTTCGGCATCTTGTATGTCAGCGACAGTTCGTAGGAAGGCTCCGTCAGCAGCTTTGTCTTGAAGAGTTTTATGCGTGAGAACTTCGTCGCTCCATGCAGCTGTAGACACGAACCGCCGGTGTAGCTGTCGTCCCACGACAGTTCGGCATTTACAAACGAGCCGATGTTCTCTGCCGTAGTCCGGTCATCCTCGTCGGTTATCCAGAAGCGCCATGTCGGCAGGTAGTCCTGGGTGTTGAGGTTATACCATTTGGAGTCGAAAGCCACCTTTCCGTCCTTGTAGTAGTGCAGTCCGTTGCCCAGATTGAAACGGGTGACAAACGGCACCTGCTGTATCGTTGACTTTGCCGTCAGCAGACGGGCAAGTCCGTGGAAGGTCCTGAGGTCAGCGTTAGACAGTGAGCAGTCTGTACGTACCTCCGGCAGCAGGGCAGGGTTGCGGTAGCCGCCGGAGAACGACAGTTCCTGTTTCAGCAGATACGCCTTCTGGATGATGACGTCAGCCGTGCCGTCGTCGGTAGCGCTCTGGTGAAGCAGGTTCTGTGAGTGTGCTCCCCATACGCCCACCGATATGTCGTTGTTCATGAGGTCCTGCCAATGCTTGTTGTTCCAGGCACGTCCCTGAATGTCTAATCCTGCATAATAGTCGTAAGGACTTCTGCCCAGCGACCGAGCGTATTTTGCCGACGCCTTAAGAATGTCGTCCGTCCAGTTGTAGTTGGCAAAAAGGCGGTCTGTGGCGATGCTGTCTTTCGTGCCGAACATCCTCTTGTTCTGTTCGCCGAGTCCGCAGTCGAGCGACAGTTCTCCATTGTCGTCGGTCACGTCATACCATTGCAGTTCGAATGTCCATCCAATGTCCTTCGCCTTGCGGTGGACGTCGATGAAGAAATCCTGCAGCCGCATCATCGTTGCCTTGTCGGTATTGAATTCCGAGTTCACTCCCAGGGCGTTGATGCCGTAGTATTTCATCAGACGGGCAAGTTTCAGCGAGTTTCTGAACGAACCGTCGGTGTTTCTCTCCGCCAGTTTCATCAGCGTCTGCGAATAGTCCGCCTTCACGGTGTCGCCTACTTCGGCATCCCAAGGCACCGAGAGCACGCATCCCACCGTGACACCATTCTTAGCCGCCGCATCGCTGATGCCAGCCGACACTCTCAGCCATGGTGCCGACCAGTTGCCGTGGGTGTCGATATACTGCCACATAGAGAAGTTGTCGCCCTCAAAACAGTAGCGGGGCAGAGCCTTCCATTTCGTCGTAGGGTCGTCGAGCGGTGTCCACAGGAACATCCTGCGCTCAGCCTCCACATCGTTTCTCACCTGGTAGTCGCCGTCGGTGATGCGCTTGAGCGGACGCTGGCGCGAGATGAAGAACTCGTCGTCGATTCTTGACAGACCGCAGGGTGGGGTGCCCGGCTGCCATGAGTCGAAGAATCTGTAAAGGTTCTTCCAGTTTATCTCTTTCTTCTCTCCTCCCACAGTCACCTTCTCAAAGTCGAATTCGTGTTTTGGAGTGCGTTGTGCCGTTGCCGTCATACATGTTATGAGGGCAACGGCGATAGTGGTGATGGTGTTCTTCATGTGTAAATAAATTATTGCCGTTTCACAAGTTTACAGACTTGTCATTTCTTCTTCATGTCGATGACCAGTTTGCCCACGTAGATGCCGCTCTTGCCGTTCTGGTCGTTGCCGATGCTCTTGCCGTCGAGGTTCTTGGCATATTTCAGCTCTTTGAACATGGAGTGAGAGTGTCCGCCGAGCACGAGGTCGATGTTGCGTGTCTTTGCCATCATCACCTTGTCGTTCATGGCGTCTTCGTTCCATCCCAGATGCGAGAGACATATCACGATGTCGCATTTCTCCTTCAGCTTCAGATAGTCGGCAGTCTGCTGCGCCTTCTCCACAGGGTCGAGGTATTTCACTCCCGGACAGTTCTTTGCCGACACCAGTCCGTCGAGTTCCGGCGCCAGGCCGAACACTCCGATTTTCATTCCGCCTCTCTTTATGATGGTGTAAGGCTTCACGATGCCCTCCAGACAAGTGCCGCTGAAGTCATAGTTGGCACATACGATGGGGAATTCCGCCATCTTGAAGATGCGTGCCATGTTTTCGATGCCGAAGTCGAATTCGTGGTTTCCGATGGTAGCGGCATCATAGCCCATCATGTTCATGAGACCAATCTCCACGTTGCCGCGGAACATGGAATAGTATGGCGAACCCTGTGAAAAGTCACCGCTGTCGAACAGCAGCAGCTGCGGATTGGCAGCCCTTTGCTCCTTCACCATCTCCAGACGGCGCAGGAATCCGCCGCGTCCTGCCACGAGAGTGTCTTTAAGAGTGGTCTTCAGAGGCATTACACAACTGTGGGTGTCGTTGGTGTGGAGAATCACCAGCTTCTTTATCTTCGCCGATGCGCAACTGATCGTGGCGCACATCAAGGCGATAAGGAATATCTTCTTGTAGTTCATAGTGTCGTGGTTATTTGTTTCTTACGAATCTTCCCTCTACATTGGCGTCGATTACGATGCCCTTTGCCGAGGCTTCCTTGAAATATCTGATGATGAGGTCGCGCACGTTGTTCTTTTTGCCGCCAGGATTCTTCACGTCGGTCTTGCTCTTGAAAGCTACCATCCTGTCGTTGCCCTCAGCCACATAGTCGAGAGTGGCGATGCGGTATACACGTTTAGGGTCCACCTCCTCGCCGTTTATCTTCAGGCTCAGCAGATGCAGGTCCTTGTCCATTACTGCCGCCACACCTTGACTCACGCCCTGGCCGCCCCATCCAGCCATCTGCTGGAAGAGTTCCGTCACCTTCTCGCCGGTCAGCGAACAGAAGCAGAGCTTGTTTTCAAACGGTGCCACATCGAGCACATCGCCATACGTGATGTTTCCTTTTGGGAAAGCCGCACGTATTCCGCCAACGTTGTATACTGCGAAGTCTGGCTTCTCGCCGAAGTCCTTTCCGCTCCAGAGCAGTATGTCGGAAAGGAGGTTAGACAACGGACTCTCCGGCTGGTAGCTCTCAAGAGCCTTTGCCGTCTTGCCTACCACCGGCCCCATCACGCTGTCCACTTGAGCTCTGAATGGAGCTATGAAGGCTTCCGACTTGGCATCAGCCTTGTCGTATCTGCTGTCGATCAGGATTCGGCTCCTGTCCACGTTCTGCATCTCATAATGGGAGACGCAAGAGGCAGAAAGCATCGTAGCCGCCGCGACAAATGTAATTGATAACTGTTTGTTCATACTTATATATTTTTGTGTCTTCTTTGTCTTATGCTGAGGTGCAGCATATCTTATCATTGCAAAGATAAAAATATAAAATGGCATTTCCAACCGAAATGCCATTAATTAGTATTATCTTTTGCTTATCGTGCCGTCGTTGGCAATAGTGAGCTTCGGATTGCTGAAGTCAGCATTCGTCAGACTCCGTATCTCTTTCGCCACAAGGTTCAGAGGGTCGCGACGCGGACCCTTGCCGCGTTGCTGGATGAAAGAGTTTATCTTTCCGCCGACGAAAGTGCCGTCGGCTGCGTTGACGGTGAGCTGCAGCACCGGAGCATAACCCGATATGCCGCTGATGTTCACGCCGTATGGAGTGCAGAAATTGCCGAGACTGTATGCTATGAAATGATTCTTGTATAGTTCCACAGCCCTCACCACATGCGGTCCGTGGCCATACACCACGTCAGCACCGTTGTCTATGCAGAAGTGGGCGAAGTTTCTCAGGTCGCCGCGGTTCTCTCCGAGGAACATCTCCTTGCCCTGTGGCAAGTGTTTGTGTGCCGTGCCCTCCGCTCCGCCGTGGAACGACACTATCACGATGTCGGCTTTCTCTCTGAGATTGCCGATAATCCTCTTCACGTTCTCCTGGTCGGCATGCTTCAGTGTGTAAGAGTTGTGGCCGAAGGCGCAGAATCCGTATCTGATGCCGTTGCGTTCCACTATCGCACTTTCCTTTCTTCCGCCGATGCCCGAATATGCTATGCCGTTGGAATGGAGAGTGGCCTCGGTGGATTTCACGCCGTCGAGACCGAAATCGAAGGCATGGTTGTTCGCCATGCTCATGAAGTCGAAACCGGCATCGGCAATCAGTTTGCCGTAGCGGGTTGGCACACGGAAGGAGTAGCTGAATTTGCCACCCTTCTTCGTCGTCTCCCCCTCATCGGCGAGGGCGCCCTCCATATTTCCTGCCGCCACGTCGGCAGCTGTCAGGATGCTGTCCACATCCTTGAAGAGCGTGGCACCGTCTTTCTCCGGCAGACGGCTGTCGGGGAATGTAGTGCCCGGCATTATGTCGCCCACGAAGGCAAGGTTCAGTGTGCCGCCCTTGGCTCTTCTGTCAGATGTCATACTTGCCGCAGGTGCCTGCTTTCCCTTGTCGGCAGGAGCCTTGGCTGCTATAGTGTCGGAAACGCCAACGGGCACAGAGCCTTTGCGCTCGGTGCCCGTTGAAGTGCAGGCGATGGATATCCCTGCAATTATCATCAATGAAGCTAATGCTTTCATAAGAGATTTTTATAGTATACGTGTGTTATTGAGTAATCCTTCTTGCGCCCACATAGCGGCGAGAGTAGTAAGGCTCTGTGCTCTGGCTCACCTTCACGCCCTTTATGCTGGCGTGGATGAAACTGAAGTTGCCGTTCATCGGGTCGTAGTCAACCACGATTCCCACGTGGCCGATACCCTTGCCGGAACGGGGACTGGTGAAGAACACGAGGTCGCCGGTCTGCAGATTGCTGCTTGCCACAGCCTCGCCCTGGGTGTATTGTCCGCGAGAAGAACGGTTGAGGTCTATTCCCATCTGCTTGTAGAGATAGCTTGTGAATCCCGAGCAGTCGAAGCCGCCGGGACCCGATGCTCCTGAGCGATAGCGTGTGCCGATGAGCGAGAATGCCTCGTCCATGAGGTTCTCCATTGAAGCAACGTCGTAGTTGTCCACATTGCCGTCTTCCGAATACAGGAAGTCATAGTTGTCGATTTCGTCTGTCTGGTCGTTATCGTTGTCTGGCAGCTGTGCGAATGTCGGTGTGACAGCCACGAACAATGCTGCGAGAGCGATCTTGATGCTTTTTTTAATGTTCATATTCCGTTTTCGTTTTTTTATGCGCCGTCATCTTGCCTGTTTCCTGGCAGGCACAAAAAGAAACTATACCCATACATGTTTCATGTGGGTTCACTCTTGGGTGTGACGATGGTTCATTAAGCGCATTAGGTTCTGGCCTGCCGGGCTTGGAATCGGGATGACAATAAACGACATTATCCTTCTCCCTGTTGACTTTCGGCAGCCATTTTAATTAGTTTGCGGTACAAAGATAATAAAAAAAAGCGACTTCACAATGCCTTTTACATCTTTTCAAGCCCATGCCTTCAAGGGGTTGCAATGTTGTGAAAATTTCTTAGCCACTGATTTTTAGCGATTTAGCTTTATGTCGTGCAGTTTTTACTTTAAGTTTTTCTTTTAATATTCGTTAACAACGATTGATTAACAAATATTGCAGCGGCGGTAAAGGTTTCTTTGATTTTCGTGGTTAAATCAGAGTGCATCAACGCTTATACACATTGTATTTTCAGTTTATGATTGGCGGGCAGAAGTGTTTATGTAAAAGGCCGTTTGAGAACTTTTGCCGTTCCGAGTTCCGCTTTTGCCAGTATTATATAAAAAAGACAAGAGGTAGAACCGCGGAGTCCGCAGGTCCAACCTCTTGCCGGTATTTTTTTCAGTCTGTTGTCCCGTTGTGGGCAGTCAGTATTATTTCACCTGGATTACGAGATACTTGCTTGTGCTCCAGAAGATGTCAGGGTTCGTGATGCGCAAAACATACTGGTCTTTGGCATCTGTGGTGAGCGAGTAGCTGCTCGATGGGTGCATGGTGAGGATTTTTGCCGATTTGGAATACAGTTTGATTTCCTTCTCCACGCGGATATCTATCTTGGTGAAGTAGCTCTTGTTGAAGTTGCCCTGCAGCACCTTGCCCTTCACGAGGATGTTCTGCGCCTTGAGTTCCTTCTTCGTACCGAAGGCAAACCATGCCGTGTTGAGCTGCTTGTCCTGCGAATTGATGGTCTGGGTCTTCTGTTCGCTCTCCGTCTTGAGATCGCTCATGTTCGTGTTCAGGTCGCTGATGGTCTGGTCAAGCTCGGCGATGTGTATGTCTTTGGCGGCAAGTTCGGCACGCAGCTGCTTCAGCTGTTCGTCCTTTTCCTCCATCTGCTTTATGAGATTGTCAACGGTGCGTTTCAGTTCGCTACTCTTGAAAGAGCTCTCTCTCATCTGCTGCTGCAGTTTGGCGATGAGCTCGCGGTTCTGCTGCATGCGCTGCTGTATGAACTGGATGTTTTCTTTTATCTGCTCCTGCTTGTTCTGTCCCTCGCCCTCTTTGGCTATGGTGACACGCTCTTCAGCCTTGTTGATGGCGCGGAATCCCTCTTCCACGTCGTTGAGCATTCCCACCATGTCGTTTATCTCCTGGTCGCGCTGGGCGATGATTTTCTGAAGTGAGTCGTTCTGTACTATGTTAGACAGTTCGCCCGTTGCCTTCTCGTTCTTGCAGGCAACTATCGTCGCCAGGCAGAACACGATAAATAGAATCTTTTTCATGAGTATCTTATTTTCCGTTCTTTTACTTTTCTTGTTGTTTAACTTTTTCTAAAGTTATATTGGGGTTACCTTTTATTCTCCTTGTTCTTCGTCTTCGGCAGGGGCAGGTCGGTTGCCTCTCCTTTCCTTCTTCTGCCTGTTCTCCTTCTTGTCCTTCTTCTCCTCCGGCCTTCCGGCGAGCACGATTACGAATTCGCCCTTCGGCGGAATCTCCTCGAAATGTGCTATCACCTCGTCGAGGGTGCCTCTGACGCTCTCTTCGTGTATCTTTGAAATCTCGCGGCAGGCGCTCACCTGTCGGTCACCGCCGAAATATTCGGCAAACTGCTTGAGCGTCTTCACCACACGGTATGGCGACTCATAGAAAATCATCGTGCGCGACTCCTCGGTGAGGCTCTCCAGACGAGTGGCGCGTCCCTTCTTCTGAGGCAGGAAACCCTCGAAGCAGAAACGGTCGCAGGGAAGTCCCGATGCCACTATCGCCGGCACGAATGCCGTTGCGCCAGGCAGACACTGCACCGTGATGCCGGCAGCCACAGCCTCTCTGGCGAGATAGAAGCCAGGGTCGCTGATGCCGGGAGTGCCGGCGTCGCTGATGAGGGCCACAGTCTGTCCACCCTTCAACCGCTCCACGATGCCGGCAGATGTGCCGTGTTCGTTGAACTTGTGGTGTGCCATAAGCTGGTTCTTTATCTCAAAATGCTTCAGCAGGATGCCCGATGTGCGGGTATCCTCGGCAAGCACCAGGTCGGCCTCCTTCAGGATGCGGATGGCGCGAAGCGTCATGTCCTCCATATTGCCGACAGGCGTCGGCACGATATACAATGTTCCCATATGAGCCACAAATATAAGGATATTAATCAGGAGGAGCAAAAAAACTGATAGTTTCTTTGCAATTTTTAAAACGTCTTTGTACTTTTGTGCTCAAATGAACAATAATTTAGCAGGGGAGACACACCGTCCCGGAAGGATAGAAGTGGTGTGCGGCTCTATGTTTTCCGGAAAGACAGAGGAGCTGATAAGGAGAATGAAAAGGGCTAAGTTTGCCAAGCAGAAAGTGGAGATTTTCAAGCCGTCGCTCGACACCCGCTATTCCGATGTGGATGTGGTGAGCCATGACCAGCATTCGATACCGAGCACACCGATAGACTCATCGTCTACCATCGCCTTGCTCTCGTCGGACATCGATGTGGTGGGTATCGACGAGGCACAGTTTCTCGACGATGGAGTGGTGGACGTGTGCAACGACCTTGCCAACCGTGGTGTGAGAGTCATCGTGGCAGGGCTCGACATGGACTTCCAGGGCAAGCCTTTCGGTCCGATGCCCGCCCTTTGTGCCATTGCCGACGAGGTGACCAAGGTGCATGCCATCTGTGTGAAATGCGGAGCGTTGGCATATATCAGCCATCGGCTCGTGGCAAACGATAAGCGTGTGCTCCTGGGCGAGCAGATGGAATATGAACCGCTTTGCAGGGAGTGTTACCAGCGCATCGTGAATGACAACGAGCTGCAGGGACGCTGATTTTGGGCAGGACGCATGGTGGTGTCGGGCCAGTTGCATAAATTAAGGTGTAGCTCGCCGGATATAAAACAATGGTGTGACTTGTAATAATAAAAAAAAGTATAAAAGCTTATGTTGGAGAAAGAGATTACTTTCGACCGCTTTGTGCGAATACTCGGTATCGTGCTTCTTGTGGGCGGCGTGTTATATACGATGAATTTCCTGAGCAGCGTGCTCCTGCCATTCTTCGTGGCTTGGCTGCTGGCATATCTGATGTATCCGATAGTGAAGTTCGTGCAGTATAAACTGCATGTGCCCACCCGAGCCCTGTCCATTATCGTGGCGCTGGTGTTCGTGCTTGCCGTCATCGGTGGAGTGTTCTATCTCATCATTCCGCCGATGATAGACCAGTTTGAGAAACTCGGCGACATCGTGATGCAATATGTCAAGCAGGGTACCAACGGCGAGAGTTTCCAGGCTGTGGTGCAGCAGTGGTTGCATGACAACAGACAGGCGATAGAACAGGTGTTCAAACGCAAAGACGTGTCAGACGCCATCAAGTCGGCGATGCCGAAACTCTTCAGCGTGCTCGGCCAGACGGCAAACGTGATATTGAGCATCGTGGCGTCGCTGATAACGCTACTTTATATGTTCTTCATCCTGCTCGACTATGAGTACCTCTCATCGAGCTGGATAAAGATATTCCCCAAGAAGGTGCGCCCGTTCTGGCAGTCGCTGATGAAAGACGTGGAGCGCGAGCTTAACAGCTATATCCGTGGACAGTCGCTCGTGGCGCTGATAATGGGAATACTCTTCTGCATAGGTTTCACGATAATCGACTTCCCGATGGCTATCGGTCTGGGAATACTGATAGGCATCATGGACCTCGTGCCATATCTGCATACCTTCGCCCTGATTCCAACGGCATTCCTCGCATTGCTCAAGGCTGCCGACACAGGACAGAACTTCTGGGTGATACTGGCGAGTGCCGTGGCGGTGTTCTGCATCGTGCAGGTGATAATAGACATGGTGGTGACGCCGAAGGTGATGGGAAAGGCGATGGGACTGAATCCCGCCATCCTGCTTCTTGCCCTCTCTGTGTGGGGCACGCTGCTCGGATTCATCGGACTTATCATAGCCCTGCCGCTGACAACGATATTGATAGCCTACTATCAGCGATATGTCACAAAAGACAAGGCGGCAGAACATACCGCCGACTCACCGGAAGTAACGGATGCCCCTGGCAGTTCAACTCAAGCTCAATAACTCAAGTTCAATAACCCCGTAAAAATCTATTCAAGCCATAATGGCTGATAGAATAAACAAAACGGTCATTAGGCAAATCCTAATGACCGTTTTGTCGTTGCTATGACATCTTGCGATTATCTTGGGATTATCATGCGAATATCAAGGTATATCCCATATACACCAGGTGGGCGCAGACGGCTGCCACCAAACCTCCGATGGTGTGGGCGATGATAGCCTTTGGAGTCAAGTCGCGATAGCCCAGAGAGTCGAGCATCGCAGTGTGGGTGCTCAAGAATCCGCTCCAGCACATACCGATTGCCGTGAATACCGCAATGGCGTTGCCATCTACCCATCCGTGCTCAATGAAACCTGGCACCAGGCTCAATGCAGCGCCTACAGCTCCGAGAGCGGTGATAGGGAATGCCACGAGATGTGGATCGTTGAATCCGAAGAGCCATTCAAACACGAAGTTTATCTTATAGGCAAGGGCTGGAAGCAGTTCCACACCCTGATATGCCGAACCATCGTATCCGTTGGCACCTTCGCCGAAGGTGAACATCATCACGAACGTAGAGATGATGAGCACACCGGGGATGATGGCAATACCCACATCCACTCCGCTTCGTCCACCGTCGAGCAGACCGTCGAGCAGACGGATGAAGACAGACTTCTTCGGTTTGTCGCTCTCTTCGGCAGTCATTTCCTCCTCTTCTATTTCAACGGCATTCTCATGGGCATACTGAGGGAAAGCCTTCAGTATGAAACGCTGCATGAGACGGGTGGAGCAGACACATCCGCAGCAGGCTCCGAAGAGACCGATGAACGGTGCAGCATAGAATCCGCTGCCCACCATGAACACTATCACCAGAAGACCCATACCGAATGCCGTTCCAAAGTTGGTTAGGGAAATATACTGGTATTTCTTGAAGAACGAGGCGAATCTCTTGTCGTTGGCAAGCGATATGATGGCGGGGTTGTCTGAGAGGAACGTCATCACGGCTCCCAGCGATGACACACCGGGGAGATTGAACACCGGTTTCATCAGCGGGCGCAATAGCTTCTCAAGCAGGCTCACCACGCCGAACTCCACGAATACCCTGCCCAAGGCTCCCGTTATCACGCAGATGCTCATGAGATAGAACACTGTGTTGATCAGCAGGTCGTGGGCGGTCTTCATTATAGTGTTGAGCATGTTGGGAACTCCCATCACATAGCCCAGATATCCGAACAGCGCCACTACGATGAGGACGCACAAGCAGCCATTTGGCAGCAGACTTCTTTTCTTGGTTTTGTTTTCCATATTCCTTTTTGTTGATGTCTTAGGTATTGGATTTATTCTGAATAGGTTTTCTTGGTTTTTTGTCGTCCGGGCATTGCATCATCTGCCATTGTTGACAGATGCGCTGTTGCCATGACATTATCAATAACCCATTTTGAACAGGTCAAGCTTTGCCGATACGCCAGCCTGAATAGTCAGTCTGTCGTTGAGCATCGTGCCGTCAGGGTTTGTGTTCTTTCCGCTGGTGTGTGCCACACCGAGGTTCACTCTGAAGTTCTTCTTGTTCTTTACAGGGAAGAACTCCAGACCACCGCTCACCGTAGTAAGCTCCGAGCCGGCCATCACGTATTTGTCGGCATCGGTGTCAGTCTTGTTCACGTCGTAGGTCACTTTGCCGTAGATGTTCAGCATGGGAATCACGCCGTATATCAGGTTTGCCATCACAGAGCAGTCTTTGAAGAAATATGTCTGATGGCTGGCAGCACGGTTCATCAAATCCAGTTCCAGCGTCACCGGTCCCATATTGAATCGGTTGCCCAATGCTATGTATGAAATGAATTTGCTCGGTTCGTATTCCATCATGTTGAGAGAATAGGTGGTGCTCCAGATGCCGTGAGTGCCGGTCCAATAGAGGTTGTAGGCAAACATGTCGTGTCTGTCGGCGGTGGCAAAAGAGCTCTCGCAGAACTGTGCGAAGAAGGTGTCTTTGCCACTGTTAGAGGTGTAGGCACCGTTCACACCGAATTTGAAGCAAGTCACGTTGTTCCAGAATTCAGATGCCGTATAGATGTCGATAGGAGCTTTCTCATATTCGTATCCACCTATCCATACTATCTCCTTACCGGCAGAAACTCCCCAGTTCTTGTTCGCCTGATAGGTTACATACATCCAGTCTGTTGCCTGGAAAATGTCGTTTCTTTCGATTTTCTTGTTCAGTCGCTGTCTGAAGGCGAAAGAAACCTTTTCGTTGATTTGTCCGTCAACGAAGACGTTCAGCTGGTCGCCTTTGAATCCAGAGTGGTCATGCCTCAGTTCGCCGCCAACCCTGTCGTTGTAGAAGCCCACCTTTGTCTCGGCTCCGATTTTCAGTTTCGGTGCAGTTTCCTGCGCCTGTGTCGGCAATGCGCATAGGGCAGCGATTGCCAATAAAGGAAAATGTCTCATATTTTAATTTATAGTTTTATCATGGTGTGTTTCCCGCAAGAAAATATTGTATTCCTGTCACAAGAACATCGTATTTTCCTTCTAAGAATATTGTGTCTTTCTCGTAAGAACATTGTGTTTCTCCCGTATGAAGTTGCAAATGTATAATAAAAGGAAAAATATTCCAAACGATATAGCAAGAAAATGCGTCAGAATAAAAAAATCATTAAAATATTTGGTTGTTTGACAGAAAAATCATACCTTTGCACTCGCTTTTGATAATAAAGCAAATACGGAGATCCGCTAGCTCAGTTGGTAGAGCACAACACTTTTAATGTTGGGGTCTTGGGTTCGAACCCCAAGCGGATCACACAAAGGGAGGTCTTCGGAACCTCCTTTTTTTGTGCCCTGCGGTATCGAAGTATTTGTAGTATCATAGTTTTTTTATTTGTAGCATCATGATGTCTTGTGATGCTGATGAAAGAAGGAAGACACATGGAAACAACAAGAGATATTAATGTTTCGGTTGCAGGCAACGACAGCAACAGGCTGGCAAACGGGAAAGAGTATATGGAAAAAGAAAACAGAATAATCATGCTCGGCACGGGTAGCGCCACGGTGACTCGCTGCTACAACACCTGTTTCGTGGTGGAGTCGGGGAGCGACAGGCTGATGGTTGATGCCGGTGGCGGAAACGGTATCCTGGGACAGTTGCCCAAGGCTGGAGTCGCCATCGATGATATCCATCACCTCTTCGTTACACATGCCCATACCGACCACGTGCTCGGAGTGGTATGGGTGGTGAGAGTGATAATGCAGCATGTGCTTGAAAAGCGCTACGACGGGGTGCTCCACGTGTATGGCAACGGCAAGGTGGTGGATGTGATAACCGCCATCTGCGGAATGACCCTGCACAAGAAATACAACGCTCTCATCGGTTCGGAGATATTGTTCCACCGCCTTGCCGACGGAGACGGATTCCAGGTGGGCACGATGGATGTGAAATGTTTCGACATCCACTCCAAGAAGGAACCGCAATATGGATTCTCCCTGCGCTTCGGCAATGGCGAAAGACTGGTGTGTATGGGCGACGAACCTTGTTCGGAGCAGACGCTGCAACATGCCGCCGGTGCCGACTGGATGATGTGTGAGGCTTTCTGTCTGTATGCCGACAGGGAGCTCTTCCGTCCATACGAGAAATTCCACAGTACCGCACTTGATGCCGGAACAATGGCAGAGAAGACCGGTGTAAGGAATCTTATTGTATATCACACTGAAGACACCGACCTCGCTCATCGTAAGGAACGCTATACCGAAGAGGTGAAAGAGAATTTCTCTGGCAACGTGTTCGTTCCCGACGATCTTGAAGTGATAAAGCTCTAAAGGATTGTCTTTTACGACATGAAGGATAGATTTACGACATGAAGGATAAATCTACGTCTTAAATTATATATTTACGACATGCCCCGCCGTGACATAGAGATTGTCATGGCGGGGCATGTTATTTTTGCATTGGAGGATATTCAGAAAGAGTCGTCGGGATGCCGTTACAGGAAGGCAATCGTCAGTCCTGCCATCACGATGCTGACCATCGACATCAGTTTGATGAGGATGTTGAGCGACGGACCGGAAGTGTCTTTGAATGGGTCGCCCACGGTGTCGCCAACGATGGTGGACTTGTGGTTCTCGCTGCCTTTGCCGCCGAAGTGTCCTTCCTCAATCATCTTCTTGGCATTGTCCCATGCTCCGCCCGAATTCGACATGAACACGGCGAGGGTGAAACCGGCTGCCAGTCCGCCGGTCAGCAATCCGAGCACGCCGGCAACTCCCAATACCAAGCCTACCACTATCGGTATCACTATGGCGAGCAGCGACGGGATTATCATCTCCCGCTGTGCGCTCCTCGTGCTTATCTCCACGCAGCGTCCGTAGTCTGGCGTTGCCTTGCCTTCAAGTATTCCCTTTATCTCGCGGAACTGTCGGCGCACCTCCTGTACCATCGATTCTGCAGCACGTCCCACGGCACCCATCGTGAGTCCGCAGAAGAGGAATGCCGCCATGGCTCCGAGAAATGCTCCCACGAGCACTCTCGGGTTGATGAGGTTCACCTGGAAGAAGTTTATGAAGTCTATCGTAGAAGCGTTTGTAGGGTCGAAGATGTTTCCTGCCGCATCCACATATTGCTTGCCGCCCTCGAAGGCTCTCACCATGGCAATCTTTATCTCCTCTATATAGGAGGCAAGCAATGCAAGCGCCGTTAGCGCCGCCGAACCGATGGCGAATCCCTTTCCCGTTGCCGCTGTGGTGTTGCCGAGAGCGTCGAGAGCGTCGGTGCGCTCACGCACAGCCTCGCCCAGTCCGCTCATCTCGGCGTTGCCGCCGGCATTGTCGGCGATAGGGCCGTAGGCATCGGTAGCCAATGTGATGCCGAGTGTGGAGAGCATTCCCACGGCAGCGATGCCGATGCCATAGAGACCGGTGCTGAGACTCTTGGCTGATAGCGACATGTCGAAACCGTTGGCACACAGGTAGCTGAGCATGATAGCCACGGAGATGGTCACCACTGGCACCATCGTTGATATCATTCCCGTGCCGATGCCCTTGATGATTACCGTGGCAGGTCCTGTCTGCGATGCCTCTGCAATTTTCTGTGTAGGCTTGTAGCTCTGTGATGTGTAATATTCTGTAGCCTGTCCGATGATTACTCCCGCTGCCAGACCGCTGATTACCGAGAACGACAGTCCGAGCCAGTTTTCAATTCCCAGCAGATAGAGGATGAAGAATGTGGCGATGGCGATGAGCACGGCACTGACGTTAGTGCCGAGACCGAGCGAATGAAGCAGGTCTTTCATCGATGCGCCCTCTTTGGTGCGCACCAGGAAGATTCCAATCAGCGAGAGGAAGATGCCTATCGCCGCGATTATCATCGGAGCTATGACAGCCTTCAGCTGCATGTCGCCGTTCATGGCGAATGCCGTGGCGCCGAGAGCAGCAGTGGAGAGTATAGATCCGCAATAGCTCTCATAGAGGTCGGCTCCCATTCCAGCCACGTCGCCCACGTTGTCGCCCACGTTGTCGGCGATGGTGGCAGGGTTGCGGGGGTCATCCTCCGGTATGTTGGCTTCCACTTTTCCCACGAGGTCGGCTCCCACGTCGGCTGCCTTGGTGTAAATTCCGCCGCCCACACGTGCGAAGAGCGCCTGTGTTGAGGCTCCCATTCCGAATGTGAGCATTGTGGTGGTAATGGTTATCAGGGCAGTCTTCTCATCGGCATATACAGCGTTGAGGACCAGAAACCAGATGGCGATGTCGAGGAGTCCGAGGCCCACGACTACGAGTCCCATCACGGCGCCGCTGCGGAATGCAGTCTTCAGTCCCTTGTCCAGTCCTGTGCGTGCTCCGTTGGCTGTGCGTGCAGAGGCGTATGTGGCGGTCTTCATGCCGAAGAATCCGGAGAGTCCGGAGAACAGTCCGCCGGTAAGGAATGCGAACGGCACCCATGGGTTCTGCACTTCGAGCACGTATGCCATGAATGAGAATATTATGGCAAGCACTATGAATACTATGCCCACCACCTTGTATTGCTGTTTGAGATATGCCATCGCACCCTTTCTCACGTGTGCTGCAATCTCCTTCATACGGTCGGTTCCCTCTTCCTCTTTCATCATGGTGCGGAAGAAATACCATGCCATTCCCAATGCCACGATGCTTGCTACGGGAATCAGCCAGAAAACTAATGGAATGTTGTTCATAAATATTTGATATTTAAGTTTGACTGCTTAAAAAATCAAAACCCAAGCAAGCCCTGAAGACTGATTTGGGTTTATGGTTGCAAATATATGAAAATATCAAATAAGTTGAACTTCTGAATTACTTTTTTTTCTGTTTTCTCTTTGATTAATGTCACTTTTGTCTCTTTTTGCAATATCATGATTGCATTTAGACGGTATTGTGATGACGTCGGTCCGCTTGGAGTTTATTGATGATTGCATATAACTGAACTTCCCTTTGTGATTGCCTTGTCATGTCTGGTAATCACAAAGGGAAGTCTGTTCATGATATTTGTTCGTTTCCGTTTATTCAAAGTAGAATGTCAGGGCGATGATTTTGCTCCGGCATTCTTTCACTGAATTTGCATACATGAAGCGGTCTGCCATGCTCGGGTCTTTGAACCGTTTCGGGTGGTCGGTGTCGAGACAGTTGGTCAGTCCGTAGCAGAATTTCAGTTCAGGTCGCAGCTTGAAGAAGGGCAGGTAGAGATCGCAGCCCAGTCCCACTTCCAGAAACACGTCGTAGCGTTTCAGCTTGATATAGTCGCTGTCGCTGCCTGAGAGGTTCAGCATAGGGTTCACTCCCGCCATGAGATAAGGGCGGTGGTTGTTGAAGCGTGGTGCGCTGAAGATGAGGTCCATGGCAGAAGAGATATAGATGGTCTTCAGCTCCTGGTTCTGCATCACGTTCTTTCCTTCGCCGGTCTTGTCCGTCAGGTTCATGAATTTGATGTTCCTTGTTCCGAAATACATTGCCGGAGCGAGGCGGAAGGCGAAGTGTGTGCCAAGGCGCAGCTCACCGAGCACACCTACTGTGAATCCGGCGTCCCACTTGTCCTGGTCGGTGGTGATTATCTTCTCCACCGTGCCGTCGTCTGTCGTTATCGTCTGCGGTCCCATGCCCACGAACTCCAGATCCTGCAGGTGTGTTCCCACCATCACACCGAAGTGGAACGGTCGCAAATCGGTATACGGTCGATTCTGCACCTGTGTGTCTTGCGCTTTCATAGCCGTGCAGCCCATCAGCAAGGCGAACAGAATCAGTATATGTCTTGTAATTGTCTTCATCGGTTATCGTTTTTATTTACTGATAACGTAGAATTTGGCGTCTTATTGCATTTCGGGAGGCATCAATGTTTGGTTATGGCTTAAAATTACTTTATATGCCATAATCCTGTTCCTTACTGATTTTTTCATTTCCTGATTTCTCCCTTCTTCTTTGCAATACCCATAAATGATTATCGCCCTGGTTCATTATATACTTAATAATATGTGAAACAGGAGTTGAGGAACGTCGAAACTGATATTTTTTACTCGAAAGCAAAAAAAACCGTACCAAATATTAGGTATTTAAAATAAAATATCTAACTTTGCATCGTACGAGAAAAACAGTACAAGAACATTATTAACTTTAAAATATAAATTATTATGGCTTACGTAATTGGTGACGATTGTATCGCATGCGGTACATGTATTGACGAGTGCCCAGTAGGTGCTATCTCTGAGGGCGACAAGTATTCTATCGACGCAGATGCATGCACAGAGTGCGGTACATGTGCTTCTGTTTGCCCATCTGAGGCTATCAGCCTTGGTGAGTAATACGGAGTTCCTTTAGAACTTATGGGATGACAATCTCATATATTATTAAGTTTTAGACAATCAGAGCTTTCCTTAAGGGGAGGCTCTTTTTTTTATTGCGTTTACTGTTCATTCCTCTTTGGAATGATATATACTTTACATATATCCGATTCCTTTTCCACCAATATCAACCTGAGTTCGGGATAAGAAAGTCTTTATAAAAGTTGGTAATCTCAATAATTTTTAGTACCTTTATGGTTGTAAATCAATTAGTTATAAAGTAAAAGGA
>NZ_JXQI01000006.1 GCF_000834015.1 Prevotella pectinovora | reverse complement strand
TGGGGAGGTGCAAATGACCTTTGATCCAGGGATTTCCGAATGGGACAACCCGGCAGTCTGAAGGACTGTCATCCGGACAAAAGTCCGGAGGCGAACGGAGGGAACTGAAACATCTTAGTACCTCCAGGAAGAGAAAATAAACAATGATTCCCCCAGTAGTGGCGAGCGACCGGGGAAGAGCCCAAACCGGTGTTGTCAAGGCAACGCCGGGGTTGTAGGACCGCGCTGTGGTACTTTTATCGTGAACAGAATGGACTGGAAAGTCCGGCCGTAGAGGGTGAAAGCCCCGTACGTGAAGCGAGCGAAGGCCTAGCGGTATCCTGAGTAAGGCGGGACACGAGGAATCCTGCCCGAATCCGCCGGGACCATCCGGCAAGGCTAAATACTCCCGTGAGACCGATAGTGTACCAGTACCGTGAGGGAAAGGTGAAAAGCACTTCGACGAGAAGAGTGAAAGAGATCCTGAAACCATGCGCCTACAAGCGGTCGGAGCATCCATGAGATGTGACGGCGTGCCTTTTGCATAATGAACCTACGAGTTGCCGTCGCCAGCGAGGTTAAGTCCCATGAGGGACGAAGCCGTAGTGGAAGCGAGCCTGAAGAGGGCGTCAAGTTGGCGGAGGCAGACGCGAAACCAAGTGATCTACACTTGTCCAGGTTGAAGTCCCGGTAACACGGGATGGAGGACCGCACCAATAAGCGTTGAAAAGCTTCTGGATGAGGTGAGTGTAGGAGTGAAAGGCCAATCAAACTTGGAGATAGCTCGTACTCCCCGAAAGGCATTTAGGTGCCGCGTGGGAAGGTCAGCGTGAGAGGTAGAGCGACCGATAGGTCAAGAGGGCTTCACCGCCTATCGAGACCTGACGAACTCCGAATGCTCACGCTTAGTATTCCTGCAGTAAGGGGGCGGGTGCTAAGGTCCGTCCCCGAGAGGAGAAGAATCCGGACCGCCGTCTAAGGTCCCGAAGTTCTGTCTGAGTTAGTCTAACGAAGTGTGGTCCCTGAGACAGCCAGGATGTTGGCTTGGAAGCAGCCATTCATTCAAAGAGTGCGTAACAGCTCACTGGTCGAGGGTCCGTGCATGGATAATAATCGGGTATAAGACAGGCACCGAAGGCGCGGGATAGCAAATAATAAAAGTATCGGTAGGGGAGCATTCCATCGGCGTAGAATGCAGTAGGTGACTACTGCTGGAGCCTATGGAAAAGCAAATGTAGGTATAAGTAACGATTAGGAGGGCGAGAACCCCTCCCGCCGAACGACTAAGGTTTCCCAGGCAATGCCATTCATCCTGGGGTCAGTCGGGTCCTAAGGCTAAGCCGAGCGGCGAGGCCGATGGCAGACACGGTCAACATTCCGTGACTACCGCCATCAGTGATGTCCAGACGGAGCAGTGACACCTCCGCGCCCTGACGGAATAGGGCGTTGAAGGGCGTAGGCTATGAGAATGCCAGGCAAATCCGGCGTTTGAGCTGAAACCCGAAAGTACGGGGTCCCCTTCGGGGGAACCTGAGAGCGAGGGTAATCATACTCCCGAGAAAATGGGCTAAACTCATGTTGGCGGTACCCGTACCGCAAACCGACACAGGTAGTTGGGTAGAACATACTAAGGCGTTGAGAGATTCATGGCTAAGGAACTAGGCAAACTGACCCCGTAACTTCGGGATAAGGGGTCCTCACCTCCGGGTGAGGCGCAGAGAATAGGTCCAGGCAACTGTTTAACAAAAACACAGGGCTGTGCGAACTCGAAAGATGAAGTATACAGCCTGACACCTGCCCGGTGCCGGAAGGTTAAGAGGAGATGTCACCGCAAGGGAAGCATTGAATTGAAGCCCCGGTAAACGGCGGCCGTAACTATAACGGTCCTAAGGTAGCGAAATTCCTTGTCGGGTAAGTTCCGACCTGCACGAATGGTGTAATGATCCGGACGCTGTCTCGGCCATGAGCTCAGTGAAATTGTAGTATCGGTGAAGATGCCGATTACCCGCGATGGGACGAAAAGACCCCGTGAACCTTTACTACAGCTTAGCATTGACCTTGGTCATCCGATGTGTAGGATAGGCCGGAGGCTTCGAAGCGGCGTCGCCAGGCGTTGTGGAGCCATCCTTGAAATACGGCCCTTTGGCTGTCTGAGGTCTAACGCGGATAGTCGCGGACACTGCTTGGTGGGTAGTTTGACTGGGGTGGTCGCCTCCAAAAGCGTAACGGAGGCTTCCAAAGGTGCCCTCGGGCCGTTTGGTAAGCGGCCTTCAAGAGTGCAATGGCAAAAGGGCGCTTGACTGGGAGGGAGACATCCCGAGCAGGCAGGAAACTGGGGCATAGTGATCCGGCGGATGTGTATGGAAACTCCGTCGCTCAAAGGATAAAAGGTACTCCGGGGATAACAGGCTGATCCCCCCCAAGAGCTCATATCGACGGGGTGGTTTGGCACCTCGATGTCGGCTCGTCACATCCTGGGGCTGGAGAAGGTCCCAAGGGTTGGGCTGTTCGCCCATTAAAGTGGCACGCGAGCTGGGTTCAGAACGTCGTGAGACAGTTCGGTCTCTATCTATCGTGGGCGCAGGAGTTTTGAGTGGTGCTGTCACTAGTACGAGAGGACCGTGACGGACAGACCTCCGGTGTACCGGTTGTGCCGCCAGGCGCACCGCCGGGTATCCGCGTCTGGATCGGATAAGCGCTGAAAGCATCTAAGTGCGAAGCTTTCCACGAGATTAGAACTCCATTGAGGGTCGTCGCAGACGACGACGTTGATAGGGCGCAGGTGTAAAGACGGCGACGTCAAAGCCGAGCGCTACTAATTGCCCGAGAGCTTTCGCTTTCAGGCACACACTTTCAGTTGTATTGCAACTGTCAATTCTACAGGACAAGATGTCTGTAACGTTCGCATGTCCCCCATATCAGGTGGCGACAGCGGCGGGGTTCCACCTCTTCCCATTCCGAACAGAGAAGTTAAGCCCGCTTGCGCCGATGGTACTGCAATGCAATGTGGGAGAGTAGGTAACCGCCTTTTTTCACTTTAA
>NZ_JXQI01000059.1 GCF_000834015.1 Prevotella pectinovora | reverse complement strand
GCATACTGCTTAGCGTGCGCATATTATGAAGTCGGTCTGCCAACTTCACAAGTATGGCACGCACATCAAACTGTACAGACGATAGCATTTGGCGGAAGTTATCCACCTGCTTCGACTGGTCATACTGGGCTTTCTTCTGCTTCGTCACGACACCGACAAGAAATGCCACATCATCCCCGAAACGTTCACGGATCTCATCTATACTGTACGGACAATCCTCCACAACATCATGTTGAAAAGCTGCCATAACAGGGTTTGCTCCCAGCTCCAGCTCTTCTGCCACAATGCGTGCCACGGCAACAGGGTGACTGATATAGGGTTCACCCGACTTGCGCAGTTGGTCTTTGTGAGCATAAGCTGCAAAGTCGTATGCTTCATGCAGCAAGTTCATCTGCTTCTCGTCCACTCGTTGAGCCATCAATGTGAAGATAGCGTCCACATCGGCTTGTATCTTCTTTTCATACTTCTCGTTCATAGTCTTTTCATTTTTATCGTTCATTATAAGAGAGTGGAAGAGTTGTTGATATTATATCAACTTTCTTCAGAAAACATGAGATTTCATGTTGCAGGGGTATCGACCCATGCCATTCTGCTTCCCAATGCAGCTATAGTCCACAATGAACAGATAGCAAAATCAATTTCTAATAGTGTCTTTCTCATCTTGTCTCTCTTTTATTCTATTTCAATCAATATTGCCGTATAGTTGTCATCACCTTGTTTTTGACAGAGAAAGTCAAATACATCGAGTATATCTTCCAAGGGCTTGTCGTCCAACATCCTTGCTTGCAGGATGTCGGGTGCCATGCTCTTGTACAAGCCATCAGAACAGAGTAATATCCTGTCTCCTTTCTGAATGGTGAACTGCCTGACATCGGGAACAGCGACTTCCGGGCGATAGGTGAAGAAACAGCGTGACACCACTTCCCATCCGAAATCGATACGCAAATGGTCTTCGGTCTGGTAAAGCAATCCCTCACCTTGCCTTTGCAGGTAGCAACGGCTATCGCCCACATGGGCTATTGTTGCCTTGTCACCTTCAATGCTGGCCATGACCATCGTAGTACCCATCTCTGCATGGCTGAGGTCATAGGATTTCTGGTTGATGGCATTACAAGCCTTTTTACAAGCCATAACAACTTTTTGGTCACTATCTGGAGTGTCTGTATTATCCTGCCAGTATTTTGAAATGGCATCGCAGACTGCCTCACTTGCCACCTCGCCAAAGGAATGACCACCCATACCATCACAGACTATTCCCATAAACAGGTTGTTTTGTGGCATATCAATGACCTTGTAAGCATCCTCGTTATTATGCCTTCTACCGGTCTTACTTATTGTTGCATATCTTATCTCCATATTATGATTATTTTTAGTTTATGATAGTATAGAGGCAAATGTAACATTTTATATATAAGTAACGTAGCTTTTTCTCTTATATTATTCTTGATATTGTCATTTTTACCACTTGATGAATCTTTGCAACTTTGGTTTCAAGTCCTCATGCTTGGAATAGTCGAACATCAAACATCTATTAGCTTCCTTGAAAGGTATAACTGCATGGTATTCGCCTGCAGCAAAGCAATCAATCTGATAAGGATGATATGTCAAGACAATGCCTTCTGGCAGTACGGCAAAGTGAGTCAAAGGAAAATCCTTCTCGGTAAATGCCTTTTCGTTGTAACCATTCCATCCAGCCCAATCATCGCAAGAATAATTATGTACAAGAAATGACCGCATTACCTCGTCCATACCGCTTGTATCAATCATTGGACAATGGAAAGAAAAAATACTATGCGTGAAATCCTCCCATGAATTTTCACGTTCGTAGCAAAAATCGTATTCTTTCTTCAAACTTTCCAAAACCATATGTCGGAACCGTTGCATCATGGATGGCTTCACAGAGTTGCCGACATCAAGCAATCCTCCTCTTTGCTTGTCATATGTGATATAATACTCACGAGGCAAATCATGAAGTCCTCCATTGTAAAGGCTTGCCCAATAATAGTATGTGGTATAGTCATCACAGTCTGCCACTTTCCTCACTCTTATATTGCAAGTCATTCTAAGCTCCAATGTATCTTCTATTTGATACTCTGCCCGACAAAGTTTCTCCCACAACACACCATATTTATCCAAAGAAAGCTGTAAATCCTTTAACGATGTACACTTCCCAACAGGAATGCCCCGATTGTTTTCCAACTGATAAAACGCATCGTCTCTAATAGCAGCCATCATCCATTCCCGAATAGCCTTGTCAGACTCAGCATCACCTTTCGGTATATCCAAATCAACACTAAATCCAGCTTCCATCCGTTCGTACTTACTCCTTGGCTTGATATAATAGTTCTTTGCCAATCTTTCTGTTGTCGTATCGGGGGCATCACTCTTTTTCTTTGCGTTGTATAAGTCACCGAATGAAACATCTTTTGTTTGTGCCCCTGCCACCAAAGTTACCATACCTTCTTTCTTAGGTTTGCGACAAAACACATCATCTTGGAGTCCAACACATTTTCCATCAGAGAAGCAAATCGTATCAGAACTTGCGAAAAGATGTAAGCTTTTCCACTGACCAAGATAATAAAATCCAGACTCACAGCATGGAGATGAGAACAATATCTTTCTATCCTTAATGTCATAAACATCATTGTCGTCAATGCTCACATAGTTGACGGTATTGTCAATAGAAGTGATATTTGTTGCTCCAATTTGAGGATAATAGAAGCCATTACGTTCATACTTTAGAAGGTAGCATGGTGTCTTTTCATCGGAATGTTCATAGTTCCAAACGATAAACAGACTGTCACCAATTCGTTCTTGAATAGTGAACGTATCACCATCCAAGACAAGGGTATCTTCGTCAATGACTTCCCCTTTTAATCCGACTCCCATACGCAAACCATGACAGCCAGTAAGAACTGCAAGCATAAGGAATATAAACAGAAGTTTTTTCATAGTGTAATATCATCTGTTACTTTCATATCATCGTATTCGTCGTCCCAGTAAATCATTGGAGCCCATTCTTCCCTAAATCCAGGGAATTGAAACTCTCTTAACTTTTCCAATTTGTTTTCAACCTCATCTTTTGACTTTGCAAATACAAAGCTACGATGCCAATAATTGTCGCTGAGATAATCGCATTCATCAAACCAAAGATGATGTCTCACGAGCTGCCCTACATATACACCATCCTTGGGCATTTCCTTACACGAATAGTCTGCTATCTCGTAAATATCCTTAAACGTAGTTCCAAGGACATGTATCTGCTCTGTAATCTTAATTTTCTTCATATCGATTTCCCTAATCCGTGTCGGGCACAACTTCTAAGTTTGTTATTTGTCTGTTTATGAGATATAGAGTACCGAAGTAACCATTTACTATCAGAAAAAAACTGCATTGGAAAACAAAAAGCAGAAGACCATGGAATACAAACTACATAGCCTTCTGCTATTTTATACTTTCAGAATAATCCTGCTGATTGATTATCTTTTCAAAGTGAACTTCTTTACAACCTTACCTTTTCTGTCAATAGCACCATAAAGATTGATTTCTTCATCATCTGTCATACCAAATCCATCGTCATCACGATAGTACATACCATCAGGGTTAAGCTGCCATTCCACTTCTGCCACGCCATTCTTATATTGATATACATGACCAGGGAAATGAAACGAATGCGCTTTCGCTCTATCAAAAGCATCTTGTGGAAGCCCTTTCATACTATCCCACTCAATATCTTCATCTGTCACGATTTGCAGCACCTCATCAATAGACATGAACTCGTATGCGCATCTTGCCTCTTTGTCCATCAAGTAACGTGGTTTCCAATACCGCCCAATCACCTGAGTCACTAATGCCATATCTTCCCCCAAATCATTTTGTACAAGTGGTAGACCTTGATATTGTGATAAACATAATTCCCTATATAGTTTTTCTTCTTCTGACATATCTATATCATTGGACTTTCCCTCTTCATACACCAAATCCCATGGATTATCATTACAGATTACTAACCCCTCCATCTTACCTTGTACAAAATCATTTTCATCTGTATCATCTTTATTCTTAGCCTTAGCAAGGCATCGGAGTTTTCTTATCAAATCACGTTCTTCTTCATTCGCAATATCATAAGCAATTTGAATGTAACTGTCAAAAGATTTTTGAATCGCTTCGGTTGCTTGCTCCGATATTTCATCATTACCTTTCTTGGCTATAATGTTCATCGCACAGGCCATAAGCCGTCCTGCAAATCGTGAGTCGCTGAGGTTGGGCGCATCATCCAAATTTTGACGATATCCATCCTTAAATTTAACATTTCCTCTATATCCTCCCGTATATTCAACGGGCATCTTCGTTGCTTCTTCGTATGACTTATATCCGAATATGGCGGAAAACAATGATTCGAAATTCTTGCCATCGAGAATATCAACCGAATGGTTCATTAAATTTTGGATTTCATCAGGTGTACTGTCTGACAACTCTTCAAATTTTTTCACCGTCTCCACAATAATATGATAGCCATCGCCTTTTTCCAACAAGCGAACCTGTGCCTCAGGCAAAGTCTCAACTGCTTCTTTGCCTAATCTTTTCACTTCGTAATTAACAGCAGATGCAACATCTTTTCTAACTGTTTCTGGGAAGCGGACATAAACACATAGTTCATTTCCTTCCATACAGCTTATCGTGACTATGAACGCTATGAACGTATAATGCTTGCCTAGTACTACCACAGAAAACTTATTCCCATCTCGGTAAGGTTCCATACCTGCTGAAACGAACATCTTTACGATGCAATCTTCAAGAGTAAGTCCCTTTTGGGTATAGCCACATTTGTATTTGAAAAAATCGAATATTCCCATAACAATTACTCTTTTGTTTGTTTATGACAATTGTTCCCAACATGATTTTCCATCCTTTTTTATTTGAAGAATGAAATACCAAACAACAATACCCAATAGTCCAACTGGGAATGATGATGTTAGCATAGCTAAAAGTCCTCCAATTATACTTGATATGGTTAATAATAAGAATCCACTTTTACGCCAATTCAAAAGTATGACGATGGCTATAATATTGATTACTCCAAAAACTCCACTTACTATGGATAAAGGTATTGCTGCATCAGGATAATTACTTCCCCATGCCTGCTTCGGGAAGAAGTTTATCAAACTCACTAATACATTAGCAACGATCGAGAAATATAACCATATTGAAACAAAGGCATTTCTCTCTTTATGCGTAACAAATGCTTCGTTAGAAAAATCGGTGTGCTGATCAAATGTAGTATTTGATAAATCTGCATTCCTTTTTTCGTCAGACTTGTCGATTTTGAATGATTTTTGTGACCAACCACAATATGGACATCTCTCTTGATAATCGTCCAATTCATGTTTACATCCACTGTTTATACATAATTTCATATCTTAAAACCCTACTCCGTGTCGGGCACAACTTCTAAGTTTGTTATTTGTCTGTTTAAGAGATATAGAATATACCCGTTGGCGGAATTAGATTAGCGCACACTTAATCCTAATGTCAGTTTGTATTAAAATGGGCACGATGCTTGCCCAAGTGGGGTAACGTGCTTGCCCATCATGGGCAACGTGCTTGCCCCTGTTGGGCAGATTTGCTGTCTGACATCTGCCCAATAAGTTGATGTTGTAATACCCATATCCCTGTTTTCAGAATTCTGCCAGCGCATGCAATTTCTGTCGTCTTAATTCCTTTCATCTGATAATTCTTTTTTCATCAGCAAACCATCCAGACAATAGGCTGACAATTGCCTGGTAGCCAACGGTCTGATTGCCAGAATATTACGATAAAAAACCAGACAATCTGACAGTTTTTCAGAAATTCTCGTTTTTACTGAGAATCAGCGATATGGGAAACTTTTGCTCATATCGACCAAATTAATTCCGCCAACGGGTAGAATATAGAAGTAATCATTCACTCCTTAGCTAAAGTGGTATTTTAGACACATCATATATTTCTTTGTATAATTTCACCAGCATTCCTCTATCAGGTTTGAACATTTTAGCAGCTTTCTTCAAAGACCTCTTTTCAAAAGAAATGGCATTCTGTATTTGTAGGATAGCTTCTGGTAATTGAGTTTCATTACATACCTGAACAAACACTCCACCAGTTGCTGTAGCGATTTCTTTAATTTTATCAAGATTCTGATAATTTTCAATAAGCATATTTCTCAATTTAACGTCATCATATATATCATCTCCATTTGTATTAATACTATCCTTGAAAACGTAATAAACTGAATCCATCTTGCTTGCAAAAGCAACTGCGGTCTGGCTATACAATCCGGCTACAAAAATACGAAAATTTATTGAGAAAAGACAAGAAATGACAGGAAATATAAATACTACAACACAAATTTAAGGCTATTTAAGCCAATACGCTTGAATATCTCGATTATTTTGTGTAATAAAGCGCACTGTAATAGATGACAAACATTCTAAAATATGCAAACTGCGCTACAAATAGAAAGCAAAAAGCGCACAGAGTGATACAACCATTTGGTATTTCTTCCCTGTACGCTATTATATAATTAAGGTGTAATGCTTAACTGATACCTCTCGGCATCGTTCCATTCATCACGATAATCGTCGTTCGCCCCTGCTTTCCTGGAGTAGCTTGACATTCTTTGCGATTTCCTATCTTTTCAACAAGCCATCTTCTGAAAAGCAATGCTTGGTAAGTATCCACTTGCCATGCAATGGCGACTATCACGTCTAAGCTATAGACATCAGCTGAATATCCATTTTCAAGTTTGATGTATTGTGAATGCTCAAAATCCTTTAGGACACCTTGCTTCCAAATTCGCTTGATAGCATTATTCACAAATGTACCTGTCACATACAACAGTTCTGCTATTTCCCAAGCAGTCATCCATACCTCACCATGATGTGGAGCGTAGATAACCATGTTTTCCTGTATTGTTATCACTTGTCGTTTCATACTATGCCTTTTTTGTGCTTGTATTATCGCTGCAAACATCCCCGAATGTGAATTCCTCAATGTGATTGAGTTGTTGGGACAACTTTTCTACATCCTTGCTCAACTTTTCCTTGGTAATCTTGGCGTACACTTGCGTGGTCTTGATGTCTTTGTGACCAAGCATGGAACTTACTGTTTCTATTGGTACACCATTGGAGAGGCAAACCGAGGTTGCGAACGAGTGCCTTGCCACGTGCCAGGAAAGTGGCTTGGTGATACCGCATTTCTTTCCCAATCTTTTGAGCGAACGCAGACAATTTCTATAAGGTGGTACAGGAAAGACTCTGCCATCCTTGCACAATCCACGATATTTCTCCATTATCTGCTTGGGATAGTCAAGCAACTTGATGTCGGCTTCCGTTCCTGTCTTCTGTCGGTGGATAACAATCCACTCGCCATCTTCAAAAAATGTCTTGATGTTCTCTTCCTTCAAGTTGTACAGGTCAATGAATGCGAGACCTGTGAAACAGCAAAATAGATACAAGTCACGCACCAACCCCATATGTTTTCTGGTGATAGGAGTTTCCATCAACAGGTTAATTTCTTCTTTTGTCAGAATCTCCCTTGTTGTTTCCTCGTTCTTGTACTCGTATCGTCTGAAAGGGTCTTTGACGAGCCACTCGTTATCAATCGCCCGAAAAATCATGGCACGGAGATTACGGACAAACACCATTGCGGAATTTATCTTCAGTTGCTTGTCTATTCTAAGGAATGTCTCATAGTTCGTAATAAACGGCAGGGACAATTCTTTCAAGGCAATGTCCTTTACACGATAATGCGACTGCAAAAACTCGCCCACGTAAGCACAACCGATTCTATATTTTGTGAATGTGCTCAAAGATTTCATGCCAGCCTTGTATTGTTTTTCCATTTCATCCCTGCTTTGCTCATAGACTTTCATCAAGGTATGGCAGCGATACTCCAATCCAAGAAAGGCGTTCTTAACCTTGTCGGCAGTGACGAAGTTGTCCCTGTCCATAATCTCCTGATAATGCTTGCTGATACTCACACGCATCTTGTCCAATTTGCGGTTCACCTCCAAAGCCTGCATACTCTTACCTATCATGCGTCCGCCCTTGGTATCCCACAAATTGGGATTCGCAGTCATCTTGCAACTGAACTGTGCCTGTGTTCCGTCCACAGTGATACGTCCCATAACTGGAACTGTACCATCTTTCTTTACTACCTGTCTTTTGAGGTAGAAGATAATTGAAAATGTACTCTTCATAACGTCATTCTTTTTTGCGTTCAAAATTAATACATGAAGAGTCTTTTCTTGCTACGCATTTCACGGCAGAACACGGCAAATTTGGTTCGTAACCAAAAACCTTACGTTGCTCATTAGTAACTCACTATAAATCAGAGCGTTCAAATCCAATTCGTAACCTTCCTTATTCTTCCGAACCTCAACATTCCCCATTTGGGGTATAGGTTACGGATAGGTAACGTTCCTCTGTCTCATATTGTCGTATTCCCGTCTTCGTCTGTCCTCGCCTCTTTTAACCAAAATGAGGAAAGTAACTGATAACCAGTAAACTTTCCTCATTCTTCTCTCAAACACTTTTTATATGCACTTTCTCTCAGAAAAACGTCGCAGTATAGTTATGGATACATTTTAAATCCTGCCTCCGCAACTAATAACGACATAACAAGTTGTAAGAACAACGAGTTATGTCTTTTTTTTGGTTTTAGGGTGCGACAAAACCGCGACAAGATAGGGCGGCCGTTGTTAGGGGTACCAGAAATTTCATTGAAGTCTATCAAAAATCAACAAATCATGAGGCTTTTAACTAAAAATGTCAGAAAAAGTTGTTACGAAACGAAAAAGATGAGTACCTTTGCAAAAGATAGTATTTAGTAATGGCGATTATTGTTTGTTGACTACGAGTTCCAACACCTCTAAGGAACGACATTATTGCATATCAACGAAGTAAGTATCAAACCACTTTTTATTATTAAGGGACAAAAAGGATTATGAAGGTATTTTACAGATTATCCGACTGGTATTTCTCAAGTAGGGCGCTACCCTATTGGTGTATACTGTTTATAGACTGCCTCACAGTGTTCTTCTCGAGCTACGTGGGCAGCTATCTGGAATTTGGAGGAGACGGTTTTGCACAGAATTTCTGGCAGCTCACGGCAGGCAACCTTATTTGCGTGCTGATATTCGGCGTGTGCTTCCGCCTGTTCCACACCTACACCGGAATATTGCGCTATTCGTCGCTCATCGACCTTGAGCGGGTGGGCAAGGCGGCGTTTGTCGGTTCCTGTCTGTCGTATCTGGTGAGCATCGTGATGAACGAGGCCGGGACTGACGGCGTGATAATGCATCAGTCGCTGCGCGGAAATCTCATGATGTTTATTTGCTCTGCCATGCTGATGTGGGTAGAGAGGATGATGGTGCGTGCCATGTTCGACGGATTCATGGCTGACAAGGCTCAGCCGGTGGCGATATACGGCACGAAGAGCGGCGGAGTGAGCCTTGCCAACAGTATCCTTGCCACGAGGGAGAAGAAATACATGCTACAGGCTTTCATCAGCGACGGACCGGATATGCGCAATGCGTATATCATGGGCAAGAGGGTGTATCTGAACAAGAAGGGCATAGCCCAGCAGATGAGACACCTGCACGTGAAGGTGCTGCTCGTGTCGCCGCTGAAGACTGAGAAGTTCCGCGACAATCAGGCGATGGTGGACGAGTTTGTGCAGGCTGGCATAAAGATAATGATGATGCCTGCCGCCGAGGAATGGGACGGCAAATCGAAACTGACCTACAACCAGCTGCGCGAGATTGAGATTGAAGACCTGCTTCCGCGCGAAAAGATAGAGGTGGACATGAACGCCATCGGAGAGATGCTAAAGGGCAAGAGGGTGCTCATCACCGGTGCTGCGGGATCCATCGGTTCGGAGATGGTGAAACAGGTGGCTATATACAAGCCTGCGGAGATGACACTCATCGACCAGGCTGAGACGCCGATGCACGACGTGAGACTGATTATGAAGGACCAGTTTGCCGACGTGAAGAACCAGACCATCGTGGGCAGCATCACCGACAAGCCTTTCATGGAGAAGATATTCGAGGTGCACCGTCCGGAATACGTGTTCCATGCCGCAGCCTACAAGCATGTGCCGATGATGGAGGACAATCCTGCCATGGCGGTGCGCAACAACGTGAACGGCACCCGCATCATAGCCGACCTTGCCGTGAAATACGGCACGAAGAAGTTTGTAATGATATCAACAGACAAGGCGGTGAACCCAACGAACGTGATGGGTTGCTCGAAGCGAATATGCGAGATATACTGCCAGTCGCTGAACCAGGCTATCGTAGACGGCAGGGTGAAGGGAGTGACGCAGTTTGTGACCACGCGCTTCGGCAACGTGCTCGGTTCCAACGGTTCGGTGATTCCTATCTTCAAGAAACTGATACGCAAGGGCGGCCCGCTGACTGTCACGCATCCCGACATCATCCGCTATTTCATGCTCATCCCAGAGGCATGCAAACTGGTGCTTGAAGCGGGAACGATGGGCAAGGGCGGCGAGATATTCGTCTTCGACATGGGCAAACCGGTGAAGATCGTAGACCTGGCGAAGCGTATGATATCGCTGTCGGGAGCCAAGAACATAGAGATAAAGTTCTCCGGACTGCGTGAGGGCGAAAAGCTGTATGAGGAGCTGCTTTCCACCAAGGAGAACACCATACCGACGAACAACCCCAAGATCATGGTGGCTAAGGTGCGCGAGTATGACTATGAGGAGGCGAAGAAGAACGAGGACGAGCTGCTCAGGATTTCATACACCCACGACGACATGGCGATAGTGAAGAAGATGAAGGAGATTGTGCCGGAATACAAGTCGCAAGTGAGCAAATACGAGGTGTTGGACAAAAAATCCCCCCAATAGCCTAATGCACGGCAGAAGCCGAGCACTAAGTTCTGAAAAGAATAACGGGCAAGTGCTACCTCTGACGATATGTTAATCGTGTAAGAGGCAGCACTTGCCCGTTTTGGGTTTATTTGCGGTGTGGCAGGCTGGCGGTCACTCCCTGAAAAAGATATTCCAGAGAAATAGGGCATTGCCGATGATATAGCGGCGCCACATGCGCTTAGGCTCCTTGAGCAGACGGTAGAGCCATTCCAGTCCGTGACGCTGCCACCACATCGGTGCACGCTCCACTGTGCCGGCGAAGAAGTCGAACACGGCTCCGATAGTGCCCACATGACAGTGGATATCCAGTTGCTGCCAATGAGAGTAGGTCCATTTCTCCTGCTTGGGTGCCGTCATTCCAATCCACAGCAGGTCGGGGTCGGCGGCATTGACAGCCTCAACGATGGCACGGTTGTCGTCGGCAGAGAACTCCGGTTTGTATGGCGGTGAATAGGTCACCACCCTGAGATGGGGATACACCTCGGCGGCACGTTCCACTATCAGATCGAGCACACGCTGCGAACTGCCCATAAACATCACGGTCTTCTTCGCCTCTGTGGCTCCGCAGGCATCGTCAGCCAATCCCTCTCCTGCCCCATGACACATGGCACTGAGCTCCTCCAAGCGGTTCATCTCAAACTCGAAGAGGTCCCATCCGGCGATACGCTCCCTGGGCTGCGACTTCGCCTTTATCCATCGGCAAGCCTTCACCACGCTCACTCCGTCGGGAATGAGCACATCGCCGTGCGTAAGTGCCTCGGCAAAGAGAGAATCCTTTCGCGCCGTGTTATACGAATGGGCATTGATGGTATTGATAAGCAGTTTTCCCTCAGGCAGCGTTTCAAGTTGCGCCTTGCTGCAGAGGATATCCAGATTTTTAAGTTTGAACATCTTATTATTTCCTTAAAATTTTCTCATACCACTCCATCATTGTCTTAGCCTTCTCTTCCCAAGACAATTCCTGCTGTCTCTCTTTACAGTTCTCCGACAATTGTTTCAGCAAAGACCTATTATCCTCAAGTTCGTTGAGCAGTTTGGCAAAGTCACTAACAGACTGGCAAGGGGAAGAAAGAGGAATCTTTCTACCTACCTTGTCATTTACGGCATCACCCTGACCGCAAGTGTCAAAACAAACGACAGGAAGATTATTGGAAATAGCTTCCAGTACTACATGGGGAGTACCCTCAGCAACACTGGTAAAGAGGAAGATATCCGACTTTTGCATGATATCCTGTACCTCATCGTGACTCACAGCACCATGCCAAATACACTTATCAGCAATACCATAACTCTTTGCCAATGATTGATAAGATTCTGCATCACCACCACCCATAATATGAAGACGGAGTTTGTTGTTTTCAGATTTGGCTACAGTTTGTAAAGCTAAAGCAAGTTGCTTGCGGAAATCCATTTTGCCAACCCAAAGGACATCAAAGGTCTCTTTATCTGTTTTATCCACAATAGGATGATCCTGAACATAGCATCCCGTCTCATTAAGAAGAGGCGAATCTATATTCATATATTTTTTGAAAGAGCGTTGCGAGTTAGATGAGGCTGAGAATATAACCGATGACTGGCGTGCAGCAAGTAGCACACGTTTAGAATATCTCAATTGGATACCAGTCAGGAAATTCTTCAGGCGCATAAACAACTTGGTTTTCAATCCAGCACCATCCAAATAAGCAACAGGAAACTTATCCTTGGCATCCACAGGTCCCCATACAAACGGCACACCATTCTCCCTCGACAGTTGCCAGAGATATCCCGGCTCACGGAATCCTATCATATTCAACTGATGCAGGATATCTATCTGCTCCTTCGAACAGATATCCTTAGCCAAGAGATACGTCTTCCACTGCCATTCACGATAATATTTGTAAAAACGCCAGTCGCCCTGATTCCAGCACATCTTGCGAATTTTCTCCGACACGGGGTTATAATAGAAATGCATGTTCCCGCCTTGCTCCAGGGTCGGCACCACGGTCTCTATCTTCTCGCGAAACTCCCCTTCGGTAATGATATGCAGCTCGCAGAACTTGGCGAGATTGCTCACCCAGTTCCATGCCATCCCCGGTTCGCTGCCCATTCCCGGCGAGCAGGCGTATGCGTTGATTAGAATTTTCATTTATTCTTAAACTTGTTTTTCGTTCTCCTCCACGCTTGCTTCAACGCCCTAAAGCAGAAAGCAAGTCGGTGGTTCGTGTCAATATCTACGTTTAGCGAGAAGTCGCGTTTTAGCAAGCTATTGTCCTTCACGACATGCGTGTCGAACGTCATCTTCACATCATTGTCCACGTTCTCCTCGTGTATTATCTCTATCCACATCGGCTGCTCACGATTGTTGATGTGCGCCACCCTTGCCAAGCAGCGCCTCTCCAGCAGAAAGTGACTGCCAAAGCCATAGCAGGTGCGTACAGCAGAGAGAGATGATTCTGTAGCAGACAAGCACTCTGCCAATGTGAGGAAATGGTTGTTTGGGTAATGGATGCGAGTCGAGAAATGGCGCAACTGCGTGAAGGTCTGCAAGCCATAGTCGAACGAAAGGAATCGCTTCTGGTCTCTGCTCAACCCGAACCCTACGCATTCTTTCTGCACCTGCTCCACAAATGTCCTGGCTATGCAGTCGTCGTTGTCGAGATAGGTGGTTAGGCAGAGGTCGCCCTCTTTCCATCCTTTTTGCTTCACATCCGCCATCACTACTTGTCTGAAGATGTCAGCAAAGCGGCAAGCATACTCCGCCCTCACCGCCACGAACTTCATCTGAGCACAAACGTTACGATACGCCTTTATCCCCTCTCTGAGATCCGCCGGCGTGTCAGCGTCCACGAGCAATATCCAGCAGAACTCCTGGCAGGTCTGCCCCGCAACAGACGGCAGGCAATAAGTCTCAAACAGCTCCAGCCGCTTCCTTATCCACTCTCCCCTATCTATTGTGTGCCCGTTCTTGTCCTCCTGCCAGAGAGCCAGGTTGAAGCGTGTAAGCAAATAGTGATGCGTCATTTTTTGATATTATACAATTCCTTCATGTCCATATCCGCAATATTATCCCAATTCAACTCTTCGCAAATCATGCGATTTGCATTATTGCACATCTCCTGATAATCATCTTTTTGTCCAAACAACCTCTCTGCTTCAAAATTCTGTCCGCTAAAGCCTGTACGGGTCTGCCATCAGACAGATATACAAAGCCCGACTTAAATTTATTTAAGTAAGTACCGAGGTTAGTTTCCACACTAACAATTAACGGGGTGCCACTGGCAGCAGCCTCCAAGCATCCAGTCGGAAGCCCATCCCATCTGGAGGGATGCAGAAAGAAGTTGCATGTCTTGAAGAAGTTCCACTTCTCATCTCCTATTACCTTGCCAACAAAACAAACAGATTTGCCAAGTTCTAAAATCTCACACATTCTCTCAAGAGAAGCCTTATCCGGACCATCTCCTGCTATTCTCAAAGCCGCCTTACCTCCTTGCTTACGATAAAAGGCGAACGCTTGTATCAATATGTCGAGACCTTTTTGCTCCGTATCGAGGCGACCCATATATCCGAATGTTAAGCAGGGTGTTTGCTTTACTTCAACAGCAGGTTGTGACTTGCATCCGTTAGGAATGAAATGAAACTCCTTTGCATTTGATGTTATATAACTATTTTGTTCTGTAGCACCAATAAGTTGCACAGCATCCACTGTCTTTATAACCTTTCTATCAAAGTATCTAAAGAAGATTCTTTTTTTCAGAGATACATTCATCGCCTCATCCACATATTGTCCGTGAGGTGTCAGTACAACTCTCTTGTATCCGTTCTTCTTTAACAGTCTTACTGCAGGCAGAAACCATGGAATAAAGACACTATGAAAATGAAAGACCGTGTCATTAGGACAACTCAACAAAAAGGCTTTAAACTTTTTATCCAAGAAAAAGCGCAATGGATGCTCTTTAAACTGGATATGCTCATAAAAAGCTGATTGGAATATATCGTTCTCTACATGCGTGTTTACACTGCAAACTACGACTTTATCCCCCCCTATTTGCTTTGACAAAGCAATTGAAATGTTATCAATCACCATGTATACTCCATTCAATGCCAAAGGAGTATAGTTTCCTCTTACTCGATATTCATGACTATTCTTACGATTTCAAGATTTCTTTATATAATGCATCTACACTCTCACTGATTCTCTCTGGTGCGAACACCCTCTCGCCGAACATCTTCGAGTATTCCGCCATGCTGCGGCGCAGCTCCGGCGACTCAATCAACCGACGCAGCTGTTTTGTCAGCGCCTCAGCGTCGCCGAACGGGAACGTCAGACAGTTCCTGCCCTCCTCAATCACGTCTGGCAGACCGCCCACCGGCGTCGTCACCACAGCGATGCCCCTTGCCCAAGCCTCCAGCACCACCATCGGGAAGCCCTCATGGCGCGAGCACATGCAGTAGATGCTCGCCTTGTTCCAGACGTCCTCCTTCTGCTTGCCCGTGATATAGCCCGTGAAGGTCACACAGTCGTCAAGCCCCATATCGTGGCACAAACGGCTGTAGCCCTCCACATCGCCGTTGCCCATAATCATGATGTGCCAGTCGGGGAAGTCGCCGCGCAACCGTTTCCACGCCTGCAGCAGCAAGTCGGCACGCTTGTTCTCGTCCAGATGCGCCGCAAAGATGATGCTCTTCTCCTTAACCGAATAGTCTACGGCAGGCGTCGGAGCACAAGCATTGTATATCACCGCCGTCTTCGCCTTCACCATTGGGTAGAGCGTCTCGAAGAGGTTCTGCCATTTCTTCGCCAAGAGCACCACACAATCCGCCCTGTTCAGACACCAGATGAACAACCCGTTCTGCGTATGATCCTCCAGCTGATTGCCCATGTGTATGTGCATCACAATCTTCTTTCTGCCCGCCAGCGCCAGCAAGAGCACCGGCAGCTGGATAATCAGGCAAATCTTGTCGGGCACGGTATGGAAGTGCACGATGTCATACCCCCATATCGTGAACAGCGCCTTAGCGTACGCCTTCAGCGCATACCACAGCTTCACGCCATAGCTTCGCTGTATCTGCGTGCCGAGCCATCCGCATCGGTACTTCTCCCAAAACGGCATCTGCTTCATCAGGCGCAGCACACTTGCCACACCGCCCCCACTCTGCTCCGCAGAGCCAACCATTAAAACTTTCGTCATTTTATTTTGCTTACGTCGCCATTATACACCATTCTCAGCTTCTTCTCATAGTCCTGAGGCGAATGGAGATTCTTTATTTTATCTAAGCACTTCTTCGACTTATCCTTTATTTCCTGTCGGTTCTGCAAAACATATTCCACCTTTTCTCGCAGACCCTCCAACAGCATTTCCGAAAATTTGTCCTGCTGATTCTTTGTAAGATGAATAGGATTGTTAAGTCTGTTAACCGGAACCTTTATCAGCCATCCCACTTCCTCATTGTTTATCTCTGTCAGAGCACGAAGAGATGTAGAGATGACAGGAGTGCCGCATGCCTGAGCCTCCAACACAGAGTAAGCGAAAGTGTCCATCCAAGTCGGCAACATGCAGACATGAGCCGCTTTCATCTTCTCGAGGACCACCGTATTTGGCAGACGGTCGTAGTATTCTATCCAGTCTTTATTCTCTTCTATCAGTCGCTTTGCTTCTTTCTCGTCATCGCCAGTACGCAGATATCGCTGTTCGTCAACCGCCATCGCGCTTATCAGCACAAGACGGAAGTCATAGTGTTTATGCAAATCTGCCAACACCTGCACCGTCTCGCGTCCGCCTTTGCGATAGAAGTCACTTCCAACGTAAATGAAAGTCATGCGTTCATCATCTTTCCATGTGAGTCCTTTTTCCTCTACCCCATTCACTATCAGCTTCTGTGGAGGCAACAAGGTGATAAGTTTTTTCGCAATAGCGTCTTCGTACTCCGGAAACTGCTTTATTATCTCTCTTTGTATGTTCTCCGTACAATGGCTCAATGCCAGCAATGCCAGACAGTTAGGTGACGCCAACGCTTTCATTCTTCGCTCCACATATTTGTCTTTTGCAATAGTAGACAAATCGGCGTCCTCACTTTCTACGCATCTCGTCACATTCACCGGCCATGGCACGCCGCTTTCTACGCTCAGCACCCATTTGCTGTGCTTTCCGAGGTTTATGCAGTTGAAGAAGTGGAACACATCGCAGCCCGTAGGCATTAAGGCCTTGAAGTCATAGAAGAGCTTTGCCACCATCTCCTCAGGCGACATCTTCAACTTGCCCAACGCTTTCAGTCCCCACAGGTAGGCATTCTTCCACAAACACCAGTTGTAGAACCGTATATCCTTATACTTGGCTTCTGGCAACTTGTTCAGAAAGAGGCGTTGCGCAGCATAATTCTTCGATAAAATTCCTATTTTCATTTTGTCAATTTTCTTTAAACGGATTATTCATCGTTCCGCAACACTAATACGTGTAATTTACAAACTTTGATTTTGTTGTGTATTAGGGCTCCTAAAAAATCTACGTTGCGGCTCTTTCTGACTCAAACATAGGGCTATCAGCATGAAGTAGACCATACCTCGTCCCGAGAGATACGACGTATCGCCTGTGTTCTCAATGGCAAGACAAAGGAACGCCATGATTGCTATTTTGTAGTAGCGCAGGTCTGGAATATTATTGATTGCCGAAAGCCTTCGCTTCCAAAAAACTATGAAGAAGAACAGTCCGACAAAGCCAAACTGCGCAAGACCCGGATAGAAGGAGTCGGCATTGAAAGCGCCATGGTCAGATGGCGACAAACCCCATATCTCTGCCAAGCCATATTTGTAGTAAAGAGGCGAATAATAAGTCTTTGCAGAAGCCGAAGTTCCAAAGGTTCCGAGACCGGAACCAAACGGAAAGTAGTCCATGAATATCTTCGGAGCTGTCTTGTACATCATCGGACGAGCCAACTGGTCGTTGCTCATACCCGCAATGAAATAGCTGTCAAATCTGCTCCATGCAAAAAATATAACTGCACAAATCAGCACTAAAGCAAATGCAATACTTTTCTGCGAACCAATCTTTATCTTCTTCTTCAAAAGGAATACCACACCTACAAAGGCTACACACTCGCCGATATACTTGAACTTGCCACACAACAGACCAAACAAAACGATGGCTGTTGACACATAACGGTTGAAACCTGTCTCTTTTGTAAACAGATAATAAGTCATTCCGGCACCTATCGACAAACTTCCGAAGATTACATTCTCCGATTCCCATATTGTCGACCATTTCCAGAACAAATAGCCTACCAAGGATGCAAGAATCGAAAACAGCATCCACTTCTTTTGGCGCTTGCTAAATTGCGGCATCAGTATCAGCGTACAGTAGAACACGGCATATGGTCTTATCTGTTGCTGAAAATCGATGATTGCCGCCATCGGCACATTCACCTTTAGTATCAACGAATAGACCAGGTAAAACAGAAATATCAAGATGCACGCCCAAGCCTCCTTCAACGGTTGACGGTTGACGTAACGAGAATGTAGCTTCATGCAAGTGAAAAGGATGAGTATCAACGTCATGAACTCATCTACATAATCGTTCACCAAATCGTAAAAGGCAATGCACAATGGGAAGTAAAGCACCCAAAACCAAGAATAAAACCTTGCTATTGATCTCATTTTATGTCTTTAATGTTTAGATTTCAACTCCAATATTTTAAGAAGCAGACATTCTGGCAACAATTTCTTTAACCATTCCTTAAATGAGAAATGCTTGTCCTGCCATGTACCTGCATAATGATGTATAGTGCGAGTGTTAGGCTGCACGTGTATGCGGCCTGTTGTCAGATTGATAGGACAGAAATATTCGGCAGGGTAGACCCACACATCGTCTACCTTTTGTATTCCTTCTTCTTGTTTCAAGCCAGCTTTCTCCATTACCTCGGTTGCAATATGCACGATTGTCAACTGACCAATCCCACCAGGAACAAATTCAAAATGCTGCCCGTCGTAATAGTGCATCATTTTTTCTATTATCCCTAGGCCGGGGTTGACCCCCAGGCCGAGACCGGGGTTGACGCTCGCGTTGCTCGCGTCGCCCTTTGCAGGATTCGGGTCGGTCTCGAATCCCATAAAGTTGCCCCGAGCTATGATGTCGTCAATAGGTCGTATCACCTCAACGTCCGTATCGAAGTAGATGCCGCCATACTTATGCAGAATCCAGAAACGGGCATAGTCGCTCACGAAAGCGTACTTCTTCTGAGCGTACGCCTCTGCCGTATATGGAATGATATTGACATCGAAGTTGTCTTCATTCCATTCCTTTATCTCATAATCAGGCAAATACTTCTTCCACGAAGCGATGCACTTCTGTGCCAGTTCGGGCAACGGGTTACGGCCAAACCAGCAGTAATGTATTATTTTTGGTATCATTTATTTTATCAAATTAAATCAGCGACAGGAAATGTCCTTTAATGTATATAAATCATCCAACTCATTCATCAGCCACTTCATCCTTACCTTCCAACTTCCGAGTTTTTCAGCCGTTTCCCTGTTTTTGTCAACAAGAGACTGATAAATTTCTATGTTTTCCAATACATCGGCAATCAGGTCTTCGGCTGAGATATCATCACGAAGTTCTATTACAGGATTATATCCGATGAAATCAACAAGTTCCTGTGGCGCATGTCCCACCATCACCATCCGTGAGAACATACACTCCCAATAGCGTTGCGTAAGAGTTTCTATATCACCAGCAACTTCGGGCTGCGTCATACTTCGGGGCAGAGTAATGGTAACTTTGGCATCACCCATTGCCCCGTAAAGCTGTTCGTTGGTGAAGATGAACTTGCCGTTCTGCTTGGTGCAGACATGCTGCAGCGGCGCCCCATCGATCTTCACACCAGCCAATTTCGCCGAACAAACCACCTTATCGTTCGACCGTCCGAACTCCAGCAAGTCTATAGTTCTATCCTTCAAGAGCTTGCCCGACTGATAAACCGATTCGTCTACAGCCTCCGCACACCAGATAACATCTATCTTCTGCCATCCTTCGTGCTTGCCCGAGAACCGCTCCTTCATCCTCTCTGCGGTCTGACGCGAAGAAAATATCGCCGTTCTCACCCCATGCTTTCTCAGCCATCGGCAAGTCTTTTCGAAGTAGCGAGGCCAGCAGTCCCAGAACATCGGCACAACCTCAAACCTCGCATAGTCGGGAAACGAGTCGAACGAAAGCGACACCGGCTCAACGAACCTCAGTCGCGCCTCCTTTCTACTCTTCCATATCGTAGGCAGTTCCCATCGGTACGCCGCTCCGTGCAGCCACCGAGGAGGATAGTGCTCCTGCGCCACCTGCCCCCCGTTTATTACCCAAGCCGCAAATGGCGCCTGCTTGAAGTTCAAGAAGCCGGGGTGAGCGAAAGGAGCCACCGCCTTTATTGTTTTTTTGTTATTTTCCATAAACCAATTTTTCAATCAGCTGTCCTTTATGAAGTACATTACCTACGCCAACAGACAATGCTGTAATGACTGTAGCTAAGCCGACAGCCAATATAAACATCAGCAGACTATTGACTGATTCCTCCATGTATTTACCAACGTCTTGCAGATGAACAACGCTGATAAAGAAATAGTGGAGCACATAAACATCAAGCGTTCTCTTGCCCACATAGTCTAATATACGTTCGAAGCGCGACGTCTCACCATGGCGTGCCATAAACAAGGTCACAATGACAAACACCATGCAGAACGGCATGAAGACATGTCTGTTCAAGCTGTCCAAAGCATGAATCGGCATATCTACGCAGAAATTGCCAATGCTGCATCCACATACCATTTTTGTTTGATATTCAAACGATACAGCAAAAGCGACACATAGAATACAGCCAAGGTCATCAGATACCAGTAGCCGTTCTTGTTTGGCGATGCAAGGAAGCCGATCAAGCCTGTCAAGAAGTCTTTTGAGAAGGTCATGGTGAAACACATTCCAAACACAACCAACGGCAACAGCAGGCCTTTCAACTTCTTGCCCAACTTTCCAAAGCCACAACACGGAGCCACAACACCTGAGCAAGCCACAAGACCACTCAAGAACATGAACAAAGGCATGTGAAAGCTACTTATCCATTTATACGTGATATCCTCACCCTGGTTGAAAACCATTCCGTAAACATGTCCCATGACAACCAAAAAAATTGCCATGCCCTTCATTCGGTCGATATAATCAATACGTTGTTTCATTTATATTTATTACTTTGAACTTACATAGGGATTCTTAACACCTGTAGGCATTCTAACGAAGTAATCGAGCATAAGATGTTCATTCCAAGAAGGATCATTATACCATCTTTCAGGAGCTACAACAATTTTTTCCTTGTTTTCGCTACGCCACTGAGCCCACCAATGTAATGTACTATTGCTGATTACAAAATGTTTACAACTATACATCAGTCTGAATGTCTCCCAAACGGGATCTTTTCCAGACTCAAAATACACCTCACTATCAATATTCAAATTTGCTTTAACCCAATCTATATCATTTGAAAACACTATGAAAACCGGATTCTCTACGTGTTTCTTGATATAATCAACACCTCTCTGGAAATACTCCAAGTCACAAACGTAAAATATTTTTTTATTCACGTCATTCATAAAGTCACCACGTCTTATAGCCAAACAAACAGAATTGGTATTGCGTATAACTTGATATAATTTTTCATTCGCTTTTAAACATGGATGAACAGGAGTGAATTCCTTTTTCAAGACATCCTCTATACCTAAGAAATAATCAACCTTTTCAAAACTACCAAAAGTGAACACTTTATCCACATTGCTTGATGGTAAATAGATAGGCTCTGTATCTGGGCTATATGAAGATACAAGTCCAAGTTTTGCTAACAGCTTACGTGACAAATCATTATAACTATGCTTCAAAATAGGGGGGGACATTCTATTTAACACCCTTCTTAATACTCTGTCCGAAGCAAAAGCAATACGTTGTAATAAAGACCCGTAGACCATTACCAATCGCTTGTTGTCACATTGTATATGTTCAACGACATTGAAGTCGTATAGATTTCCACTAACTCCATGTGTATCCAATAAACCAGTAATTAACATCGTTTCCTTTCCTTTTCTATTTGCTTTACGTCTTTCCATTAAAGCACGTGAAACGGCATATCTGAAAAACTGGTTACCGAGTCCCCCTGAAATTTGACATCCTATCATATAATTATATATTAATTTAAACAGTTATAAGTAAGTGATCTAAATTATTTATATA
>NZ_JXQI01000058.1 GCF_000834015.1 Prevotella pectinovora | reverse complement strand
ATATCGCTGATTTTTAGTAACTTAGTGGTGATCAAAACATTAAGTTCAAACCATCGTATGTACAACCTTTATACAAAATTCGTCAAAATACTTGAGATATGCAAGCAATTCTCTGAAAATCTCGTCAATGAATCGGGTAATGTTCCACGTCGTGGTCCTGTTCCCAAGTTTTCGGATTTGGAAGTGGTGGCGCTATCCCTGACGGCAGAGACCGAGAGCATTGATAGTGAGAAGTGGTTGTTCGACTATAAATTGCAAGAATACAAGGACAACATTCCCAATCTCATATCAAGGAGACAGTTCAATGACCGCAGGAAGAAAACGGCAGACTGTAGCATCTATGGTGACAAAGGGTATATTGGAGCTGACGTACAGCTTGACTTGTTCGAAACCGCACACATAAGACTGGAGTGTCCGTATCGGCTCAACCAAAAGGACTGGAAACCGACATTCATCCCGTTTGCAAAGGCAAGAAAGAGGATTGAGACAATATTCTCACAACTTACAGACCAGTTCCTGGTCATCAGGAACTACGCGAAAATAACGAATGGTTTGTTTGCCAGAATCATTGGCAAAATTAGTGCACTCACCATTCTGCAATACGTAAACTTCATTAACGACAAGCCCATTGGCAGAATTAAGTATGCACTAAATTAATTCCGCCAACAGGTTACGTAAACAAGCCTTTACCCCATTGTATCTGCTTTAGACATTCCTTACAATTAGACTCATCACAACCATTTTGGATACAATAATGCATATGAACACAATTGTCTCACATTTCCCACAAGCCGTATATTTATCAATACACGATTGAATAAAAGTGTCAAATTCCAGCATAACTTTATCTCTTTTACACCTCATACCCCTGCTTCTTCATCACACCCATCATCCACTCAATCCTAACCTTCCAGTCTCCATGCTCCAATGCTCTTTGGCGGTTTCTATCCACTAACTCCTGATAATCTTCAATATGCTCTAGGATTCCAAGAATTTGGTCATTGGCATTGTCTTTATCCAAGTGAACGACAGGATCATAGCCTATAATATCTATCAATTCTTGCGGTGCTCGTCCAAGAATTACAACACCAGAGAGCATGCACTCCCAATATCTTTGGGTTAAGGTATCAACACCCTCCGCAAGTTCTGGCTGATTATCAAGACGAGTCAAAGCCAAAGTAATCTTCGAATCGGCCAAAGCATCTGCCAACTGGGCACGAGTCTTTAAACCTGTTCTTTCATTTCTGCTACTTAAAACAATGATACTTTTATCAAACTGAGTAGAATCAAGGATTCTGCTGCAACGTCCAAATTCCAGATAGTCAATAGAACGTTCTGACAATGGTTTGCCAGCATGATAGAGTTCGGTCTCTATAGCTTCTGGCAAGTGGTTGATGTTGACATTAGGACATAAAGAGCGCATTCGTTCTGCTGTCTGAGAAGATGTAAAGAAAGCTGTTTGAACCTTATGCTTGTGAAACCATTTTGCCATATTTTCTACATATCTAGGCCAACAATCCCATATGACCGGTATAATTTCATAGCCAAGATAATCTGGGAATGTGTCAAAACGCAAACTTGCTCCTTCTACAAATCTCAAACGAGCTTCTTTACTATTTTGATACAGTGTCGGTAAATCCAAGTGATAAGCTAAACGTTCATAGTATTTCTCCAATGGACGCAAAGGAACAACAGCTCCTCCACACTCTTTCCATTTTTGATAAACAGCCAACTTGAAGTTACTATTGTTCTCATACATGAAAGGCTTAACAGCCTTAACTTTTTTCATCATAACCAATGTTTTTTAATGAATTGACAAGTAAGTTTTCAGATCGATTTCTAATTGCATTCAACGAATCTTCTTTAGCTATAATAAAATAAGGCTCACCGACTTTCATTCCTGCTATTATAAATGCACCCAGTAATAGTAAATGCCAATGCTTAAAACTCAATTTATTAATGCTGTATTTATGGCTTAAATGACCAACATAATAAAATAAAGTTGCAATCATTCCATGAGCCAAGTAAAAGGGTATGTAATATTTGTTACCTATAAAAGCGCCAAATATTGAAATGCCTGCCACTACCCCCCAATAAGTATTTGTTGCTAATAAATCTCTGCAATGTATCATATATAAAACGACACCAAAACAAAGCCATCAGAAACCATAATGGACCATTACCACCATAACCAACAACAGCATTACTACCTAACCAAGCAGAAGAAATACCAAATGTACCATAAATTATTTTTTGATAATTCTCCAAATTCAGGACAAATGCCAACATAAATGCCACAAAACATGTAAAAGCATATGGCACTAACAAACTCCTATATGTACCATACCAAAAGTCTTCAAACGGTTTAGTACGATAGAAATAACCAGAAACAATAAAGAACAAAGGCATATGCCACATGTAAATAAAATGATGTAAAGTCTGTGGAATTATACAATGACCACAAAGCATTGCAATTATTGCAACGCCCTTCATCAAATCAAAAGTTATATCTCTATCCATATTCTTTTCATACATTATGGTTTGTTGGCAGAGGTTCACATCCTATTATAGGCAATAAATATGTATTTACGCGATAACTATAGCTCATAGACTTAAATGATAACGCATGTTCTACAGGAATTTTCCAAGAACCTTCAATTATACCATTTAAAACTTCAGCCAAACTCTCATCATCGTTTTGATTAAGTTTTACCCCATATTTCCAATCATTTGAGCACACATCTGCTCCGCCAACATCTGTACTTACGACATAACACCCAAAGGCAGCTGCTTGACTATAGACATTTGCAAAACCTTCATGTCTTGCAGTTGCAAGTAACACCTTTGCCCGATTGTAATATTCAAACACTTTCTTCTGATCGTAAACCATACCCGTAAAAACAAACTTACCCTTATGTTGCGGATATTCTTCAAAAAAAGTATCTATCGTTTTCTGGAAATTATCGTCTTCATTCAAGTTGAAACTACTTGTGATAGGACCAAGCATATATATCTTCCAGTCCTTCAAATCCACATTGCGCAGAGCATTCAAAAGCATTTCGGTGTTTTTCTGATAGCAACCGATTCGGCCTACACAGACCATGATGTTTTCCTTTTCGGCAAACGGTCTACGCTGCAAGCCATACGATTCGAATTTCTCGTCATCCAGACACGGATAGAAATGGAGCAACCCGCTCCAATGCTTGCGTTGCCAAAGGTCCACCATCAGATTGTATGCCACAGTATTTGCCACAAGATAAGTGACATGGCGGAAGAAATAATCTGTCAATCTATCCTTCACCCATCCCGCAAGACCACCTGAATAATGGAATCCGTTCTTGTTTAGTTCACGAGCCTGTGGTGGCTCCATGTCTCCGAACACCACCACCCGACCGTTCGGATTACGCTTCTTATACAAATAAGTAGCGAACATATGTATCGCACTGCTTCCTGTGAGGAACAACACGTCAATATCCTTTGAGTGAGACACTATTTCTTGCAAGAAAACCTTCAATTGATTGGTGTTGCAAGTCTTCTTGATGGCAACTCCGCGGTGTTCGCCCGGTATCTCCGTATTACCCAAGTTTTCGGTGTACAGATACGTACACTCGCCTCCAAGTTCTTTAGCTATATAGTAAGGAATCAGGAAAATGTCCTTCGAGAGGAACATCTCCTGAAACTGGTAGGCATAAGCCAACACCTTTATCCTTCTTTGTTTTTGTTTGTTATAAGTTGTCATATTCTCACTTAAAATGATTTAACTGAGTTTAAAATATTCTTTCAATGCTTCCACATCATTCAGCAGTCTCCAGTTCTTTTCAAACCATTCCGGCTGATTATTCCACCACTTGGTTTTCTGCAAGAACTGAATTGTTTCGTCATCATAACGATAGCCAATGACTTTGGCAGGTACGCCACCTACAATTGCATACGGCGGAACATCTTTTGTAACCACAGTATTGGCAAGTACTACCGCTCCATCGTGTATCTCTACCCCACCAATTAAAGTGACGTTGGAACCAATCCAGCAGTCGTTACCGATTTTGTTTACAAGTTCTCTGGCTTTATCATAGAACTTGAACTCCTCTATCATCTGCTCTGTAGCAAACGTCTTACCTTGCGGATTGTTTCCGTTGCTTTTAGAAAAGAACAAAGGACATGTTGTAGCGAACGGCGCCTTATAAGCATGGGTAGCATTGATGTATCGGCAGTTGGGACCGATGGACGTAAAGCGCCCTACCTCAGCACTAACTATTCCGTCCCCACCGATGTAAGAGCCGTAACCTAAGAAACCAAAGAAGTCGGTATGTGGACCAACCATGTTCATTCCCTCAAAGCCACAACGATAGGATATATGTGTAGAGTACCAGAACTTTACTTTTTTGCCATTATGCCGTTTCTGCCATAAATAGAGGAGCAGATTACTTAAAACCGGCAGCTTCTTTATTATTGCTAATAATTTTGTCATCCTATTTTAAGAAGTGAATTAACTTGTACAGCAACAACCAATCGTATCTGCGATGCAGCCCAGGATACAGCTTTCTGCATTGCTCTGGATAGTAGTTGCGCTCACCAAGATAAAATGCATACAACGCCATCTTCTCCCAGAATGATTTACCGTTGAAATCAAGATGCCCCAAGAAATCTTCTTTTATGTCTTTACGGGCACGAGAGGCTGCGGAGAAGTCTATATTTGTTGTTAATACGGGTGTGGGAATCTTATATATTTTTGTATGCTTGTATATTCTATACAACCATTCCAAATCCTCAAAACGGCGTATATTCTCATTAAAAGGCTCTTTAAGACATAATTCTCTGGTACATACAAATGCGCCCGTTCGTGGTAGAATTCTGCCAAAGAAATGCTCCTTGTACGGGTTTTCAACTACCCCCTCCTGATATTTACATGCTAATTTCTTGTTGCCACATCGTGAAGTGTAGAAGGGTGCAAATATGAAAGAGGTATCTTTATGCTTATTTATATTCTTAGCAAAATACTCTAAAGCGCCAGGCAAGAATTCATCGTCTGCATCAAGGAACAGTATCCACTCGCCCTTGGCATTCTTCACACCAGCGTTACGAGCCTTGCTCGGTCCACCATTTTCCTGCTTTATCAGTCGGATGCGAGGATTGTTCATAGCTTCAACTATAGAAACTGATCCATCAGTAGAACCATCGTCCACAATCACAACCTCAAAGTCGTCGTACTCTTGTGAGAGCACGCTCTTCAGAGACTGCGCAATTGACGCCTCCTTGTTATATAAAGGTATTACTACTGAAATCATTTTAAAATAGATTTTATCAGTTTTTGATGTCTACATTTTGTTAATAAGCTTCAATACAATTCCATTCAATTTCATTTTGACAAATGGTATAAGGAATCGTGTTTTTATTGATGATGAAGTCAACATTGTTAGAGGTTTATCGATAAAACAATCCAATTGCTTCAGCATTTGCTTTTTTATGCTTTTATCTTTTGTTTGAGAGATTTTTGCCAATGTCATATAATAGATTGTCTGCATGATAAAGCTATACCCTTCACTTTTTGTTCCTTTGGTGTGGTATTTCTTATAGTATTCATACCATTGACTTGCTGTCAACTGCAGCATATCTTTAAGGAACAAGACATGCATTAATTGCTTAGTTTCCAAATTTAGTGGAACATTATAGTAGAGTTCCAATCTATTAGCTAACTTAAACAATTGGCTATCTACATATTCCATTTCTTCAAAGGATAGATTATAGCCGCTTTCGCCTTCATCAGCAGACTTATGGTAGTCTTTCTGTGTAGAATCTATATAAATGGACTCGGCATGACAAAGAAACTCCCAATTGAAAACATTGTCTTCGGCGAAACGCATTTGTTCATCAAAGCGTATCTGATATTGCTCTAAAATAGAACGCTTGAACAAACGTCCCCAAGGGAAACAGAGCTGATCTGCATTTATCAGTTTTGAAAGTTCTTGACTAACCTTTTGCTTGTCTGACAGTTGGAATTTAAAGCAAGAGGCTTCGGGAACTGCACCATAGTAAAAGCCAGTAATAACAATATCATAACCCAAGCCATGTGACAAGTGTTGTAGATAATCGGTCTCTATGAAGTCATCGGAATCAATAAAAGCGATATAATCACCTTGAGCAAAATTCAATCCCATGTTACGGGCAGAACTCACACCTCCATTCTCTTTATGTAAGACTCGTATCCGACTATCGTCATAAGACTGACAAATGCCTAAAGTATCATCTTTGCTACCATCGTCAACTATTATCATCTCCCATTCCGTGTATGTCTGTTCAAGAACAGACTGTATACATCGACGAATGGTTCCGGCTGCGTTATAAGCAGGTATTATAACAGAAATCATTTTTTCTTTGTGTATTTATGAATTTTTTCCAAGACAACGGCACACTTGTTCATAAGGAAACTTGCTACACCACCATCTTTGTAGATTCTGTTAAAGATCTTGCCAGCCGGAGAGAAAAGGAAATAGATATGATCCTTACCTACTGGCATTGTTGGCGACACGAAACTCTGTTTGCAATGCTTTATCAGTTCTTCGATGTCCGCCGTGAGACCTTTTGCTTGCTTCACATCTTTGTATATCTGCAGACTGAAAAATGGAGAATAGTCCTGATTCTCTATAAAGCTCATGTGCCACCAGTGAACAATTGCTGCATCAGCAAAGTATTTCAAGGACATTGCCACCTGCGAATTATATATTCCAGGAAGCTCCGATATCAGCATGTTATTCTCTTTGTTTGCAACAGATAACGCGGGTTGATCTTGACTTTGTCCTTTTTGGAAACAAGAAAACTCCCATTTTTTATTCCAGTCATGATATAACTTTCTCGCAGCATCAGTATCTGCCACAAACATCACTCCACTATTAAACCAGAACTTAGAATCAGAAATATCTACCCCAAAAACATTTTTTATACCATTTACGGGAGAGAAAGTAAGGTCTTTCAGCTGAAGATGCTCTTCCGGTACAGCAGCAATATCACAAGTCAAGTTGTCTATGTTATCCAATGGTTTGCAGATAACGGTATCCGTATCAATGAAGAGGTATGCACCGTCAATCACATTGCGCACCGTGGTCTTGATAACTCGTGAACGTTGCTTGGCATTATAGTTCTCCGGTACCGGCACAACAACGATGTTAGTTATCATGCCACAGAGTTCTGGGAATCTCTCCAAGTACTTCTTCGACGGTTCATCCACCAGCACGTTGACCGTCACCTCAGGATGGAACTGGCGAAGAGAATAGAGCGACACCCACAGCTCTTCCAAGAAGTAATCTTTCTCGGAGCTAATCAGTGTGTATACTATCGGGGTTTTCATTGCTTTCTTATATGTAGTCTTATTAGAATATAGGTGAACAAAACGTGCAAATTGTAGCTCAAGAACTGCATATTAATGATTCTCTTTGCTTGTGCATCAGACATAAACGCCTTTAGTTCTGGTATATCTTTAATCTTATTATAGAAATTGAAGTCAAAGTATTTATTAATATAATATTGTTGTCTTTTGGTTGCAGAAAATATGTTGCCTTTCACATTATATAATGAATGCAACATATTATGAAGTAGTACATAGTTGTATTTCCAAAAGGGCATTATGCGAGCATCATATAACTGATAAATCTCCACCAAATCCTGCATTGCTACAGACAACTTATGGTAACGATTAATACACATTTCTGAAGAAAGGTGTCTTTGACTAAGTTTGTTGTTATCTTCTTCGTTTATGACATAAGTTGCTTCAGGCACAGTTGCTGCTCCTCTAATGTGTTTGAGAAATTGATAACAGAAAAGACGGTCTTCAGACAATGAAAGTGTGGTGTCGAATCGCATGTTGTTTTGTTCTATCAAACATCTTCGATAGATTCTATCACATACATACATATATTGAAGAAGGTCTGTAGAGGCAAAGAAGTGCTTAGTTTCTTCTTTACCTTCGTACTTCGCCAAGCTATAAGTGTGATCAGGGCGTGTTTTTTGGCCTCTGCAAACATATTGACAACCACAAAACAGAATATCTACATTCTGATACTTTTGTATTGCTGTTGCAAATTGGCTCAAATGGTTTGGTGCAATGATATCATCACTGTCAACAAATGCCACCCATTCACCAGTTGCATTCTCTAACCCCAAATTACGGGCAGAGCCAACACCGCCATTTGGCTTGTGGAATACACGGAAACGAGAATCTTTATCAGCATATTCGTTACAAACCTTTAAAGAATCGTCATGGCTGCCATCATCAATCAACAGACATTCAAATTCAGAATGTTCCTGATTGATGATGCTATCTAAACACTCTGGTAGTGTTTTAGCCCTATTATAAATAGGTATAATTATTGTTATTAACATTGTTTCTCTATTAAATGCTTGTGATATCAAGTATTATTTGTTGTAAATATCCTTCGTCATAATCACTCTTTACGGAGCGTCCTCCTTCCGCTTCATTGGTGAATTTGCCATTTATTACAACTTTGTCAATAGCTCCCATCTTGAACCATTCATACTCTATATCTAGATGGCCAATGTCAATAGCCCAATACCCAAGTTTTGCTAAATCGTAGGCTAAAATGGTTGCGGTAGGTCCATAAGATAGTAATATTAAGTTATCTTTAGAAACATGTTTCACTATAGCTTCCAACATTTCATCATACATTGAAAATGCATCTGTTGCTGGTCCTAAGATTCTACTAAGGCTTTTGACATTATCATACATGTCATTGCCTATGCCGGTACGACTTTTTGTTCCTTCTATAATGACTACATCTTTATTATCCCATATAGCCTTTAACAAATTCAGCTGATTTTCGCAGTGACTTTTGTCTGTATACATCATATAGAATCTTGAGAGTTGGGTATCTATATACAGCCTTGTAGTTGAGAGATAAGGCAATAAAGAAACTCCTTTTCTCAAAGTAAAATAATCCCAAAAATCACGTGAACTTGGTCTTAATCCTATTGTGTGTTTTAAAGGCATGGGTAATCCAACAATATGATTCGGAGCATCTGTTGAAACTAAAACTTCTTTTAATCTTTTGGCTAACTTTTGATCTGCTCCTTGATAGTCATCATACCCACCACCTAATAACATAATAAACTCTCCGTCTCCAAATCTGCTTACTGAGCACTTATGTTCGATAATATATTTTATGGAGTCGATAGAATTGAGAATATTTATTCTCTCAAATTGCTTATGTGCAAGAGGTATTCTTACATACCAATCAAACCGACGAACTATACCATCAATGATTCTTCTTAATAACATAAATATTAATATCTTTAAAATTTGACTTTCTCTTTAACAATTCCCCACATTCTGCGATGGAACTTTCTAGTTCCAGGAGTCAATATATAGAACTGAATATATATTGTAGGAATGATGATCACAGACAAGACAAATCCATATATAGCAATACTAAGATATGAATTAAGATTTTCGGGATGCAGCATGCTGTCTAACCAAACAAAAAGAACGCCATTGGCAGCCAACAATCCCCAACGCCATGCCATTGGCAAGAAATAGCCTCTCCATGGGTTTATTTTGAATCCTCGTGTATAGAGGAAATACGGCTTCCACCCATTTACTATGATTAAGTTGCTTGCCAAACCTCCCATAAGAACACCTGATATATCGAAGAAATATCCCAATGTAAATGCTAAACCAAGATTGATTATTGCTTCTATTACCGGTGCCCATATATCTTGAAACAAGCCATAACCTCCGATGTATCCGTCAACGGTGCTTCTGTTTATGGAGAGGAACGAAAGAATGCACACAAGTATCAGCACTTCATGACCTAAAAGATATTTAGGCGACAACCAAACAGAGATGAACGGTTCGCAGATTAGACCTAATACAAGCACACAACCGAAGGAGATACAAAGACGCGAGTCTATCAACTCCCAAAAGACCGACTGTATACGCTGATCGTCTCTACTTGCAATCAAGTTGCCTATAGCATTGCCAGTACTTGCAAAAGCGGTCTTCAAAACGTCTTTTGCTCTGTCGATGGTGGCAAGGTAGTTGCCGTAATAGGCTACAGCGGTGAGCGAGGTGAAAGCAAACATAATCAAAGGTGACACCTGGTTGACTATGAACGTCGTGATTTTATGGAAGAAGATCTGTTTGGTCTTCTTTATTATCTCAGGATATTCCTTAAGGAGTTGTTTACCGCTCTCTTCAACTTTTGCGAGCCAGGGATAATCTCTATGCAACACATGGTTTAACCATAAGCAACCGATGATAGAGCCTAACAGAGATGTTCCAATATAAAGTATGAATGGACATGGAACGATTGGAAGCAAGAATATCAGCAGTATCTGAAAGACAACAGATGCTGAAGAGGTAACCTGAGTAACCTTATAGCCTTTCTGGTCTGCTGCAAGAATACATTGGCGATAGTTCATAAAGTAGCCCAGCATCGAACCGATGAGCATAACGGAGAACGTAGCGTAAGCATACCATAACGGAAGCTGTATCTTCGCAAAGATAATTGGGAAGAAGCACATGAGGACGGCAGATCCTGCCATCACGACCATTGCTATTCGGCGATATATCCACCCCTGTAGAGCTACGATTTTATTCATCGTGACAGTATCACCTTCGAACATTGGACGATACAAGAAATAGCCTACGGATGAGCCGATACCCAATTCAGCAAGATTTAAGAAACTAAAGAGTGTGGAAGCCGTGGTGTCGAGACCAAGGACTTCGCTACCTAAATAATCAAAAAACACCTGTCTCTTCCAGAAGCCTATTATAACATTGATGGCATAGAAGAGCAAGGCAACCCAAGCATTTTTTAAACTTTTTGATGTACGAGATTCTGACATATTAATTGTTACCAAAACAAAGCTGTTTGGCAAAAGGATATGGTTGAATGATTTTTTTTACGAATATACATACGTATGCGATTCCTATAGCAATGGGGCATATTATTGCAAGTTCCACCAAAGAAGAACAACTATGACCTCTAAAGCAATAGTCATTGGAGAGTGTAGTCAGCAATCCATCCACACCATATATTCTAAACAAGAAGAAATAATGAAGGAAATATATTTCCAATGTATTTCTACCTATTAGCCTCAATCCTTTCGCAAAAACATTTTGTGACTCAAAATAAGACGAGTAGTATCTAAAAACAACCAGTATGTCATATACAAGGATTAACCTGCAAATGTTTTTAACATACCAAGGTACGTCATAGAGAACAGGCAGCACGCCTAATATTAAAGAAACCGTTAAGACATATTTGTTATTAAGATAACGACCTATGTTCCCTTCATATTTCTTCAGTAATACTCCCATATAGAAATAGAAATAATAAGCTGCTATAAAATCAAACGAAGTGGCTTTAATTATAGGATCAAAAACGTTTATATGTCTTGAAAGATAATGCAAGCACAATACTATCAAAAGATGCAATACCCCCCCAGATTTACTAAAAGGCTTTAAGACAATTGTAAGAACTGCATACAGTATTGAAATACAAAACAGAACGTAAGTAAACCAATAACCAACTTTAAATGAGTCAATTATACAGTCCACATAATTCATTCTAAAATAAAGAACGCATAAGGTGAACATAACAGCTGTAGGCACCAATAGGTTTCTTGTCTTTTTCAAAATTATGGGCTTTAGTTCTGCCGGCTTCTGGATGTTTCCTATCTTTGCAGAAAAGTAGCCACTGACGAAGAAGAATAATGGCATAAAATACAATTGAATAAATGATGTGACAGACGAGATATAATCACTATCTCTCATTCCCATTGTAAACAGATGCGCATATATCACAGATAATATGCCAAACCCTTTCATCGCATCAAAATAGTCTAATCTTTTATTCATTAACTAAATATTAAAATATCAATTTTTTTTGCACTATGAATAATAAATTGCCCACAACATCATTTTTCATAAAACGTTATGACATTATTGCTTCTTAATATAACTAAGTAGCTATCGCATTCATAGATATTACCATTATAATCTTTTATCTTTGCCTTATATTTTTTGTTATTATATATTCTGTAAGGTATTGCCTTCAAACATTCAGCAACGACATTATCTATAAACACCTTGTTTTTTAAGTCTCCAATTAAATAAATAGTCTCTACATTTGAATGGATCTTTAATATATTGTTTATATAAATTCTACTTCCCTCAGTATCCACCTTGTACTTTTTACCAACAATTCTTATCGCAAACTTACAATGATTTCCTGTGAATTCAGATATTATATCTTGAGACAACTTTCTATTTGAATAATTATTCAAGAAAGCTGCCAAACGGTTAACTTCTTCAAAGATTTCATTTTTGTTAACCGCCGTGCCAAATATCTTTTCACCTAAAAAATTTAATTCATTGA
>NZ_JXQI01000057.1 GCF_000834015.1 Prevotella pectinovora | reverse complement strand
AGGCGAGAGGAGAACGAAATGAATCCATTCATTTCTTATCCCGAGCCGAAGCTTATCTTATGCAAAGATAATGCAAGGCGAGAGGAGAACGAAATGAATCCATTCATTTCTTATCCCGAGCCGAAGCTTATCTTATGCAAAGATAATGCAAGGCGAGAGGAGAACGAAATGAATCCATTCATTTCTTATCCCGAGCCGAAGCTTATCTTATGCAAAGA
>NZ_JXQI01000056.1 GCF_000834015.1 Prevotella pectinovora | reverse complement strand
TCTTGAGTCTTTGTTTTTTTTCTGCTTCCAGTCCCCTCCCTTTGGGAGGGTTAGGGTGGGTGTTAGGTGTCAGGTGTCAGGTGTCGGTGTGGATTGCTTTAATGTGCCTCCAGCCAGTTCTTTCCCCATCCAGAGTCAGCCACCAGCGGCACCTGCATCTTCAGTGCGTTCTGCATCTCCTCCAATACGATTTTCTCCACCTTCTCCTTCTCTTCGGGAAGAACGGAAAAATTCAATTCGTCGTGTACCTGCAGAATCATCTTCGATTTGAGGCCCTCCTTCCTGAAGCGGCGGTATACATTTATCATCGCCACCTTTATAATGTCTGCTGCAGTGCCTTGGATAGGAGCGTTGATGGCATTTCGCTCGGCGAAACCCCTCACCGTGGCATTGTGTGAATTGATGTCGGCAAGGTATCTCCGTCTGTGGAACAGCGTCTCGGCATATCCGTTGGCGCGTGCCATCTGGATGCTCTTGTCCATATACTCCTTCACCTTCGGGAAATTCTCGAAGTATCCTTCTATCAGCTGCTTAGCCTCGTCGCGGCTTATCTCCAGCCGCTCCGCCAGACCGAACACCGTAATGCCGTAGATGATGCCGAAGTTGGCACGCTTTGCCTTTGTGCGTTGGTCTCTGCTCACCTCGTCGATGGTTTCTTTGTATATCTTTGCCGCCGTGGCAGCGTGGATGTCGTGTCCCTCGCGGAACGCTTCTATCATGTTCTCGTCGCCGCTCAAGTGAGCCATCACTCTCAGCTCTATCTGACTGTAGTCGGCAGAGAAGAATTCACAGCCCGGTTCCGGTACGAAAGCCTTTCTTATCTCCTTTCCGTCCTCGCCCCTCACAGGAATATTCTGCAGGTTGGGATCGCTCGACGACAGGCGTCCCGTGGCTGTCACGGTCTGGTTGAACGATGTGTGAATCCTCCCCGTTCGTGGATTGATAAGCTTCGGCAGAGCATCCACATACGTGCCGAGGAGTTTCTTCAACCCTCTGTGTTCCAGGATGTCAGCCACAATCTCGTGCTTGCCTTTCAGCGACTGCAGCACCTCCTCGTTGGTGACATACTGTCCTGTTTTTGTCTTCTTCGCCTTCTCCACGATTTTCATCTTTTCAAACAGCACCTCGCCCACCTGTTTCGGTGATGCGATGTTGAATTCCATTCCAGCCAACTCATAGATTCGCTGTTCTATCTCGTGCATGCGCTCAGTGAGAGTCCTGGATGTTTCCTTCAGCGATTGCGTGTCGATGCGCACTCCGTTCATCTCCATTTCGGCGAGCACCGGCATCAGCGGCATCTCTATGTTGCAGAACAGATCGTAGGCGCCGCGCTTCTTCAGTTCCGGTTCCAGCTTGTTTTTCAGCTGCAATGTGATGTCCGCATCCTCGGCGGCATATTCATACACCTCGCTTGGCTGCAGATCGCGCATGCTCTTCTGACCTTTTCCTTTCGGACCGATAAGTTCCTCTATGCGAATCGTCTTGTAGTCGAGATACGTCTCCGCCATGTCGTCCATGTTGTGTCTCGTTTCCGGTTGGATGAGATAGTGGGCAATCATGGTGTCAAACATCTTGCCTCTCACCTCCACACCATAGTTGGCGAGTACCTCGATGTCGTATTTCATGTTTTGTCCGATTTTGAGAATTTCTTCGCTTTCGTAGAGAGGTTTAAATATATTAACTATTTTTTCTGCTTCTTCACGATTGCTTGACACCGGCACATAATACGCCTCTTTTTCCTTCACGCTGAAGCTCAATCCCACCAATTCTGCATCTATAGCGTTGGTAGAAGTCGTTTCTGTGTCAAAACTAACAAAATCGTTTGTAATTAAAAAGTCATACAGTTTCTTTATATCCTCCTCTTTATCAACGAGTTCGTATTTGTGAGCCACTGTTTTCAGGCTCTGAGAAGCGCCGTTTTTTATCGTTTCCTTCCCATCGTCTGGAAAATCGGCAAAGAGATTGAGCTGATTTGAAACACTTTTTTGCTGTGGTTTAGGTTTGTTAAGGAATCGCTGGATAAAGGTTTTAAACTCCAAATCATTGAAGATTTCTATTATTCTTTCTTCGTCCGGCTCCTTCACCTTCAGTTCGTCGAGATTGAGTTCGATGGGGACATCGGTTTTTATTGTGGCGAGGAATTTTGAGAACTCAATTTGTTCTTTGTTTTCCTCCACCTTCTTTTTCAGAGCGCCTTTGAGTTCGTCGGTTCGTTGGAGTAGGGCAGTGATACCGCCAAACTGGTTGATGAGTTTCACTGCCGTCTTTTCTCCCACTCCCGGACATCCCGGAATATTATCGGCAGAGTCGCCCATCAGTCCGAGCAGGTCGATTACCTGCAGCGGAGAGTCGATGCCATACTTTTCCTTCACTCCCTCTTCGTCGAGAGTTTCATATCCGCCTCCGTGTCTTGGTCTGAACATCTTCACGTTTCCTCCCACGAGCTGTCCATAGTCCTTGTCTGGTGTGAGCATATATGTGTCGAGTCCCATCTCTCCGGCTTTCTTGGCGAGAGTTCCTATCACGTCATCAGCCTCATAGCCAGCCACTTCGAGCACCGGAATATGCATAGCTCCGAGAATGTCCTTAATGATAGGCACGGCAGCCCTGATGTCTTCCGGAGTCTCTTCGCGCTGAGCCTTATACTGTTTGTAAGCCTCGTTGCGGAACGTAGGTCCGTGTGGGTCGAACGCCACACCGAGGTGAGTGGGTTTCTCCTTTGTCATCACCTCGTGTAGGGTGTTGCAGAAGCCCATTATTGCTGACGTGTTCATGCCCTTGGAGTTTATCCTGGGATTTTTTATGAACGCATAGTATGACCGGTATATCAGCGCGTATGCGTCGAGAAGGAAAAGTTTGTCCATTCTTTCAGTTCTTTTTCTTAGTTGTTGCTATGTAGGCGATGTCTTCTTTTTCTTATGCTCTCACACCGCCGATAGTGCTCTGTAATAAGTCATCAGGACCTAAAGAGACACTGTTTTTTTTCCATTCATCAAGAATATCGTGTAAAATTACTTATTTTTTCTGATTAATCGGATAAAAAATGTAATTTTGTATCAAATTTCACGTAATGGACTATTTATCACTAATAAAGCAGCCGATAGAGGGCGACCTTGATGATTTCAACAACCTGTTCAATAGCTCGTTGTCGCATACCGACGGACTATTGTCGCAAGCCCTTGCATATATCCGTCAGCGCACCGGCAAGCGCATGCGTCCGATGCTCATCCTGCTGATGGCACGCAATTTCGGCGATGTGACCGATGTCACACAGAATGCCGCCGTAGGTCTTGAACTGCTCCATACCGCCAGTCTCGTTCACGACGATGTGGTGGACGAGAGCAGCGAGCGTAGGGGGCAGGCTTCGGTGAATGCCGAATACGACAACAAGGTGGCAGTACTCGTTGGCGACTATCTGCTGTCCACGGCATTGCTGCATGTGGCATACACCAAGAACACGCAGATTGTGAAATACCTCGCCGAACTGGGTCGCACGCTGGCAAGTGGAGAGATACTCCAGCTCTCTAATATCGCCAACGAGAAGATATCCGAAGATGTTTATTATCAGGTGATTAAGCAGAAGACGGCAGCTCTCTTCGAGGCATGCTGCGCCATCGGAGCATTGTCGGCAGGAGCCAGTGAACAGGAGATAGAAAGTGCGAAGAAATTCGGACAAGATCTCGGTATTATATTCCAGATACGTGATGATATTTTCGACTATTACGACTCTTCGGATATCGGTAAGCCTACGGGCAACGATATGGCAGAGGGTAAGTTGACCCTGCCCGTAATCTATGCCCTCAACACCGTATGCGACGATGCGATGACTGCACTCGCCTATAAGGTAAAGCAACGCACGGCGACTGCTGATGAGATAGCTCTGCTTGTGGATTTCGCCAAACGAAACGGTGGTATCGACTATGCCGAGAAACAGATGTGGAACTTCCATGCCGAAGCAATCCGTTTCATTGATACCCATGTCCGTTCTGAGGTTCTAAGAAAGAGTCTTGTGGCTTATCTCGATTATGTGATACGCAGGGAGAAGTAAAATCCACCTTTCTAAAATACCAAGAATCAAGCAACCCCTAATTACTGATTTGGTTTAAAACAAATATAAAAGGCGCATCCGGACCGATTCCAGATGCGCCTTATATATTGTAGCATTATGCTATTCTATTGTATGGCAATCATTTTATTTTGCCACTTTATAGGTCCTGCCGCCTTCTTTTACGATATAAACGCCTTTCTCGCCGCTGTTCAGTTGGTTGCCCACCTTAGTGCCGTCGAGCCTATAGAACGTCTTGTTTTGGTTCTCAGAGGCATTTCCTGTCACCTTGTCGATGCCGGTAGCGCCTGATACATAGTCAACATACTCGTCGTATGTCACTTTCTGTATAGGTGAGAAAGTATTCGTCTGTGCGTCAAGTCTGTTCACCACCATGCTCTTCTTGATGAAACCGTTGTTGCCGGTCATGAAGTCGTATGCCGGTTTGCTTGTAGTCTCCAGATATTCGTAGTCCATGGTCAAGGTGTAGTTGCCATCCATATCCGTATAGATATCTCCGATGCCGGCAGCTTTTGCGCCAGTGGTACTTGCTTGTTCGCTCACTACCTTTATGCAGTCGCCATGCTCGTTGTTGGTCTCCGTGATGGTCTCCACCATTGTGTTGTATGTACCGCTGGAGATGGTCATATCTGTCCTGTTGCTGCCATAGTCATCGAGCTTTTCGTTTGACATCGTGACGTTCAGGATACCATTGAGTTTAACGGTGATGGTGCTTTTAGTATCTGTATATTCGCCCCTGATAGTTCCTATTATAGGAATGTTCATGACAGTTATGCTGATAGTACCTTTCTCTATCATGTTCTCTGTATCGCCTAACATGTCTCCTTCGAGGTCGCTTATTCCTAAGTCGAAAATCTTGTTGGGATTGTATTTATACCATTTCTGTACACTTATCAACAATGGCACCGATGTTACCTCTCCAGACTCTTCGTCCTTCTCTTCTATCACGGTGGATAGAGAGTAGAGTTCGTCTGTCTTGGAGTCATATACGAAGTTGTATTCCCCCTCATTCACCAATGTTTTCGTGTCTTCATCCAGGGAGTATATAGTCTCTTTTGTCACGTGTCCCTTTTCGTCGCGAGTCAGTTCTACCGACATCACAACCGTTGGGTTTGTCCATGTGCTGGTGGCGGCATCCCATGTATATTCCGTCACCTTGGTCACGAAGCCATCCAGTTTGTCGTCGTAGGTGTTTTCGGTTCTGATTTTGCCGTCACCGTCTTCTGTCACCGTTGCCGTGACATATCCCTTGCTGTTGTATTCTGTCTGTGTGGTGTCGTCCCATTGCCACGCTCCGTTTACATAGTCGTAGCTTGTGGTCTTGCAGGGTCTTGTGGTCTTTAGATCCATGCCCGTTGTGGCTACATTACCCACGATGGTTGACTCTTTCTTGATAACTTTAGCCATAGCAGACTTGATTTTCGACATGATGCCAGCATTCAGCTTTGGCATCTGTGCACTCGCAGTGATGGTGCCTAACGCCATCATAGCAGATGAAATGAGTACAATTCTTTTCATAATCTTGTGGCTTAAAATGTGGATATTTATTGTGGGCAAGTAGACAAGGAAACCATTCGCTTCCCAGTCTACCTGTCTGTTTTAGTCTCAATGACCGATTGTGGTTTAAAAGAACTTTATCTGTTGTCCTTCGATTTCGCTGAGCAGCATGTTGGCGAGGCGGCTGGTACCGAGGCGGAACCACTTGTTTGTCAGCCATTTCTCGCCCAACACTTCCTTCACGATGGTGTAATATATGAGGGCGTCCATCACGCTGTTGATGCCTCCTGCCGGCTTGAAACCGATCTGGATGCCAGTCTCGTCGTAATACTCCTTGATAGCCTGACACATCACGTAGGCAGCCTCCGGTGTGGCAGCAGGCTCCAGTTTGCCTGTGGATGTCTTGATATAGTCTCCGCCGGCATACATGGCGAGGATTGAAGCCTTCTTGATGTTAGAGGCGGTCTTCAGGCAGCCCGTCTCCAGAATCACCTTCATCGGCTTGTCGCCACATGCACACTTCATCTCGCTGATATCGTCGGCAACGCCCTCGTAGTCGCCGCTGAGGAACTTGCCCACCGGCATTACGATGTCGATTTCCGTAGCTCCATCCTTCACGGCGAGTGCAGTTTCAGCCACCTTCACTTCTATGAGAGCCTGTGATGACGGGAAGCTGCCCGATACGCAAGCCACCTCAACGCCATCCACTTCGAGAGTCTCGCTCACCACCTTTGCAAAGCAAGGATATACGCAGATTGTGGCTACGTGTGGCAGGTCGCCGAACGCCTCGTCAAACTCGTTCACCTTCTCTGTGAAAGCCAGTACGCTCTCCTCAGAGTCAGTGGTCTTCAGGGTTGTCAGTTCGATGCTTCCCATGAGGAATCTCTTCACGTCCAGGTTGTCGTTTTCATGCACTTTCTCCGTGATGATCTTCTTCACAGCCTCGCTCACCTCGTTGTCGTCGAGGTTTGTATTATACTTGCTCAGAGCCTCTTCATATTTGCTCGCCTTTGGTGTAGCTGCTTTCAGGGTGCTCTCCGCCTTTGGTGTTTCTTTTTCTGTCATCATAATAAAGTTGTTTTTATTCTGTTTCCTATTCTGTTTTCTTATTCCTTATCCGTTTCCTGTCCGTTGTCGGGTGGGGTAGAAGCCGACTTCAGCTTGGGGTTGTTGCGGTGTCTGTCGTGGTCTCTCTGCGTCTTTTTTTCCAGACTCTTCTGCAGCTCCTCCGTCAGGTCCACGCCCGTCTGGTTGGCAAGGCAGATGAGCACCCACAACACGTCTGCCATCTCTTCGCCCAGGTTTGGTTTTTCTCCCTTCTTGAAGCTTTGGTCGCCGTAGGTGCGTGCCATTACGCGAGCCAGTTCGCCCACCTCCTCAGTGAGACAAGCCATATTCGTGAGCTCCGAGAAATAGCGCACTCCATACGTCTTTATCCATTTGTCTACGGTCTCTTGTGCCTCTTTTATCGTCATGCTGTAATGATTTGGTATATGTCCCATATCAGTATAGCGTCGCACGCTATGCTCAGGACCAATGTTATTGCTCTTGCCGTTTTGTTTTCCGACAGGAAGAAGTCGGCGTTTATGCATCCGCAGAGACACGTCCATGCCGCCAGTCTCACGTATTCGTTCTGCAGCCACAGCTTGTCTGCCATGCTGATTGCTCCAAACATGATGAAAAGCGCCAGAGGAAGCGTTTTCAGCTTCTTCTTTTCCATTCCTTTTATTTCTGTTTGTTCTTTTCCCATTAATCTTATTATGGTTTCTTTTTGCTGCTATTCCTTATGCTTTGTGTCTATACAGATGGTCACCGGTCCGTCGTTGAGCAGTTCCACCTTCATGTCGGCACCGAATTCGCCTGTGCCTACAGGCTTCCCGAGTGCTGTGCTGAGATCGCTGCAGAATTTCTCGTATAGCGGCACCGAGAGTTCGTGTGGAGCGGCATGAATCCACGAAGGGCGGTTGCCTTTCTTTGTGGATGCCATCAGAGTGAACTGGCTCACCACTATTATATCGCCGCCGTCATCGAGGATAGAACGGTTCATCACACCGTTCTCATCGTCGAACACGCGCAGGTTAACTACCTTCTTCACCAGCCAGTCTATGTCTTCCTGGGTGTCCTCGCAGCCTATTCCGAGGAGTATCAGAAAACCCTTTCCGATGCTTGATTTCACTGTGCCGTTTATCGTTACCGATGCGTGGCTCACGCGCTGTATGACAACTTTCATCTTTTTATGTTCTTATTCTGTCTACAAAGTTACCTTTTTATTGAATTACCGCAAAATATTCCCCTATAAATTACTGCTTTTTACTGTCGAAATATTCTCTTAACAATTCCGCTTTCTGTCTGCCAACCACCTCTGCCAGGCTCTCCACATCGCTCTCACGCATCTTCTTCACCGTCTTGAACGCCTTCATCAGCGCCTCTTTCGTCTTTGGTCCGATGCCTTTGATGTCGTCAAGTTCCGAATGCAGGGCGTGTTTAGACCGCTTGTCGCGGTGGAAAGTGATGGCAAAGCGGTGCACCTCATCCTGTATGTGGGTCAGCAGCCGGAACAGTTCGCTGTCCGTCTTCATTCCAATCACCTTCGGAGGAAATCCATACAGCAGTTCGTTGGTGCGGTGGCGGTCGTCTTTAGCCAGTCCGGCGATAGGTATGTCGATATGCAGCTCGTCTTCTATCACCTCTCTCACCACCTCCATCTGTCCCTTTCCACCGTCGGTTATGATGAGGTCGGGCAGTGGCTGTTCCTCCTCTATGAGTCGTGAATAGCGCCTTCTCACCACCTCCTTCATAGAGGCATAGTCGTCGGGCCCCACCACGGTCTTTATATTATATTTGCGGTAGTCTTTCTTGCTTGGTTTCATCTTCTTGAACACCACACACGCTGCCACGGCATCTGTTCCGCTGATGTTGGAGTTGTCGAAACACTCTATCTGATACGGCATCTTGGGCAGTTTCAGCGCCTCCTGAATCTCCTTCATCAGTCTCACCGCCTTCTGCTCAGGGTTTAGTTTTTCAGCCTGTTTCAGACGGTCGAAACGGTATTGTTTGCCGTTCATTTCAGAGAGTTCCAGCAGCTTTTTCTTGTCGCCCCTCTGCGGAATGGTCAGCGTGATGCCGTCGAGAGGCAGTTCGATGTCGTGTGCCACAATGATTTCCCTCGACTTGCTGCCCAGTTTCTCCCTTATCTGCATGATGGCGACAGGTAGGATCTCGTCCTCGTTCTCATGCAGTTTTTTCTTGAATTCAAAGGTGAACGCCTGGTTTATATTGCCGTTAGTCACATGGATATAGTTCACAAAGGCGATATTCTCGTCGTCGGTCACAGTAAACACGTCCACATCGTTGATGGTATGGCTCACCACCTCACTCTTGGAGCAGAAATTATCAAGCAATATATACTTCCTCTTTATCTCTTCCGCCTCTTCGAAACGCAGTTCTTCGGCAAGCTTCTGCATCTCCTCAAAGAGCATTTTCTGCACCTCGCGCGTGTTTCCTTTCAGTATTTCGCGTGCCTGCTCGATGTTCTTCATATATTCCTCGTGCGATTGTTTGCCTATACACGCCCCGTAGCAGTTCTTTATGTGGTAGTCCAGGCAGGGAGAATATCTCTTCTGTCTTATGCCCTCCTCCGTGAGCGGCAGTCGGCAGGTGCGGGGCTTATACACCTTCTTTATTATATCAAGCAGCGCATACATCGTACCGATGTGGCTGAACGGACCGTAATAGGTGCCGAATTTCTTGTTTATCACCCTCGTCTTGAATATCCTCGGATAATACTCCTTCGTGATAACGATAGAAGGGTAGGTCTTGCCGTCCTTGAGCAGAATGTTGTATTTGGGTTGGTATTTCTTTATCAGATTGTTTTCAAGAAGCAGAGCGTCTTCCTCCGTGTTCACCACCGTGTATGTGATGTCCCAGATCTTGCTCACGAGCACCTTTGTCTTGTATCTGTCCACCTCCTTATGGAAGTATGACGACACACGGTTCTTCAGGTTCTTTGCCTTGCCCACATAGATTATGGTGCCCTCCTTGTCGTAGTATTGGTAGCTGCCGGGCTTGCCAGGCAGATTGCTGACGATGCCCCTCAGATGCTCCAACCGCTTTTCATTTTCTTCTTTTGTCATTTTCTCTAACTTCTTGTTTCATAGAACTTTTGGATGATAATGTTTCACGTGAAACTTTAATATCCCTTCTTTATTCTTGTTTGTCGATGCGCCTTGTGCGCCTCTTGTCTGCCGTATGGCTTCCGCAGTTTTTGGAGTGCAGATTTGTGTTGTCTGCTGTATGGCTCCTGTGTTCCGTCTGCGGGCCTCTCTGTTGTCTCGTGCAGCCATACAAAGATAAGCATCTCGTTTGGTTCTTACAAGAGTTTGAGAGAAATTTATCTGTGAGGATGTGTGGATGCTGATGGGTGGTGGATGGGGCTTATCACTGATATTGTTATTCCGTGTTGTCGTTGTGTCCCAGGCCTGCGGCAGGGACACAAATCAAAAAGAACACGGATAGCACGGACTTTACACGGATTGGTCTTTCACGGATCTTTTTTTGATGTTATTTAGCTAATGATTCTTGGATCTTGGTTTGGATTGAGCAGGATTTGCAAGTGCTGGGGCACTTCCTATTTTCGATATGCTTCGCGATGCATAATTGTTATCGGGTGTTCACTTCTGCCAATATACATCAGCCCCCTCTCGTTCTCAAACCCATCCTAACCTTCCCCAAGGGAAGGAACAAGTTACTCTGCCAATGAGCATCAGCCCCCTCTCGTTCTCAAACCCATCCTAACCTTCCCCAAGGGAAGGAACAAGTTACATCTGCCAATGAACATCAGCCCCCTCTCGTTCTCAAACCCATCCTAACCTTCCCCAAGGGAAGGAACAAGTTACTCTGCCAATGAGCATCAGCCCCCTCTCGTTCTCCCCCGAAGGGGAGATGCCGGTTACTCTGGTCATTGATAAATCATAGACAATCAGGCAGTCTGTCATGTCCAGACAGTCAATGGTATCCAGACAGTCTATCATATCCAGACAGTCAATGGCATCCAGACGGTTAATTGTATCTAGATAGTCAATGGTATCCAGACAGTCTATGGTATCTGTCCCTCCCCAACGGGGGAGGCTAGGTGGGGGCTGATGTCATAGGACGGGCAACTACAGTCTTTACTGATGCCTTTCAAAAAAAAGGAGTGCCATAAGCACTCGCAAATCCACGGAAATCCTTATAAAATCCAAAGAAAACAGGTCTAAAATAATCCGTGATGACTAATCCGTGTAAAATCTGTGCTATCTGTGTTCTATTTAGGCCAGTGCCCATCGCCGTAGGCAGATGGGCGCTATATGCTCACTGATATTGTTATTCCGTGGTAGGGTGTGGTGTCCCCAGCCTGCGGCAGGGACACAAATCAAAAATGAAAGCGGATAGCACAGACTTTACACGGATCGGTCTTTCACGGATCCATTTTTTGATAATATTTCGTCAGTGATATTTGGATTTTGTTTTGGATTTAGCAGAATTTGCAAGTGCTGTAGCACTTCCTCTTCTGGCTGTTTGTTCTCCGCTTTGTTCTCTTGTTCGCCTTGAGCCATTGTGGAAATCAGCGTTCGGTATTCATTACCCAATGGGCACGTTCTTGGTGGGATTTATGCCCAAGTGGGGCAACGTGCTTGCCCATGTTGGGCAACGTGCTTGCCCATGTTGGGCACGCTGCTTGCCCAAAATGTGTTGTTTTCGGCCTAAAAGGTACGGGCTTACTACCTAAAAGATACTGGTTTACTACCTAAAAGATACGTGGTTGCTATCTCAAAGAAACATGGTTACTACCCAAAAAAGAATATGTTTGCTACCCAAAAGAAACCATTCACTACCCTAAAAGATAAAACCAACGTTGGTTTTCCATTGAGATATGCTTAGTCCCGACGAAATAGGTGGTGTTTGTTTCTGTTCCCGTCGCATTATATGCCGTTTTATTGCTGTTTGTGATACTTCAATGATACTTCTGTGATACTTTATTGTAAGCTTCTCAGAAAAGTATCATTCGTCTAAAATGCTGTGTGCTAAATGTATAAATGGGAAATTAACGGCAAAAATGATACTTTGATACTTTTTCGGTGATTTTTAAAAAGTATATATAGGCGCCATACTATAGATAGAAAGATTATCCCGACATCCGAAATGGTACAAAAAACGCCCTGCAAGAGAAAAGCGTCGTTGTCTTCTGCTTTTCGCCTTGCATGGCGTCTGTTGCGATATATTGCGGTTTTTCCGTTTTCTTTGTGCCGATGGGGTTATACCTTCAGAAGAGATGTGATATCCGTTCCTTCCTCAAAGTTAGCCCTGCCGTTGAGATTCTCGTGAACCAGTTCGATGATGAAATTCACGTAGATGTTCTTCGGATTGAACTTCTTCACCAGGTTGTATGCCGCACGCATCGTGCCGCCAGTGGCGAGGAGGTCGTCGTGAAGCAACACCACATCGTCTTCGGTGATAGCGTCCTTGTGTATCTCTATGGTGTCCTTGCCATATTCCTTGCTGTAGCTCTCCTGGATAGTCTCGGCAGGGAGCTTTCCCGGTTTGCGACACAACACCACACCGGCGTTCAGCTTCAGGGCGAGAGCCGATGAAAGCACAAATCCGCGGCTTTCTATTCCTACGATTTTCGTGATGCCCTTGTCTTTATACAGTTCATAAAGCTCGTCAACCATTATCTTCAGACATTCCGGATCCTTGAATAGGGTAGTGACGTCTCTGAAGTTGACACCCTTCTGGGGGAAATCCGGTATGCATCTCAGGTTCTCTAAAAGTTTCTCGTTGTTCATTTCTTACGGTTTTATTTGTTTATTCTTTTATTGCTTTCTTTTTCTCTGATGATATCTTTTCCCGTTGCTTTCGTTCGGTTTCAGTTGTTGTTCCACGGTGAAAACGGATGATGAAAACACTTTCGCCATTTTCCATAACTTGTTAGTTTTCAAACCGTTTATCGAAATTTGTTTCACGTGAAACATTAACCTGCTCCATCCGCTCTTATCTTCCGAGCAACACGAGCATAACGTTGATGTCGCTCGGTGAAACGCCCGGTATTCTGCTTGCCTGTGCGAGAGTCTCAGGGTCTATCTTCTCCAGCTTCTGGCGAGCTTCTGTGGAGAGCTGCAGCATCTCGGAGTATTTGAATCTGTCCCTTATCTTGATGTCCTCTAGACGGTGCATCTTGTCGGCTATCATCTTCTCCCTTTCGATGTATCCCTTGTATTTCATCTTTATCTCGGCAGCCTCTGTAATCTCCTCCTTGCGGTTAGGAGCAGCGTCGAGCAGTTCTTTCAGTTGGGAAGAAATCTCCGATAGGTTCGCCATGTTGATCTGCGGTCTGGCGATGAGGTCGAAGATTTTGCATCCCTCCCTCAGTGGAGTAGTGCCGATGCTTTCAAGGAAGGCGTTCACCTCTCTCGGTTTTACCGGAGCGTTTTTGCAGAATTCGATGATTCTGTCGATATATTCCTTTTTCTGCATCCACCAGTCGTAGCGGTCTTTCTTTGCCAATCCGATATCGTAAGCCTTCTCCGTGAGTCTGGCGTCGGCGTCATCCTGTCGGAGGAGTATTCTGTATTCGGCACGGCTCGTGAACATACGGTACGGTTCGTCAACCCCCTTCGTCACGAGGTCGTCTATCAGCACTCCGATGTAAGCCTCGTCGCGATGCAGTATGAACTCACCGCCGCCGCTGCTCTTCAGTGCAGCGTTCACTCCGGCAATCATTCCCTGTCCGGCAGCCTCCTCATATCCCGTGGTGCCGTTCACCTGTCCGGCGAAGTACAAACCTCCTATCACCTTTGATTCCAGAGTGTGCTCAAGTTGTGTGGGGTCGAAGAAATCATATTCTATGGCGTAGCCCGGACGGTATATCTTCACATCCCTCAGCGCCGGAATCTTCTTCAGCGCTTCCAGCTGCACCTCCATCGGCATGCTCGACGAGAATCCGTTCAGATACATCTCGTTTGTCGATTCCCCTTCAGGTTCCAGAAACAGCGGATGCTGCTCCTTGTCGGGAAAAGTCATCAGCTTGGTTTCCACCGACGGGCAGTAGCGCGGTCCGATGCTCTGTATCTGTCCGTTGTAGAGCGGTGAGTCCGGCAGTCCCTTCAACAGCGCGGCGTGAGCCTCCTTGTTGGTGTAGCAGGTCCAGCAGGGCAGCTGTTTCAGCACCCTGTGGTTTCCCATGAAGCTGAACTGGTGGAAATCCATTTCCCCCTCCTGTATCTCCATGTCTTCGAAATGCACCGAGCGGCGGTCTATCCTCACCGGAGTGCCAGTCTTCATCCTTGCCGACCGTATGCCGTGGCTTGTGATGCTCTCAGTGAATCCCACCACAGCCGGTTCCGCTATGCGTCCTCCCGGCAGTTTGTGGCGGCCGATGTGCATCAGTCCGTTGAGAAACGTGCCCGCCGTGATCACCACGCTGCCCGCCCTCAGCTCCACTCCCCAAACCGTCTTTATGCCGGCAGCTCTTCCATTCTCCACGATTAGTTCGGAAGCCTGGTCCTGCCAGATGTCCAGATTTGGAGTGCCGTCGAGCACCGTCCTCCATTGCCAGATGTATTTCTCCCTGTCGCATTGTGCACGAGGGCTCCATACCGCCGGTCCTTTGGAGCGGTTCAGCATACGGAACTGTATCGCCGTGGCGTCGGTCACGCGGCCCATCTCTCCGCCGAGGGCGTCGATTTCCCTCACTATCTGTCCTTTCGCTATTCCTCCCACAGCCGGGTTGCAGCTCATCTGCGCAATCTTGTTCATGTCCATGGTGACAAGGCATGTCTTCGCCCCGATGTTTGCCGCCGCCACGGCAGCCTCACATCCGGCGTGTCCTCCGCCGATCACTAAAACGTCGTATTTGAAATTCATATATTTTTGTTTACTTGACCTGCCGGTGAGCGAACGGCCTGTTTATAGCCTATTTGCAATGCCGACTTTTATAAATGCATGGTGTCGTGAGATTGGCTCCACTCAAACAGGCGCAAATTTAAGCATTAAAATTGAATTTTTACACGATTGCTTTGATTTATCGCTAATTTGGAGTATATTTGCAGTCGAGTTAACGGTCTGCAATACCTATTATAAAGTATTGTGGGTTTAAATCGTGTGCTCTGTCTGTCGGCGGGCGGGGTGTGCAGTATTATGACAGAATATCAATTAATTCAAACTTTTAATACTTAAATTTCATTCAATTTATGTGGTTATGTAATTCATCTATTGGAAGGAAAGTCGTGATGTCTGTAACAGGTGTTGCGCTTATCCTGTTCTTGACGTTCCACATGTCAATGAACATCGTAGCCCTCTTCTCGGGGGATGCCTACAACATGATCTGCGAGTTCCTCGGTGCCAACTGGTATGCTCTTGTAGCTACTGCCGGCCTTGCTGCCCTGGCTGTGCTTCACATCGTTTATGCTTTCTGGCTCACGATGCAGAACAGAAAGGCCCGCGGTAATGAGCGCTATGCCGTGACTACCCGTCCTCAGGGCGTGGAGTGGGCATCTCAGAACATGCTCGTGCTCGGTATCATCATCATCCTCGGACTGCTGCTCCACCTCTTCAACTTCTGGTACAACATGATGTTTGCCGAGTTGACAGGCATCGCAGTGGCTCACCATCCTGCCGACGGTTATGCCTACATCGTGGACACATTCTCTTGTCCGGTGTATGTAGTGCTCTACATCGTATGGCTCGTGGCTCTCTGGTTCCACCTCACACACGGATTCTGGAGCGCTATGCAGACTTTCGGATGGAACGGAAAGGTTTGGTACTGCCGCTGGAAGGTTATCGGTATCGCGTATTCTACGCTCCTCTGCCTCGGCTTCCTCGTTGTAGTGCTGTGGTTCGCTGCTAAAGGACTTTGCGGCTGCTGCTAATAACATTATTAATTCATAATTTAGTAATACATAATTATGGCTAAGACAATAGATTCAAGAATTCCAGAAGGCCCAGTGGCCGAAAAATGGACTAACTATAAAGCTCACCAGCGCCTGGTGAACCCAAAGAACAAGCTGAAGCTCGACATTATCGTAGTTGGTACTGGTCTGGCTGGTGCCAGCGCAGCGGCAAGCCTCGGAGAGATGGGCTTCAACGTTTTAAACTTCTGCATACAGGACTCTCCACGCCGCGCTCACTCTATTGCGGCACAGGGTGGTATCAATGCAGCAAAGAACTATCAGAACGACGGTGACTCGGTATACCGTCTGTTCTACGACACCGTGAAGGGTGGTGACTACCGTGCCCGCGAGGCAAACGTTTACCGTCTTGCTGAGGTTTCTAACAACATCATCGACCAGTGTGTGGCTCAGGGAGTGCCTTTCGCACGTGAGTACGGCGGTATGCTCGCCAACCGTTCTTTCGGTGGAGCACAGGTGTCTCGTACATTCTATGCAAAGGGACAGACAGGTCAGCAGCTGCTGCTCGGAGCTTATTCTTCACTGAGCGCACAGGTTCACGCAGGCCGTGTGAAGCTCTACACCCGTTATGAGATGGAGGACGTGGTTATCATCGACGGACGTGCCCGTGGTATCATCGCCAAGAACCTCATTACCGGCAAGCTGGAGCGCTTCTCTGCAAACGCTGTGGTTATCGCTACCGGTGGATACGGAAACGCTTACTTCCTCTCTACAAACGCCATGGGATGTAACTGTACGGCAGCCGTACAGTGCTACCGCAAGGGTGCTTACTTCGCAAACCCATCATACGTGCAGATTCACCCTACATGTATCCCTGTACACGGTGACAAGCAGTCTAAGCTGACTCTTATGTCGGAGTCTCTGCGTAACGACGGACGTATCTGGGTGCCTAAGAAGATTGAAGACGCCAAGGCTCTGCAGGCTGGAACAAAGAAGGGTTCTGACATTCCGGAGGAAGACCGCGACTACTATCTGGAGCGCCGCTATCCGGCATTCGGTAACCTCGTGCCTCGTGACGTTGCCTCTCGTGCAGCAAAGGAGCGTTGCGACAAGGGCTACGGAGTGAACAACACCGGACTTGCCGTATTCCTCGACTTCTCAGAGAGTATCGAGCGCCTCGGCATCGACGTGGTTCGTCAGCGCTATGGCAACCTCTTCGACATGTATGAGGAGATTACCGACGTTAATCCAGGAGAGCTGGCAAACGAAATCAACGGCGTGAAGTATTACAACCCTATGATGATCTATCCAGCCATCCACTACACAATGGGTGGTATCTGGGTTGACTACGAGCTGATGACATCAATAACAGGTCTGTTCGCTATCGGTGAGTGTAACTTCTCTGACCACGGAGCAAACCGTCTCGGTGCTTCTGCCCTCATGCAGGGTCTTGCCGACGGATACTTCGTATTGCCATACACCATCCAGAACTATCTCGCCGACCAGGCTATCTGGCCTCGTCTCTCTACCGACCTGCCTGAGTTTGCAGAGGCCGAGAAGGGCGTACAGGCTGAAATCGACCGCTTGATGGGAATCCAGGGCAAGCGCTCTGTTGACTCTCTGCACAAGGAGCTCGGACACATCATGTGGGAGCACGTCGGAATGGGACGTACAGCAGAGGGACTGAAAGAGGGTCTGGAGCTTATCAAGAAGCTGCGCAAGGAGTTCAACACCAACCTCTTCATCCCAGGAAGCAAGGATGGTCTCAACGTGGAGCTCGACAAGGCTATCCACCTGCGTGACTTCTTGCTGATGGGCGAGCTCGTGGCTTACGACGCTCTCTCTCGTAACGAGTCTTGCGGAGGTCACTTCCGTGAGGAGTATCAGACCGAGGAAGGTGAGGCTAAGCGCGACGACGAGAACTTCTTCTACGTTGGATGCTGGGAGTATCAGAACGACGACGAGACAGCTCCTGAGCTCATCAAGGAACCTCTCCACTACGAGGCTATCAAGGTTCAGACACGTAACTATAAGAATTAATACAGTAGACGAGTAAACGAGTAGACGGGCAGACAAGGAAATATACTCTCCTTATTCTTATCGTCTTCTCGTCATCGATAAAACAACAACAACAATGGAAAATAATATATCATTCACACTGAAATTCTGGCGTCAGAATGGTCCTCAGGCAGAGGGACACTTTGACACACGTGAGATGAAGGACATTCCTACCGACACCTCGTTCCTCGAGATGCTCGATATTCTCAATGAGCAGCTCATCGAGGAAGGCCAGGAGCCTTTCGTTTTCGACCACGACTGCCGCGAGGGTATCTGCGGTATGTGCTCACTCTATATCAACGGTCATCCACATGGACCTAACACAGGAGCCACCACTTGCCAGCTCTATATGCGTAAGTTCAAGGACGGCGACGTTATCACCGTTGAGCCATGGCGTTCTGCAGCTTTCCCTATCATCAAGGACTGTATGGTAGACCGTGGCGCTTTCGACAAGATCATGCAGGCTGGCGGTTATGTCAGCGTTCGAACAGGTCAGGCTCAGGACGCAAATGCCATCCTCATCTCAAAGGAGGCTGCCGACGAGGCTATGGACTGCGCTACATGTATCGGTTGCGGTGCGTGTGTGGCAGCATGTAAGAACGGTTCTGCCATGCTCTTCGTAAGCTCTAAGGTGAGCCAGTTCGCTCTCCTTCCACAGGGCCGTCCGGAGGCTGCCAAGCGTGCCAAGGCGATGGTTATGAAGATGGAAGAGCTGGGCTTCGGTAACTGTACCAACACCCGTGCTTGCGAGGCTGAATGTCCTAAGCACGAGTCTATCTCAAACATCGCCCGCTTGAACCGCGAGTTCATCAAGGCTAAGTTGGCTGACTAAAAACAGCATAATAATCATAGCTTTCTATATCGGGGTCGTTGCTCAAAGTTGGCAGCGGCCCCGATTTTATTTTTGTAATATGTTGGGTTACAGAGTATTATAAGAATTCAACAAAAATTCAACAACGAAATTCAGTTGTTCCCTTTTTTCGTAATTATCTTTGCACTGTAAAATACAGTGGTAAGTATTGTTCAAACAACTTTAATTGATATATGCTGTTCCCGTCTTTCAAACTAAGTCTTTTTTCTATATGCACAATGAGTGCGCAGGATTTTCTGATGTGCCTTTTGATAAAAGTAAGCGATTTGTCAGATTCAAGGATAGCTGTCCTTCTTGGCAGAGGGCGGAGTACAATCTCCAAGGCAAAATCCAAGCTCCAAAGGCGTTTGTTGGGGAAAGACTGTACCGGCGAAGAGTTCGACAAGTTTCTGAAATCTTTGTAAATGGCAGAATATCTTTTTTTTGCAGAAATCGCAATTCAGTAACAGATTCGTCATAGTGTAATACCGACATATCTCTTTGTCGTATTTCTGCCGTATTTGTACACCTACTTTTTCAGCCTGTTAGTTCCTGCTATCCGTATGTCAGGATAGTGCTGCTTTCGCGTATGATGATATGTGGCAGCAGCGAACTAACGGGTTGGGATAGTCGCCGTCAGGCTATTTCTTTCCGCAGAACGCCTCTGCCACCTCTTCCAGTTCCTTATACCACTCTTCGCCGAATCGCTGCACGAGCGGTCCGCGCAGGAATTTGTATACCGGCAGGTCAATCTCCCTGCCCTTCTTCACGGCATCGCGACATACCTCCCATCGGTTGTAGTTCAGTCCTACGAGACCATTGTCGAACGTCTTCTCCCTGATAGGATACAGGGCACAGCTGATAGGCTTGCAGAAATCCTTCAGTCTGCCGCCCCGCCACGCCTTCTCCAGCGCACACAGGCAGCATCCGTTGTCGTAGCACGTAAAGACACAGTCCTTTCCCCCCACGATGCTCGTCACGAGGTCGCCGTCGCGGTCGGCATACGCCACTCCCTGTTTGTCGATTACTGCCTGTGCCGATGCCGAAAGGTCGTTCCACACGGTGTCGAGCGAGTCTTCGATTTTAGAAATCTCGTCGATGGTCACCGGTGCTCCGGCATCGCCCTCCACACAGCAGATGCCGTGGCATGCGTCGAGGTCGCAGCAGAAGCGCTCCGTTATGATGTCCGACGATATCAGCACGTCGCCCACCTGCAGAATAGGTATGTAAGCTCCATTGGAGCCGTTTATTGATGAATCATTTGCCATTGTAGTATTTTTTAGTTGACGAGTTGACAAGTTAACGAGTTGACAAGTTAACAAGTAGACGAGTTGATGCCGCTTACCATTTTATTTCCTCGATGCCGTGGTTTCTGAGATATTCGTTGCAGCGCGAGAAATGGTGGTTGCCGAACCATCCGCCACGGTTGGCAGACAGAGGCGAGGGGTGTACCGACTGCAATATCAGATGTCGCGACGTGTCGATGAGCGGAGCCTTGCTCCTGGCATATCCTCCCCAGAGGATGAACACCAGATTCTCTCGCTCTGCGCTGAGAGCCTTTATCGCCGCATCGGTGAACTGCTCCCATCCCTTGCGCTGATGGCTCGCCGCCTGGTGTGCCCTCACCGTCAGTGTGGCGTTGAGCAGCAGCACACCCTGTTCAGCCCAGCGGGTCAGATTTCCCGACGACGGTATCGGAGCCCCCGTGTCCATCTGTATCTCCTTGAATATGTTCTGCAGCGATGGCGGGAAAGCCACCCCGTCAGCCACCGAGAAGCTCAGTCCGTGTGCCTGTCCCGGTTCATGATACGGGTCCTGTCCGATGATTACCACCTTCACCTTGTCAAACGGACACAGGTTGAAGGCATTGAAGATGAGTTTGCCGGGAGGATAACACGTGGTGCGCAGGTATTCAGAGCGCACGAACTCTGTGAGGTCGACGAAATACTGCTTTTCGAATTCCTCGCCGAGATGGTCCTTCCACGACTGTTCAATGTTTACGTTCATGATAATATGCAAATTTAGAACAAAAGTAATAAGAATAATCCTTATTCGCAATAACGTCACCCCTTTTTCTTGTGTCAGGAGCGTATCAACATACATGTGGGTATAGGTTTTTTGATAAAAAAATAGAAAATTAATACATTATATAATGTGTTGTGTGAAACTTTTTCTTACTTTTGCCGCCAAATTGTGAAACAGGGGCACGTGGGAGGAACGTGCCGGAATAAAAAACATATAAGAAATGCAAGAGAATTTAGTCATAGTGGAGAGCCCCGCAAAGGCAAAGACCATCGAAAAATTCCTGGGAAAGGACTACAAGGTGATGTCGAGCTACGGACATATCCGCGACCTAAAGAAAAAAGAAATAAGCATCGACCTGAAAACCCTTGAACCCGACTACGAGATACCAGATGAGAAGAAGAAACTTGTGTCAGAATTGAGGTCGAGCGCCAAGAAAGCCAGCAAGGTATGGCTGGCATCCGATGAGGACCGCGAGGGAGAGGCCATCTCATGGCATCTGTGCGAGGTGCTCGGACTCGACGAGAAGAACACCAACCGCATCGTGTTCCACGAGATTACCAAGCCCGCCATCCTCGACGCCATCCAGCATCCGCGATTCCTCAACATGAACCTCGTGAATGCCCAGCAGGCACGCCGGGTGCTCGACCGCATCGTGGGCTTCAAGCTCTCGCCCGTGTTGTGGCGCAAGGTGAAGCCGGCACTCTCTGCCGGACGAGTGCAGAGCGTGGCAGTGAGACTCATCGTGGAGCGAGAGCGAGAGATACAGGCATTCAAGTCGGAGCCATACTATCGAGTGAACGCCATATTCTTCGCCATCGGTCCCGACGGCAAGAAGACAGAGGTGAAGGCAGAGCTCGACACACGCTTCAAGACACACGACGAGGCGCTGGCATTCCTCAACAACTGCAAGGATGCCGCATTCAGCGTGAGCGACGTGACGAAGAAGCCCCTCAGACGCACACCGGCACCGCCATTCACCACCTCCACACTGCAGCAGGAGGCAGCACGCAAGCTGGGATTCACCGTGTCGCAGACCATGATGCTCGCACAGCATCTCTATGAGAACGGAAAGATAACATACATGCGTACCGACTCCGTGAACCTCTCATCCCTCTGCATCAATGCCTGCAAGGAAGAGATAGAGGCTACATGGGGAGAGAAATACCACAAGACACGCCAGTATCACACCCACTCGAAGGGAGCGCAGGAAGCCCACGAGGCAATACGCCCCACATATATGAACGCCAAGACAGTGGAGGGCACGGCACAGGAGCGCCGGCTCTACGAGCTGATATGGAAGCGTACGGCAGCCTGCCAGATGGAAGACGCACAGATAGAGAAGACCACCGTGGGCATCACGATACGCCATGCCGACGGCACCGTGGCACACGAGAAATTCACCGTGAACGGCGAAGTGGTGACCTTCGACGGATTCCTGAAGGTATACAGAGAGTCGTCTGACGATGATGAGAACTCAGGTGAGATGACCACAAACCAGCTGCCGCCAATGGCAGAGGGTGACACTCTGCAGCGAGGCGAGATGGTGTCGACAGAACGCTTCAGCCAGGGACCGCAGCGATATACCGAGGCAAGCCTCGTACACAAGATGGAGGAGCTGGGCATCGGACGCCCTTCAACCTACGCACCAACCATCAGCACCATACAGCAGCGAGGATACGTGCAGAAAGGCGACCGCAAGGGCGACGAACGCACATTCGCCATCGACACGCTGAAGGGAAACACCATCACAGCCACAGAGAAGGCAGAGACCGTGGGCAGCGAGAAGGGCAAACTGTTGCCTACAGACATCGGACTCGTGGTGAACGACTTCCTGCTCGAACACTTCCCCAATGTGCTCGACTACAATTTCACCGCCAAGGTGGAGCAGGAATTCGATACCATCGCCGAGGGCAAGGAGCAGTGGACCGACATGCTGCAGGATTTCTACAAAGACTTCGAGCCGCAGGTGGACAAGACGATGAACAGCCGACAGGAGCACAAAGCCGGAGAACGCGAGCTCGGCACCGACCCAAAGAGCGGCAAACCGGTGTTCGTGAAGATCGGACGCTTCGGTCCGGTGATACAGATAGGAACGGCAGAAGACAAGGAGAAGCCACGCTTCGCACAGTTGCCTAAAGACAAGAGCATGGAGGCAATAACCCTCGACGAGGCACTCGAACTCTTCAAACTGCCACGTACGCTCGGCGACTTCGAAGGTACACCGGTGGTGATAGGCGCCGGACGGTTCGGACCATACATCCTGCACAACAAGAAGTATGTGTCGCTGCCATCCACCGAAGATCCCCTCAGCATCAAGCTCTCAACGGCAGTGGCACTCATAGAGCGCCGCCGCATCGAAGACAGCATGCGCCATCTGAAGAAGTTTGAGGAAGATCCGCAGCTTGAGGTCATGAAGGGCAAATACGGACCATACCTCGTTTACGACGGCAAGAACTACCGTCTGCCCAAGGCAATGCATGAGCGTGCCGCCGAGCTGACCTATGTGGAGTGTATGGACATCATCAACAATGCAGTGAAGAAATAAGCATCCCAATACAGAGCCTATGCACAGAATAGTCCTTATCGGATATATGGGAGCCGGCAAGACCACCGTGGGACGTATGCTTGCCAAAGACATGGGACTGATGTTCTACGACCTCGACTGGTATATCACCAGCCGCATGCGCCGCACCGTGGCACAGATCTTCGAGGAGTCAGGCGAGGAAGGGTTCCGCCGGATAGAGCGCAACATGCTCCACGAGGTGGCAGAGTTTGAAAACGTGGTGATAAGCTGCGGCGGAGGTACCCCCTGCTTCTTCGACAACATGGACTATCTGAACCTCCAGAGCGAGACGGTGTATCTGAAGGCGACCCCCGAAGTGCTCTATGCCCATCTGAAGATGGGAAAGAGCGTGAGGCCGCTGCTGCTGAACAAGACTCCCGAAGAAGTGGAAGCCTTCGTCAAACAGCAGCTCCAGCAACGGGAACCATACTACAGCAAGGCGAAACACGTGCTCGACGTCAACGTGCTCGATTCCAGAGACAAGGTGAGAGTGTCGGTGAGGAAGATACGCCGGATGCTGAAATGCTGAACCCATGGAGACACGACAGAGGCAGGCGGCTTGCAGAAATCGTAATGCATAATCAAATAGAAACAGACAATAATCAGAGTTAATCCTTTCGTCCCACGGCCATTCCCCCCTGTGATGCAGGAGGAAAATGGCAGGGACGAGTCATGAAAAATATATTTTTAATAATAGTAGAAAGCTAAGACAAATGAAGAAATGGACTGTTGACGACTCCAAGGATTTGTACAATATGGTTGGGTGGGGCACATCCTACTTTGGCATCAACGACAAGGGAGACGTATATGTCACTCCGTGTAAGGACAATACACAGATAGACATTCGTGATGTGATGGACGAACTTGCCCTGAGAGACATCACACCGCCAGTGCTGCTCCGCTTCCCCGATATCCTCGACAACCGTATCGAGAAGACCTCAAGCTGCTTTGAGAAGGCAGCCAAGGCCTACGACTACCAGGGAGAGAGCTTCGTGATATATCCTATCAAGGTGAACCAGATGCAGCCCGTGGTGGAAGAGATCATCAGCCATGGCCGCAAGTTCAACCTCGGTCTTGAGGCCGGTTCCAAGCCGGAGCTCCATGCCGTCATCGCCGTGCAGTGTCAGAGCGACTCGCTCATAATCTGCAACGGATACAAAGACCAGAGCTACATCGAGCTCGCCCTCCTCGCACAGAAGATGGGCAAGCGCATCTTCATCGTGGTGGAGAAGCTCAACGAGATAGACATCATCTCGAAGGCAGCCAAGAAACTCGGTGTGCGTCCTAACCTCGGCGTGCGCATCAAGCTCGCCTCGTCGGGAAGCGGAAAATGGGAGGAGAGCGGCGGCGACGCCAGCAAGTTCGGACTCACCAGTTCGGAGCTCCTCGCCGCACTGGAGAAGCTGGAGAAGCTGAACATGAAAGACTGTCTCAAGCTCATCCATTTCCATATCGGTAGCCAGATAACCAAGATACGCCGCATTCAGACAGCCCTCAGAGAGGCATCGCAGTTCTATATTCAGCTCCACAAGATGGGATACGACGTGGAATTCGTTGACTGCGGTGGCGGACTGGGAGTAGACTACGACGGCACACGCTCTTCAAACAGCGAGAGCAGCGTGAACTACTCCATACAGGAGTATGTGAACGACTGTCTCTATACCTTCGTTGAGGCAGCCAACGCCAACGGCATACATCACCCCAACCTCATCACCGAGAGCGGACGGTCGCTCTCTGCCCATCACTCGGTGCTCGTCATCGACGTGCTCGAAACGGCATCACTGCCGGAGATGAACGAGGAGTTCGAGCCGGAGAATGGTGCCCACAAGCTCGTGAAAGACCTCTACGAAATCTGGGACAACCTCAACCCACGCTCCATGATGGAAGACTGGCACGACGCCGAGCAGATACGCGAGGAGGCACTCGACCTCTTCAGCCATGGCATGGTAGACCTTCAGACACGTGCCGAGATAGAGAGGATGTACTGGAGCGTATGCCGCGAGATAAACAGTATGGCAAAGACCCTCAAGCATCAGCCAGAGGAACTGAAGAAACTCGACAAGCTGCTTGCCGACAAGTATTTCTGCAACTTCTCCCTCTTCCAGTCGCTGCCCGACAGCTGGGCCATAGACCAGCTCTTCCCGATCGTTCCGCTGCAGAGACTCAACGAGAGACCTACGCGCAGCGCCACGATACAGGACATCACCTGCGACAGCGACGGCAAGATTGCCAACTTCGTGACAAACCGCAACATATCGCATATCCTGCCCGTACACACCGTGCGCAAGAACGAGCCATACTATCTCGGAGTGTTCCTTGTGGGAGCATACCAGGAAATCCTCGGTGATATGCACAACCTCTTCGGCGATACCAATGCCGTACATATCTCAGTGAAAGACGGCAAATACAGCATCGACCAGATTTTCGACGGCGAGACCGTAGAAGAGGTGCTCAGCTATGTGCAGTACAAGCCGAAAGAGCTCGTCAGACAGCTTGAGCGCTGGGTGACAAAGAGCGTGAAGCAAGGCAAGATCTCATTGGAAGAGGGCAAGGAATTCCTCTCCAACTACAGGTCAGGACTCTACGGATACACCTATCTCGAATAATACAGTAGGCAAACCATGATTATCCCATCCATACCTTTACGCAAAAGAGGGTAGGGTGGGATAGTTTGGCTAAGGAAAACCGGGATATAGATGATATCCGGAAAAGGATGCCAAACGACCCGTAGAATCTGAATAAAAGTTAAAAGCATAGAAAAGTTGCCCATTTCTGTAACTTCTTCAAAACCTAATCGTCTTAACAATAGAGGCAAATGAAAATAGTCAGTTTCCGAAACGATGTGCTGCCGTTGAAAAACGTGCTCTTCCGCCTTGCCCTCCGCATCACGATGAACAAGGAGGAAGCAGAAGACGTCGTACAGGATACGCTGATGAAAGTCTGGGACCGGCGGGACACCCTGCAAGACATCGACTCGATAGAGGCGTTCAGCCTAACGATATGCAGGAACATAGCTCTCGACAAGACCAAGCGCTCGTCGTGGCGCGAAGAGTCGCTCGACCAAGACACATTGGAGCCTCGTGCCACAAGCATGGCTACTCCCTACCAGCGCACCGAACAGCGCGACATGCTGGAGATGGTGAAGCGAATCGTGGATGGGCTGCCGGAGAAGCAGAAAACCTGCATGCAGCTGCGCGATTTCGAAGGCAAGAGCTACAAAGACATCGCCGAGGTGCTTTCCATCAGCGAAGAACAGGTAAAGGTGAATATCTACCGTGCGAGACAGGCAGTAAAACAAAAGTTCAACGAAAATGCAGAATATGGATTATAAATACATCGAACAGCTATTGGAGCGCTACTGGAACAGCCAGACCACCCTTGAGGAGGAGGCTATCCTGAAAGCATTCTTCTGTCAGGACGACATCCCTGCAAGCCTTCTCCCATACAAGCCGTTGTTTGCTTATGCAAAGGCTGAGGAGGAGAACGTGCTCGGTGATGACTTCGACGCAAGAATGGAGGCTCTCATTGGCGAGCCTGTGACGGTGAAGGCAAAGGTGGTGACATTGCGTCAGCGCATGATGCCGCTATTCAAGGCCGCCGCCGTGGTGGCTATAATCCTGACCCTCGGAAATGCCTCGCAGATGGCATTCAACGAAGAGGGCGACGAGATGCCAGCTGCCGTTGCCGTGACACCGAAGGTGCACAACGGTCCGTCGGTGGCGATGGGCGACTCCGTGAAGATGGACACGCTGAAGAAAACCGTGGCTGTCTCCGCAATACTGAAATAAGAAATTTTTTCTATGCTTTCTCAAAACAATATTATTAAAACAACTCCGAAGCTGTGAAGCTTCATTCTCTCAAATTTTTCATAACATACTGATGTAAAAGGTCGCTGGACAATAGTCGCAGCGGCCTTTTTTTGCGCTATGCCGCCGGAATGCTTATCTTCCAAGCCCCCAACAGCCTGATGCCCCCTCCGGAAAAAACAGTCTAAAGCCTCCCGATTTGTGATAAAAAGACAAAATCCACTCTTCTAAAAACACCAAAATCCAGACAAGCCCTAGTGGCCTATTTTGGATAAAATCCCGTTTCTTTCATTTTAGTCGCTTTTTTGCATTACCTTTGCACGACTAAAAGATGGAGACAGACAACATGAAATATAATACGGCGACTCTCGACAACGGACTGCGTGCTATCCACTGTCCGTCAGCATCCCCCGTGGTGTATTGTGGATATGAAGTGTGTGCCGGCACACGCGATGAGAAGGAAGGCGAGGAAGGCATGGCACATTTCTGCGAGCATACCACCTTCAAGGGCACCCGCCACCGTTCGGCAATGCAGATACTCAACAGGCTGGAGAGCGTGGGAGGCGACCTCAACGCCTTTACCAACAAGGAAGACACGGTGTACTATTCCGCCATTCTGAAAAACCATTTCCCGCGTGCCGTAGACCTCCTCACCGACATCGTGTTCGGCAGCACCTATCCGCAGGCGGAGATAGACAAGGAGGTGGAAGTGATATGCGACGAGATAGAGAGCTACAACGACTCGCCGGCAGAGCTCATCTTCGACGATTTCGAGAATGCCATCTTCGCCGGACATCCCCTGGGGCACAATATCCTCGGTTCTGCCGACACCCTCCGTACATACACCACTGCCGACGCCCTGCGCTTCACGCAGCGCTACTACAGGCCGGAGAACACCGTGTTCTTCGTATATGGTGACGTAGACTTCAAGAGCGTGGTGCGACAGCTAAAGAGAGCCACATCGGCATTTCCTGCCGCCCAGCCGCTTATCGACGTGACACCCTCCATAACGCTGCCCCCATACCAGCCCCAGCATATCGTACACGACAAGGGAACCCATCAGGCACATGTCATGGTGGGCAACAGGGCGTACAGCGCACACGACAACCACCGTCTGCCCCTCTATCTGCTCAACAACATCCTTGGCGGACCAGGCATGAACGCACGCCTCAATATCTCGCTGCGAGAGCGCAACGCCCTTGTCTACACGGTGGAAAGTTCCATGGTGAGCTATTCCGACACCGGACTCTGGTGCACCTATTTCGGCTGCGACCCGAAGGACGTGAAGAAATGCCTTCGCCTCGTGCGCCGCGAGCTCGACCGCGTTATGGACCGTCCCCTCTCAGAAAGTCAGCTCAAGGCAGCCAAACGCCAGATAAAGGGACAGATAGGCGTGGCATGTGACAACAGGGAGAGCTTCGCCCTCGATTTCGGCAAGGCATTCCTTCATTACGGTTGGCTGAAAGACGTGGAGAAGCTGATGGCAGACATCGACAACGTAACGGCGCGGGAAATACAGCAGGCGGCACTCGACATCTTCGACCCCGACAGGATGACCACGCTGATATATGAATGAGATGCGCTTTTGTCGCATTCTGCACGTTGCAGGGATGAAAATAAACTCCCGAGTGTTACTATATCGTAATAAATATATGACTTGGACAACTTTTTAGTTAAAAAAGTAACATATTTGAAAAAGATAGCTTATTTTTGCATAAGCATAAAAGATAGGCCACTTCTCGACCTCGTTTTTTTTATGAAAAGAGAAAAGAATCCGGATTAGATGGAAGTAACAGAGAATACGATTGACATAGACAAAATACTTAAGGACAAGATGGGCGACAAGGCACGCTACGTGCCGGGAGTACTCACCAGATGGCTTAGGCATATAATCCACCAGAAAGAGGTGAACGCGTTCTTGTGGGAGCACAAGGACCACATCGGTGTGGAGTGGCTCGAAGACTGTGTGAAGTATCTCGACATGACGCTCAAGATTGAAGGCGCCGAGAACCTGCCCGACAAGAACGACGGCAAGCTCTACACCTTCGTCAGCAACCATCCCCTCGGAGGCATCGACGGAGTGGCGCTCGGAGCCGTGATAGGAAAACACTACGACGGCAACTTCAGATATCTCGTGAACGACCTGCTCATGAACCTGCCGGGACTCGCCCCGCTCTGTATCCCGATAAACAAGACCGGACATCAGAGCCGCAATTTCCCCGCCATGGTGGAGGCTGGATTCAACAGCGACAACCACATGCTGATGTTTCCCGCCGGACTCTGTTCAAGGCGTATAAAAGGCAGGATCCACGACATTCCCTGGACGAAGACCTTCGTGACGAAGAGCGTGGAATACCACCGCGACATAGTGCCGATACACTTCGGAGGGCAGAACTCCAACTTCTTCTATAATCTTGCCAACATCAGCAAGCGGCTCGGCATAAAGTTCAATATCGCCATGCTGTTCCTCGTCGACGAGATGTACAAGAACGTCCACAAGGAATTCACCATCAAGATAGGCAAGCCGATACCGTGGCAGACCTTTGACAAGAGCAAGACACCTAAGCAATGGGCACTCTACGTAGAGGACAAGGTGTATGAGCTGTAATGGAAGAGAGGGAAGAGAAAACAAAGACAAGTCAGTAACAAGAAAGAACAGATATTCTTACAACAATATCATCAGAAAATGGAACAAGAGATTATCCAGCCAATAGATAAGGAATTGCTCAAGCAGGAGCTCACTCCAGAGCGCCAGCTGCGAATGACAAACAAGAGCAACAACGAAATATATATCGTAACGGCTCATGAAGCGCCCAACGTGATGAAGGAAATCGGCCGTCTTCGTGAGATAGCCTTCAGAGAGGCTGGCGGCGGCACCGGCAAGAGTATGGATATCGATGAGTTCGACACCATGCCAAACAGCTACAAGCAGCTCATCGTGTGGAATCCGGAGGCTGAAGAGATCATCGGCGGCTATCGCTATATCCTTGGCACCGACGTTGATGTTGACGCCAACGGACAGCCCGTGCTCGCCACGAGCCACATGTTCCATTTTTCCGACAAGTTCATGAAGGAATACATGCCGCAGACCATTGAGCTGGGTCGCTCCTTCGTGGCGCTTCCTTATCAGAGCTCCAGAATGGGAGCCAAGAGCCTCTTTGCCCTCGACAACCTGTGGGACGGACTGGGAGCGCTTACCGTGATAATGCCGAACGTGAAGTATTTCTTCGGCAAGATGACCATGTATCCCTCGTATATCCGCAAGGGCAGGGACATGATACTGTATTTCCTGAAGAAGCATTTCGACGACAAGGAGAACCTCGTGATACCGATGGAGCCGCTCAAGATAGAGACAGACCCGAAGGAACTCGAAGAGATATTCTGCGAGGATGATTTCAAGGCAGACTACAGGATTCTCAACCGTGAGATACGAAAGATGGGCTACAATATCCCGCCGCTCGTAAACGCATACATGAACCTCAGTCCTACGATGAAACTCTTCGGCACCGCCATCAACGATGGCTTCGGCGACGTGGAGGAGACGGGAATCCTCATTGCCGTTGACGAGATTCTGGAGGAGAAGCGCATGCGCCACATCGACTCCTATATCAAGGACCATCCTGAGGCCCTCGCCCTTACCAGCGGTGCAAATCCTATCATATATAAGGAAACGGAGAAAGAGTGATGATGGCAGGGCAACCCACACAACCCACACAACCCACCCTGGCCCTCCCAAAGGGAGGGAAAATAGTTACTCTGCAACTGAACTTCAGCCCCCTCTCGTTCTCCCCCGTAGGATAACCCATCCTAACCTTCCCAAAGGGAAGGAACAGGTTACTCCAACTATTGACATCAGCCCCCTCTCGTTCTCCCCCGTAGGGGAGATGCAGGTTACTCCGGTTTGTGGGTAAGTTGTTGAAATTCAGATACTCCAGAGCAATTGATATTTCAGAATAATCGATACTCCTGTGCAATCAGTCCCTCCCCTACGGGGGAGGATAGGTGGGGGCTGATGTCAGCGGAATCATTTGTACTGGTAGGTGGTTGATGACAGTAGAATCATTTGCACAGGTAGAGGGCTGATGCCAGCGGAATCATCTGCACAGTAGGAAGCTATGGGGGATAAAATAAAAAAATGGGGTGTCATTTTATAGTTATCCTTTAATAGTTTTAACCTTATGACACCCCAATGCGGCAACGACTTGCCGTCGTCAGTAACTACAAACAATCTATTACCACTTTTTTTGCTAAAAAATGATACACATAGGTCAATGCCTCCCGGCATGGTAACCTATTAACAATAGATTGAGAATGTGTATCTCTATGTATTTTGCGAATATAGCAATAAAGTCAATCCCTTGTCTTTTTCAAACCGTTTTTTTTTGTTCGCTTTTGTTATCTTTAACTCAAGATAGAAAAAACCTTTAGAAGTGGGATACATACAACAAACGCTTATTTCCGCTCCCTTTTCCTTCGTTTGTAACACTTGGCATAGTTGCACAATCCGCATGTATATTCCAGCTTTTTCACTTCCCTGCCGAGTCCTGTCACACCGCTCACGCTCTTTATCGGAATCATCAGCGACGAGTCGGTGAGCCTCACTCCGCAAGGGTCTTTCTCCGGCAGCATACTGAAGAGCATCTGCTGTTCGCTCACGTGCCATCCGCAGTAGCCCGGACTGAACCGGTTGGTGTGTTTCCATCCTCTGCCGTTTATGAACACCTGCAGCCAGCGCTCCATGATGTCGGCGGTCTTCTCTGCTATCACGCTTCCCATGGCATCGGCGATGAACACCCTCACCATATCGCCCTCCTCTTCCAGTTGGCGTTGCAGCCTTTCAAACTCCATGCCGCTCGTAGCCACGAAAAATGCGTAAGCCTCCGATCCGCGCAGCTGTGAGGTGATAATCGGTCCGATGCCGAACGTGTGTCCGCCGGTGGTGAGCGTCTTAGAGTGGCTGTCCAGTTCTCCCTCCTCTTCGATGTGAAAGCAGAATCGTGGCTTCAGTATACCCCTCACCCTCTGTCTCATCCTCTCAATCTCCAGTCTGGTGTCGTCGTCAGCCTCCGCCTCCCCGTAGCCCATCTGTATGAGCAGTTCGCGGTCGGTGATGTCGAGGTCGTCGTAAGTCAGATGTTTCTCAAACATGATGTTGTAGTTTATTATCGTGCCACACAGACTGTCTGTGCTGTGTCTATAGATGCAAAAGTATGAAAAAAAGGTAATATGAGAGCACAAGGGTGGCTTTTTTTATTGGCAGTCATTTTGGTTGCAAAAATAAACGGTGTTTTGCTGATGTCAGGAATTTGCTTGTATTGGCAGAACTCTGTAAACACGACCATGGAAATATATGCCTGTATTGGGCAACCTTTGGAAAGCAATTCTGCCCATCCGGGGTAAGCAGCGTTCTCATGATGGGCAAGCACCTTGCCCCACATGGGTAAGCATCGTGCCCATTTTAAACCCGAATCGGTCGTTAGGGCTTGCTTGTATTTTGTATTTTTAGAAGAGTGGATTTTGTTTGGCTTTTAATGAGTAATAGCGAGCGGCCAGATATACTGTTCCTAATTTCCAAGTTGTGGATATTTTGAACACTTTTCTTTGGAAAAAAGAATGTTTTAAGAAAATATGACTATATTTGCGGTCTGAACATTTTTAGAGACGGTGAAAAAATAAATTGGTATGCTTTTACCTTCACTTAGGAAAGAATTATTTATCTAACGACAGATATATTTATGGAAGAGAAAGAGCTGAACGTGAATATTGACTATCTCGTGGAGAAAGGTCTGGTGAACTATACCGATGGCGACATCGTGTTGCTCAACAGCAATGACCGTGCCCATGTGGAACGCACGGTGAGACTCGAGATGGTGACGATTGGCTTTGTGGAGAAGGGAGAGATGCAGTGCGACATCAACGGTGTCAGCGTGAAGGCTGTGGCAGGCGACTTGGTGATATGTCCGCCAAACTCGTTTATAAACAAGAGCAAGTGTTCTCCCGACTATGAGGTGAAACTCATGGCCCTGTCATACAAGGCGATGCGCAAGAGTCTCATTATCAACCGCGATGTGTGGAACATCATGGCATACGTGGCGAGAAACCCCGTCATCCGTCTCTCCGGCGAGTCACGCTTCCTCATCGACAAATACTATTCGCTCATACGCTACAAGATAGACAATCCCCACGGCTATTACCACAAGGAGATAATGCAGTCGTTGTTCCACTGTATGTTTTATGAGCTTGCCGCCATCATCGCCCCCAATCTGGATGTCAAGAGGATGGATGCCGGTTTCAGACAGGGCGAACTCCTGTTCCATCGCTTTATAGAGATGCTTGCCAATGTCAACGGTAGCGACCGCTCCGTGAAGTCATACGCCGAGCGGCTCTGTGTCACTCCGAAATATCTCTCAACGGTGTGCAAGTCGGTGAGCGGCAAGACAGCCTTGGAGTGGATACACGAGTATATAGCCGAGCAGGTGACCCAGAAACTCAAATATAGCGACATGTCGGTGAAGGAAATCGCCGACAGCCTGGGATTCCCCAATATCTCGTTCTTCGGAAAGTTCGTGAAGAGCCGTTTCGGAGCATCGCCAAAGGAGTACAGATACATACTGCAGAATTCCGTTCCGAAAGACGATGCAAAGTGAGGAGTGCGGCGGCATTAACCACAAACGTTCTGATTACCGTTTGGGGATTAGTCTGCCGCTTTCTTCATATATTCCAGTTCCGGCTTGCAGCGAAAACCTGTCTGTCGGATTTTTTCATGATAAAGAGCATTACAAAGAGGCGTGTGCCAACGTCTTGATATATAGGGTGAGGATTATTATACTGTGTCCTTTCCCTTCGTAAAAAACTACCTACAAGACAATGATAAAGACAATATTCTCATCACTCCTGCTGTTCCTTATGGGAACACCCGTCATGGCAGGCGACATATATGTGGCTCCTACAGGCAGCGACGCCGCTCCTGGCACAGTCAGTGCCCCTCTGCTCACTCCTGCCGCCGCCATCAGGATGGCGAGGGAGTGGCGCCGGCTCAACAGACAGGAAACGGCTGGAGGCATCCGCATCCACCTCAGTGGCGGCGACTACCGTCTGCAGAAACCGCTGTTCCTGCGCCCCGAAGACTCCGGCACACCGGATTCACCCACTGTGATATGCGGTGATGACGGCGGAAAACCGACGGTGATAAGCGGAGGAATGCCTCTCGACGGCTGGCATAAGGGATGTTCAGACACGAGGATTCCTGAGAATGTCCGTAGCCGCGTGTGGGTGGCAGACGCTCCAAGAAGCGGAAACAGGATAGTATACTGCCGCCAGCTGTGGGTAAACGGCAACAAGGCGGTCAGGGCACAGCAGGGCCGTTATGGCGAGATGATTCGCATGAAAGACTTCGATGCGGCATCACGCACCATCACTATACCCACGCCAAAAGAAGATCTCTCCGGCGCAGGAGAACTCGAAATGCTCGTTCATCAGCGGTGGGCGATAGCAATATTGAGAGTAAAGGAAATGCGGCCCCTCGGCAATGGCTACACTCAGGTGTCATTCCATGAACCTGAAAGTCAGCTTGAATTCGAACACCCATGGCCACAACCCGTGATAGACGGTGAGAAAGGCTGTTCATCGTTCTGCCTCGTCAACGCCCCACAGCTGCTCGATGCTCCGGGAGAGTGGTATCAGGACTATCCCTCCGGCAGGATATACTATCTGCCACGAGAGGGAGAAGACATGACTACAGTCGAGGCCATAGTGCCGGTGATGGAAACGTTGGCTTCCGTTGACGGCACGAGGGAGCGCACGGTACACGACATACAGTTCCAGAATATCACTTTCGCCCACTCCGCATGGACACGTCCGCTATACGAAGGACTGGTGACGCTGCAGGGCGGTTTCCGCATGACAGACGCCTACAAGCTGCAGAAGCCGGGACTGCCGGAGAAGGCATCGCTTGAGAACCAGGCTTGGATAGCCCGTCCTGAAGCTGCCGTCAGCATCCGTCATGCCAGCGGCATAGACTTCAAGGACTGCCGCTTCGTCCATCTCGGAGCGACAGCACTCGACTATCAGTTGGCAGCATCCCGTTCCACGGTCAGCGGATGCACCTTCTCAGACATCGGCGGCACCGGAATCCTTGTGGGACATTTCCCCGACGGAGGCTTCGAGACCCATGTGCCCTTCAAACCGCTCGTGTCATCTGATCTCTGCGACGCCATAACGATTACCGACAATGAGGTGAGCGACGCCGCCAACGAGGACTGGAGCTGTGTGGGAATAGCAGCCGGCTACGTCAGCAATATCGAGATAAGCCATAACGAGGTGCACCATCTCAACTACTCCGGCATCTGCGTGGGGTGGGGATGGACCCCACGGGAGAGCGGGATGCGCAACAACAGGATTGTTGCCAACTACGTGCACGACTTCGCCCGCCAGCTCTATGATGTGGGAGGGATATACACCCTGTCGTCGCAGCCGGGATCAGAAATAAAGAACAACAGGATAGAAGACCTGCATGAGGCTCCATACGCCACCAACGACCGCGCCTTCTACATCTATTTCGATGAGGCCACCGACGGATATACCGTCACCGGCAACTGGTGTCCGAAGGAACTCTTCGGCTACAACCAGCCGGGAAAGAACATGCTGATAAAAGGCAACGGACCGAAGGTGGACAAGGCTACGAAGGAAGCCGCCGGCAGACTGAGGCGATAATCCACTACTAAAACAATAGAATACAACAATACAGAATGAGACCAACAAACTACCATCTGTTCGATTTCATGGATTTCGATACAGACCTCAAAAGAGATGAGTCGCTGTGGAAGGCATACAAGCCGACATCCGTCAGAGAGAAGGATGGAGACATCCTCGTGGAGGTGCCTTTCCAGAAACAGCAGCTTGCCAACGATATGGCTCCCGACACCGATGTGCTTCAGGAGACACAGACTCTCGTGATACGACAATATGAACCCGGAATCCTCCGCCTCTTCATGGGATGCGGGGGAGAGCAACCCTCAGACACCTCGGAGATGCTGCAGATGAGCGCTCGTGTGAAACGGTTGCCGCTGAAAGCGGAGTTCGTGGATGACCAATGGATCATTACCGACGGCGCTGGTGTGAGAAGGGCGGTGATAAACATGCAGCAGCCGGTGCTCGACAGATGGAGCGAGCTGCTGCCCGACCCGCAGGACACACTCGACATGCGACTGTATCCCGACGGGAAACATGAGGTGAGACTCGCCGCCTACGACCACTTCTCGCCGCCACGCTATGATGCCCTGCCTTTGGCTTACTGCAAGCTGAACGGCAGGAGAGAGCGTGCCACGTTGTCGTTCGAATGCAAGCTGAACGAGTGCTTCGCCGGAACAGGGGAGCGCTTCGGGAAGATGGATCTCAGCGGCCAGACTTTCTTCCTGAAGAACCAGGACGGACAGGGAGTGAACAACCGCCGCACATACAAGAACATACCGTTCTATATCTCCAGCCGCATGTATGGCGTGTTCTATCACACCACGGCATATAGTAAGCTGTCGCTCGCCGGAGTGTCAACGCGGTCGGTGGAATTTCTCAGCGACCAGGCTCTCATCGACGCCTTTATCATCGGCGGTGACACCGTGGAGCAGATTACAAGAGGCTATCGCGACCTCACCGGCTATCCCTCAATGCCGCCGCTATGGAGCTACGGAGTGTGGATGAGCCGTATGACATATTTCAGTGCCGACGAGGTGAACGGCATCTGCGACCGTCTGCGCAAGGAGCATTATCCGTGCGATGTGATACATCTCGACACGGGATGGTTCAAGACCGACTGGCTCTGCGAATGGAAGTTCAACGAGGAACGCTTCCCCGACCCCAAAGCCTTTGTGCAGGGACTGCTCAAGAAAGGGTTCAAGGTGTCGCTGTGGCAGCTGCCGTATGTGGCAGAAGATGCAGAGCAGATTGACGAGGCACGCAAGAACAACTATATCTGCAAGCTCACCAGAAAGCAGGATTCAGAAGGCTCCAACTTCTCAGCCCTCGACTATGCCGGCACCATTGATTTCACCAGCGAGAAGGCGACAAACTGGTATAAAGGTCTGCTGAAGAATCTTCTCGATATGGGAGTGAAATGTATAAAGACCGACTTCGGAGAGAATATCCACATGGATGCCGAATACGAGAACATGTCGCCGGAACTCCTCAACAACCTTTTTTTTTTTTT
>NZ_JXQI01000055.1 GCF_000834015.1 Prevotella pectinovora | reverse complement strand
CGAAGGAGGTGACAGGCGACGGCATCGTGTGGGCACGTTCCGCATGGGCAGGATGCCAGAGATATCCGCTGCATTGGGGCGGAGACTCCTGCAGTTCGTGGGAGGGACTCGCCGGTTCGCTGCGTGGCGGACTCCATTTCGGACTCTCCGGCTTTGCCTTCTGGAGCCACGACGTGCCGGGATTCCATACGTTGCCAAACTTCATGAACTCCGTTGTCCGCGATGATGTGTATATGCGCTGGACACAGTTCGGCGTGTTCTCCTCACATATCCGCTATCATGGCACCAACAAACGTGAGCCATGGCATTATCCCAACATCGCACCGATGGTGAAGCGCTGGTGGAAGCTGCGCTACAAACTCATACCATATATCCTCCGCGAGAGCGAGAAGGCAACACACAGCGGATCAACCATCGTGCAGGCACTTATCTTCCACCATCCCGAAGACAACAACTGCTGGCATATCGATGATGAATACTATTTCGGCGATGACTTCCTTGTGGCTCCCGTAATGAGCAGCGACAACTGTCGCGACATATATCTGCCGGAAGGAGAATGGGTAGAGTTCTTCACCGGCGACAGCTTCTCGGTAAGCGACGGCGGCAGATGGCTGAAGGACATAGAGACACCGCTCGACCGTATGCCGGTGTTTGTGCGCAAGGGTGCCGTAATCCCCGTTTATCCGGAGGATGTAGACAGCACCGACGACATGGATATGAGCAAGGTGAAGAATCTCATCATCAACGAGGAGTTTAAGGGATTTGAGATTTGAGTGAGGAGAGAGTAGTGAGGAGAGAGTAGTCTGGATTGAGTAGTTTGGAGTGGTATTTCTCCTATTTGTCCTATTTGTCCCATTCCTCCCATCCCCTTTCCCAAGAAAATTATAAATCATAACAATTATGTGGAAACCCAATTTAGAAGAAACCAAGAAACACTATATAGACTGGTGGAACCATAAGGGCATCGTGCTCAATATGTGGGAACACTTCCAGGAAGGCGTCAAGCCCCATGCCGACGTGCCCATGCCGCCGGCACCGAAGTCGCTCGACCAGAAATGGTTCGACCCGGAATGGCGTGCCGAATATCTCGACTGGTATGTGGCACACAGTTCGATGAAAGCCGACATGCTGCCTGTTGCCAACACGCAGCTCGGTCCCGGTTCGCTTGCAGCCATCCTCGGCGGCGTGTTTGAGGGCGGAGAGGATACCATCTGGATACATCCGGACCCCAACTACACCGATGACATCAAGTTCGACATCAACGACCCTGCCAACAAGAACTGGCAGCTTCACAAAGACCTGCTGCGTGCCTGCAAGAAGAAAGCCAAAGGCAACTACTATGTGGGCATGCCCGACCTGATGGAAGGCATGGATGTGCTCGCCGCCATGAAGGGCACCGACAAGGTGCTTCTCGACACCGTGATGCAACCCGAAGTGCTGGAGCGGCAGATGCAGCAGATAAACGACATATACTTCCAGGTCTTCGACGAACTGTACGACATTATCCGCGAGGGCGACGAGATGGCATTCTGCTATTTCTCATCGTGGGCACCTGGAAAGATGACAAAGCTGCAGAGCGACATCTCCACGATGATCAGCGTGGAGGATTACCGCCGCTTTGTGCAGCCCTTCATCCGTCAGCAGTGTCAGAAGATAGACTACACGCTGTATCATCTCGACGGTGTGGGGGCAATGCACCATCTGCCAGCCCTGCTTGAGATTGAAGAACTGAACGCTATACAGTGGACGCCGGGAGTGGGAGAGCCACAGGGCGGATCGCCCAAGTGGTATGACCTCTACAAGAAGATTCTTGCAGGAGGAAAAAGCATCATGGCATGCTGGGTGACCCTCGACGAACTGCGTCCGCTGCTCGACAATATCGGTGGCGACGGAGTGCATATCGAGATGGATTTCCACAACGAGGACGAGGTGGAGAAGGCATTGCGCATAGTGGAGGAATACCAGGAGAGCGCCGACGAGCCGGAAGCCGCCGACAATACTATCCGTATCAACAAGACCATGACTCCAGACGAGGAGGTGATGGCTATCATCGACAAGATAGAAAGCGGGGATGCCAATGCCGCTTCTGCCGCTGACGACAAGATGAAAGCCCTGCCTCTCAAGGCTGCTACTCTCGGCAGACCGTCGATGGATGTCGTGGCAAAGGAAAGGATATTCGTTCTCGACGGTGCTACAGGAACCACCATCCAGCAGTATAAGCTCACAGAAGAGGAGTTCCGTGGGGAGAGATTCAAAGACTTCGACGGGGAGGTCCGTGGAACAAACGACCTGCTTGCTCTTACTTATCCGGAGATTGTGACAAGTATGCACCGCCGTTTCCTTGAAGCAGGTTCAGACCTCATCACCACGAATACGTTCAATTCACAGCGCGTCTCGCTTGCCGACAAGCATCTGCAGGACTATGCAAGGGAGATAAACCTTGAAGCTGCCCGACTGGCAAGGAAAGAGGCTGATGCCTATACATTGATGAATCCGCGTAAGCCCCGTTATGTGCTTGGTAGTGTCGGTCCTACAAGCAAGACCCTGTCTATCGGAGAAAGTGCGGAGTTCAACGAAGATATCCTTCATGATGCCTACTATGAGCAGATAGAGGCTTTGATAGACGGCGGCGTGGATGCCGTGCTTATAGAGACAATATTCGACATAGAGAATGCCAAGGTGGCCTTGCGGTGCTGCAAGGAAGTGATGCTGAAGAAAGGCTTCCGTCTGCCTATAATGATGAGCTTCACTGTGGCAAGCGAGGATGGACACAACATGCTCGGACAGTCGGTAGTGGACTTTGTCAAGAGTCTTAATGACGACAGCGTGTTCAGCGTAGGACTTAACTGTTCGCTCAATGCCGCCAAGATGGCACCTATCATCCAGCGTATGGCTGCCGAGACCGGCTATTATATAAGTATGTTTCCAAATGCGGGATTGCCGGACGAACACGGTCATTACCTCGACACTCCAAAGATGATGCAGGCCGAGGTATGGCCAATCGTTGAGGCCCATCTGCTGAACGTGGTTGGTGGATGCTGCGGTACTGACGATTTGCATATCCGTGAGATAGCAAAGCTCGTGCAGCCGATAGAAGGATTGTTCATCACTCCTCACTATCCTGGAAGGGCTGGAAATTCTAGCGTTTCTAGTGATTCTAGTCTTTCTAGCTTTTCTAGTGATTCTAGTTTTTCTAGCATTTCTAGTGATTCTAGTCTTTCTAGAATTTCTAGTTTTTCTAGCATTTCTAGAGATTCTAGCGCTCCTGTGAAAGAGAAGAAATGCTCCTGCGGCATCGACCACGATGCCGCCCCTGTAGCCACATCCAAGCCGGAGAGCAATGCTGCAGAGGAAGTCTTTGAGGCAATCCTCGCCGGCAAAGGCGACAAGGCTGCCGATGCCACCAAACGTGCTCTTGATGAAGGCGTGGCTCCGCAGGACATCATAAACGGTCAGATGATACGCGCCATGAGTGAGGTGGGACAACGCTTCCAGGACGGTAAAGCCTTCGTGCCACAGCTGCTGATGGCAGGACGTGCCATGAAGGCGGCTCTTGAGATTCTGAAGCCGCTGCTCGCCGGACAGGCATCCACTACGCTGGGCAGGATAGTGATAGGAACCGTGAAGGGCGATCTCCACGACATAGGCAAGAATCTCGTTGCCTCTATGCTCGAGGGTTGCGGCTTCGAGGTTAAGAACATCGGCATCGATGTGCCGAGCGAGAAGTTCGTTGAGGCTGTAAAAGACTATAATGCCGACATTCTCTGCATGAGTGCGCTGCTTACAACCACCATGACATATATGAAGGATGTTATCCAGGCTCTTGAAGATGCCGGAATACGCCAGAACGTGAAAGTGATGGTTGGTGGTGCTCCCGTAACACAAAACTTCGCTGACGAAATCGGTGCCGACGGCTATAGCGACAACGCAAACTCTGCCGTTGCCGTAGCCAAGGAGCTGATGGGAAAATAAGACGAAAACAGATAGGAAATAAAACGAATAAAACAATAAGACCCACCCTTGCCATCCCCGATGGGAGCCGGATGGGTTTAAAACTACAAAACCTATGAATACTCAAAATCTTGATGCACTTGATTGGATAATCCTTGTCGCTTACTTTGTGGTGCTCATTGCCATAGGAATGTGGGCAAGCTCTAAGGCAAAGAAAAGCGGAAACATGTTTCTTGCCAGCCGCTCTCTGCGCTGGCACCACATCGGTTTCTCCATGTGGGGCACCAATGTCGGTCCGTCGATGCTCATCGCATCAGCCAGTGCCGGTTTCTCCACCGGCATCGTGTCTGGCAACTACGCATGGTACGCCTTCGTCTTCATCGCCCTGCTCGCCTTCGTGTTCGCTCCACGATATCTTGGCACCGGCATCTCCACGCTGCCGGAGTTTATGGGACTGCGTTTCGGCGACTCCACACGCAATATCCTGGCATGGTATACCATAGTGACGATACTCATCTCTTGGCTTGCCCTCACGCTCTTTGCCGGAGGAATCATAATCCGGCAGGTGTTCGGCATGCCGATGTGGCTCTCGGCAATGCTGCTTCTCGCCATATCTGCGTTCTTTACTATGCTCGGCGGACTGAAAGCCGTTGCCTACACCAACGTGTATCAGATGGTGCTGCTCATCATAGTGTCGGCAACGCTTACGGTAGTGGGAATATGGAAGCTCGGCGGCGATTCATTCTCTCATGGCATAGCGGTGCTTGCCAATCCCGATGTGGTGCCGTCAGACTATTGGAACCTCTTCCGTCCTAATACCGACCCCGGCTATCCGTGGCTGCCTATCATTCTGGGTTATCCCATCATGGGTGTGTGGTTCTGGTGTACCGACCAGTCAATGGTGCAGCCGGTGCTTGCAGCGCGCAACCTGAGCGAAGGACAGCGGGGAGCCAATTTCACCGGCTGGCTGAAGATTCTGGATGTGGCGATATACATCCTTCCCGGAGTGGTATGCTTCGCCATGGTCAAGACAGGATTCTTCGGCAACGTGCAGGTAAATGCCGATGACGCCTATTTAAAGCTCGTCTATGAGCTTTTCCCTGCCGGTATGGTGGGATTGGTGCTCGCTGTACTTACGGCGGCTCTGATAAGCACTATCGGCTCTGCCCTGAATGCCTTGAGTACGGTGTTCACCATGGACATTTATGTGAAGAACATCCGTCCGAAGGCATCTCCCGAAGAAATCCGCAAGACGGGACGTGTCGTTACCGTTCTCGGTGCCTTGGTGTCTATCGTCATCACGGTTGCCGTAGACGGCATCAAGGGTATGGACCTGTTCAATGTGTTCCAGTCTGTGCTCAGCTTCATCGCTCCGCCGATGGCGGCAGTGTTCCTGATGGGAGTGTTCTGGAAGCGCTGCACCACACTTGCCGCCAACATGACGCTGACGTTCGGCACGGTGCTCAGCATCGGCACAGGAATACTCTATCTTTGGGTGATACCGGGATTTTCTGAGATGGTGCATTTCATGCTCCTCTCGTTCTTCATCTTCATCGGTCTGGTAGCGATGATGATAGTGGTAAGTCTGTATGACATGAATGCCAACGAGAAACACGTCATCGTGGCTGTGAATGAAAAACCGGCAAGGAGTGTCATCATAGCATGGGTGTCGCTTGCCGTGGTGATGATAGCCCTCTATGTGTTTTTCAACGGCAACTGATAAGATAGTAGCACGGAAAATATAAGATAGGATTATAAAGAATGTTGGTTTTATGACGGTTGGATGCCAACCCCATAAAACCAACATTCTGCTTTTGTTACCCTCACCCAATAAGACCCGGTTCGGGATTTAGTGCCAAAATACTTATTCGTCCACCAGCACCACGGTGACTCCGCGGGCTGCCTGTGCACCGATTACAAGAGCCTGCTCGATGTCGGCGGTCTTTGACGGACCGCTGATGAACGTTCCGAAATTGTACCGGTCATCCATCCCGATGCGGTCATAGGCATCGTGCATGTTGTTGACGATGTTCTTCCTGTTGAGCACTATTACGAGATACTCGGAGATGAAAAGCAATGCTTTCTCCTTCATCGTCTGCGGAATCCATATACAGCCGTTTTCGGCAACTCCCACCGTGCCTTGCACAATGGCTACATCGGTGCCGTTGAGGTCGTTGGCCTCTGCCACGGTATCCGGATTACGAAGTTCTAAGGCTGTGGAATCATTGCCGCCTTTCAGTCCCTCCAGCGTTATTCCCTTTAGATTAGAGCAGAACACTTTAGCGTCAGGATAAGCTCTGCGCACCAGTTCATTGAGGTCGGCATCCTTCCGGACATCGTTGATGACATGGCCGCCTACCGTTTCGGTCATCCTGACGAACTGTTCAAAGGTGTCTTCGTATTCGATGCCTTTTATCTCCTCCTTTGGCATATCGTATTGAAAGTGCGTGTTCTGGCGCAACTTATTCAAAAAATCTTCTTTCTTCATACTTTTTTCAAATGAATCCTTCTTTTACTTCACTTTTCCTTCCTTCCACAGTTCATGGAATGATTTCTTTGCGAATTCAGGCATGGCGTGTCCGATACCCCATGCGTTGATGTTGCCGATGTTGGTGAGGCAGTCAGGAACGTAGTTGGCGAGCGGTGCGAATTTCAGAGCCGTGGTGTAGATGGCAGGGCGGTCGAACAGATATTCCATACCTGCCGACATCGCCTTCTTCAGTTTGTCGGCTTTTCCCAGTTTCTCCAGACTCTGTCGCCATACGTATATCTGCGAGCCAGGTCCTACCTTCGACGGGCATACATTGTCGCAAGAGAGACAAAGGGTGCAAGCCGAAACGTTGTCGCTGTATTTCCGTGGGTCGCGCAGCATGCCGAGGTTCACACCCACGGGACCAGGGATGAAATACGTGTAGCTGTATCCTCCCGAACGGCGGTATACCGGACATGTGTTGATGCAGGCTCCGCAGCGCATACATTTCAGCGTCTGCCAGTGTTCTGTGTCAGCCAGCATATCGCTTCTGCCGTTGTCCACGAGCACCACGTGCATCTCTCCTCCGGGACGTGCCTGGCGGAAGTGTGATGTGAAGGCAGTGGTAGGCTGTCCTGTGGCGCTGCGGCACAGAAGGCGTTGGAATACTGCGAGCGACTTGTAGTCTGGCACCAGTTTCTCGATGCCCATAGCCACGATATGCAGCTTAGGCATAGATGTGGTCATGTCGGCATTTCCCTCGTTGGTGCATACCACACAGTCGCCGGTGGCAGCCACGCCGAAGTTGCATCCCGTCATGCCGGCTCCAGCCTGCATGAACTGGTCGCGCAGATGGAGACGGGCGCAATGGGTGAGATAAGTAGGGTCGTAGTTTCCTTTCTCCTTCGATATTCCCTTCTCCTCGAACATCCTGCCCACTTCCTCGCGTTTGAGGTGGATGGCAGGCATCACGATATGGCTCGGCTTCTGATGCAGGAGCTGGATGATACGCTCGCCGAGGTCGGTCTCCACCACGTCGATGCCATGCTGCTCCAGATAGGGGTTCATTTCGCACTCTTCGGTGAGCATCGACTTAGACTTCACCATCTTCGTCACACCGTGGCTCTGCAGAATGGAAAGTACTGTCTCGTTGAACTCCGCGGCATCCTTCGCCCAATGCACCTTCACTCCGCGGCTCTCCAGAGAGTCGGAGAACTGCTCCAGATAATCCGCCAGATGGGTGATGGTGTGCTTCTTTATCTGCGAGGCATGTTCGCGCAGGTCTTCCCACTCCGGCAGTTGCTGTGCCATCTTGTCGCGCTTCTCTCTCACCGACCAGAAGGTGGCGTCGTGCCAACTGGTCTTCTCTGCATCCGCCACAAAGCGGGCGGCTCTCTTGGAATGTATTGTGCTCATAACCCTGCTGCTAATATCTGGACTACGTGAATGAATTTGATAGGCATCTTCTCTTTCTTGGCGATGCCAGCCATGTGCATGAGACACGAAGAATCGGGTCCCGTGACATATTCCGCCCCGGTGGCGATGTGTCTCCTTATCTTCTCCTCTCCCATACGTGTGGAAACGGCTGGCTCCTCGATGGAGAACATACCGCCGAAGCCGCAGCACTCGTCCTTTCTCTCCGGCTCATGGATGGTGATGCCGTCGACGAGCTGCAAGAGGTCGATGATCTTGTTGAATGGCTTGACGTTGCACTCCGAGGGCGACGACAGGTTCAGTTCTCTCACTCCGTGGCAGCTGTTATGCACGCTGACAGGGTGGGGGAACTTTCCCGGCACCTCCTTCACCTTCAGCACGTCGTGGAGGAACTCCACTATATCCATGATTTTGCCTGAAGAGACACACTCGTGCTTGCCTTTCAGAATTTTGGGATAATAGACTTTCACGTATGCGGCGCACGATGCTGAAGGGGCGACGATGTAGTCATAGTCTTTGAAAAGTTCATCAAAAGACTCAATCACTTTCATCGACTTGTCCTGGAAACCGGCGTTTGCCATCGGTTGTCCACAGCATGTCTGCCGCTCAGGATACTCCACGTCAAGTCCGTAGTGCTTGAGCAACTTGTATGTGGCTACACCAGCCTCTGGATACAGGGCGTCCACATAGCAGGGGACGAATAATCCTACTCTCATAATGGTTGTGTTATTAATGTTAACCCGTAGGCGGAATTGTTTTTAGATGATTATACATTTGTCGAGTCCGTTACTCCGTTGATTCATAGGGATTTAGTGGCGTATATGCCATCCCGTGTCAGTCAGCGTTCGTATGACTCTTATACAAAATTCTATAAAATACTTGAGATACACAAGAATTTTTCGTGAAATGTTATCAAGACACAACGAAAAATCCGGGAATGACAATATGTTTTTTTCCTGAAGAAAAGTGTCAAAGTATCATTTTCGGGGGTGCTGGATGTATCTAAAGTGCATCAGCTGAATGAGTTAGGGGTAATGATACTTTTCTGGATTCTTTACAGAAAAGTATCATAGAAGTATCACGAAGTATCATCGGAGCTATTGTCCTGTCTGGTAAGACTTTTGCAAGCCCCATAAAAGGACAGTCATTTCTCTGGTTGGTCTTTGTTTCCAAATAGCCGACTCACAATCATCGGCAAGGATAACAAAAACTACAAGAATCGGGCACGGTGCTTGCCCATGTGGGGCAACGTGCTTTCTCACTTGGGGCACGGTGCTTGCCCCAAGTGGGCACGATCTGTGTCCAAACCGTGCCCAAAGTATTCATGAAATGACAACGTTGGTAAAGGGGATGCAAAAGCGCCTTATAAAAGACAAAAGACTGCAAGCAGTTTAAAATATCACATAAAACGGCCTAATTGTCGATTGGGTTTTATGTGAGTTGCGCTGATGACTACATTCTAAACCAATGTCTCGGAGGCTGTAAAATGACTTAAATGGTCTTGTCAAAGTCGTCGAGAGCCTTGAAGAAAGCGTCGATGTTCTCCATCGGAGTGTGTGGCGGAGTGTCGCAGCCGCTGGAGAGAACGAAGTTGGGATACTCCTTCATTTCCTGCAGCAGTCGTGTCGTCGTCTCGTACATCTGTTCCGGTGTGCCCTCCTTGAACACCGATACGGGGTCGATGTTTCCCATGGCGAGAGCCGTCGGCGGCACATCCTTTATCACCTGCCGCATGTCGCACTTGTTGCCGAAATGGTAGGCTGCCGCTCCTGTAGCGACCATCGCCTTTGTGCAGTGGCCAGTGTTGCCGCAGTTGTGCAGCACGATGCTGAAGGAGTCGTCCTGCACCTGTCCTACGATATATCTGATGTAGTCGGAAGAGAAGCGCTTGCAGTCGTCGTCGGACATCAGTCCTGCCGCCGGTTCTGCCATCACCACTCCGTCGACGCCCGTCATCTTCAGCGCCTTGCAGTATTTCAGTATGAACTCCGTGCATTTTGCCAGCAGCGTGTGGGCAGCGTCGGGGTTCTGGTATATCAGCACCATAATCTCCGACATGTCGTAGAGTCTGCCGGCGAGCGAGAACGGACCGATACATCCGCCCAGCACCGGACGGTCGTTGATAGCCCTTGCCGAGAGCAGGTTCGCCTTGAGATATTCAGGCACTCTGGCAGCCTTCAGCGACGGCACCTTGAGAGCCTTTATGTCATCGGCATCGGTCAGCAGATGACCGATAACGGCAGGCACGGCATCCTCGGTGAAGTGTATGTCCGCTCCGAAAGCCTCCGCCTCCACTGTGAGGTCCATGATTACGGTGGCTGCCGCCGTAGGGTATCTGCCGGCGAGAGCCTTGATAGCCTCGAAGTGGGTCTGTCCGTCGCAGCAAGCCTCCCTCACGCTCTTCCCCGTCAGTTCTATGCCGGGATGCGTCATCACGGGCACGGCGACGGTCTTATGATTCTGGATAACGCCCGTTATCCATTCTTTCATGGATATGTTCATAATATTGTGGTCTCCTTTTTATATACGTTTCTCAATATCATGACGCGTATTTGCATGAAGTGTAATCATTGCCCCCGAATAGGCATTATGAGCTATCCGGGGTTGCCCCGAATAGGTAACAGAATTCGGGCTTATTTTCTCTGTTCTTCGAGGATTCCCATCAGTTCGTCCATCGTGTTTGCACGTAGCATGGCGATGCGGGTCTGGCGGAAGTTAGGTATTCCCTTGAATATCGGACTTGCGGCGAGGTGGCGCCTTGTGTGCAGTATGCCGCGGTATTCGTCGATGCGTTCCACATTGATGCGCAGCTGCTCTTCGAGCACGTCGAGCATCCAGTTGAACGTCATCTCGGGGTCTGGCTCCTTGCCGTCGAGATAGTCACGTATCTCCTTGAATATCCATGGGCGTCCGAAGGTGGCTCGCCCTATCATCACGGCGTCAACGCCATATTCCTCGAAAGCCCGTTTCGTTTCCTCCGGTGATGTGATGTCGCCGTTGCCGATGATGGGGATGTTGATTCGCGGGTTCTTCTTCACTTCGCCAATCAGAGTCCAGTCGGCAGAACCTGTATACATCTGTGCCCTCGTCCTTCCGTGTATGGTGAGAGCCTGTATGCCGCAGTCCTGCAGCTGTTCGGCGAGGTCGCAGATGATGAGGTTGTCGTTGCTCCATCCCAGTCGCGTCTTCACTGTGACGGGAGTGCTTACCGCCTTCACCACGTTTTTCGTGATGTCGAGCAGCAGCGGCACGTTCTGCAGCATGCCGGCTCCGGCACCTTTTCCAGCCACCTTCTTCACGGGGCAGCCGAAGTTGATGTCTATCACGTCGGGATGTGCCTGGTCTTCCACAATCTTTGCCGCCTCTACCATCGACTCCACGTCGCGTCCGTAAATCTGAATGCCCACGGGGCGCTCCTCATCGCTGATGGTGAGTTTGTTGACGGTACTTTTCACCGATCTGACGAGAGCCTCTGCGCTCACGAACTCGGTGTATACCATAGATGCCCCGTATCTCTTGCAGAGCATTCGGAATCCGATGTCGGTGACATCTTCCATCGGTGCGAGAAACAGAGGGTGATCTCCAAATTGTATGTTTCCTATTTTCATTGTCTACTTGTCTACTTTACTCCTTGTCAACTCGTCTCCTTGTCAACTAATCAAATGATACATTCCTCCAGCCAGTGCCTTTACCATTCCCTTCATCTCCAGTTCGAAGAGCAGGGCGGTGAGCCTGTTTATAGGTAGTCCCGTGGATACCGTAAGCACGTTCATCTGCTGGTCGTTGTTCTTGGCGAGAGCGTCGATTATTGTCTTTGCGTCGCCTTCCACTTCGGGGAAGAGACTTCTCTCTATACCGTTCTTCTGGGCTGTGGCGAGCTGTGCGTCAGTCTCCCATCCCATGTCGCTGACGAATGATTCCGCCGATATTACCATCTGTGCTGACCGGTTGCGGATAATCTTGTTGCATCCTTCAGAGAGGCTGTCGCCAATTCTGCCGGGGAATGCGAAAACGTCGCGGTTGTATGAGTTTGCCAGCGAGCAAGTGATGAGTCCTCCGCCCTTTGCAGCGCTCTCCACGAGTATGGTGGCGTCTGACATGCCTGCCACGATGCGGTTGCGCCTCACGAAGTTCACCTTGTCGGCATTGGTATTCGTGAAATGCTCCGTCAGGAGTCCACCGCATCCCACCATCCTGTCTGCCGTCTCCCTGTGGCGTGGCGGATACAGATTGTCGAGTCCGTGGGCAAGCACTCCCACAGTGGGTATGCCGTTTTCCAGCGAGTGTCTGTGCGCCATGATGTCCACACCGTATGCCAGTCCGCTGGCAATGATGATCTCGGGACACAACACCTTGATGTCTGCAATGAACTTGCGTATGCAGTCGTCGGCATACTGTGTGGCGTGGCGTGTTCCCACGATGTTGATCACCCGTTTGGCATTGAGGTCGGCATTGCCTTTATAGAAGAGTACGAGCGGTGCGTCGTTGCACTCTTTCAGCCGCTGCGGATAGTCGTCGTCGGATATCAGCAGTACCTGTATGCCGTGGGCAGCCGCATATTCCAGTTCCTCCTCCGCTCTCTGCTGCAGTGGGGCGATGTCTTTAAGCGAGTTGGCGAGACGCTTCGGACAGTCGGGCACGATGTCGAGTATGTTGTCATGATGGTCGGCAATGTTTGTGAACGAACCTGCCCTGTGGAGCAGTTCCCTCATCGCCGGGATATTGTAGAATCCCATTCTCGACAGCGTCAGGGCATTGAGTCTTTCTTGCTGTGCTGTATCCATCCGAATCGTCTTATTTGTTTATATATTCCTTGAAGGCATCGTCGTATTCGGGACTGTTGGCGAGTCTGCCGTCAACGATGCAGACCAGGTCAATCACTCCCTTGAAGCATATCTTGTTGTCCGACGCACGGTAGATGTCCTGATGGAACACGTATTTTATTCCCTCCTTGGTGAGGTTCAGACGGGAGAAGAACTCGTCGTCGCATCTGAGAGGAGTCTTGAACTGCAGGTTCATCCTTGCCACCACGGCGTCGATTCCTCTTCTGTGCATCTCAGCAAAGCTGAGTCCGCATTTCTGCAAGAACAGGTGTCTTGTGTGTTCGGCGTAGTGCAGGTAGTTGGCGTTGTTTACTATTCCCTCGATGTCGCATTCGTAGTCGCGCACCATCATCTTGGTCTCAAATATATAATCCATATTTGTTATGTTATGGTTTCTTATGATTAAAAAATCCCGTATTCATCGATAAAATCAGGTCTCGCTATCTTCTGTCTTTACCTTAAATCAACAGACTTGCAATCTTACAAAAAAGCAAGTCATTGGATAACGTAGAATTATCCGATGCTTGCATCGGTCAGGAAATCCACTTGTCCAAGTGCTGCTGAAAACTTAGATAAAGAATATCTGATATATGGCAAAGGTAAATATAAAAACTGAGATAAACACTCCTTTCTGAGGAATTTATTGTGCAGGCAAGGCATTTTGCGGATTTAAAACGGACAAAAGGCATCTTGTAAAAAAGCTCTAAGAGGGACAAATTCGCCAAATATTTCCCTCAATGAGGGACGTTTTAAGCCAAAAGCGTCCCTCATTGAGGGATTTTTCGTATCTTTGCATTGTTATCAAACGTCTACAAGCTATGATAGAATTGAAACTTTATGAATACATGCGCGAATTGCTCAAGCAGACACCCACCACATTCGTGCGTTATAAGTATGACGATATCAGTTGGGATAGTCGTTTGGTGGGAATACTTGGTCCGCGAGGCATCGGCAAGTCTACAATGATATTGCAGCGTATAAAGAACACGCCCGAAAACCATAGCCTCTACATCACAGCCGACAACATGTACTTTGCCGACCATAAACTTTACGACCTTGCCGATAAGTTTGTGAAGGAGGGTGGTACGCATCTGTATATCGACGAGGTACACAAGTATAGCGGCTGGAGCAGAGAATTGAAACTGATGTATGATATGCACCCTTCGCTTCACATCGTCTTTACCGGTTCTTCGGTGCTCGATATATATCGTGGCGAGTCCGACCTCAGCCGTCGAGCCTTGCTCTATTTCATGTACGGCTTGTCATTCAGAGAGTATCTGTCTTTCTTCCATGGCATAGAGAGTCCGGTTTACACTCTCGACGACATCCTCAGCAACCGCGCAGTGCTTGATGCCGTAGAACATCCGCTGCCACTCTTCCGCGACTATATGAGTCGTGGCTATTATCCCTTCTCCGTCCAGGGCGATTTCCCGATGCGTATGGAGCAAGTGGTGACGCAGACTATAGAAGTGGATATACCGCAGTATGCCGATATGAAAGCCTCTACAGCCCGTAAGCTGAAGCAGCTGCTTGCCATCCTCTCGCACCTGGCTCCATACAAGCCCGTAGCAGACAGTCTGGCGTCGGAGATAGGCGCAAGCAAGAACAGCATACCCGATTATCTGGCTTATCTTGAGAAGTCGGGTATGATAGGACTGTTGCGCGACGACACTTCGGGCATACGCAATCTTGGAAAGATAAAGAAGGTATATATTGACAATCCGAGTCTGATGACGGTTCTTGCCGGTGGTACGCCCGATATAGGCAATCTGCGCGAGACATTCTTCTACAATCAGATGCGTGTGCGCAATGCGGTGACAGCCTCACGTCAGTCCGATTTCGTCATTGGCAAGTACACCTTTGAGATTGGCGGACGCAAGAAGGGCAAACAGCAGATAGAAGGTTTGGACAATGGCTATATCGTGAAGGACGATATAGAAACAGGCTTCGGCAATATCATTCCGCTGTGGTGCTTCGGATTGAACTATTAACCCCCACCAAAAAAACACTCTTTTTAAAAGCAAAATACAGGCAAGCCCTAACGACCGATTTGGGTTAAAAATTGGGCACGCTGCTTGCCCAACTGGGGCAAGGTGCTTTCTCAAGTGGGGCAAGGTGCTTACCCCGGATGGGCAGATTTGCTGTCAGACGTCTGCCCAATAAGTTCGTATTGTAATACTAATATTCCTGTTTTCAGGATTCTGCCAACGTATGCAATTCTGTCGCCTGAATTCCTTCTCATCTGATAATTGTAAGTAAGCCTCTCATCAGCAAACTATCCAGACAATTGGCTGACAATCGCCAGGTAGTCAACTGTCTGTCTGTCAGTATATTACAGTAAAAAACCAGATAATCTGACAGTTTTTCAGATATTCTCGGTTCTACTAAGAATCAGCGATATGGGCAACTTTTACTCATATCTATAACCATAGCACGCTCTCGTTTCCCATGTTGAAGAGCAGGTCGATAATACTCATGTTAGGCAGGAAGCCGTGGCGCTGTTCATACACCTGATAATAGCGCCGTGGTTCGAAGTCGGGGTCTGGCAACGGATGCTTGGGCCGGATAGCGTCGCGGAAGTCCGCGATGCCGAGGTCGCAAGCTTCCTCTCTGCTGATATAATGGTTTGTGAGCGAAATGTTCGGTTCTATGTCGAGCAGTTCGCACATCTTCCGGCAGATGTCCATGTTGAAGGAATACAGGTCAGTCCATTTCCCGGTGAAGAACGGTTTGATGTCGTCGGCATAGTATTCGAAGAAAGGCGACTCACCGTATGCGCTCTTCAATGCGTTCCAGTGTACGTGGCGCCAGTTGCCGTGGTCGCTGATTATGGTGGAGTTCACCGTTGTCGGCATCCCCTCATCGCCTTTGTCCTTGTTGCCGGGCGATGTTGGCAAACTGAGAGCCTGGCTCCCGTTAGCCGTCGCTATTATGCAGCGGTTGCGGTAGGTCTGCTTCACGAAACTGTCGTGCTGCTCGATTAATATGCTGTCATAGCGGTTGAGCTTCTGATACCACTGTATGGGTCCGAAGTATGTTGAAGATAATAAAGCTGTCATTCAGGGTGAGTTTTGTGGATGAGCGGGATGTTTCCGCTATAGCGGCATCAGCCATCTGGCGTTTCTGAAGCTGCCGAAGAACGACTCGCTGTTGCCTCTGGAATAAACCACCATGACGATGCGTCCTATGATGTGGTCTTCGGGCACGAAACCGTAATATCTGCTGTCCGGCGTTGTGTCGCCGTCGACAGAACTCATCCAATAATAGTTTCTTGAGAAATAGGCGTAGCGTGTCGCCTTTCCGTCCACGATGAGTTTCCCGTCCTTGATGTCCGCCTTCCGTCCCTCGTGGATACGGTAGGTGTTGCAGAGGAGTTTTATGTTCCATGGCTTCACTTCCACCATGCGGCATCTCTTCGGCGGAATGATGGGGTGGTGGTCAATGTATGTGGTGTCGCCCGGTCCTGCCATGCAGAAAGCGGCGTGAACGCTTCTGTTCGTCACGGTGTGCATGGTGTCGAGCGGATAGTTGAAAGCCACGAGCTCGCCTTTGCCCACCGGCTTGCGGAACCACCGGCTGTATGGGAATGTCTTGTCACTGCCCGTCCTCAGTCCATAGCTCCATCTGTTCACCAGCACACGGTCGCCATCGACGAGCCATGGCTTTATGCCCGTCTTGGGGACTATATAGATGGTGAATGCCACGCAGCGGAAGAGAATCATGAGCAGTCCCGCAATGATGATGGCGATTATGAACTTTATGGCGTTTCTCATCTGTTTCCTTGAGTTGCCGCCGGTGGGAGAGGGTGTGTCTCCCGCCGGCGGTCTTCTCTCTGTATGTATGGGATTTTATTCCGTCAACGTGTTATTTTATGTTGTCAACGAATCTGAAGAGTCTGCTCCATCTAATTCCGGAGAATCCTCTGTGGTCAGGGTCGCTCGACCACCAGATGAATATCGGCTTGCCCACGATGTGGTCTTCAGGCACGAATCCCCAGTAGCGTGAGTCGGCAGAGTTGTGGCGGTTGTCGCCCATCATCCAGTAGTAGTCCATCTTGAACGTGTAGCGGTCGGTCTGTTTTCCGTTGATGTATATCTTGCCGCCCTTCACTTCGAGCTTGTTGTGCTCATAGGCACGTATCGGGCGCTCATAGATGGCGATGTTGTTCATGTCGAGCTTTACCGTAGCTCCCTTCTTCGGAATCCAGATTGGTCCGTAGTTGTCGCGTGTCCATCCTGTCACGGCGTCGAGCGGATACAGGATGTCGTTCTTCATCTCAGGTGCCAGCTTGATGCTCTTCACCAATGTCTTGTTGGCGGCGAGTGCCTTTGCTGCACGCTTTGTAAGCGGCATGTATCCGTTGGAGTTGAGGCTTCCGAGATCTTCCATGCTGATGCCGAGTTCCTTCATCAGGTCGTCGCTGATAGGCTGGTTGAGCTGCACGTTATATGTATACTGCACATTCTCCGGTTCCTTGTTCGGCTTGCCGTTGAGGTAAACGATGCGGTTCTTTATCTGCAGAGTCATTCCAGGCAGTCCCACGCAGCGCTTCACGTAGTTCTCGCGGCGGTCGGTGGGTCGGCTGATGATGTTTCCGAACTGCTGTGGCGATGCAGCCACATAGTCGTGTCCTGTCTTGTAAACCTTCTGGAAATAGTCGTATTTCTGCTGGGGCGTCATCTTGCTCAGGTCTACATACTGGTTTGCGAGCAGCTGGTAGCCTGTGGCATAGCAGATGTCGCGGTAGAAGTCGGCGTTGGGATAGTTTTCCACCAGGGTGTCGCCGGCAGGATAGTTGAACACCACGATGTCGTTGAGCTGCACGTTGCCCAGTCCTTTGACGCGGCGGTATTCCCAGTGTGGCCATTCAATGTACGACTTTGTGTTTATCACCGGCAGCGTGTGTTGCGTGAGCGGCATGGTGAGCGGAGTCTCCGGGATGCGGGGTCCGTAGCTCACTTTGCTCACGAAGAGGTAGTCGCCGGTGAGGAGTGATTTCTCAAGTGAAGATGATGGGATGACATAGTTCTGGAAGAAGAACTGGTTGATGAAATACACTGCCACGAGTGCGAACACCAGTGCGTCAACCCACGACATTATGAATCTTGTGGGGCCTTCGGCGTCTTTCCACCATTGCCATTTTATTTTCTTCGTTATGTAAACGTCAAAGATGAATGGCACTACGACGAGTCCCAGCCAACTCTTTACCCACACGAGGAACAACAGGTATAGCACGGTCACACCGATGAACTTAGCCCATTGCACTTTCATGTTCAGCTTTGCTTTTTCCTTGTCAATCATTTTCTTGTCAATTATCAGGATTTATCTTTTTTCTGTTGATTCAATTATCCGGAGTATCAGGATTCGCCTTTCTGTTGATACTATTATCCCGATTCGTGTCCGGTCTATGACAGGCCATTAGTGTCCTGTCTTCGTCTTTCTTTTCCGCCGGCGGTTCAGAATTTGAACATGTCGCTTATCGTCAGCAGTCCGCTGTGGTCCTTGGTATATTCTGCCGCGAGCACCGCTCCCATGGCGAATCCCTTGCGCGAGTGGGCGTCGTGGGTTATGGTGATGCAGTCGGCGTCGCTGTCGTAAACCACGGAGTGGATTCCCGGCACCTCGTCGCGGCGGATGCTCTCGATGGCGAGCTGGTCTGCAGCCACATCGTTGCTGCCCTCCACGCTGCCGTCGGCAAGCCTCTGCACACCCTTCACCCATTCCTTCTTGCGGTCAACGTCGCTGATTATCTCTTCTGCCAGTGTGATGGCGGTGCCGCTCGGAGCGTCGAGCTTGTGGATATGGTGAGTCTCCTCCATGCGCACGTCATACTGCGGGAATCCGTTCATTATCTTGGCGAGATACCTGTTCACGGCAGAGAAAATCGCCACGCCGACAGAGAAGTTTGATGCCCAGAACAGTGTCTGTCCGCCCTCGGCAGAACACATTCTCCTCACGTCGTCGCCATGTTCCTTCATCCATCCCGTAGAGCCCGACACCACCTTCACGTTGTGTCTGAAAGCCTTGAGGTAGTTGCCGTATGCCGCTGTAGGGTTAGTGAATTCTATTGCCACGTCGGCACTTTTGAACGCCTCGCTGTCGAAATCCTGCTGGTTGTCAACGTCGATGACGCAAACTATTTCGTGACCATGGTCTTTGGCTATCTGTTCTATCATCCTGCCCATCTTTCCGTAGCCGATCAATGCTATTTTCATAAGAAATGCTTTGTATTTGTTTAATTAATGTTGCTTTTAACGTGCAAATATAATGATTTTACTTTTCCCTCGGTCCTTTTTCCGCTTAAATTTCCATAATGCGCAACGTTTTGTGGCTTCTCGTGGCGTTTTTTATGGTATATATTGGAATGAAAAGTAGTCTAAATTATTCGTTTTAACGCTGAAATCTTGCAAGTTAAAGGTTTTTAGCGTACCTTTGCCCCGGTATATTATATCCATACGCAATTGACAGCCACGCTTGTGATGGTCTGTACTTGCAGATGGGTAAGTTTTTGTAACACAAAGGCGTGGCGCATGATGCCACGTGAACTATTATTTTAGTCTTGATGAAATATTCTATTTATTTCCTTTCAGCAATCGGAGCTTGCACTATGCTGACCTCTTGTTTTAAGGATGAGGCCCCGAATGCCGAATGTGATATACAGAAGGCGTTTGTCGTGATGGACAACTGGGACGCGGTCTTCAACAACCAGACCGACGCCAGTATCGACGTGCCTTCAAACACCTCGCAGATCTCCTTTGAGGTGAAAGACAATGCCGATATCAGCAAGATGTCGCCGCAGTTCCAGCTCACACCCGGCGCCACCATCAGTCCGGCAAGCGGTACGGAACTCGATTTCTCCAACAATGCCAGACACAAATACACCGTGACATCCGAAGACGGTGCGTGGACAAGGGAATATTACGTGGGCTTCGGTTCCAAGCTGCTGCCGCTGAAGTACAGCTTTGAGAACATCGACTTCTTCATCGACAGAGACGGCACGGAGAAATACCATCAGTGGTATGACTACAGCCGTGGCAGCGACAGCAAGATATACCGCGATTGGGCAACCGGTAACGGCGGATTCAAGCTCAGTATGGGCAAGGCACCCTATGAGGACTATCCCACGGTGAGCGTAGAAGGCGGAGTGAGAGGCAGATGCGTGAAGCTTACCACACGCAGCACGGGACCTTTCGGAGTGATGTCAAATATGCGCATCGCCGCCGGAAACCTCTTCATCGGAAAATTCGACACCAAGCCTGCTCTCACCAATACCATGGCGGCGACACGCTTCGGACTGCCGTTCGACAAGAAGCCGCTGCGATTAACGGGTTACTACAAGTATGCTCCCGGCGAGACATATCAGGACAAGGCAGGAAAGCCGGTAGAGGGAAAGACCGACCATGGCGACATCTATGCCGTGCTCTATCGCAACCACGACGACAACGGAGAGGCTTTCGTTCTCAACGGCAACGACGTGAAGACAAATCCATATATCGTGGCGCTGGCAGAAATCGGCGAGATAAACGCCACCAGCGAATGGACACCGTTTGACCTGCAGTTCAAATACACCGGTGTGGTAGACCCCGACCTGCTGCGTGCCAATGGATATAGCATTGCCATCGTGTGCACCTCGAGCTATGAGGGAGCCACCTTCCAGGGGGCAGTGGGCAGCACACTCTATGTGGATGAGTTCGAACTCATCTGCGAGGACTGATGCCACGGCACCGCATGGCAGAAACCAACTCTTACGATAAACAAGAAGAAAGACAACAATGAAGAAGACAATATTATCACTGGCACTCCTTGCCGCATCGGCACTCTCAGTTCATGCCGGAGGAATACTCGATGACCTGAAATATGACCTCAGGGCAGGATACAATATCGGTGGAACGATGCCGATGGGAATGCCGGCCTCTATCCGTTCGCTCGATGCCTACAGACCGACGCTGAGCGTGATGCTGGGACTCGGCGTCTACAAGCCGCTGACAGACAAATGGGGACTGACCACAGGATTGAGACTCGAGAACAAGGGAATGGACATTGACGCCACGGTGAAGAACTACCACATGAGGATAGTGCGCGGCGGACAGGAACTCGAGGGTATGTTCACCGGAAAGAACCAGTCGGAGGCTGTGCAATGGATGCTCACCATGCCTCTACAGGCAACCTACCGCTTCAACGACAAGTGGCAGATCAAGGCTGGTCCCTATCTCTCTTATGTGCGCACCCGCACCTTCAAGGGAGCCGCCTACGACGGATACCTCAGAGTGGGCGACCCTACGGGAGAGAAAGTGGAACTCGGCACCACTGACGGAAGCCGCGGAACCTATGACTTTTCCGACAGTATGCGCAAGCTGCAATGGGGAATGATGGTGGGAGCCGACTGGCATTTCCATCACTCCTGGGGAATATTCGTTGACCTCTCATGGGGCTTCACGGGGATATTCAAAGGCAATTTCGATACCATCGAGCAGACGATGTATCCGGTGTATGGCACTGTCGGCGTTTCTTATAGGATGAAATGACCTTGTACTGCATTCAATCCGGCGGCGGCAACCTCTGCTGACAGATTCCTCACCGATGGGCAGTCAGGATTCTGATGAATAGACAAGACAATTAAATAAAGGCAAAAATAATTTAGGAAAACATTAAATTAAAAACATTATCATTTTTATTATGAAGAAAATTTTTACTCTTATCGCCATGGCAATGATCGCCATGGGAGCAATGGCACAAGGAAACAACGAGAAAACTTATGAGGACAATATCGTAATCACCGTTGCCAATCTGGGTGAGCCTATCACAGACAGGGCTTCCATCACTATCACCGAGCAGGCAGAGGAAGGCAAATACACCATCAAGCTCAACCAGTTCAGCTTCCAGGGGATACTTATCGGCGACGTTACCATGACCGATGTTCAGGGCGACGACGACTCAGAGGGATTCACCAACTATGCCACCACACAGACAGCTACCATCACCAACGGCGCTGAAATCCAGGAGATGCTCGGCGGCAAGATCGACGTTACCGTGAAGGAAGGTTCACGCAGCAAGGGCGACAAGTTCTATGCTCTCATCAGCCTCACCGTGCCTGGCGTGGGTGACGTGGAAGCCGTATTCGGCGACAACAACTTCGGTACCGACGGCATCTCTGCCGGCACCATTGACCAGAATGCCAAGGTGGCTGCCGTATATACTCTCGGCGGACAGCGCGTGAACTCTATGGTGCGCGGCATCAACATCCTGAAGCTCACAAACGGCAAGACCGTGAAGGTGATGAACAAATAATGGAGAAATCATTTAATCGTTAAAATAATACTACACATGAAAAAATTATTATCTTCATTCATCCTGGCTGCCGCAGCACTCACAGCACAGGCAACCGACTATGTGACCACGTTGGACATCAACGCCGGTTCCGGATCCAAGAAGTATCCTAAATCAACTGTTCAGGTTCAGCCAAACGGCGACGGCACATGCACCGTGACCATCAAGAACGTGAAATACGAGTATTATATGCAGGAGCAGCCAGTAGGAAACATCGTTATCGAGAACGTTCCTATGACAAACGCCGGCGTATATACCATCCTGCGCTCTGTTCAGGACATCGAAATCGTTGAAGGCGACGACACGAATATCAGCTGGCAGGGTCCTGGCTACACTGCCCTCAACGGCGGCAAGCTGCAGGCTTACTTCAACGGAGAAATCCGCGGCGGCAAGTTCTATGGCAACCTCATCATCGATACTTTCAAGGCTATCAGACGCTCGCTGAAGCTCACTCTCGGTGACGAAGACTATACCATCGGACAGATTCCTAACTCTGGCTTCGAGAAATTCCATACAGCCACAGCCGGTTCTGCAACAAGCCAGGAGCCAAACGCATGGCATTCGTTCATGACAGCTACCGGTACGCTGGCTTCAATGGTGAAGAGAGCTGTCCACACAGAGGAGAGCAACGAAACTCGTCCCGGAACTACAGGAAAGAAGAGTGTGCTCATCACGACAGGTGAGGCTATTTTCGGACAGATTCCTAACGGAACAATCACTACAGGACAGATGAACGCAGGTGCTGCACAGGCTGCAAACACCGGCAACCACGCATTCCTCGATTTCAGCAACGAGGCACTCGACGCCAACGGCGATCCGTTCTATGCTACTGTAGACGCCAAGCCGGACGCTATCAGCGTGTGGGTGAAGTTCCAGCAGGGCGGCGGCGACCTCGCCAAAGACTATCCTTATGCCACAATCAGCGCGGTGATCACCGACGGCAAGAAGTATCAGGATCCAGAGGCAGAGGGAACAGAATACAAAAATGTAGTGGCAAAGGCTCAGAACAAGACCATCGAGAGCAAGGACGAGTGGCAGAAGATCACAATTCCGTTCGACTATGATACTTACGTAGCTAACGGTGCCGACCCTAACGCTATCCTCGTGACCATCTCTACAAACGCTACTCCTGGTAAGGGAAGCGCTGACGACAAGCTCTATGTAGACGACGTGGAACTCGAGTACAGTTCACAGCTCAGCTCCATCAAGATTGACGGACAGGAAATCAACGGATTCGAACCTGGAACATACTACTACTCTAAGGTGCCTGCTTCAAAGAAGATGACTGTAGACATGATTGAGGTGACAGCCGGCGCCGGCGCTACTGTGACTAAGAGAGTAGAGCGTTCTTCTACCGACCCTAAGGCTTCTACGGCTACAATCACCGTGGTTTCTGCCGACAGCAAGAACATCACTCGCTACACTGTTGACATCAAGGAAGGAAAGGTGACCAACGGCATCTCTACAGTAGAGACCAAGATGGACCAGAACATCCACGCTACCAAGATCTACACCGTTAGCGGACAGCAGGTGAGCAAGATGCAGAGCGGCAACATATACGTTGTGAAGACTGCTGACGGCAAGATGGTGAAGGTGGTGAAGAAATAATGGCATAGCTTTTCACTGCATACATACACAAAGACAAGGCTCCGGGCATTCTACACAAAGGGAAGGCACGGAGCCTTTTCGTTTACTCAAGAATACATATTGATATGACATTGATACCCAACGGCGAGACCCTCTCGTTCATATCCATACACAAGACCGACGACGTGCGCCAGCTCGCCCTCAAGTCAAGACCCGATGGCGTTGACATGGCATACGCACTGGAACAGATTGCGGGATGGCAGGCGGCACGACGGAAACTGCCTTCATGGGCAGACACCGACGGACTGGTATTCCCGCCGCATCTATCCATGGAACAATGTTCGTCGGAGCCTACTGCCGTATACAAGCAGCGACTGGCTGAGCGTCTGGCTGACGGCAATGCAGAAAGACACGTAGACCTGACGGGAGGATTCGGAGTGGACTTCTCCTTCATGTCGAGAGGCTTCCGCCACAAGACGTATGTGGAGAGGCAGGAGACGCTCTGTAGGGTGGTGGCCCACAACATGCCGCTGCTCGGCGTGAAGGATGCGGAAATCGTTTGTGGCGACACCGAGGAATATCTGCTAAACATGCCCAATGCCACGACGATATTCATCGACCCGGCACGCCGCGACGACCATGGCGGACGTACCTTCGCCATCGCCGACTGCACACCGGATGTGGTGGCGCTCAAGGGTGAGCTTCTTGCTCATGCCGACTATGTGGTGGTGAAGCTGTCACCGATGCTCGACTGGCACAAGGCGGTGGCAGACCTCGGCAATGTTTCTGAGGTGCATATTATCTCCGTGAAGAACGAGTGCAAGGAACTCCTGCTCGTGCTCTCTGCCGGTGGTAACTGCCAGGTCGCTGCGGCAGAATTGCGGGTATATTGCGTTGACTGCCATCCGCATGCCGATGGCGCATGGCATTATGTTTCAGAGGAATATACAGACGACGACTTCAGCGGTACGCCTTCTTGCGGTTTCCCGTCCTCTGCTGCTCCATCTGCCAGTCTCTCTTCCTCTGCCGCCCTTTTGCAGCCAGGAGTCTGGATTTATGAGCCTAACGCATCAATAATGAAGGCAGGCTGTTTCGCCATGCTTTCGGCGAGATACGGGATGCCGCAGGTGGCTCAAAACAGTCATCTCTTCCTTTCTGAAAGTCTCGTTGAGGCTTTCCCCGGCAGACGGTTCCAGGTGTGTGCCGTTACGGAACTCAACAAGAAGGCGTTGCGGCAGGCTCTCTCAGGCATTGCCAGGGCAAACGTCGCCGTGAGGAACTTCCCTCTCTCAGTGGCAGACCTGCGCAAGAAGCTGAAGATCAAAGACGGTGGCGACACGTATATCTTTGCCACCACGCTTGCCGACTCGCGCCATGTGCTGATAATAACGAAAAAGGCACCTGCCCAATAGGGCAAGCGCCTTCACTTAACCAACACCAACTATGTGGGGTTATGTAATCTAAAACATTCTCCTTTCTCTATGCTTTACTTCTCTCTCACGCCTTATTTGATTTCAATCTGACGTGCTGTCTTCTCCTCTGCCTTCACGAGCTTTGGAAGTTCTACGGTCAATACGCCATGGTTTACGCTGGCAGCGATTTTGTCTTTCTCCACATCGTCAGGAAGGAGCAATGTCTGCTCGTATTTGCTGTATGAGAATTCGCGACGCAGATAGTGGCTCTTCTTGTCCTCATCCTTCTTGTTGCTCTTGTTCTCAATCTTGATGTGCAGGTTACCGTCGTTGTCGATATTGACATTGAAGTCATCCTTTGTCAGTCCAGGAGCGGCGAGTTCCACTGTGTAGTCTTTCTCGCTTTCCTTAACGTTGATTGCCGGTGCCGTAGCACTTACACGTGGCATGAAGTCAGTATCGAAAAAGTCATTAAACTCTTCTGGCATCCAAAGATTTCTGTTCATTACTGGTAACATATCAAATACCTCCATTTTTATTTTTAGTTTTTTATTTATCTGTTTTTTCCGTTGATCTCTGCCTCTTTTCATCGGCTTTGACCAGCAGTCTTTTCATCGGCTTTCTCCTCTCGGCTTCAGGTTTCTTTCGAATCCTTCCGCCTTCGGTTTTCAGCCTTCGCTAATGGAGATGCAATTCCTGTGCCGCTTACATATTTTGTCATTATGACTATTGTGGCTTGACAAATCGTCAGAAAAGTTTAAAAATATTAACCGTTCTCTGACATTATGTCGCTGACTGCAGAATTATAAACTATATTCTTTGGATTTTATCTATGACGTGGGGGGAAATTTGGATGATAATAAATAGGGCTTGCTATTAATTAGGGTTCACTGAATAATTACAACTATAAGATATTCAATTTTATTTTCTTCCCAAACGCCCTAATGGCCGATTCGGGTTAAATGACAACGTTTTTCTTGCATTAGAAAAATGAATATATTACTTTTGCAACGATATAACCCAAATCAGTCATTAGGACTGGAATCATACCATTGCAAATATACAGATATGAGAATAGGAATACTCGTGGGCAGCTTCGACCCCTATACCATAGGCCATGACTCGCTCGTGAAACGCGCTCTGCCGCTCTTCGACAAAATCGTGATAGGAGTGGGCTACAACGAACGCAAGAAATACATGCAGACCACGGAAACGCGCGTGGAAACAATACGCCAGATATACAAAGAGGAGGAGAAGATAGAGGTGAAGCAGTATAACGACCTCACCGTAGACTTCGCCCGCCGCGAGGGAGCGGAGTTCATCATAAAGGGAGTGAGAAGCGTGAAGGACTTCGAATATGAGCGTGAGCAGGCGGATATCAACCGGCAGCTAACGGGAATAGAGACGGTGCTCTTCTTTGCCGAAGCCGGAATGGAGAGCATCAGCTCGAGCGTGGTGAGGGAGCTGACACACTTCGGAAAGGACGTGAAGCGATTCCTGCCCTGACAAAAACGGACAACAATAAATTTTCTGATTATGATTTCATACGATTCAGAGGGCATAGCAATGCCAAAGATAAAGAAGCGCGAGACGACGGCTTGGATTAAGGCTGTAGTGGCTTCATACAAGCGTCGGTTGGGCGATATAGGATATATGTTCGTTGACGACGAGAAGATTCTGGAGGTGAACCGCGAATATCTCGGTCACGACTACTATACGGATGTCATCACCTTCGACTACGACGAGGATGATGTGGTGAGCGGTGATATAGTGATTTCGCTCGACACGGTGCGCTCGAATGCCGAACTCTTCGGCAAGGAATATGACGACGAGCTTCACCGCGTGATAATCCATGGCATCCTGCATCTCTGCGGCATCAACGACAAAGGTCCCGGCGAGCGCGAGATCATGGAAGCTGCCGAGAACAAGGCACTGGCGCTGCTGAAGGAAATGAAGCGTTGACAACCTGTATATCAAAGGATATGCAAAGAATTCCACAAAGAATATCATCAAGAATAGTTCCCGTGAGCAGTATCGCAACCATCAAAGTGATACTGCTCTTCGTCGTACTGTCGCTTATGACACCGGCAACCGCCCTCGCCCAAAAGAAGAAACAACGCAAGACATTCAGAGAAAAACTGCAGATTGCCGACAGTCTCAGACTCCAGCTCCGGCAGTCGGCTGACAGAGGTCAGATGCTGCGCTGGGCTGACTCCCTCTTCATTGACAGGGTGCTCCGCAGCAATATGGGCGAGAAGAAGAAACAACGACTGCTGAGACAATACCACAAGCGCCAGGCGCGCATGCAGCGCTACGACAGGCTCCTGTTCCGCGGCGACTCCCTCCTGGCTGCCAAATACAACAAGATAAAATATGACACGACATACATCGCCCGTCCTGATGCACGGTGGACGGTGAAGCTTACTGGTGTGTTGTCGGGTGCCGACATGCAGACCGTGACGAAGACGGATGCTTTGGAGCGCCGTACTCATGTGATGGCAGACTGCCGGGGCACGTTCAGTGTGGCGGCGGCATATCGCGGACTGGGGCTCAGCCTCTCTGTGAATCCTGCCAAACTCGCCGGAAAGAACAAGGACTATGAGTTCAACCTCAATTCATACAGCAACCGCTATGGCTTTGATGTGGTGTATCTGTCGTCGAAGACCTTTCATGGCCACCGCTATGTTGATGGCAAGCGAGTGGACGTGGGTAGGGGACAGGTGTCGCAGAATGCCCTGAACCTCAATTTCTATTACGCCTTCAACAGTCGCCGCTTCTCATTCCCTGCCGCCTTCAGCCAGAGCTATGTGCAGAAGCGCAGCGCCGGCAGTTGGATGATAGGGGCGAGCTTCGACGGGTCGAAGACGGAGATGAAAGATATGACCATCCGTCTCAACGAGTTTGCCGTTGGTGGAGGATATGCCTATAACCTCGTTGTATACCGCCATTGGCTCTTCCATCTCTCCGCCCTGCCCACCGTCACCATATATTCCCATGACTACACCAAGACCCGGATTTCAGCCACCGGCGAGGAATCTGCCGCCGCTGCTGATGCCGCCATCAGCGATGGCGCTACAACCACCTCTGTAGCTGCACCAGCCGCCGGTCAGAGCGCCTCTGCCGCCTCTGCCTCTCCGGACGTCTCTGCCGATGAATCAACAGATTCCTCTACCGGCTCATATACCTATCGTAACAGTATGGAGTATCATTTCCCTTCAGTCATCATCACCGGCCGTGCTGCCGTGGTATATTCCTGGCGCAACAAGTTTGCCGGAGCCACAGCGATATACAACTATTCCGTTGCCGGCGACGATGCCCACCTGCAGCTCCACAGAAATAAATGGCGGCTGAGGATGTTCTTTGGCTTCAGATTCTGATGGAGAAGCTTGTAATCAACAACAGATGACAATAGGAAACTATCCTTTAACCCAAATCGGTCATTAGGGCTTGCTTGGATTTTGTGTTTTTATAAGAGTGGATTTTGTTTGGCTTTTAATGAGTAATAGCGAGCTATTGCGAATTAAAAACAAGCAAAAGACGCCTAATAAAAAGCAAAAGACTGCAAGCAGTTATGAAATACCATATTAAACGGCCTAATGACCGTTTTGGGTTTAACAAAGATATACATCTGTGTTGTCTTTCAGAAATGCAGACTCCACCTTGCCAAAATTCTTTTTTTTGTCCTTCTTTTTTATTTCAACCTCTCTGCCGACCATAGCGAATATGTCGACTATAGGCTGAAAATATTGCGTAAATTCAAAATTATCGTTAGGAGCAAGAAGAGAAAAAACCAAATTCTCTGAGAAACGCTGCAATCCATGGAATATGCGCAGACAAGTTCCACCGTAGAAAGCAGCTTCGTTGAAAAAAACACCATTATAAAGACCTGCAAGAACAATCTGCTGGTTGACCTCAAAAATAGCATTCCGCTTTTGCTGTCCGTCGTTATGTCATAGCCCGAAAGCATTTCATTAAAAACAAAAAAAGCAGCTACGGAATCCGTAACTGCTTTCTGTTGCAAGTGGGCCATCTAGGGCTTGAACCTAGGACCTCCAGATTATGAGTCTGTTGCTCTAACCAACTGAGCTAAAAGCCCGGCTTGACACTTAAGTGGTCAAGTTTGCGACTGCAAAGGTAAGAAGTTTTTGTCTAAATTCCAAATTTTATCGCAAAAAAAGATATTCGCAGGCTTCTTGTCCTGTCTTTTTTTGCAAAATATACATAAAAAGCGGTGGGCGGATTGGTGGTGAAGTCACTAATCATTGTCTTTTTATTACCTTTGCATTGCCTAAGCATCGGATAAACTGCGTTTCGGCATTATTGACATAAACATTATGAAAGAAACATTAGATACAGACGCCGTCACCGTTGGCGGCCTCTCTGCCAGCCAGGTGGAGCAGAGCCGCAGAGAGCATGGCGAGAACGTGCTCACGCCGCCAAAACCGGTGAGCATGTGGAAACTGTATATGGAGAAATACCAGGACCCTATAATCCGGATTCTCCTCGTGGCTGCGGTGATATCCCTCGTGCTGGCATTCGTGGATGGTGATTTTGTAGAGACGATAGGCATATTCATTGCCATCTTCCTTGCCACAACCATTGGCTTCATCTTCGAGCGAGATGCGGCGAAGAAATTCAATGTGCTCACCGCCCTCAGCGAAGAGCAGCCCGTGAAGGTGTGCCGAGAGGGCAGGGTGGTGGAAGTGGCACGTCGCGACATTGTTGTCGGCGACATCGTATTGGTGGAAGTAGGCGATGAGATACCTGCCGACGGACTCCTCGTCAGAGCATCGAGTCTGCAGGTGGACGAGTCGTCGCTGACGGGAGAACCGATAATCACCAAGAGCGTAGCCGGTTTCGAATCGTCAACCGCAGATGATGCCACTTATCCCTGCAACATGTTGCTCCGCAGCACTATGGTGATGAACGGCAGCGCCACATACAGAGTCACTGCAGTGGGCGACGCCACGGAGATAGGCAAGGTGGCACGCAGCAGTACCGAACTGACATCGGTGAAGACACCCCTCAACGTGCAGCTCGACAAGCTGGCAAAGCTCGTCAGCAAATTCGGCATCGGCATCTCCGTTGCAGCCTTCCTGATATTCCTCGTCCATGATGTCGTTACCGACAGCGTGTGGCGAGGCGACGACTATTTCCGCATGGCAGAGATCGTGCTCCGCTATTTCATGATGGCGGTGACACTGATAGTGATGGCAGTTCCCGAAGGGCTCCCTATGGCAGTCACCCTTGCCCTCGCCCTCAATATGCGCAGGATGCTCAAGAGCAACAACCTCGTGAGAAAGCTTCATGCCTGTGAGACGATGGGAGCCGTCACCGTGATATGTACCGACAAGACCGGTACGCTCACCGAGAACCGCATGCAGGTTGCCGATATCCGGAAACTGTATGGCAGCGACGACCTCCTCGCCAAGGCATTCGCCCTGAACACCACGGCTCATCTCGATACGGAGGCAGGCACCAAGGGAATCGGCAATCCCACAGAAGTGGCGCTCCTCTTGTGGCTCGACAGAGAGGGAGAGGACTACCGTAAGCTTCGCCATGCCGAGGATATCATATACCAGTTGCCATTCTCCACCGAACGCAAGTACATGGCCACTGCAGCACGCCTCGGCAACCATAAATACCTCTTCGTAAAGGGAGCGCCGGAGATAGTTCTCGCCGCTTGCCGGATTGCCGGAGAGGAAGCGGATGAGATATCCGGCAGGCTCACCTCGTGGCAGACCAAGGCAATGCGCACCCTTGCCTTTGCCTACAGAGAGCTGCCGGCTGATGCCACGCCAGCCGATGCGGAGCGTGCCGCCATGCATATAGGGCAGTTGCAGGCACAGGCCATTGTGGGCATTTCCGATCCGATTCGCAGCGATGTGCCTGGTGCTGTGGCAGAATGCCAAAGAGCCGGAATAGAAGTTAAGATTGTGACTGGCGACACAGCCGCTACTGCCCGTGAGATAGGCCGCCAGATTGGAATAATAAACGAGGAGTCGGCCGCCGACGCCGTAATAACCGGTCCCGACTTCGCCGCCCTCTCTGATGATGAGGCCTATGACTGCGTTGTCGGTCTCAAGGTGATGTGTCGTGCCCGTCCTGCCGACAAGCAGCGCCTTGTGGCTATGCTTCAGAAACACGGTCAGGTGGTCGCCGTCACCGGAGACGGAACGAACGATGCCCCTGCCCTCAACCATGCCCATGTGGGACTCTCACTCGGTTCCGGAACCAGTGTAGCCAAGGGTGCCAGCGACATGACGCTGCTCGACGATTCCTTCGGAAGCATCGTCAATGCCGTGATGTGGGGACGGTCGCTGTATAAGAACCTGCAGCGATTCCTCTTCTTCCAGCTCACGGTCAATGTGGCAGCCTTGCTGCTTGTTCTCGGAGGAGCGGTGATAGGCACCGAACTGCCGCTTACGGTGACTCAGATTCTATGGGTCAACCTCATCATGGACACCTTCGCCGCCATGGCACTCGCCTCACTGCCGCCAACAAAGGATGTGATGGACGACAAACCGCGGCAGCAGTCCGATTTCATCATAAATCACTCTATGGTGAGAGGCATAATGGGAATCGGTGTGGCGATGTTTGCCGTGATGTTCATATATCTCATCCATTGCTTCAACACGGGCGGAGGAATGCAGACACACGAACTGTCGATGTTCTTCACCGCCTTCGTCATGCTGCAGTTCTGGAACCTCTTCAATGCCAAGGCGCTCGGCACCGACCATTCCGCCTTCCGCGGACTGTGTCATGACAAGGTGCTCACAGGTATACTCGTCGTGGTGTTCGTGGGACAATGGGTGATAGTGACCTTCGGCGGAAAGATGTTCCGCACGGTGCCTCTCTCGCTTCTCGACTGGGTGTATGTGGTGGCAGCCACATCCCTTGTGCTGTGGGCAGGAGAGATATGGCGCCTTGTGGCGAGATTGATAACCAAAAACGGTCATTAGGCCGTTTAATGTGGTATTCCTAATGACCGATTTGGATAAAGAAATAAACAATCAGTGATGAAAAACGATATACTCAACGGAATAAAGAATATAGTCTTCGACTTCGGTTGCGTCTTGGTAGACCTCGACAGGCATAAGTGCATCGAGGCCCTCAACGCTATCGGTGCCCACAAGATTTCCTGCTATGTGGATGAATGCAAGCAGGCAGACATGTTTCTCGATCTGGAACTGGGAAAGATCAGTGTGGAGGAGTTCTGCGATGAGATTCGCCGCCGTGCTCCAGGCTGTGAAGCCAGCAATGAGGAGATACGCTATGCCTGGGGCGAACTGCTGCAGCAAATCCCGGTGAGGCGCATGAGGGCGGTGGAACGTCTGCACAAGACCCACAAAGTGTATATGCTCAGCAACAGTAACTCCGTGCATTGGGACAAGGCGGTGGAACATTTCTTCCCGCTCTCAGGCCATGGTCCGGAGTATTATTTCGACAAGACATTCATCTCGTATAATATGGGAATGGTGAAACCTGACCCGCGGATTTTCGAGACGTTGCTCCAGGAGACGGGAGCCGTGGCAGAGGAGACGCTCTTCGTTGACGATTCCCTTGCCAACTGCAAGGCGGCAGAAGCCTTCGGCATCCGCACGCTGCATGTCACACATGGCGACGAGTGGCTCGATATCCTCTCGCCAGACGATGAAAACTCTGTTGGCAGAGAGTCCGTCACCAATCATTGTCACGGTGCAGGCTCTGTTGCCACCATCGGTTTTTTCGACAGTGTACATCGTGGTCACCGCTATCTTATAGACCAGGTGAAGGAAGTAGCAGAGCGACACGGACTGCAGTCTGTTGTAGTGACCTTCGACAAGCATCCTCGTGAGGTGTTGCATAGCGACTATATGCCGCAGATGCTCAGTACGCTCGACCAGAAAGTGGCGAGAATCCGTGCCACAGGCGTTGACCGCTGCGAGGTGTTGCCTTTCAACGAAGAAACGGCGTCGCTCTCGGCTTTCGACTTCATGCGCATGGTGTTGAAAGACCGTCTCGGTGTGGAGTATCTCGTGATAGGCTACGACAACCGCTTCGGTCATAACCGTTCTGAAGGTTTCGACGACTATGTGGCATTCGGCAAGCAGATCGGCATTGAGGTGATACGCGCCAAGGCTCTCGTCCTCAACGAAGTCAACGTGAGTTCTTCCGTCATCCGCACCTTCCTCTCCGGTGGCGAGGTAGACCTTGCCGCCAAATGCCTTGGATATCGCTATGCGTTGCGAGGCAAGGTCGTTGGAGGAGTGAAAGAGGGCAGGAGGATGGGTTTCCCCACGGCAAACATCGACCCTTCGTCTGTCCGCACCATGATTCCCGCACCGGGAGTATATGTCATGACAGCCAATGTGGGCGACGGCAAGGAAAGGCCGGCAATGATGAACATCGGCTGCCGTCCTACTTTCGACGGTGAGACCACCACTCTGGAAGTGCACATCATCGGTTATGATGGCGATCTCTACGGCAGCGAAATCAGCGTAAGCTTCGTGAAGCGGCTCCGTTCTGAGCGCAAGTTCGCTTCTGAGCAGGAGCTGATGCGCCAGTTGCAATCCGACCGCCAGCAGGTGCTCGACCTCTTGGGATGATGGATACCCACCCAACGGTCATTATCCCCAATCGGTCATTAGGACGTTTATAGAAATATTTAATGACTGCTTGCAGTCTTTTGTTTTTTATAAGGCGTCTTTTGCTTGTTTTTAATTCGCAATAGCTCGCTATTACTCATTAAAAGACAAACAAAATCCACTCTTCTAAAATTCCAAAATACAAGCAAGTCCTAATGGCCGATTTGGGATTATTGACTACTGGTTTGTATTAGAAAAAAGAAAAACAAATGATTTCCCGATATGAAAGAAGCAAAGAATAAAGACGTGTTCACCTATCTCCTTTGGGGTGTAATCATCCAGGTGGTAGCAGGATTCATGATACCCCCACTGTATCGTCTCATCACCGGCCCGGCAGCCGACAAGGCCACCGAACTGGTGCTCACTTCGGCGGTATACAGTATAGTGCTCTTCGTGATGTTCTATAGATTGAAGTGGTGTCCGCTGTCGCCCGATTATGTGCGAGGCAAACATTGGGACGTGTTGTTCTGGACAGTGGTTTTCACTCTGGGCTCCATCATTCCCATGGCGTTTCTCGAAGAGGCGATGCCAGAGCTGCCGAATCTTGTGGAAGATGAGTTGACGCTGCTTGTAGGCAGCAATTTCGGCTATGTAACGATATGCCTCTTCGCTCCGCTTGTGGAGGAGATGATATTCCGCGGGGCGATATTGCGCACGCTGCTCTCCGTGATGAAGGGCAAGACATGGTTGCCGATAGTCATTTCGGCCTTTCTCTTCGCCCTGATCCATATGAACCCCGCCCAGATGCCATACGCTTTCTTTGTCGGCATCTTCCTCGGTTGGATATACAGTCGTACGGGTAGCATCGTGCCGGGAGTGCTATGCCATTGGGTTAACAATACGGTGGCATATCTCATGATTCGCCTTATGCCACATCAAATGTCAGATGTGCGGATGACGGATCTGTTCGGCGGCGACCACCGTCGGATGGGACTTGCCATCATATTCTCCTTTTTCATCCTCCTGCCGGCGCTCTATCAGTTGGTGACGCGCACGGCAAGACGGGGCTGACCCGATTGCAGAACCGTCAGAACAGCGACGGTTCTGCAGGATTTCCGAATGTCAGGTTTCTGCCGAAATGCTGGAAGGCGAGTTCTGTCACCACTCTGCCTCGTGGTGTGCGCTTTATGAATCCCTCCATGATGAGATACGGTTCATAAACCTCCTCCACTGTGCCGGCATCCTCGCCGATAGCTGTGGCGATGGTGGTGATGCCCACCGGTCCGCCTCTGAACTTGTCGATGATGGTGAGCAATATCTTGTTGTCTATCTCGTCGAGACCATATTGGTCGATGTTCAGCGCCGTCAGTGCCACGTGGGATATCTTGGTGTCTATCTTTCCCGTTCCCCTCACCTGGGCAAAGTCTCTCACCCTTCTTAGCAGTGCGTTGGCGATACGTGGCGTGCCACGCGAGCGTCGTGCTATCTCCATTGCCGCATCGTCGTCGATGGGCACCTTCAGGATGTTTGCCGAACGTTTCAGGATGCGCATCAGCGTCTTGGGGTCATAATATTCCAGATGCAGGTTTATTCCGAATCGCGCTCTCAGCGGTGCCGTAAGCAGTCCGCTGCGTGTCGTGGCCCCCACGAGCGTGAATGGGTTGAGGTCTATCTGTATCGACCTTGCCGACGGTCCTTTGTCTATCATTATGTCTATGCGATAGTCCTCCATGGCGGAATACAGGTATTCCTCCACGACAGGCGACAGACGGTGTATCTCGTCGATGAAGAGCACGTCGTTGGGCTCCAGCGATGTCAGTATGCCGGCGAGGTCGCCAGGTTTGTCGAGCACCGGACCGCTCGTTATCTTGAATCCCACTCCCAGTTCGTTGGCAATGATGTTGCTGAGCGTTGTCTTTCCCAGTCCTGGCGGTCCGTGCAGCAGCGTGTGGTCGAGCGGTTCGCCGCGGTATTTCGCCGCCTCTACGAACACCTCCAGGTTTTCCACCACCTTTTGTTGTCCGCTGAAGTCACCGAAACGTAGCGGTCTCAAGGCGTTTTCGTATTCTTTTTCCGCCGACGACAATGTCTCTTGTCTTATATCGAAATCGTTGTCCATATCCTTGTCTTTAGTTTCTCTGCCGTAATGTGCGGCATCCATATTCGTGCAAAAATATTAAAAAATAGGCTATTCCCCAAGACTTGCGCTCATTTTGTTTTTTTTGTATCCCCAATTGGTCATTAGTGTTTTCTTGTATTTTATGCTTAAAAACGTGGTCTTTTCTTGATTATTCATTGGGAAAAGTATAATCATTGGCAAGTATTCGTCAGGAAAAGTGTGTACTTTTAATGATAATTCGTCAGAAAAATGTGTCCACCCCAAAAATGGTGCCGATATTCAAACTATATGAAAATAAAAAAGGAACCACTCGTAAGTGATTCCTCTTTGCGCTTCAAGATGGGCTTGAACCAACGACCCCCTGATTAACAGTCAGGTGCTCTAACCAACTGAGCTATTGAAGCATTGCTAAAAGCGTTATTGCTTAATTGCGAGTGCAAAGGTAAGGCGTTTTTATGTAACCTCCAAATATTTTCCGTCTTTTTTTTGATTTTTCTTCAAAAAAGTCATTCTATTCCCTGATTTGTCATCTTTTCCGAGGACTCTCTACCTTATATTATAAGATTGGACAGATTATTTATAAGATTAAGCAGATTATATTATAAGATTAAGCAGATTGGCTCTGAATGAGGATAAAAATAATTGCTATATATGTGTATGAGCTGTAAAACTCGCCATGAAACAATATTTATGAAAGTAAATAAGGTGAAAATCGAAAGTTTTGTGTAAGTTTGCAGATTATAATGAAATCCAACGGAAAAGAATGAAGAGAATATTATTATTATCCGCCATCCTGCTGTCGGTTTTCTCCGTCACTATTAAGGCGCAGAACGACAAAGACCATAACTTCACCGTGTCGAAGAACATCGAAGTGTTCAGCGACATCTATCGCTACCTCGACATGATATATGTTGACACACTTAATGCCGACGAGGTGATAGGCAATGGCATCAATGCAATGCTCAATTCGCTCGACCCCTATACCGAATACTATCCCGAGAGCGAAGTGAACAAACTGAAGAAGATGTTCACTGGAAGATACGTAGGCATAGGAGCCATGATACGCTATAACACAGCCTTGTCGAGAGTGGTCATCGACGAACCATACGAGGGAAGTCCAGCCGCAGAAGCCGGACTCAAGAAGGGTGACATCATCCTGAGCATCGACGACACCACGATGACCGACAAGACCGTTGCTTTCGTCAGCTCCCATCTGCGCGGCGACCCAGGCACCTCCTTCATGCTCAAGATAAAGCGCCCGTCAACAGGCAAGAAGATGCAGATGCGCATCAAGCGCCGTGCCATCACGCTGCCATACCTGCCATATTACGGTGTGCGCCCCGACGGCATAGGATACATAAATCTGAACAGTTTCACTGACGGATGCGCCAAGGACGTGCGCCGTGCCTTCATCGACCTGAAGCACAAGGGGGCCAAGGGCCTCGTGCTCGACCTCAGAGGAAACGGCGGAGGATCGGTGAAAGAGGCAGTGCAGATAGTAAACATGTTCGTGCCCAAAGACCTCACCATCGTGAGGACCCGCGGCAAGATGAAACGCATGAACACAGACTACAAGACCACCGTGGAGCCTATCGACACAGTGATGCCTATCGTAGTGCTGGTGAACGGCGAGACGGCGTCGGCAAGCGAGATAACCTCAGGTGCGCTCCAAGACCTCGACCGCGCCGTGGTGCTCGGCACGAGGACATATGGCAAGGGTCTCGTTCAGGCACCCGTTGACCTGCCTTATAACGGCCAGCTCAAACTGACTACAGGAAAATACTATATCCCCAGCAACCGTTGCATACAGGCAATCAACTACAAGCATGCCCACGGCGGATACACCGAACATGTCGCCGACAGCCTCACCCACGTGTTCTACACCAAGGCAGGTCGAGAGGTGCGCGACGGCGGAGGAATAAAGCCCGACGTGGAAGTGAAACCCGACTCGCTGCCGAATATAGCATACTATCTCAGCGTTTCGGGACTCGACTCCACCGAAGTGATGCTCAACTACGAGATTGACTACATCGCCAAGCATCCCACTATAGCACCGGCAGGAGAGTTCAAACTCACCGACCAGGAGTATGAGGATTTCAAGCAGCAGGTGATAAAGAGCGGATTCAAATACGACGCCGAAAGCAGCAAGGAGCTCGACAAGCTGAAGAAGATAGCGAAGTTTGAAGGCTATTACGACGATGCCAAGGAGGAGTTCGATGCGCTGGAGAAGAAGTTCCGCCACAACCTCGCCACCGACCTCGACCGTAACAAGCAGTTGATAAACCAGATAATATCCGCCGACATTGTGGCGGCATACTATTTCCAGGCGGGAGCGATAGAAAACAACCTCAACTACGACAAGCAGATGATGGAGGCATGCCGCATCATCAACGACCGGCAGGAATACACGAAAATCCTGACTCCAGCCCCGAAGCAGGATGCCAAGGACAAAAAACAAGAGAAGAAAGACAAGAAACAGAGCACCAAGGACAACAGATAATCCGATGCCAGACGCTGCGTTGCAGCGACAGCAACATGTGTGCAATACACGTCATATATATACCCCAAACCGACTAATCGGACGGTTTGGGGTAAATCATATCCGATTTTTTGTGCCGTATGAAAAAACTTTATTATCTTTGCATAAATATAGGTGGAAGAAGTCTCGCCGTACGACGAGGCGCTGCACCCGAAAAACAGAACAATTATGCAGACTAAAAGTCATTTGTCAGTCTTGGTTCACGACCAGGCAAAGAAGTATGGCGACCGCGAAGTGCTTGTATACAAGGATTTTGAAGGCAAGACATGGAAGTCATACACATGGAACGAATTCTCATACAAAGTGAAAGTCGTGTCCAACGCATTGCTCAACTTCGGTGTCAAACCGCAGGAGAACATCGGAATATTCTCGCAGAACTCCGTGCAGTATATTTTCTGCGACTTCGGAGCGTGGGGCGTGCGTGCCGTGACAATACCTTTCTATGCCACAAGCAGCGAGCAGCAGATACAGTTCATGATAAACGATGCTCAGGTACGTTTCCTCTTCGTGGGAGAGCAGGAGCAGTATGACAAGGCACACCGCGTGTTCTCTCACTGTCCTACGATGGAGCGTATCGTCATCTTCGACAACAACGTGAAGATCGACCCCAACGATTCCAACGCCGTATATTTCGACGACTTTCTGAAGCTCGGCGAGAACCTGCCGCGCCAGACCGAAGTGGAAAAACTATATAAGGAGGCGTCGCCCGACGACCTCGCCAATATCCTGTATACCAGCGGAACCACCGGCGACAGCAAGGGGGTGATGCTCAGTCATCTGCAGTATAGTGCCGCCATTGAAGCCAACGACAGGGCGGTGAAGGTGACGGAGAACGACCGCGTGCTCAACTTCCTGCCATATGCCCACATCTTTGAGAAGGGATGGACGATACTGTGTATCTCGGAGGGTGCTACGCTGATTGTGAACACCGATCCGCACGAAGTGCAGAAGTCAATGAAGGAGACACATCCCACGAGCATGTGCGCTGTGCCGCGCTTCTGGGAGAAGGTCTATACAGGAGTGAAGGAGAAGATAGACAGTGCGAACCCCATACAGCGCAAACTCTTCAAACACGCCCTTGCCGTGGGCAGAAAGCACAACATCGAATATCTGAGCCGCGGAAAGCGTCCGCCTTTGGCACTGCACATGGAGTATGAGATGTATAACAAGACATTGTTCAGTCTCGTGCGCCACGAGCTGGGACTCGAACACACCAACATCTTCCCGACGGCAGGAGCCACCGTGTCGTCACATGTTGAGGAATTCGTGCATTCCATCGGACTCACCATGGTGGTGGGCTACGGACTGACGGAGAGCCTTGCCACCGTGACCTGCGACAGAGTGGGAGAGAAACCCTATACCATAGGGTCGGTGGGCAGACCTATCCACAACATAAAGATAAAGATCAGCGATGAGGGCGAGGTGTGCCTCAAAGGCCCTACCATCACCAAGGGTTACTACAACAGACCCGATATTACCGCACAGTCGTTCGACGACGAGGGATACTTCAAGACTGGCGACTCGGGATATATGAAAGACGGTGAGCTGTTCCTGAAAGACAGGATAAAAGACCTCTTCAAGACATCCAACGGAAAATATATCGCACCACAGATGATAGAGGCGAAACTGCTCGTCGACAAGTTCATCGACCAGATAGTGATTATCGCCGACCAGCGCAAGTTCGTGTCGGCACTCATCATTCCCGAATACGGTGCCCTCGAGAAATACGCCCAGGCCAACGGCATCAGCTTCACGTCAAGAGAAGACCTCTGCAGCAACGGCAAGATACACCAGATGATAACCGAACGCATAGAAACGCTGCAGCAGCAGCTCGCCCACTATGAGCAGATAAAGCGATTCACGCTGCTGCCCAAGCCGTTCACTATGGAGAGCGGAGAGCTGACAAACACCCTGAAGATGCGCCGAAAGGTGATCAATGAGCATTATAAGAACGAAATAGAAAAAATGTATGCCGAGTAACTCCTCGCCATACCATATACAAGAAGAATAATGATAACGCAAGATCAATTGAAAGACGTGTTGGAGCGTGCCGACGCTCTGCACAAGTATCTGGAAATCGACAAGAAGAAGGTGGAGTTTGAAGAAGAACAGCTCCGCACGCAGGCTCCTGACTTCTGGGACGACCCGCAGAGGGCGCAGGAACAGATGAAGAAGGTGAAGGGCATTGAGAAATGGATCACCGGATACAAGGAGGTTCGTACCTATGCCGACGAGCTGCAGCTCGCCTTCGACTTCTACCACGACGATATGGTGACCGAGGAGGAAGTGGACGAAGACTACGCCAAGGCGATAAAGGCGATTGAAGACCTGGAGCTTATGAACATGCTGCGCCAGAAGGAAGACCCTATGGACTGTGTGCTGAAGATAAACTCGGGAGCCGGCGGTACGGAGAGCCAGGACTGGGCATCGATGCTCATGCGTATGTATATGAGATGGGCTGAGTCGCATGGCCACAAAGTTACGATAAGCAACCTGCAGGAGGGCGACGAGGCCGGAATAAAGAGCGTCACCATGGAGATAGAAGGCGGTGAATACGCCTACGGATATCTGAAGAGCGAGAACGGAGTACACCGCCTCGTCAGAGTGTCGCCGTTCAACGCGCAGGGCAAGAGAATGACGAGCTTCGCCAGTGTGTTCGTGTCGCCGCTCGTCGATGATACCATAGAGGTGTATGTAGACCCGTCGAAAGTGAGCTGGGACCTCTTCAGAAGCGGTGGAGCCGGAGGACAGAACGTGAACAAGGTGGAAACCGGAGTGCGTCTGCGCTACCAGTATGTCGACCCTGATACCGGCGAGGAGGAAGAAATCCTCATCGAGAACACCGAGAGCCGCAAGCAGCTCGAAAACCGCAACAACGCCATGCGACTGCTCAAGTCGCAGCTCTACGACCGCGCCATGAAGAAGCGTCTCGAGGCACAGGCGAAGATTGAGGCAGGAAAGAAGAAAATAGAGTGGGGAAGCCAGATAAGAAGTTATGTCTTTGATGACCGTCGTGTGAAAGACCACCGCACCAACTACCAGACCTCTGATGTGGACGGAGTGATGGACGGCAAGATCGACGGATTCATAAAGGCGTATCTCATGGAGTTCCCCGTGAACGACGAACAGCAATAATGCTATTATTGTAATCGCAAATAATATCATTAATGTAATCGCATGTCGTCGGCAAGGATTCTTCGCATAACGGCAATATGATTATGGATCTAAATAATTTTGTACTATGAGCAAGAAAGGAAAAGACCGCCGCGAGCGCTATCAGGAGCGCCAGGCTAAAGAAGGAGTAAAGGTGTTCAACTGGATATTGGGTGCCCTCGCCATAGGAGCATTGGCATTCATCATCTATTTCGCGACACAAGGTTAATCAAGGAAAGACTGCTGATGAGTGGACTTGAGATAGAAAGAAAGTTCCTCGTGCACAAACGCGACGACGAATACAAGCGACAGGCTTATTCGTCGTCGCGCATCAAGCAGGGGTACATATGCAGCGGTCATGGCCGCACGGTGCGTGTGCGCATCCGCGACGAGAAGGGATATCTTACCATCAAGGGACCGTCGGTAGATGGAGGACTCTCGCGCTATGAGTTTGAGAAGGAGATAACCCTCGATGAGGCGGAACACCTGATGCAACTCTGTGAACCGGGAATCATCGACAAGACTCGGTTTCTCGTGAAGAGTGGCAGACATACCTTCGAAGTAGACGAGTTTTATGGTGATAACGAAGGACTCGTGATGGCAGAAGTGGAGCTTCAGAGTGAAGACGAGGCATTCGAAAAGCCTGGTTTCATCGCAAAAGAAGTGACCGGAGACGCCAGATTCTATAACTCCTATCTTCGCCAGATGCCTTTTGTGCTGTGGCGCAACCAATTGCCGGAGGAGTTTCGTTGACCAACCGACAGCAAATGCCGATTCCTTCCCGTTGACGAATCTGCGGGAGGGATAGTCTTGCTGACAATACAATAAAAAAGCCAGGGATGCCATTAGGAGATTTCTTTTATTTCACGAAGTCAGACCGCATAGCGACGATATTCATCGTCAGTCTCGTCATAATTCTGGCGGTGACATCATATTTCGTGGTCTGTTCCGGCGATGATTTCTTCGTCGGAACCCCTGCCGACAGCACCGCGGTGGCTGGCGGGAAGGCTCTTGGCGCTGGAGAGAAAGAATATTATAATGTGGAGGGAAGAAAAGCCGAACTCTTCCCCTTTGATCCCAATACGGCAGACAGCACACAATTGTTGAGGCTCGGACTGAGCGAATGGATGGTGAGAAACATATACCGCTATCGTGCTTCCGGAGGAGTATACCGGGAGCCGAAGGATTTTGCGCGCCTCTACGGACTTACCGTGAAGCAGTACAGAGCGCTCGAACCATATATCCGCATCAGTGCAGACTACAGACCGGCATCGGAGCTGTATGCCGATGACCGTTCCGCCTACGACCGCCATGGCTCGCCATCGGCAGAATACAATGACGCTCCGCCGAGAGACACACTGAAATTTCCCCGTAAGCTGCGCCCCGGAGAGACCGTGCCGCTCAACACCAGCGACACTACACTGCTGAAACGGGTGCCGGGAATAGGTAGCGGATACGCCATCGCCATAGTGAGAAAGCGCGAGCGGCTGGGAGGCTTCTATTCCGCAAGGCAGTTGCTCGAGATAGATGGACTGCCCGAACAGGCTCTCCAGTATGTCAGCGTGGACGAAGGGGCGGTGACGAAGCTTAACATCAACAAACTGTCGTTCTCAAAACTCCGTCAGCATCCATACATCAATTATTACCAGGCACGCGATATCGTTGACTACCGTCGGCTGCGCGGAGATATAAAGTCACTCAGAGACCTGCGCCTGCTGAAATCGTTCACGCCGGCAGACATAGAAAGGCTCAGCCATTATGTGACCTACTGACGGATGTTTTTCCGCTAAATAACCGGCAAGGACAGATACAACAGGGAAAACAGACAATACAACATAAAATAACCAAAACATTATCAAGCATGGTGCTGAATTACATTTGGATAGCGTTTTTCGTCATAGCCTTCGTCATAGCGTTGGTGAAGTTGATCTTCATGGGCGACTTCGAAGTGTTCCCGGAGATGATGGGGTCCACGTTCGAGTCGTCGAAGGCAGCCTTTAAGATTTCCCTCGGACTGACCGGCGTCCTTTCGCTGTGGCTCGGCATAATGAAGGTGGGAGAGAAGGGCGGAATGGTGAATGCACTGGCAAGGCTGCTCTCGCCGGTGTTCTGCAAGCTCTTTCCCGACATACCTAAGGGGCATCCCGTTACTGGCTCCATATTCATGAACATAGCCGCCAACATGCTCGGACTCGACAATGCGGCGACGCCGCTCGGACTGAAGGCAATGGAACAGCTGCAGCAGCTCAACACGAAGAAGGACACGGCAACGAATCCGATGATAATGTTCCTTGTGCTCAATACCAGCGGACTGACGCTGATTCCCGTCAGCATCATGGTATACAGGGCGCAGCTCGGAGCGGCACAGCCCACCGACATATTCATCCCCATCCTCCTTGCCACATTCTTCTCTACTATGGCAGGAATAATAATCACGAGCCTTTATCAGCGCATCAACCTTCTCAACAAGGTGATGCTGCTCACCGTCGGCGGCATGTCGCTCGTCGTGGCAGGCATTATATGGGGATTCGGACAGCTCGACAAAGACCAGATGAACATAGTGAGCACCACGGTGGCGAATATCCTGCTCATGACTATCATCGTGGGGTTCATCATGGCAGGAGTGAGGAAGAAAATCAACGTTTACGACGCTTTCATCGAAGGAGCGAAGGAAGGATTCCAGACCGCAGTCAGGATAATACCATACCTCGTGGCAATACTCGTGGGCATCGGAGTGTTCCGTGCGTCGGGAGCCATGGACATGATAATCGACGGAATAAAATGGACAGTAGGAGTGTTGGGCGGAAACACCGATTTCGTGGGAGCGTTGCCTACAGCACTCATGAAACCCCTCTCCGGCAGCGGAGCACGTGGAATGATGGTAGACGCCATGACGACATACGGTGCCGATTCCTTTGTGGGCAGGCTTAGCAGCGTGTTCCAGGGCTCCACCGACACCACTTTCTATATCCTCGCCGTATATTTCGGCAGCGTGGGCATCAGATACACCAGACATGCCGTGGCATGCGGACTTCTGGCAGACCTTGCCGGAGTAATCGCGGCGATAGCGATATGCTATATGTTCTTCTGATGCAGCATAGGGGCATAAGACCTGCATACACGTCAACAAGAAACAGAAAACAGCATAGTGGCAAGGCATCCTGACCATGCCGCTGACAAACAAACATAAGCAAATGGCAAATTTAAAATCACTCGCTAAGGATACGGCAATCTATGGATTGAGCAGTATCGTAGGAAGATTCCTCAACTATCTTCTCGTGCCGCTATACACGGCAAAGCTGTCGGCAGCGAGCGGCGGCTATGGTGTCATAACCAATGTCTATGCCTATACGGCATTGCTGATGGTGATACTGACATACGGAATGGAGACCACCTTCTTCCGCTTCGCTAACAAAGAAGAAGAGAATCCGCAGACAGTATATACCACTACGCTCATCAGTGTGGGCTTCACCTCACTGATGTTCATAGCCCTCGTGCTGCTCTTCATCAATCCCATATCCGCCTTTATGGGCTATGCCGACCACCAGTCGTATATATGGGTGATGGCGATTACCGTTGCCATCGATGCCTTCCAGTGCATACCGTTCGCATACCTCAGGTATAAGAAGCGCCCGATAAAGTTCGCTGCCCTGAAACTCCTCAACATCTTCATGGCGATAGTCCTCAATATCGTGTTCTTCCTCATTCTGCCCAATATCTACGAGGCAAACGGCGGCACCGGGTTCATATCCGCCATCTACGACCCTACTGTCGGGGCAGGCTATGCGTTCTATGTCAATCTCTTCTGTTCTGCCATCCTCACGTTCTTCTTCTGGCGGGAACTCGTAGCACAGAAATATTCGTTCAGCAAAGCGCTCCTGCGCCGCATGCTCAGCTATAGCTGGCCCATCCTCGTGCTTGGCATCGCCGGCATCCTCAACCAGACAGCCGACAAGATTCTCTTCCCTTATATATATAAAGGAAGCGATGCCCATTCGCAGCTCGGCATCTATGGCGCGGCAAGCAAGATAGCCATGATCATGGCTATGATAACACAGGCGTTCCGCTATGCCTACGAACCGTTCGTCTTCGGCAAGTCTAAAGACAAGGACAACCGTGAGACCTATGCCAAGGCGATGAAATACTTCATCATCTTCACCCTCCTTGCCTTCCTCGTGGTGGTGGGCTATATGGATGTGCTGCGCCATATCATCGGCCGCGACTATTGGGACGGACTGCGTGTGGTGCCTATCGTCATGGCGGCAGAGATAATGATGGGAGTGTATTTCAATCTCTCCTTCTGGTATAAGCTCATCGACAAGACCATCTGGGGAGCGTATTTTTCAGGTGCGGGATGCGCCGTGCTGATAGCGGTCAACGTTATATTCGTGCCTCGCTACGGATATATGGCATGCGCCTGGGCTGGTTTCGCGGGATACGCCACGGCGATGGTGCTCTCGTATTTCGTGGGACAGCGCAAGTATCCCATTGCCTATCCGATGAAAGACATCTCCGTTTATGTCCTGATCACCGTAGTGCTGTATTTCTGCATGACCACGGCAAATGCCAGACTCTCCACACCGCTCGCCCTGACGGTGAATACAGTGCTTGGCGTCCTCTTCATAGCATATATCGTGAAGAAGGATTTTCCGCTCAGCGGATTGCCCGTGATTGGCAGGCATTTCCGCAAATGACAGGCATCAGCGGAGGAATTGAGAAATTATGAGGATTAAAAAGCGATATTTTCATCCACAAGCAAGTACAGTTGGAAAATATATCGTATTTTTGCCGAAACTTTAAATTAAATATACGAAAAATGAGAAAGAAATCATCAATCCTGTTAGCAGGACTGTTGGCTCTGTCTGCTGGCAGCGCCAAGGCTGACGAGGGAATGTGGACTCTCTACAACCTTCCCCAGGCAGTGTATGAGCAGATGAAGACCTACGGTTTCAACCTGCCTTACGACGCACTCTACAGTGGCGACGACGCCATCATGAAGTCTGTTGTCAACTTCTCCGGATTCTGTTCCGGTGTAGTGGTGTCGCCAGACGGACTCGTCTTCACCAACCACCACTGTGGTTTCGAGGCTATCCGCAGTCATTCTACTGTAGAACACGACTATATGCTCAACGGCTTCTATGCCAAGAGCTATGAGGAGGAGTTGCCAAACGAGAACATGTTCGTAAGCTTCATGGTGGAGCAGAAGGATATCACTGACGAGCTCACCAAGAAGGGACTCTACAACCTGCCTATCAACAAACAGTCAGAATTCCTCGATTCCATCGAGAATGTGATGTCTAAGGAGGTGAAGGCAGCAGACCCTACACTCCGTCTTGAAATCAAGCCATATTTCGAAGGCAACAAGTTCTACGCCACTACATACCGCGATTTCACCGACTTGCGCCTCGTCTTCACCGTGCCTAAGTCTATGGGTAAGTTTGGTGGCGAGACCGACAACTGGATGTGGCCGCGCCAGACCTGCGACTACTCTGTCTTCCGTATCTATGCCGATCCTAAGACAAACGGTCCTGCAGCATACTCTAAGGACAATGTGCCTTATCGTCCGAAGCATTGGACTAAGGTGTCGCTCGACGGATACAAGGATGGCGACTTCGCCATGACAATCGGTTATCCGGGCACTACCAACCGTTACCTCTCATCATACGGTATCAAGGAGCGTCGCGATGCCGAAAATGCCCCACGTGCACAGGTGCGTGGCGTGAAGCAGCAGATCATGATCCGCCACATGCGTGCCGACGAGGCAGTGAGAATCAAGTATGATTCCAAGTATGCACAAAGCTCCAACTACTGGAAGAACTCCATCGGAATGAACAAATGTATCGATTCCATCGGTATTATCCGTCAGAAGCAGGAGTTCGAGCAGCGCATCAAGGCTTATCAGGACACCACCGGCTATCTGAAGGGCAAACTTGATTTCGACAAGATGAAAGACCTCTACGCCAAGCGCTTCGACGTGCAGTATGTGTTCACCAACTGGATTGAGGCTTTCAACCGCACCAGCGAGTTCAATACACGTGCTTTGCAGGTGCTCGGAGGAATGGAAGTAAAGGGTCCTAAGGACAAGCCGGCAAAGCAGTATGTGCAGTTCGAGGACAACAGCAATGCTTGGGACGAGGCTCTCGACAAGGACGTTATGGCAGCTCTGCTCAAGAACTACCGTGAACATGTAGACGCCAAGTATCTGCCGGCTTGCTATGCCAAGATTGACAAGGACTTCGGCGGTGACTACAAGAAGTTCGTTGACTATCTCTACGCCAAGTCTATCCTCATGAAGAGCGGTGAGAAGATATTCTTCAACAAGAAGAACTACAAGAACGACCCGGGTGTGCAGTATGGTCTTGACATCAAGGCTATCTATGACGAAGTGATCGAGAAGATCCGTGCCCTCGCTCCGGAAATCAAGCAGCAGGAGCGCTATCTCTGCGACGCCAAGGTGCGTATGGAGGAAGACCTGCCACACTATAGCGACGCCAACTTCACTATGCGCCTGAGCTACGGACAGGTGAAAGACCTCGTAGTCGGCGGTAAGCCAGCAGGCTACTACACCACTTCAGAGAGCATCGTTGAGAAGATGAACACTGGCGACAAGGTAGTGGATTATTACGCTGAGCCAGAGCTGAGAGACTTGATGTCGGCAAAAGACTTCGGTCGCTACACCGACAAGGAGAGCGGAAAGATGCAGCTCTGCTTCCTCACCAACAACGACATTACCGGTGGTAACTCCGGTTCACCGATGTTCGACGGCAACGGAAACCTCATCGGTCTCGCCTTCGACGGCAACTGGGATTCACTCTCAAGCGACATCCGTTTCGATCCGGTACTTGCCCGTTGCATCGGCGTTGACATGCGCTATGTAATCTATCTCATGGACAAGTGGGGTCATGCAGACCGTCTGCTCAAGGAGATGGGAATCGACAAATAAGTAATCACCCTCCCCAAACGGTCGATTTGGGTTGAAACGATAACGAAATAAACGGCGGCAGCCTCACGCTTGAGGTCTGTCGCCGTTTCGTCATTTTGTGAAATTGAAAGTATATAAGGTGTTTTCCATGGTATTACTTCTTCATTGCCTTCCTGCACCTTGTCACTGCCGAACCGAGCCATGCAACGGCTAACAGACGGACAGCCACCGACAGATCGGCAGGGAATATGCAGGCGAAGAATGCCAGCTGCACCTCTATCAGGCGCCATGTCTGACCGATAGACAGCTTTCTTTCCAGCACGCTCGAGTAGTATTCGCCCAACAGGCGGACCGGTTCTGATGCCCATGCGCCTATCTTGCTGATAAGCTCCGTGAAATCAATGTTCTCATTCTCATTCACGCCAGTTGTCAAAATCATTTTCTTCTCCATATCCTTAATTTTTTTATTTTCTGTTTTTACTTTGTCCTTTCTCTCTCTTTAAGAAGCCCGTCGGGTTTATTCCCAAACTTTCTGATGACCGGTTCGGGACAGATAGCCCTGTTTTCCTCTTCCTGTTGCAAAGATATGTGGAGTTTTTGCACAATAAGTTCACAAGACAAACTATTTCTGTTAAATATGATATAACATATTGCCAGTTGGCGGAATTAATTTAACCAACCAAAATCCAAGCAGTCATAAAATACTACATCTAACGGCCTAATGACCGGTTGGGGTTTAAGTTACTCGATATGAGTAAAAGTTGCCCATAACGCTGATTTTTAGTAAAAAACAAGAATTTTCAAAAAAACTGTCAGATCATCTGGTTTTTTGTCGTAATATTCTGATAGACAGACAGTTGGTTGTCTGGCGATTGTCAGGCAATTGTCTGGATGGTTTGCTGATGAAAGGAATTGTCAGATGTGAGGAATTATCAGATGATAGGAATTGTCAGCTGTGAGTAATTCATACTACAGGAATAGTATGCGTTGGCAGTATCCAGGAAACCAGAGTATAGGTATAATAACATTCACTTATTGGGCAGACGTCTGACAGCAAATCTGCCCAACAGGGGCAAGCAGCGTGCCCCACTTGAGAAAGCACCTTGCCTCACTTGGGCAAGCATCGTGCCCATTTGTGGTCAATTTATTGGTCAATGAGTTGGCTGGTGTCGTTATATTTCAATAGAGATAGAAGAAAAACAGGACAATACGCATAGAACTTTGTACGTAATGACACATCTATTTACTCTTTGAAACCCTGAAAAACATATTCTTCCGTTAATTTTGCCCGCAGGAAATGAATACCCCATTGTCAATACAAGAACAATCAAATATAAATCAAGCAAGCTTCACTGCTTTATTGTTAAACTAAAAACTATATTATTATGAAAAGAAATCTATTCAGAATCTTCGTGGCATTCGCAGCTTTCTTCTTTGCAGCACAACCGGCAGACGCACAGTTTGGGAATATCCTGAAGAAGGTGACAAAAACTCTGGACACGGTATCTAAGAAGGACGCCAAGATCAAACGGACAGATCCTGCAGCCAGCAAGGATATGCCGCCACAGTTCATCGGCACAACCACCACATCAGAGTCTGGAGCCACCGTCATCAATCCTTTTGCCAAGGATGTAGACATCCAGTTGGTAGGTGCCTATGGCAAGAGCACCTCAGAGAACTACGGCACCGTGACCCTCGTGCTGAAAGTGAAGATGATAGCCGACAAGTCGCGTATCAGTCTCGGCGGTGTTGGAGATTTTCCTAATTCAGACCTTCGCAGCGTAACAATGTTCGTTGACCAAGACGGTGAATCTTATACGCCAGACGGCGGCACTACATCCGACTCTTTTGACGTCAGCGAGGGAGTTTATGTGAAACTGAAGCTCGATGGTACCTATACAAGATTCGAGAATGTGAAGAAGACCGCCAAGGTGATGCAGGTGCTGAAGCTCGGACTGTATGTTGATGCGGCAATCAGAGGATACATCACGATGAAGAACGTGCCTATTCAGTGGGACGTAGAGCCATAATTTGTCATCTTAAGCATAACCTTCGAAATCTCCCCCTGTCGTGGGGAATCAAACCCCACATTAGGGGGTTCCGTTCCCCACGGTGTGGGGGGATTTCTGGCATGTGTTTTTGTCACCTTTATTATTTGGCTAATCTTACAGGTTTCTTATACAAGACTAACGCAAAATCGGTCATTCTGGCTAAAAGATAAAACTCGCTGTGTATCTTTTTGATATGTCGGAAATAATTCGTACCTTTATACTTTGAAAGATATAAAGATATTGTCCGAAACAAAAAGAGAAGTATACAATGCTGGAAAATCATTATTACGAAGGTCTCGTTGAGGCAGGCTGCGACGAAGCCGGCAGAGGTTGTCTTGCCGGAAGCGTTTTTGCTGCCGCCGTTATATTGCCACCCGATTATGAGAACGAACTGCTCAATGATTCGAAGAAACTCACCGACCGCAAGCGCAAGCAGCTTCGTGAGATAATAGAACACGATGCCGTGGACTGGGCTGTGGGCATCGTGGAGCCTGGAGAGATTGACGAGATAAACATTCTCAATGCGAGTATCCTCGCCATGCACCGTGCTTTAGACCAGCTCAAGGTGCGTCCCGAAGCGGTGATAGTAGACGGCAACCGCTTCAAGCCCTTCCGCGACCTTCCATACACCACCATTGTGAAGGGCGACGGCAAATACCTCTCCATCGCTGCGGCGAGCATCCTCGCCAAGACATACCGCGACGACTATATGGACCGTCTGGCGGAAGACTATCCGCAGTATGACTGGAAGAGCAACAAGGGCTACCCAACGAAGAAACACCGTCAGGCTATCCGTGAATGTGGTATTACGCCATTCCATCGCCGTTCTTTCACTCTCCTGCCTCCCGAAGAGCTGACACTCGACTTTGAATTCTGAAATCATCCGGAAACCAGATTGCCTGATGGTTTCTGAAGATTTCTGATGAATGGGGTTGAGGCTTCTTATTCCGAACTGGGGTGACGATATGGAGATGCTTCAAAAACAATTATATATATAAGGATTGTCCAACCTTCGATATGACTTTTGGGGGTTCTTCCGTTAAATGCATAGATAGAAAAAAAATTTTTTATATTATGATAAAAAACTCCATCAAGGTATAAGAACTAACCATGGCGGAAAGACTTTCCCTGTCAAAGACCCTAGATACACCATGTGATATGAAACATTTTATCGTAATAATAGCATTATTAGCAATTTGTAGTTGCAAGACAAGACCTCATAGAGAGAATATAGAAGTTGTATTCTCCCCAGGATTGGTAGATATGAATAAAATAGATCCGGATATAATAAATTCCATTAAAAAACCAGATAAAGTTTATACCATCACTTCTGACGATTATGCATTTCTGCATGATGTTCTTTCTTCACCAGGGACAATAATACCAATAAAGGAAGAAACGCCACGTATTCTAATAAAGGTAGATGACAACATTTGCAACATTAGTGTGCACAATACGTTTCATAGCAATAACAAAACATATTTTTTGTCAGATAAAGATGCTTATAGAATTAAGTCGATAGTACATTTTTATGATTTCATTGACGAGGTTAATTTGCAGAATATAAAAGAAATCAAGCAATTTGGAATACCCAATAATTATGAGTACTGCCCATCTGAACCTAAAAAGCCCACTAAATCATTCGTAAAAATAGTTCTCAAGGAAGAGTGAAGTTGCATATTGAAAGACTTGAGGGCACTGCCTACACACTCATTGCCTATTCAAAGGCTTTGAAGCAGAAAGTACACCTTGTCATTTGGATTATGCCGAACGGAAAGCACAAGCTTTTCTTCTCAACAAAGACATCCATGTCGGGTGAGGATGTGCTGCGCACATACCGCTCAAGATTCCAAATAGAGTTTTGTTTTCGCAATGTAAAGCAGTATACTGGCCTTACGCATTGCCAGGCAAGACACAAGAACCTGTTGGACTTTTTCTACAACGCATCATTCGCATCACAGAATGTGGCAAAGGTGATGATGAAGGAAAATGGGATGCCGTATTCCATGGCTTCTTTCAAGGAGGTTATGGCAAGCACATACATCGCTAAAATAATTTTCGACAAGTGTCGGAGAATACCGAACCGAAAGTTAATTAGTCATACTGTCAAAGAACTCTTTAGCTGGCAGCGTAAAGCTGCTTAGCCTTTATCTCAAATTTTAATGAACTATTGATTGATGAAATTGTCAGAAAATAATTTGCAAGTATCTGGTTTTTAGACTAAATTTGCAGCATATCGGTGTACATACGTTGATTTATGTTTACGATTTGTACTCCAAACGCTACTAAAACATATCTTTACATGCATTTTATTGCGTTCAATATTGCTGCCTATGGATTATAATTGCAGACATTTCATTTACAAAATGAAAAGGGTATACTCTACAACAGTGCTATCTTTACTTCATCTGACACTCTTTGCTCAAGCAGGCAGTTCTCTGTCATATATGTATAGGCCAGGAGACATAATCCATCGATATGGAATCGAGGATTTCTGCATCGGCACAAAAGGGGAAAATCAGATTTGGGATTATAGTAGTCTGAGAACTGACAGCAAGGACTTTATTGTTGAATACACCTCCGATAAAGACAATGACGACATTGTTGTGGAAATTTCAAACGGTACAAGGTATTATTATGCCCAAGATTCTACGGCAATAAGAAATGTCGGCTATGAGAATAACAATATAGCAGTAGAATTTGACAGACCAGAAACTGTGTTGGTTTTTCCGTTATCTTTTGGTAACAAAAGGGCAGGAGCGTTTCACGGCAGTTGCATGTATTGTGAAGAAGTCATGGCGCGGGATTTCGGGACATATTCAGTTGAAGTCGACGGAAAAGGGAAATTGCTATTACCCGACGGAAAAGTTCTTGATAAGGTTTACAGAGTCCATTATACAAAAGACAATTGCCGAATCGCATATGATGACATTCATACCACCAAAGAACTGGTTGAATACATAAACAAAACACATTATCTGTCAAACGACAGTATAGCTACACTAACAGCCAATCAAGACAATTGTTATCGCCATACAGAAGTATACAAATGGTATGCTGAAGGTTTCCGCTATCCGATCATTGAGGCTATCGTTTACGGAAAGAACGATAATGGCTGGAACAACACCATAGCTTACTATTATCCACCCGATGAACAAGAAAAGCTGTATGATACAGAAAACGAAAGGACGAGGTCGTTATGCACAAATGGTGATAATGTGACCGACAGCAAGAATGACGAGAGTGATTCGTATGACAATAAATCAAATGATGGTTCTTTGCCCTATACAATTGAGAATGGAAAGAATTCATTTGTTATCCATACAAGCGTCCGCAATGCAGAAATATACGTTGATGCCTTGTTGTCTGACATCTCTGGCGTCGTTTTAAGAAGAGCGTCAGGTAATTCTGATTCTCCGATTATTATAGATTGTACAGGACTCATAAGCGGTGAATATGCAATAAGGATTACAATCGGAGAAAAGATATACGAGAGAAAAGTCCATTATAACAATAAATAAATCAGGTCTCATTGTCATGATATTAAATTCCCAAAACATCATAACAGTATCATTGATTGCTGTTTTTACGTTATTTTCAGGGGCTGTTGCCAATGCGCAAAAGCCAGTGCAGCCAGACGTTTCTACAGTCCAACTTCAAGACACGGTAAAAGTTCCGGCTTTGTCACCAAATTATGATGATGAAACCGAACATACCCCCTTGGACAACATCCTTCCGCTGTCACCTCAAGCCGCCTCCCTCGCCCGATATGGTGAATATCCGGTAAGCCATGCCACGGGAATCCCCGATATAACAATTCCTATATATGAAATCAAACTTGGAGATTTTACTCTTCCTATCAGTATTTCGTACCATGCTTCAGGAATAAAAGTGGATGACGTAGCATCTACAGTAGGACTCGGATGGACACTGAATGCCGGAGGGGCAATAACAAGACAAGTATTTGGAGCACCAGACCTTACCGGTGCCAGCAATGAATACACTGATTATAAAAAAGTTGTAGAGATCAGGGATGAAGCTAAGAAAAACGACACTGGCACATCCATGTTAAGAACTCTTCTGTATGGAACAGGCGGCAGTAATCCTTATTACCCGTATGACACGCAGTCAGACCGTTACACTTACAATTTTGCCGGGAAAAGCGGCATGTTCAGATATTCATACACAGATAATAAATTTATACCGACGGATTTCAACAGGATGGACATTTATGGAGATACGGATATTGAAGGAGGTCTCTTTCGGATAACGGATACGAACGGTTACGTATATGTTTTTTCCTGTCAGGAGTTTTCTGGTGTTAAAAGCGATGAGAACACCACAGATGTTTCAGCCTGGTATCTGACAGAGATTAAAACGCCTAAAGGAAACATTGAAATCAAGTATGAGAATGCTGCAATCTATACTACTGTCTATGGAACGGAATATGTAGTGACAGGAACTTTCGGGCAAACAAAATACCATGGTGCCACTTGGACTGACGATGGATACGAGTATGAAATGGCTGATGAGAGCAGATATTTCTTAAATCAGAATGAAATTCTATACAGGATACCTGTAGTGTCATCAATTGAATGGAATGGTGGAATCGTGACGTTTCATTATTCCAATGACCGTGAGGACGTATGGAAAACGAGGCTTACTGACATTGCAGTCATAAACATGTATGGCGACACTGTCAAAACAGCGAATTTCGGAAATGATTCATATTGGGGAGGTTCTGAAAAAAACAGACGTATGATGCTTCGTAGTCTATATCTTTCTGAAACTGGAGAATATGAGTTCGATTATAACACTGCATATGGAACATTTCCAAATTATAGAACACTATCAAGGAACATAAATTTTTCTCTTGGCATTTTTTTTTGTCATAGTGATTATTGGGGATATTATAACGGACGAAGCGACCGTTGTTCTATCCCAAAGGAATTATACCAACGAGTGCTAAGCAGGTATAGTAACATCCGCGAAGACAGAAAATACCGTTTGAGTTATTTTGCAGACAGGAATCCCGACCTTTATTATACAAAGTTCGGCATATTGACAAGCATAACTTATCCGACAGGAGGCCAGACGCAGTTTGAGTATGAGAATAATGACTATAACTTTGGTGGACTAAGAATTAAATCAATTACTTCTGATGGTATCAAAAGGATGTTCGGATATAATATGTCACGCCAGATGACCGACCATCCGAAAATAATGATGATGTACGACTCATATCATATAATCGGGAGCAATCCTGTCGTATTGGGAGATTTTCACTTGTATGAAAACGTGGTATGTGCCGGAACTCCTGCTTTTCCACTCAACAACTCACATGTATTCTATACAGATGTCACAGAAAGCTTTTCTAACGGAGAGCATGTTGAATACCAATATACGTGCTTTCCCGAGCCTGAGCAGTTGTGTGGTATGACTGTGTCAGCCAAAGTCCCGCAGGTGTCATTCGCCTGTCTTAATGATTATGGAAGCATGCCGCCATTGTTGAAGTCGGAATCATGGTATGATGCGGACGGTAAGTGTCTTAGAAAAAATTACTATACTTATAAAAACAATAAAGTCAAATCATTTTCTGCAGGTGTCAAACTCACTCCACTCATCTGGTTCGGTTCCTCAATTGAAGGTGTCGCATACCCAAGCATGAAAATATATGCTCCATATTGGATCGGTGAAAATACTTTCCTCATTGACACGGTAAACGTCCATGTGTCTACTGCAGAACTTGTTTCAAAAGAAACAGCCGATTACATCACCGGCGTCACGACAACCGAGTCTTACACCTATGACAATACTTTCAGAACAAGCAATCCAAGAAGTGTTACCGTCGAGAACAGCGACGGCAAGAAATACATGACAGAATACAGGTTCGCTTTTGATCTGGATGACGAATGGCACAAGAAGATGATTGAGAATTACAACATGTATGACGCTGTGGTTGAGACTAAAGAATTCTGCGACGGAAGTTTCTTGACAAGTAAAATTACAGAATATACAGAGAAAAACGGCTGTGTCTATCCGAAGATTATCAGCAAATCCATACTGGGAAATGCGCAATATGAGAAATACCGCTTCGATGATTATGACAGATATGGCAACCTTACCAGACTCGTCACAAACTCTTGCGATGTTGACAGCCTTATTTGGGGATATGGTGGTATGTACCCCACAATGCATGTACATAATGGTCAGATGATGGCTGGATACACATGGAAACCTTTATGCGGCGTGGCATCCGTCAGAAACCGGAACGGATATACCGTAGAGTACGGATATGACAATGCTGGCAGACTCTCATCCGTGAGTGACGACTGGGGAATGAAGCAAACGTTCGGCTACAACTATAGCAATAGCACTGCCGCCGAAAGTAATACAGACAATTACGTCAGGACAACCAATATCCTTTCTGCAGATGAAACATGTGCGAATACTTTGGTCCAATACGCCGATGGTTTAGGCAGACCGCTTGACGATGCTTCGGATGGGATAAATGAGGAAGGGGAATTCGTCCATAAGTTCTCTTCGTATGACGGCAAAGGAAGGAAAAGCAGAGCCTGGTTGCCTGTTGTTGCTGATATTGGAGACAAGTCTCTGAAAGAAACCAATATTGCCGCACTTGCACAGAATACATACAATGACAGCAAGGCATATAGCGACATAAAATATGATGCGCTTGACCGAACCATTTTTACGTCTACTCCCGGAACGCAATGGAAAGAAAAAGGGAAAAGCGTTGAGCGCATAGGCAACGGAAAGAATGACGTACGTCTCTTCTCCGCTCCTCTTGACAAGATTACACTTGTCGATGGAGGATTCTATAAGCCTTGTTCTTTGCAGGGAGAAAAGACTACGGACGAGGACGGTCACAGCATTGCCATATTTACAGACAAGCTGGGAAGAAAAGTCCTTGAAAGGCGTAATGACGGAAAGAACAACAACGACACTTACTTCGTCTACAACGACCTCGGACAACTGCGGTATGTCCTGTCACCGGAATACCAATACTCCGGATATAAGGAAAAGTATGCCTACGAATACCGCTATGACGGAAGGGGAAGTGTAGTAAAGAAGATTCTACCCGGATGTGAATACACACAGTATTGGTATGACAGAGGAGACAGAGTCTCGTTCTTTCAGAATGCCGCTCTTCGGGATAATGGCATGTATCGTTTTTTCCTCTATGACAGTCTCGGCAGACTTGCCATGCAAGGTGTGTGTAATGGCTGCAACAGGAGTGAAGAGGTGAATACCGCAGAATATAAAGAAAATGTCGATGGAATTTGTTATACAGGATACGTTATTCCGTTATCTGATAAAATAACCAATCCTGACCTTGAGACAGTGAACTATTACGACAACTATACATTTCTGCAGAGGTATTCTGCAGAACTTGGAAGTCTCGTTCCCGACTTTCAGGTGAAGGGAAACTGTGCATTGGGGTTACAGACGGGAAAGGTTCAGAAGACAAGCGGCGGTGGAAAGGTAATCGAAGTGTCCTTCTACGACGGCAAGGGGCAGCCTGTTGATATCCGTAGACTTCAAGTCGGCAAGAGATTGACTTGCACACATACGGATTATTCATATACAGGGAAACCGGCAAAAGTCTTTGTTGACGAATATTCTGTCAATAGCAGCGGCAAGACTCTTGTCACATCGCAAATAATAGAAAACGTTTATTCCAAGAAAACCGACAAATTGCTTTCTACTTCCATTTCCGTCAACGGCAGGAAAGAAACTACGCAATGCTTCGAATATGACGCTCTGGGAAGGATAAAAGAGGTCAGAAGAGGTGGCAATGCCGGAGCCGTATCCTATGACTACAATATTCAGGGTTGGCCGACAAATATCGACAGCAAGGATTTTCATGAAGAACTGCATTATACTGACGGTGTCGGCACACCGTGTTATAACGGCAACATCAGCAGTCAGTTGTGGTCTACTTCAGATTACGGACAGGTCAGAGGCTACAAATTCGAGTACGACGGACTTGACAGGCTGAAGGAAGCCGTTTACGGCGAAACGCCTTCCTTGTCAGACAAGCAGAACCGCTATAACGAGAAGGTCATAGAATACACCGCTAACGGAGCGATGAAACGTTTCCAGCGTAGAGGAAGGAAAGACGACGGTGAATACGGAAAGATAGACAACCTCCATATAAAACTCAACGGCAACCAGCTGTTGAGCGTCGCTGATGACGCATTGCCGGCAAACAAATACTCATCGTTCAACTTCATTGATGGGGCTAACGAAACGGTCGAGTATGAATACAATGGTGTGGGGGCTTTGACAAAGGACTTGAACAGGGGGATGACCATCCGCTATGATAATCTTGACTATCCGAGACACATTGAATTCAATGACGGGAATTCCACTACATACTCTTACCTGCCAGACGGAATGCTCCTATCAAAGGAATACGGCTTGAAATATATCGGCAGGAAAGGAGAATCCAATGGCGCTATTGGAATTGCCAGTGGTACTGACGGTGAGACAACTGATGTTCCATCGCTTTCCAATCCCCAGATTGCAGAGCGGCCAAGTCTGATGGTTTTTGGCAAAACCGAATATAGCGGAAACATCATATACAAGAACGGGAAACTTGACAAGGTCTTGTTCCCCGGTGGATACTGCACCTTCGATAGCGAGAATAACAGTCAGCCGATATTCCATTACTATGCCCAAGACCATCTTGGCAACAACCGTGTAGTAACGAAAGAGGACGGAACCATAGAGCAGATAACGCATTACTATCCCTTCGGCGGTACATTCAACGATGCTGGACTAAATGCAAGCTTGCAGCAATACAAGTATAACGGCAAGGAACTTGACAGAGTCGCCGGACTGAACACTTATGACTACGGAGCAAGACAATACTTCTCGCCGGTGCCGACGTGGGACAGAATGGATCCGTTGTGTGAGAAATATTATAATATCAGTCCGTATGCCTATTGTAATAATAATCCTGTTAATATCTTGGATATAAACGGAGACAGTATTCAATTTACAGGATCTCACAATGAGATAAATCAAACTGTAAAAACATTAAATGTGTCCACACATAATTTTGCTAGTATTAATATAAATTCTGACGGCATGTTAACAATGTCTCTACATGACGATTTTAATATAAATAGTTTAAACCGGAGCGAAAAAGAATTATATAAGAGCTTAGACAAAATAATTAATGGGTCAGGAATAGCTATGGTAAATATAGTAAACAATTCCCCCGATGTCATTGTCGGAAATATCAGCAATAACACTATAGATATTGGTGATATATGCAACATGCCTACAAGTGCAAAAATGACAAGCACAAGTGTGCTTATGCATGAATTATATGAAAATTACAATGTACAGACACAAAATATGGACATTAAATCCGCACATGAAAAATCCGCAAGATTGGAAGGTCGAATTACTGGGTATATGCTTGATCCGTGGAATCGGTTAATAAAAGCGACAGGTAAGAATAGAATTCCTGTTCTTTTTCCACAAAATGAGAAAGAGGTTATATTTAATACAAAAAATGGAAATATAATAAAATGATGAAATCGATAATTTTATTGCTTGTTTTTTTATTGTGCCAACTCAATTCTTATTCTCAAGATATTGATGGGTACAAGATAGCAGATTCCATTGTCTGTAGTAAGAATATATATAATGTCGACTCTGTCTTTAAGTGCAATATAAAGAAGATAAAGAAAAAACTTGCATTCAAAAACAAAATCAGAATCAAGGATCCAAATACAAAGGAATTTCTTAGTGTATACATAGATATGTCTGGAAATAATATTCCTTTTGACACGCCATATGATTTTATTGTAAGTAAAGAGGAATTAAGTATTCTGGAAAACTGGTATGATAGGAACAGGAATAATATCACGCCTGAAATTCTACATGATTTTTATATGCGATATTATCTATATTATGTTGATGACCAAGATTATGAAAAGTTCGTAAACAAACTAAATGTAATTAGAAATCTTTTTAAATAACCAATCCTGACCTTGAGACAGTGAACTATTACGACAACTATACATTTCTGCAGAAGTATTCTGCCGAACTTGGAAGTCTCGTTACCGACTTTCTGGTGGAGGGGAACTGTGCACTGGGGTTACAGGCGGGAAAGGTTCAGAAGGCAAGCGGCGGCGGAATGGTAAGCGAAAATACTCCAGTAACTTCTTAATTGGTAGTCTAATTAATATCTTTGTAACTGTTTGATTTTACATATAAAGTAAAGGTGCAAAATATTCATTAGACTACCAATTCGCCTGTCTTTCGAATGCCTATACTATAGGCAGGCTTATACCGTTGATCTTCTGGTAAATGTCCAGAGCATACACGTCGGTCATGCCGCTGATATAGTCGACTACCGCCATGATTCTCGTCTCCAGATTCGGCGACGTGATGTCATACTGGCTGCTCACCCTGCTTATCAGCTGCTTGGAGTAGAACCTGTCGGGATGCACCGCAGCCTCGGTCATTATCTCCATCAGCGTTTCCATAATCTTGAAACCGCTCAGTTCCACGTCGAGCACCGGTTTGCTCTTGTATATCCTGTTGAACGACACCTCTGTGCACCTTTTGTATGCTTCTCGCTGAGGTTCCGGGATGTGGTCGATGAGACATCCCTTGAAAGTGCCGTCGAGAATCTCCTTCTCGTGGTCGATGAATGCCCTCGCACACACGTTCTCCAATTTGCCTATCACGCAGGCACGCATGTAAATCACCTTCTCGTTGTCGTCGGTGATACCTTCGTCCTTGATGCGCTTTTCGATACTGTTTTTCACGCTTTCATCGAAGAATCCGAGCAGGAGGTCCTTTGTCTGCTCAAACGAAAGAATCTTCAGCTTGTGAGAATCCTCAATGTCCATTATCTCATAACAGATGTCGTCAGCCGCTTCCACCAGATACACCAACGGATGACGGGCATAGGCAAGCGGAGCGCCAGACTGAGAATGACGGATAATGCCCAATTCATCGGCTATTTTCTGATATATCTCCTTCTCCGTGCAGAAGAATCCGAATTTGCCGTGGTCTCCGGCGAGAGCCGATTCGAACGGATATTTCACTATTGAGGCGAGCGTGGAGTATGTCATTACGAATCCACCGTCGCGACGCCCTTTGAATCTGTGGGCAAGCAGACGGAAGGCATTGGCATTACCCTCGAAGTGGGTTATGTCGTTCCATGTACCCTCGCTGATCTCGTTTTTGAGGAAAGCCCCTTTGCCCTCTGTGAAGAACGTCTGTATCGCCTTCTCACCGGAATGTCCGAACGGCGGGTTTCCCATATCGTGGGCGAGACATGCCGTGCTCACTATCGTGCCAATCTGCGGAAACAGCGTCTTGTCCAGTTCCGGCTGCTTTCCTATTATCGCCGCCGCCACGTCGTTGCCCAGCGACATGCCTACGCTCGCCACCTCCAGACTGTGTGTGAGACGGTTGTGAACGAAGATGCTTCCCGGCAGCGGGAACACCTGAGTCTTGTTCTGCATGCGGCGGAAGGGAGCAGAGAAAATCAGACGGTCGTAGTCGCGTTTGAACTCGCTGCGGTCGTCATGGCGCTCTATGTGGCGGTCTTCCTGTCCGAGGCGCTTGTTAGAAATCAGTTCTTTCCAATTCATATAGAAAACGGTTATTTTGTGCAAAGTTACAAAAACGTGGAGAAAAGCGTGCCCATATCAGCAAGAAATGTATTACCTTTACACCCGACAACAAAATCTTAGCCGTTACTGTGGGGATGCGGAGCAAGTATTCTCCGGTGGGATACCTTGCCGCTTGGAGATAATGGGCACATCAGCAGACGGCACAAAGGAAAAAATCACGGAAATATGAAAGTAGCGATATTCTGTTCGGCAAATGAGAATATAGAGCCAGTTTATTTTGAGAAAACGAGAGAGTTAGGGGAATGGCTTGCAAAAAACGGCGATTCCATCGTGTTTGGCGGTTGCGACATGGGCTTGATGGAGTGTGTAGCCAAGGCAGCCTATGATGCCGGAGGCATGACAATCGGCGTGGTGCCGTCGAAAATAGAAGAGAACGGACACGTGAGCCAATACCTCAGTGTGGAGATACCCTGCGACAATCTCAGCGACCGCAAGGACCTGATGCTGCTCAAGAGCGATGTAGTGGTGGCGCTTCCCGGCGGACTGGGCACCCTCGACGAGATCTTCACCGTGGCAGCTTCTTCAACTATAGGTTATCACAACAAGAGGGTGATACTCTATAACATCAACGGCTTCTGGAACACCCTCATCGCTCTGCTCGACGACCTGCAGCAGCGCGGAATGATCCGCGGCGACTACCACAGGCACATCGAGATTGCAGATTCCTTCGAGCAGCTGAAGCAGCTGCTGGGTTGACGTTTCCTGCCGTTGGTGTCAGAAACTTCTCAACCACGCCTTCAGCATGAGTTCCATTTCGGTGTGGTATTTGAACGACTCCCTTATTCCGAAGCCGTGGCCACCCGACGGGAAGACATGCAGGCTTGCCGGCACATCGTGGCGGTATAGTTCGTTGTAGTAGTTCACTCCGTTTGCCGGTAGCACGGCCCTGTCGTCGTCGGCAAGCAGGATGATGGCACGTGGTGTGGTTCGCGACACCTGGGCGTCGTTGCTATACAGTTTCTCATCCTTCTTCTTGGCATCCTTGCCGAGGAAGTTGTCGTGGCTGCCCTGATGAGTGATGTCAGGCATCATCGTTATCACGGGATAGAAGAGAATCTGGAAGTCGGGTCTGGCTTCACCTTTTGAATGAGTTGCAATAGTGGAGGCAAGGTGTCCGCCGGCAGAGAATCCCATTATACCCACCTGGTCAGCCTTCACTCCCCATGCCGCAGCGTTTCTGCGCACGAGTTTCAGCGCTTCTTCAGCATCCGCTATGGGCACCTCGCAGTTGCCGTGAGGCATGCGGTATTTCAGCACCACCGCCGTGATGCCCATATTGTTGAAAAACGGAGCCCAGTTGTGTCCCTCGTGCTCCATTGCCAGATGCGAATATCCTCCGCCCGGGCATATCACCACGCATCTGCCGGTGTTGTCAGCCTTTGCCGGCTTGTATACCCACACCTTTGCAGTGTCCTGGGCGTCACCGTTGTCGTTCGGCGCATTGTTGTTCCATAAGTTCATGCTGATGCCCTTCTGGGCGTTGGCCACACAAGCCGTGCCTGCCACAAGGAGGGCAGTCAGAATCATTCTTGCTCTTTTCATTTCCGTAGTTGTCGTATTTTGATTATTCCCCATGTCGGAAGACGACATGAGTAGCAGTTTGCTAATGCAATATTCGCAAAAAAAACTGACATACGCAAGAAACTCCCTCCATTCACATTGATTTAAACATTTTTTTTGTAATATTGCAGTCGCAAAGGCTACGACGGCCATTGTCAGCATCACTTAAAAAACATACATTATGCACGTATTGGAACAATTCAGATACTGTCCGAAATGCGGCAGTTCGCATTTCGTGGAAGCAAGTGAAAAGAGCAGAAAGTGTGAAAATTGCGGTTTTGAATTCTATCTCAATCCGGCTGCAGCAGTTGCCGCCTTCATCCTTAACTCCAAGAACGAGCTCCTCGTGGAGCGTCGCAAGCTGGAGCCAGCCAAGGGGATGCTCGACCTGCCCGGTGGATTCTGCGACATGGGCGAGACCGTGGAACAGGCGATGAAAAGAGAGATAAAGGAAGAGACGGCACTCGACGTGGTGGATATGAAATACCAGTTCAGTCAGCCGAACGTCTATAGATTCTCAGGTTTCGACGTACGTACCCTTGACATGTTCTTCCTCTGCAAGGTGGCAGACGAGACGCAGCTCAAGGCTTCCGACGATGCCGCCGAATGTTTCTGGCTGCCACTGTCGGAGATACATACCGAGCAGTTCGGACTACGCTCCGTACGTCAGGCACTCCATACATTCTTCGACGGAGTGTTGGGCTGATGCCCACAGAGGCAAGACTTGCCTTTTATCAGATATCAATAGTGTTTTATTAACTTATGGAGATTATTGAGCAATGATCAACAGACTGAAGATCATGGACCTCAGAATGTTGCCACTGGCAGTGCTCTCGATGGTAATGGTGCTTCTTGCCGCTTGCGGAGGCAACGGCAGAAGAACGTCGCCATATGTTGACGTGAACACCGATTTCAACCATATTTATGAAACTATCGTGACCAGCGCTGACCTGTCGCATGCCAAAGGGATGATAAAGAAGGCATACGACGAGGAGAGAATAGGCGAGGGACAGAAGAAATATCTCGAAGCCATCGTGGTGTATCGGGCTGAGGCACGCTTCGACTCCGTGATGGAAATTTGCCAGCAGGCTCTTGACGCTTCAGACACCAAGAACGACAAGACGCTGACATACTGCATCTATGCGCTCATGACAAACTCGGCAGTGGCTTCGGAAAACAATGCGGCGATGCTGCAGTATGCCTCAGCCACAGAGACGCTCGCCCAGGAACTGGGACGCAAGGACAAGGAATTCGAGATGAAGGCCACCGTGGGATATGGTATGGTGCTTCTCGGCAACTCTGAAGAAGGACTGAAGATGATAGACCAGGCTCTCGCCGATCTGATGAAATACGATTCGTGGAACTGCCTGAACAGTTATCTGATAGCATCTAAAATCAAGGTGGTGGCACTGCATATTCTCAACAGACCGGCTGATGTGGTGGACTTGTGTGAAAAGGTCATTGCCCTGCTCGACAAGTGTATAGCCCATCCGGAAGGAATAAAGGACAAGCCGCTGGCATGGGAGAAAGACAAGGAATCCTTCGCCGTGATGCTGAAACTCTACCGCACTCAGATGCTGGCTTTCCTGTCTAATGCCCATGCCGAAATGGGAAACAGAGACCTGGCTATGCAGAGCCTGCAGGAATTTGACCAGTCGGAACAGTCGAAATCCCTCGACAGCCAGCGTATGATAGTGCCGGCTCTCGGAGAACTGAAACTCTTCGACAGGATGCTCGCAGTATATGCCAAGATTGACAAGGAAGACGGTGGTGACACTATAACCGAAAGCTATAGGGATGAACTCAAACTGAAGGCGAGTGCCGCTTCTGCCAAGGGGAACCGCGAGCTGGAGCGTCATTACCTGAGGAGGGCGCTGAATCTTGAAGACACGCTGCATGAAGCACAGAACATGGCGCTGATGGCACACACGCTGTCAGTATACAAGGTGCACGACGAGCAGATGAAGGCTCAGGATGCCAAGGCTGCCGCCAAGCTAATGCTCGTGGCACTGGTAGCGCTCGCGGCAATAGTGATATTCGTAGTGGTATATATGTTCCGCCTGTATAAGCAGAAACAAGTGGTGGCGCTCAAGAACAAGGCTCTTGTGAGTTCCATAGAGAAGGCATTGGAATATAAAGACAGGTATGAGATGGCAGAAAGGGCACTTGAAGATGCTGAAAACAGGGCGTGCGAAGCTGAACGCAACAGCGAGATGATGAGAGTTGCCATACAGAGAACCGCAAAAGGCAAGGAAATCGCCCTTAGAGGCGACAATGCCGGTCTGGACGAGGAATTGTCAGCAGTGGCTGCCAAAGAGGCTGAAAACGCAAATGACGCATCTCCTGACAACTCTGAAGATGCAAGTAGCCTCTTTGAACAGATAGACCGCACCATCCGCGACGAAAGATTGTATCTTAATCCCGACTTCCAGCGCCAGACGCTTGTTGACATGTTCCATTCAGACAGGAACAGGGTGGGGCGTGTGATAAAGGATTTCAGCGGTTTCTCCAATCTCTCAGCCTATATCAACAACTACAGACTGGAATATGCCTATCGTATGCTGCGCGACTTGGACAACAAGCAGACCATCGACAGCATTGCCAAGGCATCGGGATTCTCCACCGTGCGCACCTTCCAGCGCCTTTTCAAGGATCGTTATGGCATGACACCGGCAGAGTTCCGCGAGAGTTATCCTGGCTTGAGGACAAATGAATGATTGTAATGGATAGTCAAATGAATTATAGTCTATAAGATAATCAGATGAATTATGGTCTATAGTAAATCAGATGAATGATTGTCCTTAGATGGTCCGGATACAGATTTCCCCTCATATCCCCGACGAATCATGGAAGTGATGCTTCCTTTGTGATATTGTCCGGGATATGAGGGGAAACTCATATATTCTGTTTGTACGTGACTTTGTGATTAAGCCAGCAGTTTCTTCACGATGTCTGAAATCACCTTACCGTCGGCTTTGCCAGCCATCTGCTTGCTTGCCATTCCCATCACCTTGCCCATGTCCTTCATGCTCGAAGCACCGGTCTGCTCGATGATGCCCTTCACGATGCCTTCAATCTCATCGGCGCTGAGAGGCTTAGGCAGATACTCCTCGATAACCTTTACCTGTGCCAGTTCCTCGTCGGCGAGGTCCTGACGGTTCTGGGCGATGAAGGTGTCGGCAGACTCCTTGCCCTGTTTTGCCAGTTTGGCGAGAATCTTCAGGGCGGCAGCGTCCTCAAGAGTGTCGTTGGCACCTGGTGCTGTCTTTGCCTCTATGAATACTTTCTTGATGTTGCGGAGGGTTTCCAGGCGAACCTTGTCGCGGGCTTTCATTGCCTCCTTGATGTCGTTGCTTACTTGATCGTATAACATTGTTATTACTTTTTTTGTGTTTGAATTCTATGCAAACTTAATAGTGCCCGAAGTTGTCGTTCCCACCTTCGTCTGCGAAACGCTGTCCACATCGCCCTTAGAGAGCTTTATCAGCTCGTTGTTCTGCGTTCTGCTGCGGCTGTAGGTAGGCATCGACTCAATGGCAGAGATGAGGTTGTCGTTGTCCAGGTCGTCGTTGCCGAAGATGAAGCAGCGCACCTGTGGTCTCTCCTTGTTGTTGCTGCCCTTGCCATAATAGCTGTCGATGAGAGCATCCTCGGCGTCCTTCTTCTGCCGGGTCTTGCGCATCTCCTCCACACTCTGCTCGTTCTTGTCGGTGATGTTCATCTTGCCGTCTTCCACCTTCATGCCGAAGCCGGTGGCGAGGATGGTCACCTTCACGTTCTCCTTCAGTTCCGGGTCGATGGAAACTCCCCATTTCGTCTCTATGTCGTCGTCGAAGCCGTCCATGAACTCGTTGATAGCCTTCATCTCGTCCATCATCAGCTCGTTCTTCTTGTCTTCGCCCTCCGAAGAGAACGATACGCTGAGAAGGATTTTCTTCGAGTTGAACACGTCGTTGTCGTTGAGCAGCGGAGAATGGAGGGCATTTTCGATAGCCTTCTTCAGACGGTCCTCTCCCTTGCCGAAGCCGGTACTCATCAGAGCCACTCCGCCATCCTTCAATACGGTCTTCACGTCGTTGAAGTCGAGGTTTATGATTCCGTGCATCGTGATTATCTCGGCGATGCTCTTTGCCGCCACGCTCAGTGTGTCGTCTGCCTTGCCGAAGGCGTCGATGAGCGATAGTTCAGGATAGATGTCAAAGAGGCGCTGGTTGTTTATCACAAGCAGGGCGTCCACGTTCTGTGCCATCTTCTCAACACCGGTGAGTGCCTGCAGGATCTTCTTCTTGCCTTCCCATTCAAACGGGATGGTCACGATGCCCACGGTGAGGATACCCATCTCCTTGGCGATGCGTGCCACTACAGGACCGGCACCCGTACCGGTGCCGCCACCCATTCCGGCAGTGATGAACACCATCTTGGTGCCGTCGTTGAGCATGTGCTTTATCTCCTCCTCACTGTCTTCTGCCTCTTGGCGTCCCTTCTCAGGCTTGTTTCCGGCTCCCAGTCCCTCTTTTCCGAGTTGCAGGTGCACGGGGACAGGAGAGTCGTTAAGGGCCTTCTTGTCGGTGTTGCAGAGAACGAATGTGACGTCGTGTATACCTTCGCGGTACATGTGGTTTACGGCATTGCCGCCGCCACCGCCCACTCCGATGACTTTTATTATGCTGCTTGGCTTGTCCGGCTCGCCGAAGGCTGATGCCATCATGCCTATTTTCTTATCGTCTGCCATATCTCTTATATACTTTCGTTGTTTACCAGTTTTGTCTTTTCTCTCTCTTATGTCTCGTTTATGTCGGTAGTATTATTCTTCGTTTTCTTCAGTAATCCACCTCTTGAATACCGAGATGCCCCTCTTGATTATATTGTCTTTCGGTTTGGATTCTTTGTTCTGAATCTCCTCGATTATCTTTGTAGCCTCTTCGGTGTGCAGTCCGTTAGGATATTTCTCCTTGTAGCTCTGGTATGCACCGATGGTGTTGTCGGCAACGGCCTTTGTCCATTCATCGTTGTCCTGCTTGCGTTGCAGTTCCGCAGCAGCGGCAATTTCTGCCGGAGTCCTCACTCCTGCCGTTCCACCAGCCACATAGTTTGGCTCCGTAGGCTGTGTCTTTGTCAGAGCAGGTTGTTCGGGCTGGTTGCTTTCATTGAAGAGAGAAGTCTTTATCTCGCCTCCGTCGCAGCTCTGGTCGCCCTTCATGAGCAGTCCCAGCAGGGTGTTCAGCGTACCGTCGTGGGGGAGGTTGATGTTCTTGGTCGTCGTCACGGTGTCGTTGATGAACTGCACGATGTTTATCTTGTCAATCTCCGTCTTCTTGCTGAAAGCCTTGGTGATGTTCTTCATGTTGGAACCACCGCCGGTGATTACGATGCCGCCGTTCAGTTTCTTCTTGTATTCTGTAGGCACCTGTGCCCACACGTTCTCTATTATCTCCTGTATGCGGGCTTCCACAATCTGCTGGAACTTTTCGCTTGAGATGGTCTGCTCCGGTGTGACGGAGTATTCCATCGTCTTGTCTCGCTCTTCCAGTTCGGTATATGCGCTGCCGTATTTTATCTTCATCTTCTCAGCCACATCCTCTTCGATGTTTGCCGAGGCGATGTCCTTGGTTATGTTGCTGCTTCCGAGAGGAATCACGGCGATGTGGCGCAGTATGTTCTTGTGGTATACGAGCATTGTGGTCGTTGCCGCACCCATATCCACAAGCATGCAGCCAGCCCTCTTGCGTGTATCATCGAGAATACAGTCGGCAAGTGCCAGCGGAGCGATGTCGAGTTCGGCAATCTTTATCCCTGCCTTGTCGAAACAGTTGGTGAGCTTGTCGTAGAACGATTTGCGCCACAGGATGTTGAGGAAGTTTCCAGTCAGCTGGTCAGCCTGAATTCCTGCGGGGTCGTTCTCGTAGTCATTGCCCACTTTGTATTCTTGTATGGCAACATCAAGGATTTGCTTGTCTGAATATGTCTTGTTGCGGTTGGTGTCCATCAGTTCGTTCACCATCTGTTGTGTGATGAGCGTGTCTTTCGGCAGGTCGCGCACGATTTCGTTCTTGACGCTGAAGATTGACTGTCCGCTGACTCCTACATACACCTGCGAAATCTCCCTGTTGAGGGCGGCTTTCAGCTTTCCGATTATGTTGGTGATGCCCTGGATTGTCTTCTCCAGGTTGTGTGCCGTTCCCTTCTTGATATACGTTGAGGAGTCTTCGCTGGCCATGGCGTAAACGCTGATGCTTCCGTCATTGTTCTTTCGTCCTGCTATTCCTCTTAGCTTCGACGAGCCCAGTTCTATTGCTACTATAAAATCCTTTGCTGGCATATTGCTTATTTTTTATGGGGTTGCTTTTATTTGTTTCTTGGTTTATGACCGTCTGTTCTTGTCGGTAGACCTTTTGCTTCCCGATTTCTTCTCGGCAGACTTCTTCTTGTCTGCTTTCTTCTCGGAAGACTTCCTGTCTGTAGCTTTCTTCCTGTCCGACCTCTTGCTGTCGGTCTTCTTTTTGTCAGCAGCTTTATCCGACTTTTTCCGGTTGTTCTCCTTCCTTTCAGTCTTTTTGTCCTTTGTATTATGACTGTTCTTCTCAGTCTCGTTCTTTTCAGTCTTTTGTCTGTCGTTCTGCGGCTTTTCCTGATGGCTGTCGCCAGACTGCTGGGTGGCAGGAGTGTTGGCATCAGGCTTTTGTTCCTGCTGAGGCGCTTGCGGGGCGGTCTCCTGATTGCCTTTGGCGTTCCTGTCCTTCTTGCAGATTATCTGGTTGTCGAATTCCAGGCTTATATACGGATATTTGTTCCATCCCACTTGGCTCAGACCATATTTGTAGAATTTCTCCAGTCGTGTGAGTTTCGTATCCACGAATGCAGCAATCTTCTCCTTCCGTTTGGATGCATATCTTGTCTGAGGCATGTATCCGAGGAATACCACGTGGTCTCCGATTCGCGGCACTATTTCTATTCCACCGTCCGACAGCACGTTGATCTGCTCTATCATGTTCTTCCACAGGTCGTTTGCCATTATGATATTTGCCATTGGCGCGATGTAGTTGCGTGCGAACGATTGTCTGATGTTGCCCGTGGCTATTATCAGGTCAGAGGTATAGCTGGTGTTGGGCATTATTCCTCCTTTGTCGTCGAGATAGTAGTCGTCGCCCCTCTCGCTCTTTATCCTTATCACCGGCAGTCGCTGCGTGATGCTCACGAACACCTTGTTGTCTTTCGTCTTGTAGCATTCCGCTGTCTTCACGAACGGGCTCTTGCACAGCAGGTCTTCTATCAGCCTTGGCTGTATGTCCGTCATCTTGAAGTTCAGAGGATACATCCTGCTGTCCTTCATCATCTTCTTCACCTCGTTGGCGGTGAGGAAGCCGTTGGCATTCTGGTCGGCGATAACGATGTTCACCTCTGTGCACACGTTTTTGCTCTCGTCCGGTTTGTTGAACGAGATCATCGCTACGAAGACATACACCAAGAGTATGACATCGAGCATCAGCAGTATTAGTTTCTTGTATTTTGGTCGCATTTCCATTCAGCCTGCCAGCGAGCCACTTCCTTGACAGTCAGGGACGCTCGCCGGCAGGTAGTGTTTATTTCCTTTTCTCCAGTATCTTCTCTATTTGAGGCACGTAGTTGTCAAGGTCGCCAGCACCAAGTACGACGAGCACCTCGAAATCGTTGTCTTCTACAAACTTCAATACGTCCTCCTTGTGTATCATCTCCTTCTCCACTCCCGGTTTCAGATTGTCGTATATCAGTTTCGATGTCACACCTGGTATCGGTTCCTCACGGGCTGGATAGATGTCGCAGAGCACCACGCGGTCGAGCAGGCTGAGGCTGTCGGCGAAGTCCTTGTAGAAGTCTCTTGTCCTTGTATAGAGATGAGGCTGGAAGATAACAGTTATCTTCTTGTCCTTATATAGTTCCCTCATGCTTTTCGCACTCTGGTATATCTCCTTAGGGTGATGTGCGTAGTCGCTCATGAACACGAGCTTGTCGGTCTTTATCTTGAAGTCGAACCGGCGGTCCACTCCATGATAAGTCTTCATTCCGTATTTCAGTTCCTCTGCATTGCAGCCGTTAAGCTGAGCCATAGCCATAGCAGCCACACCATTCTCTATATTGATAGGCACCGGCTGTCCGAGCTTCACGTTCTTGATGCTTTCCACCGGCGATATGAAGTCAAAAGTGATTTCTCCGTTTCCGATCTTTACGTTCTCCGCATGGAAGTCACCTTCATCGCGGCTGTATGTATACACCTTCACTCCATCCTGCACGTCAGCCTTCATCTCCAGGTTTTTGTGGATTATGAGTGCGCCTCCTGGCTGTATCAGAGTGGTGTAGTGGCGGAAGCTTTCGAGATAAGCCTCTTTGGTGCCGTATATGTCGAGGTGGTCAGGGTCGGTAGAGGTGATCACGCTCATCCAAGGACGGAGCCAATGGAAGCTGCGGTCGAACTCGTCGGCCTCTATCACCACGTAGTCGCTCTTTTCGCTGAGGATATAGTTTGTGCCGTAGTTCTTTGATATGCCGCCGAGGAAAGCGTTGCAGTCTATAGAACTCTGATGCATGATATGGGCACACATCGTTGATGTCGTTGTCTTGCCGTGAGTGCCTGCCACGCAAAGCCCCTTGTGAGTGCGTGTCAGCATACCGAGCACCTGTGCTCTCTTCTCCACGTCGAAGTTGTTCTCGCGGAAATATACCAGTTCCTTGTGTTCCTGCGGAATGGCAGGTGTGTAAACAACGAGAGTCGATGCCGGTTTCTTGCATGCATGGGGAATCTCGTCCACGTTTTCCTCATAGTGGATGAGCATACCCTCTTTCTCCAGCTGTTCTGTCAGTTTCGATGGTGTCTTGTCGTAACCGGCCACCACGAGTCCTTTATGTATGAAATAGCGAGCTATGGCGCTCATACCGATGCCGCCGGCTCCTACGAAATATACTGCTTTTATATCTTTCAGTTCCATTGCTTCTTTGTTTTTCTCCACAATAGCGTCAGCCTTTCCAAGCTGCTTTCAGGAATTAGCCTTCCGATTCAGCTACTGTATTGTCAGGGATTTGTATTTGTTTGTCATTTTTTGTTTTCCGCCAGTTTCAACACCTCGTCGGCAATGATGTCGGCGGAGTGGGGCAGACCGAGTTTCTTCACGTTTGTTGCAAGGCTCTCCAGTTTTGCCGCATCGCCCACTGTTGTCAGTGCGAGCTTTATAACATTGTCCTTTGCCTCCACATCTTTCACCATCAGCGCGGCGTCCTTCTCCACCAGTGCCATGGCGTTCTTTGTCTGGTGGTCTTCTGCCACATTTGGCGATGGCACCAGTATCACAGGTTTGCCTATCAGACAGAATTCCGAGATACTGCTTGCTCCGGCACGGCTTATCACGAGGTCGGCAGCCTTGTATGCCGCTCCCATATCGGATATGAAGTCCATCACCTTCAGCATCGGCATGTCATTGTGGGATGCCATTTTCTGCATGATGCTCTCGTGGTAGTATTTGCCGGTCTGCCATATGAACTGCACTCCCGACTCCTTTATCTCCTTGAGATGAGCCAATACGCTCTCGTTCACGGTGCGTGCTCCGAGGCTGCCACCCACTATGAGTATCGTCTTCTTCTCCGGGTCGAGTCCGAACTGTTTCACCGCATCCTCATGGCTTATCTCCGCATTCACGATATTCTGTCTGACGGGATTTCCCGTCATCATTATCTTGTCAGCAGGGAAGAAACGCTCCATGCCGTCGTAGGCAACGCATATCTTGTCAGCCTTCGTCGAAAGCATCTTGTTGGTTTTTCCTGCGTATGAGTTCTGCTCCTGGATAAGACTTGGGATGCCCAGGGCATGTGCCGCGTCGAGAGTCGCTCCACTTGCATATCCTCCCACTCCCACTGCAGCCATCGGCTTGAAGTCTTTGATGATCTTCTTCGCCATACCCTTGCTCTTCAGGTAATCTATGAGCACACCGATGTTTTTCGGCGACCACAGTGGACGTATCAGTCCTCTGACGGGCAGACCTTTGATTTCGTATCCTGCTGCCGGCACACGCTGCATTTCCATTCTGCCAAGTGCTCCGACAAACAGAATCTTTGCCTCCGGGCGCTTCGCCTTTATGGCATTTGCGATAGATACGGCAGGGAATATATGGCCTCCAGTGCCGCCACCGCTGATTACAATCCTCAGTTCATTATCCATTGTTCAGAAATTTTGTTTCTTTGTTACTTCATCCGCAGTAGATATGCTGTCTCGCAGATGTCTTTTCCTTTATCAACCTTTACCGGTTATCTTTCCCTTTGATCTTTTTCATGACCTTTGCCGGTCGTTTCAATGCTTATGCTGCTATCGGCGTTGCTGTGGGAATGTGAGCTGTTTCGTTCTTCTTCTTTGCCGACCGGCTCACGCTCAGTATCATTCCGATATACACGCAGTTCATTATAGAAGAAGTTCCGCCCTTGCTTATCAGCGGCAGCGGCTGACCGGTCACCGGCAGCCATCCCACAGCCACGCCCATATTGAACAGAGCCTGTGTGACAAGCATCAGTGCTATTCCTATTATCAGCAGTGCCGGGAAGGTGTTGGCACATCTGCTCGCTATCGTCATGGTGCGGAACAGCAGTATTATATACAGCAGACACACACCCACGGCACCTATCAGTCCCATCTCTTCAATGATTATGGAGTAGATGAAGTCGCTGAAAGCCTGTGGCAGGTAGTCTCTCATCGTGGAGTTCCCCGGTCCTTTGCCCATCATGTTTGATGATGCTATGGCAATCTGTGAATATCCCTCCTGTGCGTCATTGTTGAGGTCGAATTTCTCTGGCGGAACATCTTTGCCGTCGAGGAACTTGTCTATACGGCTCTTCCAAGTGTCAAGGCGGTGGAACAATTTCGGTTCTTTGCTATCTTCTTTGTCTGTTGCCTTGACCTTGTTCTTGTCCACCATAGCCATCCTCGGGTCCTCTTCAGCCTCTTTCTCCTTGTCGTGTCCGAAGGCCATTACGATGATCAATCCACCCACGGCCAAAATGGCAAGAGATCCCATCAGTTTGCCCAACTGCCTCTTGGGAATTCTTCCTATCCACATCATCATCAGCACCACAGCACCCAGCAGTGCTGCCGTAGAGAGGTTTTCCAATCCTATGAGAACTATGAAGCCGCCGCTGACGGTGATGATGAATTTGAATGCCCTCTTGTCGACACCCGTGTCCGTCTGCATTGCGCTCAGTATCGTTGCCACGGCGAGCACTACGGCTCCTTTAGCCATTTCAGAGGGTTGGAATTTCATGCCGATTACCGGTATGGGAATCCATCTGTGGCCGTCGTTCACGGCACCTACGAAAAAGCAGATTATGAGTAATACAAACGATATGAACAATGCCAGCGGCATGACGAGCTTGAAATATTTGCATTTCAGGTTCATCGTTGCCAGCATGAACAGCACTCCCCATCCTAACAGGAATACATGCTTGCATATCGGTCCCCAGTAGTTGGAAGTCTTGTAGGTCAAGTTGCTCGAAGCGCTGAACACCTCGATGATGCTTATTATACACAGCATGATGAAGACTCCCCATATCACAGGGTCGCCCTTTATCTTCCTTGTAGCAACTTTTTTCTCTGCCGTAGTCTCTTCTGCCATTTTCTGCCTATGTCTCCTATGCTATCAGTTTATTGTGTAATATATGGAATTTACAAGTTCCTGACGAGAGTCTTGAACTGTTCGCCTCTGTCCTCCATGTTCTTGAACAGGTCGAAGCTTGCGCAGCAAGGGCTCAGCAGTACCGTATATCCCGGCTTTGCCATCTTCTCGCATGCCTCCACGCAGTCTTTCATACAATGCGTGTCAGCCACCGGAATACCCATTCCATCGAAGAAATCATGCAGTTTCTTGTTGTCAGCACCGAGATATACGATGCCCGCACATTTCTTCTTCACCAAATCCTTTATCTCGTTGTAGTCGTTGCCTTTGTCCTTTCCTCCGATGATGAGGATGGTAGGTGTCTTCATGCTTTCGAGGGCATACCAGCATGCATCCACGTTGGTAGCTTTCGAATCGTTCACGTAGAGCACGCCACCCACGGTGGCAACCTTCTCCAGTCTGTGCTCCACACCGGGGAAGTCGCTCAGGCTCTTGCGTATTTCCTCCTTCTTGATGCCGGCGATGTTTGATGCGATACCGGCAGCCAAAGAGTTGTAGATATTATGTTTGCCCGTGAGGCTCAGTTCCTCCTGCTCCATGTTGAACGGAGTGGGGTATTCAATCTTGTACTGTCCCTCTTCGATATAACCGATGGAACCCTTCTCCTTCAGTTCGGAGAACGGACACTTCACAGCCTTGATGTCATATTTGTCGAGTTCCTTCTTTATCACAGGGTCATCGTTCCAGTAGATGAAAGAGTCCTCCTGTGTCTGGTTCTGCAGAATCCTCATCTTTGCGTCCACATAGTTCTGCATGCAGAAGTCGTAGCGGTCCAGATGGTCTGGTGTGATGTTCAGCAGGATGGCGATGTTTGCCCTGAAGTCATACATGTCGTCAAGCTGGAAGGAGCTGAGTTCTATGATATAGTATTCATGAGGCTCCTCCGCCACCTGCAGCGCCAGGCTCTTTCCGATGTTGCCGGCCAGTCCGGCGTCATAACCTGCGTTCTTGAATATATGATAGATAAGCGACGTTGTAGTCGTCTTTCCGTTGCTTCCCGTTATGCACACCATCTTGGAGTGTGTGTATCTTCCGGCGAACTCAATCTCGCTGATGATATGTATGTTCTTCTCCATACACTTTCTTATCATCGGCGCCTCCTTCGGTATGCCCGGACTCTTTATTATCTCGTCAGCGTTGAGAATCTTCTCCTCGGTGTGGTGGCCTTCCTCCCATTCCACGCCGTGGTCGTCAAGGAGCTTCTTGTATTTGTCCTTGATGGCCGACATGTCAGACACGAACACGTCGAAACCCTCTTTCTTTGCCAATACGGCAGCTCCGGCTCCACTCTCGCCAGCTCCAAGTATAACAATTCTTTTCATATTACTTTTGCTATATAATACCTTCTATTTTATTCTTTTCTTCTCCCTTTTTATCTCATCTTCAGCGTGATGATGGTCATTGCAGCCAGGATGATTGTCATTATCCAGAAGCGGATGGTGATCTTCGACTCATGGATAGCCGTGTGCGGCTTTTTGAACACATACTTGATGTTCGGGTCGAGCTGGTCGTCCGTGGTGCGGAACGTGTCGTGCAGAGGAGCACGCTTTATCAGACGCTGCTTCACACCTCTCCTTGTTCCTAACTTGGCGTAGTAGACCTGCAGTATCACGCTGAGGCTCTCCACGAAGAATATGCCACACAGTATCGGCAGCATCAGTTCCTTGTGTATAATTACGGCACATACACCGATGATGCCGCCGATGGTCAGCGATCCCGTGTCGCCCATGAACACCTGGGCCGGATACGAGTTATACCAAAGGAATCCCACCAGCGCTCCCACGAAGGCACACATGAACACCACAAGCTCCTGTGAGCCCGGTATATACATGATGTTCAGATATGCCGCATATTCTATGTGACTGCTGACATAGGCGAATATTCCCAGCGCCACACCTATTATTGCGGAGTTTCCCGCACACATGCCGTCCATTCCGTCGTTCAGGTTAGCACCGTTGGAAACAGCCGTCACCACGAGGATTGTCATTATCACGAAGAGAATCCATCCTGCCGCCGTCTTGTATTTGCCGCAGAACGACATGATGTTGGAGTAGTCCAGGTTGTGACCCTTCACGAACGGTATCGTCGTCTTCAGTGACTTCTGTGCTTCAGGGCGGTGTTTCACCACCACCTCCGTGCCGTTCATCTTCTTCATGCTCAGATTCTCGTTTATTTTGGCGTCAGGACTCAGCCACAACACCAGTCCCACGATGAGTCCGATGCTTATCTGTCCCACGATCTTGAACTTGCCCGGCAGTCCCTCCTTGTTGTGGCGGAAAATCTTGATGTAGTCGTCGAGTCCGCCGAGGAATCCCAGCCATATCGTCGTGATGATCATTAGGATGAGATAAATGTTCCTCATTCGTCCGAGCAGCAGCACTGGCAGCAGTATGGCGGCAATGATGATGATGCCTCCCATTGAAGGCACGCCGATTTTCTTCACCCCGAACGGGTCTATCTTGGCATCACGCTGCACCTCTGTTATCTGCTTGCTCTTCAAGTATTTTATGAACTTCTCTCCGAACCAAGCCGAGATGGCGAGCGAGAGAATCAGGGCGAGCAATGCGCGGAACGAGATGTATCCCCACATGTGGCTTCCCGGAATGCCGAACTGGTCTAAGAATCTGAATAGATAGTATAACATGATATATTATATTCGTTTCACTTTTTGTTTGTCCCGTAGTCTGTCTTCCGTCAGGCTTCAGGGATTGCTTCGGTGATGTGAGTATTTGGCTTTCCGCATCCTTATTTGATGCCCATAGCCTCTCTCAGCACCTCCTTGTCGTCGAAGTGATGTTTCACTCCCTTTATTTCCTGATAGTCTTCATGGCCCTTTCCGGCAACGAGTATCACGTCGCCCTTCTGTGCCAGCATGCAGGCGGTGCGGATGGCCTCACGACGGTCAACGATGCTTACCACTTTCTTCATCTGCTGGTCGTCCAGTCCGGCAAGCATGTCGTTGATTATATCCTGCGGCTCCTCAAATCTTGGGTTGTCGCTCGTTATTATCACCTTGTCGCTCTGCTTCACCGCCTCTTGCGCCATCAAAGGACGCTTGCCCTTGTCACGGTTTCCGCCGGCGCCACAGACTGTTATCACATGGCCCTTTCCTTCGAGCACTTCATGTATGGCATTGAGCACGTTCTCCAGTGCGTCAGGAGTGTGTGCATAGTCCACGATAGCCGTGTAGCCCTCTGGCGACTGTATAGGGTCGAGTCTTCCGCTCACGCTCTTCAGCGTGCTCATCACGAGGAGTACGTTCTCCGGTTTCTCGCCCAGCATCACGGCAGCACCATATACGGCGAGCAGGTTGCTGACGTTGAACTTACCGATGAACTGCACTCCCACTTCTCTGCCGTCGATTTCTAGATACATGCCGCCGAAGTGACATTCAAGGATCTTTGCCTTGAAGTCAGCCATTGTGCGTGTGGAGTATGTCTTCACCGTAGCCTTCGTGTTCTGCACCATCACCATGCCGTTCTTGTCGTCGGCATTCGTTATGGCGAACGCTGTCTTCGGCAGCTGGTCGAAGAATGCCTTCTTTGCATTGCGGTAGTTCTCAAACGTCTTGTGGTAGTCCAGATGGTCGCGTGTCAGGTTTGTAAACAGTCCTCCAGCAAAGTCCAGTCCTCCGATGCGCTTCTGTGCTATGGCGTGGGAGCTGCACTCCATGAAGGCATACTGGCATCCGGCGTCCACCATCCTGCTGAGCAGATAGTTCAGCTCGATAGGGTCCGGTGTGGTGTGGTCGGCAGGAACCGCCTCGTCCTCGATGTAGTTGCACACGGTAGACAGCAGTCCGCATTTGTATCCCAACTTGCGGAACATATTATATAATAATGTGGCGATTGTCGTCTTGCCGTTCGTTCCCGTCACTCCCACGAGTTTCAGTTTCCTCGATGGGTCACCATAGAATATCGTGGCAACCTTTCCTGCCACGTCCTCAGTGGATTCCACCTGCACATAAGACACTCCCTCGGCTTTCTCCTCTGGCAAAACCTCGCAGAGTACAGCCTTTGCGCCAAGTTCGATAGCCTTAGGTATGAACTTGTGTCCGTCCACCTGGGTTCCGCGCTGTGCGATGAACAGGTGTCCCTCCTTGATTCGGCGTGAGTCGATGTTCACGCCAGTTATCTCTATGTCTGTCTGACCGCAGACGCTGACCGTCTTCAGTCCTTTGATAAGTTCTTCCAGTACCATAGTCTTTCTTTATATATGTTATGTTGTTTTCTTTATTGTCCTTGATTTCCCCCTCCGTAGTCTGCCCTTCTGTACATTAGGGTGTCAAACTTCATTCATTAGGGTGTCAACGTCAGTTTCTGAGCTTTATCACGCAGCGCTGTCCCTTCCTTATCTTCGAGCCAGCCGCTATACTCTGCTCATACACCTTTCCTCTGCCGTAGATAGTCACCTTCAGACCTCTTGTCTCCGTGATGTACACGGCGTCGCGGGCTCCCATTCCTATCACGTCTGGCATCAGGTTTTTGGCATACGCCTTTCCCTTGGTCAGCGTCACCATCCTGTTGTTGCTCTCGGCCTTTCCCCATATCGGGTTTCCGTTTGCATAGCTGCCGTTCCATCCCTCGTTGGTCTTCACACCGAGATGTGCCAGCACATAGTCGGCGGCAAGCATGTTGCCGTTTTTCACTTCCGGCGTCAGCAGAGCGTCCGGTGTACGTGCATCGGATGCGAGCAGCTTCAGGCTTTGAGCCATTATGCCCTCCGATATCTTGTGGAACACGGCACCACTCTGTCTTCCTCCCGATGCCGGCAGTCCCGGTTTCTGTATGCATACGATGCAGCTGTATCGTGGAGCGTCGGCAGGGAAATATCCGGCGAAGCTGACGAGATAGTTCATCGGTCCGCTCTTGTATCCCGACCGTCCTTTTGAAATCTGTGCAGTACCTGTCTTGCCGGCCACCTTGAAGGATTCCGAACCGGCAGCTTTGCCCAATCCTTGACTCACCACGTGGTATAGGATTGTCTGCATCTCCTTGAGAGTCTTCTCCTTGCAGATCTTCTCCTTCACCACCACGGTGGGGAAATCCTTCACCACCTGTCCGTCTTTCACCACGCTCTTCACGAATCTCGGCGCCACCATCTTTCCGTTGTTTGCGATGGCGTTGTAGAAGGTCAGCGTGTATATCGGCGGCACCTGAGTCTCATATCCGATACTCATCCACGGCAGCGTGGTACCATACCAGTTGGTGTATTGCCCACGTTTGTTTTTCTTCGGCATGCGTATCTGCGCCTTTCCCGCTCCTTTGAACGGCAGGTTCAGTGGTGCTCCCATTCCGATGCGTCGTAGTCCCTCAACGAATTTCTCCGGGTTCTTGCCGTAGTATCTGTCGATAATCCGGCTCACTCCGATGTTGGAACTCACCTCCAGCGTGCGAGGCAGTGATATCGTCTGATAACCGCCTGATGACCAGTTGTGGTCTCTCATCTTCGCTCCGTACATGTCCCATACTCCGCCTCCGGTGTCCACCATATAAGTGGTGTCCACCACTCCGTCGTCGAGCGCCACCATTATCGATGCCGTCTTGAACACCGAACCCGGTTCGAGCAGGTCAGACACGGCGTTGTTCTTTATCTCGGCATAGTCGCCGCTTGCGAGTTTCGACATGTTCACCATAGCCTTGATGTCGCCGGTGCTCACCTCCATCACGATAGCCACTCCCACGTTGCCGTTGATTTCCTTCAGCTTCTCCAGGAGCGCCCTCTCGCAGAGGTCCTGCATTCCCACGTCGATTGTCGTTATGATGTCGCATCCGGCCACCGGCGGCACGATTATCTCAGGTATCGTCTTGTCGAACACCTTGCGTATGCGCTTCTTTCCCGGTGTGCCGCTCAGGTATTTGTTGAACGACTGTTCCAGTCCGCATTTCGGCTGCCCGTTCCATATCAGGTCACCGATTGTTCGGCTTGCGAGCGATCCGAAGGGCTTCTTCCTCGTTGTATGCTCCACTTCGTGGAATCCTCCTCTCAGTCTTGGCTCTCTGAACACCGGCAGCCGTTTCACCTCCGTCATCTCCTCGAAGGTGGCTTTCCTCTTTATTATTCTCCAGCTCTTGTTCTTCTTGTCGTATCCCTCCTGCAGCCTGTCGCGGAAATACTCCTCGCTTTTGTCAGGGAATATACGGTGCAGCCCGGCGCAGATTTTCGGGAAATCGGCTCTCCACATGGAGTCGCGCCACTCCTGACACACGCTGAAGTCTATTATAAGGTCATATTCCGGCAGTGTTCCGGACAGCAGCCTTCCGTCGCAGCTCAGTATGTTTCCGCGTTCGGCAGGTTCCGGCTTTTCCTTTACCTTTTTCTGTTCCGCCACTTTCATCCAGTATTCACGCTTCAGAGTGCCCACATAAACCACCTTTCCGATGATCAACAGGCAGATAAGCACGGCAATCCAGGCTATTATCCTGTATCTCTTCACCGATTTGGCCAAGTTTTGCTGTCTGTTTGTATTCATTGTTCCGGTACGTTTATAATATAAGGTGGCTGGTTAGGAATATGCAGCACGCTGTCTTTGCAGTTCTGCAGCATCTGCAGCACGTTGCTCTCGCGGCTTATCTTCGTCAGTTCGCTTGTTGTCGTCATCGCCCTGAACTTCGCTTCTTCCAGCTCCTTGTTGAGCTTTGAAATCTGTATTCTCTTCTGGTCGCAGCTGTATCTGTTTGACACATATACTATCATGAAGCCCACGATTATCACGATGAGCCATTTGTACTGCTTTATTATCTTTGCCTGCAGGAATTCGCCGCCGAGGATTTTCTTGAGCGAGAAGTTCGACGACATCGGCCGTTCGTCCTCTCTGGCAATCTCCTCCACAATGCGTTTCAGTTCCTTTCTTGCCTCTTGGCTTTCCAGGCTTTCGCCGGTAGCCTCCACGTCCGTCTTCCTCTTTTCCGTCGTGTCGGCGGATGCTGTCGTGTCGGCAGTGTCAGTCGTTGCGGCGTCGGTGTTGGCGTCGTGTTGGCTGGCGAGAGGTTCCGTCCGGTGCCCGTCCGTATCTGTCAGTGTCGGTGTCGTTCCCTCTTCGGCGTTTATGTCAGTATAGTCTTCTTTCATTTCTTTTGTTCGTCTCCACTATTTGTCGGCCGGTTCTCTTTTCTCTGCAATTCTCAGTTTTGCGCTTCTGCTTCGCGGGTTGACCTGCTGTTCTTCGTCGGATGGCACTATCACTTTGTTGTTGACAAGTCTGAACGGTGTCTCCACCCTTCCGAAGAAGTCCTGTGTCGTCTTGCCTTCGGCATTTCCCGTCTTCATGAAGTTCTTTACTATCCTGTCCTCCAGGCTGTGGTATGTTATCACCGACAGCCTGCCGCCCGGTTTCAGCAGTTCCGTGGCAGAGGCGAGCATCTCCTTCAGTGCCGTCATCTCGTGGTTCACCACGATGCGCAGCGCTTGGAACATCCTCGCCATGTCCTTCTTTCCCCTTTCCTTTGGAAACAGTGGCAGCGTGGCATCCATCAGGTCCTGTGTCGTCAGTATTGGCTTCTGCTCCCTCGCTTGGGCGATGGCTTTCGCTATGCGCCTTGAGTTCTTCAGTTCACCGTAGAGGTAGAACATGTCGGCGAGTTCCTCTTCCGACCTCTCGTTCACGAGGTCGGCGGCATTCTCTCCGCCCCTTTTGTTCATCCTCATGTCGAGCGGTGCGTCGAATCTGAATGAGAACCCTCTCGTCTCGTCGTCGAAATGGTGGCTCGACACCCCCAGGTCGGCAAGCAGTCCGTCGAGTCCTTCCACTCCGTAGTAGCGCATCCAGTTCTTGAGATATCTGAAGTTGCTCCTCACGAATGTGAAGTTGTCTTGCGGACTCACGTTCTTTTCCGCATCCGCATCCTGGTCGAAGCTGTACAGGTGTCCGCCACCGTCCAGCTCCTGCAGTATTCTGCGGCTGTGACCGCCACCGCCGAACGTCACGTCGACGTATGTCCCGTCATGTTTGATGTCAAGTCCGCCGACGCTCTCTTCGAGCAATACCGGCACGTGATATGTATCGATGATGGTAGCCATTGTTTTATTTAGTTTTTTCTTTAGTTTCCAGCAATATTGTCATTCACTTTCCCGTTGTCGGCATCCGCCGGCGAGGGGTCACCCATAATGCTCTCCAGAGCGGCGCCGAATTCGTCGGGCTCCATAAACGGGTCCGCGGTGTTTCCTTCGCTCCAGATCTCTATCGAGTCGCCCATGCCGATGAATTTCACCTGTCCGCTTATCGCAGCCATGTCGACGTATCTCTTTGGAATCAGGAATCTGCCGTTGCCGTCGAGCGATATCGCTTCCACGTCGCTCACGAACTGTCTGAAGATGCGCTGATGCTCCCTGTTCCAGCGGTTGAGCCTTGACCGAAGCTCGTCCATCTGCTCGTTCCATACGCTTTCCGGGTAGAGCACGAGGCATGGCTGGAACACGTCTTTGCGCAACACGAGGTTTTCCTCTCCGCCGGCTTGCAATACCTTGCGGAAAGTTGCGGGGAGGAACACACGTCCCTTCGCGTCGATCTTTGCCTCTATGTTACCTAAAAATCGCATACGTACATCTTAATGGGTTATTGGGCTTCAAAGTTACACATTTTCCCCCACACTCCGCCACTTTTCCCCACAATTTTCCTCTTTTCAGTATTTTTTTTTGATTTCTCTTCATTGCTTGGTGTTTAATGAGAGCAGGTGGTGGGGTGGGTAGATGTGGCTTTTGAAACTAAATAAATTAATAAGAGTTCACAAATGAAGATATATTATTTAACATATCAGACGCCTTGTCCAATTGGGGCATGTCACAATATTCATATTCCGGTTTTAACCCAAATCGGTCATTTGACCTTATTTGAATTTTGTTTTGATTTCTGCCATCCGGATTCAATTCATCAGATTCCTGTCGTCTGGCAGCTTCTCCTGTCTGCGAATCATCCGGATAACTCGCGGATAATCATCTGGCTGTTAACAATCTGGTTGTCAGTAGTCTGTTTGTGTAGGTATTGCATTGAAAACAGATGGCCTGATGGTTTTGTGGCGATTGTCTTTTTGCCAATATGGAATTTGGAGTAAAATGGAGTGAGATCTCCTCTAACTGTTGATGTTCCGGACTAAATGCTTGAGGTTCCATCTGGTCATTAAGAATCAGTAATATGTATAACTTTTATACATATTTGTCAACTGTATGATTTAACAATTAAGCACCGTAAAGAGTTAAAATATTCTAATTCCAAAGCATTGTTTGTTTTCCCTTGCTGCAATGGTTGGGATTGGTGACGAGTCTTGTGTCTTGTCCGGTTTCAGTGCTGACGATTATGTTTCAGTATTTGTCTGGTATGTCCGGAAGGGTGGGGCATTAGCGATGCTGTGTCATGTTCCGTCCTTTTCCGATTGCCGTGCATGTGTGCGTCTCTATATATAATAGGTAATAGAAGAGCAAAACCGGTGTTTGGAATGAAGGTCAGGCAAACAATTCCCTCAGAATGGAGAGCGACTTCATTTCGCGGAAGTCAGCCACGTGCAGTCTGTAGTAGTCTGTTATAACGTCGAGACATCGGTTGCGGTCGGCGTGCGACATCTTGAAGAGTCGCATGTTGTCGTAGTTCATTCGCATCAGAGTCTGCATCTTGGTGGCGTCGTCGCCCGTGAGGAATCCCCTCTGCTGCGGTGCCCAGTCCACGAAACATCCGTTCTGCATGTCGAATGCGCATCCCTCGCTGTAGTCCTCAAGGTTGGGAAAGAATCCCACAAACCTCGTCAGGCGCATCATGAACACAAGATGGAAGTTCGAAAAATCCTTTCTCGCTCCGTCGAGCCACTGCAGACTCTCAGATATGTAGTCGAAGAGAACCTCCGATTCCTTTTCTGACCGCGTGACGTTGGCAATGAATTCGGCGAGAAACATCGATATGGCGAGTTTGTAGGGGTCGAAGGGGATATTGGCGAATGCCACTGCCACATGAGCGTCTTTCACTGTGGCGAGTAGTCCCGGTGCCTTGCGGTCGAGAGTCAGTTCGAGAATCGACAGGGGTTGGAACAGTTGGCGGCGCCCGCGGCCCGCCTTCGACCGCCCTATGTTTAGCACGCACGACAGCCTGCCCTCCTCTCTGGAGAGCACGTCTACCATCATTTTCGAATCGTTGAACATGAAGGCGTGGAGCACTATGCAATTGATGTTGAAAGTCATATTTGTCGGCAAAATTATCAAAAAACCTCATTCGAAGGGCGTAAAATCCTTAAAAACAACAAGAAAAGCACGAATTTCAATATTTTTTCTTGAAAATATTTGTGTATATGATAAAGTTGACGTAACTTTGCACCGCAAAATCCGATTATGGTCCCTTCGTCTATCGGTTAGGACGAGAGATTTTCATTCTCTAAAGAGGAGTTCGACTCTCCTAGGGACTACAATAAAAAATAAAAAGATAATAACAAGATGGCAAATCACAAATCATCACTAAAAAGAATCCGCCAGGATAAGAAAAAGAATTTGCACAACAGATATTATGCAAAGACTATGCGTAATGCAGTTCGTAAACTGCGCGCTATGACAGACAAGGAAGAGGCTGTTAAGATGTACCCAAGCGTACAGAAGATTCTTGACAAGCTGGCTAAGACTAACCTTATCCACAAGAATAAGGCTGCTAACATCAAGTCAAGCTTGGCACAGCACATCAATAGCCTTGCCTAAGTCAAGAGTCGCACTATGGGGCGATGTAAAATGTTATTGAATCATACGGAATGCTGCAATCGGAAGATTGTGGCATTTCTGCGTTATGGCATATCGTTATGTTATGGCATATCGCCGTTTTGCATGCCGATGGTGGCGTGAGGATGATGCAGCGTTATGTGTATGAAAACAAAGGCCTGGCAGATGCGGAATCTGATGGCCAGTTTGGAAATAACCCCAATATGTCGAGGGTGAAGAGGAACGGCGACACTTTTTAAACCGAAAATTTCCCTATGTCAATAAAATTGACTATCTTTGCCCCTTGAAAAAATCAAGAAATCAACAATGTCAGACAATCAGATAAACGAGAACAACTATTCCGCCAGTAACATTCAGGTGCTGGAGGGTCTTGAGGCTGTGCGCAAGCGTCCGGCCATGTATATCGGCGATATCAGTGAGAAAGGTCTCCATCACCTTGTGAACGAGACCGTGGACAACTCCATCGACGAGGCGATGGCAGGCTATTGCACGCACATCGAGGTTACCATCAACGAGGACGAGTCTATCACGGTGCAGGACAACGGACGTGGTATTCCGGTGGACATGCACGAGAAACTCCACAAGTCGGCACTCGAAGTGGTAATGACGGTGCTCCACGCAGGAGGAAAGTTTGACAAGGGATCATACAAAGTCAGCGGAGGACTCCACGGAGTGGGTGTGAGTTGTGTGAACGCGCTCTCCACAAAGATGCTCTCGCAGGTGTTCCGCAACGGCAAGATCTATCAGCAGGAATACGAAAAGGGAAAGCCTCTCTATTCTGTGAAGGTAGTGGGAGAGACCGACCAGCAGGGAACACGCCAGCAGTTCTGGCCGGACCCAACCATATTCACCACCACCACGTATAAGTACGACATCATAGCCAAGCGAATGAGAGAGCTGGCATATCTGAATGCCGGCATCACCATAACGCTTACCGATATGCGTCCCGACGAGGAGGGAAAGACCCGTCAGGAGGTGTTCCATGCCAAGGAGGGACTGAAGGAGTTCGTGCGCTACGTCGACCGCCATCGCACCCACCTCTTCGATGATGTCATCTATCTGAAGACCGAGAAGCAGGGTATTCCAATCGAGGTGGCTATCATGTATAACACCGACTATAGCGAGAATATCCATTCATACGTAAACAATATCAACACCATAGAGGGAGGAACACACCTTGTGGGCTTCCGTATGGCACTCACCCGCACGCTGAAGAAATACGCCGACAGCGACCCGGTGATCTCAAAGCAGATCGAGAAGGCGAAGATAGAAATCGCCGGAGAGGACTTCCGTGAGGGACTCACCGCCGTAATCTCGATAAAGGTGGCAGAGCCGCAGTTTGAGGGACAGACAAAGACGAAGCTCGGAAACAACGAGGTTACCGGAGCCGTGCAGCAGGCCGTGTCGGAGGCGCTGACAAACTATCTGGAGGAGCATCCGAAAGAGGCGAAGCAGGTTTGCGAGAAGGTCATCCTTGCAGCTACGGCACGTATCGCGGCACGCAAGGCACGTGAGAGCGTGCAGCGCAAGAACCCGATGACCGGAGGCGGACTGCCGGGAAAACTCGCCGACTGTTCCAACCGTGACCCGAAGGAGTGTGAGATATTCCTCGTCGAGGGAGACTCCGCCGGAGGTTCGGCAAAGCAGGGCCGCGACCGCTACACCCAGGCAATCCTGCCGCTCAGAGGTAAGATCCTGAACGTGGAGAAGGTGATGTGGCACAAGGTGTTCGAGAGCGAGTCGGTGATGAACATCATCCAGAGTATCGGCGTGCGCTTCGGAGTGGACGGCGAAGAAGACAAGGAGGCGAACACCGAAAAGCTGCGCTACGACAAGATCATCATCATGACCGATGCCGACGTCGATGGTTCACACATCGACACGCTCATCATGACGCTCTTCTATCGTTTCATGCCGAAGGTGATACAGGAGGGACATCTCTATATCGCCACTCCGCCACTGTATCTCTGTACCTTCAAGAACAAGGTGAAGGAATACTGCTACACCGAGCAGCAGCGACAGGCGTTCCTCGACAAATACGGCAACGGCGTGGACGACGACAAGAATATCCACACACAGCGATATAAAGGTTTGGGAGAGATGAACCCGGAGCAGCTCTGGGACACCACAATGAATCCTAAGACCCGTCTGCTCAAGCAGGTGAACATTGAGAATGCCGCCGAGGCGGACGAGATATTCTCTATGCTTATGGGCGACGACGTGGAGCCACGCCGCCAGTTCATAGAGCAGAATGCCACTTACGCCAACATCGACGCATAAACAGCCGGAAGGCGTCGGGACGGTACGTGGAAACATCCGGTTCCCCGGAAAGGAAACGGACCGGAAAACGGCAATAAGACGGAATCTGATGGTTGGTAATGCCTATACTTCATGGCAGAAAGCTAAAAAACGAAGAAAAAGCAGATACAAACCACATATTTTATGCATAAAACGTTGCGCACGTTAATAATAATTGTTAACTTTGCAGCGTTCAGTGGAATGGGGAGCCCCGAAGGAGCTCCTCATTTTATTTTAAATCCCCGACAGGCGACACTTTCTGATGGATGACATTCTCTTGCCGCCTCAAGGGAATTACCACAAGTTATTTTATTTATGATAGACAAAAACGTAGTTGAAAAATTAGTTAACCAGTGGCTCGAGGACAAAGACTATTTCCTCGTTGACATTGAGATTAGTCCAGACGACAGAATCGTCGTGGAGATCGACCATGCAGATGGCGTGTGGATTGAGGATTGCGTGCAGCTCAGCCGCTTCATAGAAGACAACCTCAACCGTGATGACGAGGACTACGAATTGGAGGTTGGCAGCGCCGGCCTCGGACAGCCTTTCAAGGTGAGACAGCAGTATCTCAACTTCATCGGAAAAGAAGTGGAAGTGCTCGACGCCGACGGAAAGAAATGGAAAGGACTGCTCAAGAGTGTGGATGGAGACGATTTCACCATCACCGTGAAAGAGAAAGTGAAGAAGGAAGGAGCCAAGCGCCCGGTAATAGAAGACGTTGACAAGACCTTCGGCATGAACACAGTGAAATATACAAAATACTTAATAAGTTTCAAATAAGCTATGGCAGCATTGAAGAAAGAAGAAGAAACAGTAAGCATGTTCGAATCCTTCAAAGAATTCAAGGAAACGAAGAATATCGACAGAACGACTCTCATGAGCGTGCTCGAGGAAAGCTTCCGCAACGTCATCGCGAAGATCTTCGGCAGCGACGAGAACTTCGACGTCATCGTGAACCCCGACAAGGGCGACTTCGAGATATACCGCAACCGTACCGTCGTTGCCGACGGCGTGGAGCATGACGACAACAAAGAGATAACACTCACAGAGGCTCGCAAGATACAGGCAGACTACGAGGTGGGTGAGGACGTGAGCGAGAAGGTGGACTTCAGCAAGTTCGGACGCCGTGCCATCCTCAACCTGCGTCAGACTTTGGCTTCAAAGGTGCTCGAGCTCGAGCACGACAGCCTCTACAACAAATACAAAGACCGTGTGGGACAGGTAATCACAGCTGAGGTCTATCAGGTGTGGAAGAGAGAGGTGCTCCTCGTTGACGACGAGAACAACGAGCTTATCCTTCCTAAGGGAGAGCAGATTCCTCGCGACCAGTATCGCAAGGGAGAGACCGTAAAGGCTGTCATCCTGCGTGTGGACAACGAGAACAACAACCCGAAAATCATCCTCAGCCGCACAAGTCCGGTGTTCCTGCAGCGCCTGCTCGAACAGGAGGTGCCAGAGATTGCCGACGGACTCATCACCGTGCAGCGCATAGCACGTATGCCGGGAGAGAGAGCCAAGATCGCCGTTGAGAGCTACGACGAGCGCATCGACCCAGTAGGAGCATGCGTGGGAGTGAAGGGTAGCCGCGTGCACGGTATCGTAAGAGAACTGTGCAACGAGAACATCGATGTGATCAACTACACCGCAAACACCAAGCTCTTCATCCAGCGCGCACTCAGTCCGGCAAAGGTCCTCAACATCAATGTAGACGAGGAGAACCACAAGGCAGAGGTGTTCCTCAAGCCGGAAGAGGTATCATTGGCAATCGGCCGTGGCGGTATGAATATCAAGTTGGCAAGTATGCTGACAGAATACACCATCGACGTGTTCCGTGACATGGAGGATGGCCAGGAGGTGGAAGACATCTACCTCGACGAGTTTGCAGACGAGATAGACCAGTGGGTAATCGATGCCATCAAGTCTATCGGCTTCAACACTGCAAAGAAGGTGCTTGAGGCACCACGCGAAATGCTCGTAGAGAAAGCCGACCTCGAAGAGGAGACGGTAGACCACGTGCTCCAGGTGCTGAGAGCGGAATTCGAATAATACATACAGTCCATACGGCACGCCGCTCCCCAGAACGGTGTGCCGCATGTGTAAGCATTCGGGAATGGCATGTTCGGGAAACTGGCGGACCGCAAGCAAGGGCGGAGAACGAATATTCCGCAGTCAGAACGCTCCGGACAAGCCGAATAATAACAGAAAAGAAAGAAGAAGGGTAAAACATATAGTATGAGCATCAGATTAAACAAAGCGATTAGTGAATTGAATATAGGACTTCAAACGGCAGTTGATTTCCTGAAAAAAAGAAGCGAACTGGGAGAGGCTCCTGAGGGTCCTAACTCCAAGCTCACCGACGGACAGTATAATGCTCTCGTAGAGGCATACAAGTCGGACAAGGAGGAGCGCACACAGGCAGAGAAGCTCTTGCAGAAGCGTCCTAAGGAGAAGAAACGTTCCGACAAGAAAGAGGGACGAAGCACAGAGCCAAGACCTCAGCAGAAGTACACACCATTAGGAAAGATAGACCTCGACAGTCTGGGCAAGAAGCCATCAGCGAAATCTGCTGTTTCTACTGCAAAGCCCGAAGAGAAAAAGGCAAATGCTGCTGCCGTCAGCAAGCCAGCCGAGGAGAAGCCCGTGGCACAGGAACCAGTGGAAACGGTTGCCAAAGAGCAGCCAAGTCAAGAACAGCCTAAGCCTGCCCAGCCTAAGCCGGAGCCGGTGGCTCCAAAGCCGGAAGTGAAGGCAGAACAGCCAGCAGCACAGCCTGCTGCAAAGAATGAGCCTAAAGAGGCATCACCGGCAAATGCGGCACAGCCTGCTGCTGCCGACAACGACTCAAAGGTGTTCACGCTGAAGAGCGAGAAGAAACTCGCTCCCAAGGTTAACGTGTTGGGCAAGATCGACCTCGACTCTCTGAACCAGAGCACTCGTCCTAAGAAGAAGAGCAAGGAGGAGCGCCGCAAGGAGCGTGAGGAGAAGGCACAGCATGGCGGAGCAAACGCCAATGGCGAGCGCAAGAAGCGTCAGCGCATCGGCAAGGAGCGTGTAGACATCGCTGCAGCTGCCAAGCAGAACAACGCCCAGGGCGGTCAGAAGAACGCCGGAGGTTCAAACAAGAAGAAGAACCGCAAGCGCGGCGGACAGAAGCCGGCTGAAGTAAGCGAGGAGGATGTAGCACGTCAGGTAAAGGAGACGCTTGCGCGCCTCACCAGCAAGGGACAGAACAAGAAGGGAGCCAAATACCGCAAGGAGAAGCGCGACGCCGCCCAGGAACATCTCAAGGAGCAGCGCGCCGAGGAGAAGGCAGAGAGCAAGATACTGAAGCTTACGGAGTTCGTTACCGTCAGCGAACTTGCCAACATGATGAACGTCTCTGTAAACCAGGTCATCGGTACCTGTATGAGCGTCGGCATCATGGTGTCTATCAACCAGCGTCTCGATGCAGAGACCATCAACCTCGTTGCTGAGGAGTTCGGCTTCAAGACAGAATACGTTAGTGCCGAGGTTTCGGAGGCTATCAACGAGGAGCCTGACGATGAGAACGATCTGCTGCCTCGTGCTCCTATCGTTACCGTGATGGGACACGTAGACCATGGTAAGACTTCTCTCCTCGACCATATCCGCAATACCAACGTCATCGCCGGTGAGGCAGGTGGTATCACCCAGCATATCGGTGCATACAACGTGACGTTGCAGAACGGCAGACATATCACATTCCTCGACACTCCGGGTCATGAGGCGTTCACCGCCATGCGTGCCCGTGGTGCCCAGGTCACCGATATCGCCATCATCATCATCGCTGCCGACGACAGCGTGATGCCTACCACACGTGAGGCAATCGCCCACGCACAGGCTGCCAACGTGCCGATGGTATTTGCCATCAACAAGATTGACAAGCCGGGTGCCAATGCCGACAAGATCAGGGAAGACCTCGCCAATATGAACCTCCTTGTAGAGGAGTGGGGCGGAAAGTACCAGTGTCAGGAGATCAGTGCCAAGAAGGGCATTGGCGTTGACGAACTTCTCGAGAAGGTGCTCCTTGAGGCCGACATGCTCGAACTGAAGGCTAATCCAAACCGCAAGGCTACGGGTAGCGTCATAGAGTCGTCGCTCGACAAGGGTCGCGGTTATGTCTCTACTGTTCTCGTGAGCAACGGAACGCTCCGTGTGGGCGACAACCTGATTGCCGGAACAAGCTACGGACGTATCAAGGCAATGTTCAACGAGCGTAACCAGCGTATCGAGGAGGCAAAGCCGGCAGAGCCTGCAATCATCCTGGGTCTCAACGGTGCTCCTACGGCAGGTGATGCCTTCCACGTTCTCGACACTGAGGTGGAGGCTCGCGAGATTGCCAACAAGCGTCTGCAGCTGCAGCGTGAGCAGGGATTGCGCACTCAGAAGCGTCTTACCCTCAGCGACATCAGCCATCGTATCGCACTCGGATCATTCAAGGAACTCAACATCATCGTCAAGGGTGATACCGACGGTAGTATCGAGGCTCTCAGCGACTCGTTCATCAAGCTCTCTACAGAGAAGATCAAGGTCAACGTCATCTACAAGGCCGTGGGTCAGATTTCAGAGAGCGATGTTACTCTCGCCGACGCTTCGGATGCTCTCATCGTGGGCTTCCAGGTGCGTCCTTCGGCATCGGCCCGCAAGCTCGCCGACCAGGAGGGTGTAGAGATCAACACCTATTCTGTCATCTACGACGCCATCGAGGATGTCACTTCCGCCATGGAGGGTATGCTCGACAAGGTTGTCAAGGAGGTTGTCTCCGGTCAGGTGGAAGTTCGCGAGGTATACAAGATCTCGAAGGTCGGAACGGTTGCCGGTGCTTTGGTCACCGAGGGCAAGGTTCACCGCACAGACAAGGCTCGTCTTATCCGCGACGGTATCGTTATCCATACTGGAGCTATCAACGCCCTCAAGCGTTTCAAGGACGATGTCAAGGAGGTGGGAGTCACCTTCGAGTGTGGTATCTCGCTCGTCAACTTCAACGATATCCAGGTGGGAGACGTCATCGAGACATTCACAGAGATTGAGGTTAAGCAGAAACTGTAATCCCCCAGGACTACATACTGATTTATAATAAATGAAAATGCGCCGGCTGTCATTACGATAGCTGGCGCATTTTATTTAACCCAAATCGGCCATTAGGCCGTTCAATGGTAGTTTTTTACAACTGCTTGCAGTCTTTTGCTTTTTATAAGGTGTCTTTTGCCTGTTTTTAATTCGCAATAGCTCGCTATTACTCATTAAAAGACAAACAAAATCCACACTTCTAAAAATCCAAAATACAAGCAAGCCCTAATGACCGTTTTGGGTTTAATAATCTATAAAAATACGATGTTTTTTGGGAAATGTATTGTCATGATAATTTTTTTTGATAAATTTGCTACCGGTTTGAAAAATACAACTGTGTGTTACATCGTTTATTGATAGAGTGCGTTTCTTTGATGACTAATTCGGAGAGATGCTATTCATAGCAAATAATCACTTAATTAAATACAATTGTTTCATTAAAAATCTACACTATGAAGAAAGTTACAACTAACTCTTTGTGGGGTATGTTTTGTGTACGTTCTTTGATGCTTATGGCAATCCTCGGCTTTTCGCTTGTCGGGAGTGATGCCTATGCTAAGGGAACAGGTACTAAAGACGACCCTTTCATTTTCGAGGACGGAGGCTCTTACAGTCTTGATGGTCTCAAGAACAAACCGGTCTATGCACAGTTTGTAGTGCCCGAAGACGTTTCAACCGATGGCGTTAAACTTGAGGTGGTCACTCCTCAGGATATGGGCATTTATACTGATGAGACTCACCAGACTGAAGCCGTCTACAACCGTACTGGTTCGTTCTCGCCTTTCACTTACACCATTGATATTCCCAATGGCACAAAGAAGGGCACCACTTACTATTTCTATGAAAGTTTTGTGATGAACGGTGGTAACATCACAGTAAGTTACGGACAAGGTACTCCTATTGCATTAAAGAATGTTACGCCTGCTGATGGCAGCACACTTTCAGCTTCAAGTGCCTATGTCACTTGGACATTCAATAAAAATGTCAGGGTGAGCGACGCCACTATGAAAGTAGGTTCAACAGAGGTAGGCATCAACGTGATGACTCAGGGCTATTTTGTTACAGCCGACTTGAAAGCAACCATGCTTAAAATGTATAATGAAGGTACATTAAAGGCCGATGATGAAGTGGTCATCACCCTGAAGGGCGTATGTGATGCCAACAACACTGAGAATGTGCTTGATGAAGTTGTGACTACTTATAAAGCCGCAGCAAAGCCCTTGCTGCTCGTCAGCGAGACCAATGTTCCCGGCAAGGGGTTGGACAACTTCATGTCTTATTTCGCCCCCAACAATACCAATGCACTCGTACAGCTTGAGTTCGATGGCTCATTGAACGAGACATTGCCTGTCGTGAAACTGGTTTATGGGGATTTGGAGTCAGAAGTCGACTATTATGAAGAAAACCTTACTGCAGCCGGCATGGTGAAGGTGCTCGGTGGCAATATGCTGGTTATCGACCTGAGAGACAAAGTGCGTACACCTGATGTAATGGTTCCTTCAGGTACTAACTATGGCATCATGGGTCTTCAAATTCTTGGAGTAAAAGATGCTGAGGGCAACTTTGCTTATTCTGATGGTTCAGGCTCACTCGGTTCATTCTTCTATAACTTCCCCTACGAAGTGGTATCTTATGAGTTGATTCCTGAAATTAGTCTGATTGGTGGCCAAACTATTGACGATGCCAAGGCTGTGGAACTGTGGATCAATGAAAAAGGTGGCAACATGGCTTTTGATGGCGTACAGTTTACCTATACTTATAACAATCAGGAAGGTGTAGCTGAGGTGTCAAGAGAGCAGGTCACCGCAGAAGCTGACCCTGATGATGCCGACGCAACCATATATACTATCCCTGTGCCCAATTTCTCTACAGATGCCAACTCTACAGTGATTGTTACCTTGAAGAATATGGTATGTCCTGATGGCGTTGACCACTCAGACGAGATTATCGCTACTTTCAAATCAGCTGGCAGACAAGCAGCAGAGGCCAAGGTGTTGAGCGCTGTGATGTCTTCAGCCGACGGTTCTGTAACCGTTGACCTCATGGGTGGCGTTCCTGTAGCTAAACTGATTGCTGATGGCAACCTTGACGTGACCACAAGCATGGACGACCAAATCGGTGTGCTGCAGTATAAAGTGACCAACAAAACTACAGGTGAAATCGTGAAGAGTGTTGCCGACAAGAGCGAGAAGACAAAAGCCGGTCACTGGCAGTTCTGGATTCCTATCGACTATGTGCTCTATACCGAGAATGAATATGAAATGGAATTCAAGGGCTGGGCAACCACTGACGACAAGAACTACGACAAGGATCCCGTTTTCGTTTCTACCATTTCATTCATGGGTGGTACAGAGGCTTACAAGTATAGCCCCGTAACCCTTGTTTCTCCTGCAGATCTCCACTTTGACTCATCAAATCCCGATGTAATACTTGAAGATGCTACTGACAATAAGGTTGATTTCGTATTCAGTGATGCTGTAACCATTGAAAAAGCCTTTGTTCTACTTGGAATGGGTAACACTGTGGATTGTGCAGTAAGCATGAGCGAAGACAACAAGACCGCAACCGTTGAGATACCTGAATGGGTGATGACCGAGTACACATCTATTGGTATGAGTATCTTGGCTAAAGACATGAACGGACTGGTAGTCAAGGGCAACAATGGAGAAGGCGACGCTTCTTACATCACTGTTTATTGTGATGCCAAGTTCAACTTGCCAGTTCCTGAAATGGTTGATCCCGTTGATGGCAGCACCGTTGAGCGCATCAATACCATCAAGTTTGGCTATTCTAAAGGAATCCAGCCTACATGGATGGGCAAAATCGAAATTCTCGACAAAATGCGCAATGTGGTGGCCACTTCTACCGATGTGACCAACGTAATTCCTGCCGGTCAGGAAGATAACTGGGATTATATCGTCCAGGAGGTAATTGTCAGCTTCAATAATGAAATAACCGCTGGTGGCAACTACACCGTTGTAGTGCCCGAAGGTTTCTTCAACCTCGACTTGCAGGCTCAAGGATTCATGGTAAAGAATAATCGTGAGTGCAGCTTCTACCTGAATATTGAGGGTGATGAGCCACAGCCTTCGATGAACATCTCTATCGCTCCTGCTCCTGGTGTTGTAACCAGTCTGAAGGACTTCGACCTGACATTCAATGACTATGCTTCTTGCAACTGGACATACGCTGAAATGCCCACATTGACTACTGCTGAGGGTGAGGTTATCACCATTAGGAATGTAGGATGGGGAGATGGAGATAATAAATTGGTTTGCTCACTTGCTGAGGAAATCACCGCTCCTGGTACTTACACCTTGACTATCCCCGCAGGTGCCGTTACCTTCAATGATGATCCTGACAACATCAACACTGAGGCTCAGTCGTTTGTTTATACCATCCAGGATATCACTACTGAAAATGTAACCATTGATCCTGCTGAGGGTGTAGTTGAAAGTCTCTATGTGTTCAATATCACATTCGATGACCACAGTGAGGCTGCTTGGGGTAGTGGTATTCCCACTTTGACAGATGACAAGGGTAATGTAACCAAGATTACGAATCAAGAATTCGGTGACGATTTCTCAAAATGGAATCAGTTGAAACTTACGTTGCCTGAAAAGGTTACAGCTGAAGGTACATATACTTTGTTGTTGCCAATAGGTTCAGTAAGCTTTGAGAATGGTGTTGCAAGCACACAAGATTATCGTTTTGTTTATACCATCGGCACACCTTCAGGCATTGCCAACATCATCGGTGCCAACGGTGGCAAGGCTGATGTTTATACAGTCAACGGTGTGATGGTGATGAAGGGTGTAGATGCTTCTGCCCTGAAGACCTTGAAGCCCGGTATGTATATCATCAACGGCAAGACATATATGCTGAAATAATAACATCTGTCTTATAAATCTTTATCAAAGCGGTTGGAAGGTTGCCTTTCAACCGCTTTTTACATGATTTCCTAACATTGTGTTTTTGTTTTAAATATTTTTGTTTACTTTTGTAAGGGTTATAAATAAAAAACAGTAAAACATGATAACAATAGCACCCTTATTCATTACTACAGTTACTGGCCTGTTGGATGTGGTCAACGACTTTTTATGGACATACATAGTCATCACGCTGTTGGTGGTTTGTGCCTTGTATTTTACCATCCGCAGCCGTGGTGTGCAGTTCCGCCTGCTCAAGGATGTTTGGCATGTGATTGCCGACCGGCCTTTGTTTGGTGAAGTGGGTAGTAATACCGTTGCCGTTGATGCTCATCCAGAAAAAAAGAAAAAGAAGATAGGTTCGTTTCATGCTTTTGCCGTATCTTTGTCGAGTCGTGTGGGTACGGGCAATCTGGCGGGTGTGGCCTCTGCCATTTTCGTGGGAGGTCCTGGTGCTGTCTTCTGGATGTGGGTGATGGCGTTATTCGGAGCCGCCACGGCTTTTGTCGAAGCCACGTTGGCCCAGTTGTATAAGCGCAAGGGAGCAGACTCATTCTATGGAGGACCGGCCTATTATATGCAGATGGGGTTGCATAAGCCCTGGATGGGCGTGGTGTTTGCTGTGCTCATTACCCTTACTTTTGGTGTGGCCAATCAGGTGGTGCAGAGCAATACCTTGTGTGCAGCCCTTGCCGATGCTTTTGACACGAATCAGGCATGGATAGGTGTGGTGTTGTCGGTGTCCACATTAATCATCGTCTTTGGAGGCATTCGCCGTATATCCCATTTTGCCAGTATCGTAGTGCCCTTTATGGCCATTGGCTACATCTTGTTGGCATTGGTGGTGGTATTGCTCAACATCACCCGTCTGCCCGACATGTTTTTGCTGATTGTGAGGAGTGCCTTTGGGCTGGAGCAGGCTGTGGGAGGAGCCATAGGCATGGCGGTGATGCAGGGTGTAAAGCGCGGTTTGTTCAGCAATGAGGCGGGCGAAGGTTCTGCACCCAACGCCGCAGCCATAGCCACCACCTCCCATCCTGTGAAACAAGGGTTGTTGCAGGCATTGGGTGTGTTTGCCGATACATTGGTCATCTGTTCGTGCACGGCATTCATCATTCTTCTTTCAGGCGAGTGGAACTCCGGGCGCGACGGCATTATCCTCACCAAATACGCATTGGAGAGTGAGGTGGGGCAGGCAGGTGGACTATTCATCACAGCGGCGATATTCCTTTTTGCCTACAGTACGATCATTGCCAATTATTTCTATGGAGAAACCAATATCCGTTTCATGACTAAGAAACGTGGAGCGGTTTATTTGTTCCGCATCATTACAGGTATGGTAGTGATGGCCGGGTCGTTGGTCACATTGCAAACGGCATGGAGTGTCGTCGATTTGGCTATGGGTCTCATGACCATATTCAATCTTGTGGCCATCTTCTTGCTCTCGCCCCGAGTGTTTGCCTTGCTCCGCAATTACATCGAGCAGCGCAGACGCCACAAAGACCCACGATTTACAAAAGACATGTTGCCGGATATCGCGAAAGATATCGAGTGCTGGTAGCAGATGGCAAAACGAGATAAAAGCCACTAAGGAAAAACTTACGGTGGTCGTTAATAGCACACACCTCTATGTGATATAAAAAAGATGTGCCCCAACCGTTTGTAGGGCACATCCTTTTTAGATGATTGTATCAAAATAGCTGAATGGCTATGATTACAGGGCGATTTTCTTCACTACGACATCCTTGCCGGCAGCCACGCGGACGATGGCCATACCGTTGCCGTTTACCTGAAGGTGGGCAGAGCCGTTGACCTTTGTGGTAGCTAATGTCTGGCCGTCAACAGAATAAACATTGACAGTGGCACCCTCGGGAGCGTTGACATAGATGTTTCCGTTTGCGGCGTAGATGTTGATGTCGCTGTTGTCGCTGTTGATGCTATCGATACCGCTGGGATCATTCACAGCTGCACGGGCAGCGTTGATGTAGGCACCTGTGTTGGCATCAATCATCATACAAGTTACCTTGCAGTTGTTCACATCGCTCACATAAGAAGCGTTCTTGTTCACGTTGATGGTGATGGTACCGGTGTATTCCTTGCTGCCTTCAACGCTTGTGGGGATAAGACCCAGCTGACCGTTGTAGTTGTTTGAAGGATAGAGGGCACGAGCCACATCGTTGAATACATATCTCACGATAGACTTGCCATAGGCACCGTCTTTCTGCCATTCACCGAGGTCTTCGTCGGTCATGCTGTAGAGGTTGTTCTGCTGGAAACCGCTGAGGTTGTCTTCGGTCACTACGCAAAGCATACCAATGTTCAACTTGTCCTGAGAGAGTGCGAATTTCACGCTGTAAGGAATGTTCAGGTTGCCGGTAGTCTCGTCGTATTCTACATCGATGTTGATGTCGGCTTCGGTTTCTTTGGCAAATTCCTCATTGGCGATGTCCATCCAGCAAGAGCCATCCTTGGCATAGAAGGTATAATCAACCACGCCGTTTTCTGTGTAGCTCACCATTGGCGAAGCGATGGCACCACGGTTGATGCGTCCCTGTGGAGCAGCTGTCATGCCGAGGAAGTAGGCCGTATATTCGGTCATACCGCTTTCAAGGTTGTCACCGGTGTAAGTGTGGTAGCACAAAGGAATGAAGCGGTCGCCATATACCTCGGTGAGTTTGTCGATGGCCAAGTGTCCGAGCGGACAGTTCTGGCAACCCTGGCCGGTGTTCTCTTCCAATACGATGCGCTTGGTGGGAGTGAAAGCAAGGTTCTTGATGCTTGTTACAAATACGTCGCTCAGGCTGCCCAGTTGGATGCTGATGCTGAAGTTGTTAACCGTACCGATGGTCAGCGGCAGCGGTTTGCTGAAGGCAAATTCATATTTGTCGTCCACTTTCAGAGAGAGGCCGCTTTCGGCAATCTCGTCAACCACATTGTTGTTGGCATCGAGCAGTTGGAGCTTGATGTCGCTATAGGTTTCCGTACCGTTTTTCACGGTGATGGTACCCTTGATGTCCTGGCTCTCTTTGGCCACTACCGATTCGGGCAAGGTGAGTGCGATGGTGAAGTCTTGGTTGTGAACCACCTGGATGTCGGTGACGAATACGGCACTCTGGTTCTCGTTCTCATTGACAAAGGCAATGTAGATGTTCTTGCCTGCATATTTGTCGAGTTTGAATGAGTAGTTCTGCCATTCACCACCCAGTATGCCTTCGTTGGCGCCGGGAGAAAGCACTTCGTCCATCACCACGTCGCCTTCGTTGATGAATTTCTCGATGGTAGCATCGGTCAGGTCGTTGTATGTCACTTCAGTGGCATAGACAATCACCTTCAGCTTGTCGGTCTTGGCCTTGCGGAAGCTCTGTGCTTTGAACGAGAGGAAGCACTTGCCGTCGGGGATGTAGAGCTGAGGTGTAACCATCCAGTCGTTAGACTTTCCTGCAGGGTCGTACATCGAGTGAGACACGGCGCAGGTGTTGCTGTAGTCGTCGTCGGCAGCATACCACCAAGGTGTGGTTGTGGCATTGAACATCCAAGCCTGCATTTCCTCTACCGGTGTGTTGTGGTCGCCGTCATACAGCATCATGTTGGTCATGCCAAGGGCGAAGTTCTCCTGATAGATGTGAGTGTCGTCAGAAACTACGGTGCGCTCATAAGAACCCTCATAGGTAATCTCGATCTTCTCGTTCTTGCTGGCACCGCTGAGGTCGGTGATGGCACCTTCTTCAATCACGATGCGATAGGTGTTGCCCTTGTAGAGGTTTTCAATGGTGGTAGGATACACCATCACCTGCTTGTAGGTGCTCTCGGTGTTGCCGGCCAGCAAGTTCAACTGGGTGAACGGCTCTTCCTCGTCGTTGCGGTAGAGCTGTGCTACGGCACCCTCAGCCACCTTCACGTCGGTATCGAAAGTCAGAACCACAGGGTTGGTGGTCATGCTCAGGTGACCTACGGTGCTGTTGTTCTCGGGAACCACTGCTGTCATGGCTACAGGTGCAGTGCCATGGCCAGTGTAAGTCAGTGTAATAGCCTCGTTGGTGCGTTCCCGGTCGCCGGCCACGCAGATGGTACCGGCAGGAATCTCAATGGTGTATTTCTTGCCGGCATCGAGGGTGACGGTTCTGAACCCGATTTCCACGGTAGAATTGTTGCTGCTGTTGATGGCAAACTTCAGTGCGGTCTTCACGGTATTGCCCTCTTCGTCCTTCAGCACGATATCGTTTTTGTTGCCAAGCACTTCCACGTTGCGGGTGAACTTGATGCTGACGTTAGACATGTTGGTGAGTGACGAACCGTTGCGTGGAGTCACGCTGTAGTCGCTGAGCAGGTTGACGGCTCCACAAGCCTCGGCAAATGTCACAGGCAAGGTGAGCATGTAGCTCTCCTGGCTGATGTAGGCGTTGCCGATAACCGTCTTGCAGTCGTCTGATGCGCACCAGATGTAACCGGTGGCATCATATCCGGTCTTCTTGTAGAAGTCGATGCCATAGACCTTGAGCAACTCATCGAGCGAGTACCAATATTTGCCGTTCATCACAAATTGTGTGCGTGAAGGGCTGTAAGCCGGTGTAGAGGCATAGATGGTACCCATGTTGTCGATGGTCACGCAGCCCTTGTCCTGGCTCTCGGTGTTGTTGAAGCACTCAAACTCGCCGGTTTCCAGATTGTAGCGGTAGGGTACAACGGCATCGTTGGTCAGATAGGCATTTCCGCCCACCCATTTGCCGTTGGCAGAGATGTGGACACCGTCAATGTGGTGCAACTCAGCCACTTTGGGTGAGTAGGTCTTGCTGGCTTCGTCGTAATCAAAGCCGATAGGGTCGGTTGTCTTGTTGTCGCGATCGTAAACAAAGTAGAGCACATCCGAGGGATAGCTGTAGCTTACGCAACCCACGATGTAACGGCCATCGGCAGAGATACCGATGAAGCGTGTCATTCCCTGGTTCTGGCCGCCAAGGTCGGTCTTGGGCCAGTTGGTTTCCTTCACGGTACCATTCTCCAAGTCCCACAACATAGGGACTTCGTCATAACCACCCTTTGTGCTTTGTCCCACGGCATAACGCCCGTCGGGAGTCACAGCATTGATGCGTCCGCCGATGGTGTTGGTAGCCAGTTTCACGGTGGTGAACTTACCGGTAGAGATGGTCCAGTAGCCGGGCTTTCCCTCCTTGCTGCCCACCACGATGTTGCCGTCGTCGGTCACGTCGGTAGCCGTGGCCTCACCAGAGATGTTGTTGAGCTCCGACTCAGAGAGCAGGTCTTTCACCTCTTGTGTCTCAAGGTTAATGAGTTTGGGGAAACTGTAGGCTGATGATGCGGCATCCGCTCCATAGGCTACCGCCCATTTGCCATTGTTTGACATGCTGTGGAGCAACGAACCATCGCTGAATGTATAGGCATTCAGTATCGGGGTGCCCGCCGTTTCTTGTGCCACGATGTTCTGGCACATGAGTAGTCCCATGCCTAGCATGAAACAAACCTTCATGAATAGCTTATTCACTCTTTCCTGTTTTTTATGTAAAAAATGATTACTTGTCGGCGCAAAAATACATAAAATATCTGAAATTTGCACTGAATATCGTGTTTTTTAGGAAAAAGAAATGTTGTTAGACAAAAATACTGTATTTTTGCAGCATAACAATCGTAAAATACATGAACTATGACGTTAAGAAAGTTATTTTTGTTTGTGGCATTCGCCATGGTAGCCATGGTAGCCAATGCCTAGCTTCCGTCAGTTAAGTTGAAGACTCTCGACGGCAAGACCATTGACACATCTACATTGAGTAACGACGGCAAACCTTTTGTCATCAGTTTCTTCGCCACATGGTGCAAACCCTGCAACCGCGAGTTGAAGGCCATCTGCGAGCACTATGCCGACTGGCAGGAAGAGACAACCGTCTGCAGCTGAGCTATGGCAAGACCCGTGCAGGCTACAACTGCTCTGGTGGTGTGTGCCGTTTCGTGCCCGCAAGCTACGGTATGACAGTATCTTATAATTACAACTTCTAAAAACATAAAGACGAATGAAATTTTCAAAGATATATGCCCTGCTGATGGCTTCGGCAATGGTGTTGGGTGGTTGCGACCAGGTAGATGAGAATGACCGTCTGATAGAGTTGCCTGCTGTTTAAAGCCAGCGTGTGGTGCTGCTTGAAGAGTTTACTGGTCAGAGATGTATCAACTGTCCTGCTGCCCACGAGGTGGTGAAAGGATTGAAAGAACTGTATGGCGAGCAGCTGATTTCTGTTTCTATCCATGCAGGTACGCTTGCCGTGAAAGAAGGTTCTATGCCGAACATGATAGGATTGATGCAGCCTGAGGGCGATGAGTATGCCAACAAATGGGGTATTACCACTTATCCTTCTGGTGTGGTGAATCGCAGGAGTGGAAAACTTTCTGAGACAGATTTTGCCGGTGTCGTCCGTGAGGAATTGAAGCGTTCCACACCGCTTTCGCTCCAGGTGGATGCCAAAGTGGAGAACGGTCAGTTGGTGTGCCATGTCGATATGATGTCGAGTGAAAGCATCAACGGCAAGTTGCAGCTTTGGGTGACTGAAAGCCATATCATTGCCATGCAGATGGACAAGACATTGGGCTTGATCAAGGATTATGAGCACAACCATGTGTATCGTGCCTGCATCAAGGCTACCGAAGACCAAGGTTTCTGGGGTGAGGATGTGGCCATCAAGGAAAACATAGCCATGTCGTTCAAACGTCAGATTGCCGTGAAAGACAACTGGAATCCTGAGAACCTCTCGGTGGTAGCCTTTGTTTATAACGACAAAGACGGTGTTTATCAGGTCGCAGAGTGCAAGGTTGTGCCTGCAGCCGAATAATCTATATTATAATAGGTGGGAATGTCATTTCCCACCTATGTTTAAATGAAATAATCAAACAATAGGAGAACATAACATGAAAAAAATCTTTACTATCGCAACTGCATTGGTTTGTTCCATCATGGCCAATGCACAGACTTTGACTTTCAAGCATGATGGCAATGTCATTCCCAATGGTGGAGAAATTGTTGTATCAACCTACGATGAGACTATGATGGAGGTTGGTATCCTGCAGTTTACTCCCCATATCAAACTGAATGGCACAGAAGCCGCAAGCAAGGATAATCCTGTTACTGTGCAGGTAGAGCACCTTGACGGTGAAACATTGGAACTTTGTGCTTTTGGTGCATGTCTGCCCTATAAGCAAGTGGTTTCAGCTACAGCCACTACTGCCGACATGGGCACCGGTCTGCCAGCCAATACTGATACAGACATTCAGCTGCACTCAAGCTGGATCATGGACAAGACTATAGCCACCAGCAAATGTAAGGTGAGCGCATGGTATGGAGATGATGCGTCAAAAGCCATCAGTTTTATTCTCTATATGAGCAACGACCCTGAAGTGGTTGCAGGTATCGACCATGTGACAGCCGACGGCACCATCGCCTTGAATGGCCGCACATTGAACTATTCGTTCCCCACAGCAGCTGCCCACACCTTTGAGATGTACACCATGGATGGCAAGAAAGCCAACAGCGTGGTGCTCAACGGCAACGGTGCAGTGAGCCTCGATGGTTTGGCCAAGGGTATGTATATCTATACCATCAAGAACGGCAAAGAAACCGTCAGCGGCAAGGTGGTATTGAAATAAAATAATGACAATCAAACACCCCTTTTTGATGAAGGTACCTTCGACGGCTGTTGAAGGTACCTTCGTTGACTGTTGAGGATACCTTCGTGGGGCGGTGAAGGTACCTTCGTTTTTTATGCCCTGTTTCTTATAGTTTTGTCTTGATGATGTTGGAGAAGCTTTTGGCCAGTCCTCCGGCACTTGTCTCCTTGTACAATGAGGGGATGTCGTGGCCGGTCTGCTTCATTACCTGCACCACCCTGTCGAACGTTACGCGGTGCATGCCGTCGGAGAATGCGGCATAAAGGTTGGCATCGAGTGCACGGGTGGCAGCAAAGGCGTTGCGCTCTATACACGGAATCTGCACCAATCCACATATCGGGTCGCAGGTCATGCCCAGATGGTGCTCCAACCCCATTTCAGCCGCATATTCAATCTGCGAGGCGCTGCCGCCAAACATCTGGCAGGCGGCTGCTGAAGCCATGGCGCAGGCTACACCCACCTCGCCCTGACAACCCACATCGGCACCCGAAATGGAGGCATTCTGCTTGACGATGTTGCCGATAAGACCGCCGGTGGCAAGCGCATGAAGCACACGGGTCTCGCTCATGTCGTGCGCCTTCCACGAATGATACAGCACGGCAGGCATCACGCCGCAAGCACCACAGGTGGGTGCCGTGACAATGGTGCCGCCTGAAGCGTTCTCTTCGCTCACCGCCAAGGCGTAGGCATAGACCAAGCCGCGCGACTGCAGCGACTGTTTGTAGCCAGAGGCCTTGACATAATAGGTGGGAGCTTTGCGGGCAAGATTGAGCGGTCCGGGCAGACGCCCCTCAGTGTTGATGCCACGCTCCACCGCTTGCTTCATGGTTTCCCACACCTCTTTCAGATAATCCCAGATACTGCTGTCCTCACATTCGTTGACATATTCCCAGTATTTGCGGCCATTGTCGTTGCACCATTCCATGATTTCGCTCAGGGTGCCCAGGGGATACACTTCGGGAGTGCTGAACTCATCGCCATCGGCTTTGCCTTAAGAAAGTGCACCACCGCCGATGCTATAAACCCAAATCGGTCATTAGGATTTCTCTGTGTCGTACGGCAAAGAGAAATCCTTTAATTTTTCCCATATAGATAAGAATGATTGTCGTGTTTTTAGTGATCTAGCCAAATATAGGATGTGCTTGTCTTTTGTTCTTCCCAGATAGGCTGGCGTCGATATCAACTCGTATCGGATAGTCTTCAGAAATTTCTTCTTGTTGGAATTGATCAGCGCATGTCTGAACAACGACATAAAGTTATATGCCATTACAATGAAGTTTCCACATGCCTCTGTTGCCCAAAAGTTATTTGTGACAAAATCATCGATGGAGAAATCATTCTTCAATTCTTTTATCCTATTCTCAGAGTCCGCTCTTCCGAGATATGAGTCATATACAATCTTGGCCGGCAGGTCAAGGTCTGTTACAAAGCAGCTGTATCGGTATTTTCCGAAATCTTCCTCATTCTCAAAAAGCTCCAGTTGCTTGATTTGCTTTCCTGCAGCTTTGGGGCGCTTGTCTATTTCTTGTCTGACCATCACAATGCGTCTAGGCTTCTCCCAACCGTTTGCCTGATAGATGGTTTCGGATATTTCCAATCCGTCTGTCAACTCTATCCATTTGCGTTCATGGGTAAGACTATACTTTATGCGATTATTGAAACGGCAGGCAATGATATAGTGTAACCCTTTCATTTCCAGATAGTCAAGTATTTCCTTTGCAAAGAAACCGCTATCCATGCGGACCAGTCCGACACGTTTGCCCTCAAGTTTTGAGAGCGTGTCCTCAAGAAATGACAGATAATTGGTACTTGCGGATGTGTTGCCTGGACGTAGCCAGTAATTTGCTATCATCCTTACATCGGAAACGAATGCAAGAAGAGGATGATGCGAGAGTCGTCCAGGACGTTTGGGGTTGTATCCTTTGGCTGCTCCTTCTTGACTTCCCTCACGGACCATCACTGTAGAATCGAAGTCTAAAGTGTAGTTGTCGAACTTCAACTCGGAGAAAAACCAACGGAACAAATTCCCGAAAACACGCTGGTTGACAGCTTGAGAGAATTTATTGAGATAGCGCTGGTATGCACGATGGTCTGCTCCACGTTCCCATCCTAATAGGTCACATAGTGCAGCGTCATAACGAACCACGTCAAGATGTCCAAAGCAACTTGCGCCACACCACACACCTGCAAACAATCCCAATATCAACTGGATTGGTTTGTAACCACGGTTGGAACCTTGAAGAGGTAAACCACTTTGCATAACATGCTCTTCAAAATGGCATTTCTCAAGCATTTTGAAGAACAGGGAAAGACCACCAAAAGGTGTTATTTCCTTATTTACAAACTTTATGTCACAGTTTCGCATCGGAGTATATTCTTTTTTTCGTGGTAAAGTTAGTAAATATTTATGAATCAAGCATATACAAAGCTATTTTTCTAATGGCGGTCATTAGAAAATGACAAGAAACTTTTTCTAATGACCGATTTGGGTTTATTTGAGTCACAATCCCCCCAACTCAAAACAAAGGCGCATCCGGAACATTACCGGATGCGCCTTTTGGGGGATATTGTGTTGTGTAGTCTGTCTTGTTAGTGGATGTTGTCCTCGATGAGGTTCTCTCCTGTCATGTCGGCAGGCTGCTCCAGACCCATGATGTGGAGGATAGAAGGAGCCACATCGGCAAGACGGCCGTCCTTGACAGTAGCCGAATTGTTGTCTGTAACGTAGATGAACGGAACTGGGTTCAGAGAGTGAGCCGTGTTAGGAGTGCCGTCAGCGTTGATGGCATTGTCAGCATTGCCGTGGTCAGCGATGATGATAGCCTCGTAGTCGTTGGCCTTGGCAGCCTCTATAACGTCTTTCACGCAGTTGTCCACAGCATGAACAGCCTTTGCGATGGCATTGTAGACACCGGTGTGTCCCACCATGTCGCCGTTGGCGAAGTTCACCACGATGAAGTCATACTCCTGGGTGTTGATGGCACCCACCAGCTTGTCCTTCACCTCGTATGCGCTCATCTCAGGCTTCAGGTCGTATGTGGCAACCTTCGGCGAAGGCACGAGGATACGGTCCTCGCCCTCAAATGGAGTCTCGCGACCGCCGTTGAAGAAGAATGTCACGTGAGCGTATTTCTCAGTCTCTGCAGTGTGCAGCTGCTTCTTGCCCTGCTTGCTGAGATACTCACCGAGAGTGTCCTGCACGTTCTCTTTCGGGAAGAGGATGTGTACGCCCTTGAACGAAGCGTCGTAAGGAGTCATGCAGTAATACTGCAGGTCCTTGATAGTATGCATTCCCTCCTCAGGCATATCCTGCTGTGTGAGCACCTGGGTCAGCTCCTTGGCGCGGTCGTTGCGGTAGTTGATGAATATCACCACGTCGCCCTCCTGTATCGTTCCGTTCACGTTGGCGTTTGAGATAGGCTTCACAAACTCGTCGGTCACGTCGGCAGCATAGCTCTCCTCCATAGCCTTCACCATGTCGGTAGCCTTTGTTCCCTTGCCCTCTACGAGCAGGTCGTAAGCCTCCTTCACGCGGTTCCAGCGCTTGTCGCGGTCCATGGCATAGAAACGTCCCACGATGCTTGCGATGTGGGCGTCGTTCTTCTCGCAGTGGTCAGTCAGCTCCTTGATGAATCCCACACCGCTCTTAGGGTCGGTGTCGCGTCCGTCCATGAAGCAGTGTACGAAGGTGTCCTTCAGTCCGTACTCCTTTGAGATTTCCACGAATTTGAACAGGTGGTCGAGAGAAGAGTGCACACCTCCGGTGGAAGTCAGTCCCATGAGGTGTAGGCGCTTGCCTGTCTTCTGTGCGTAAGAGAATGCGTTCACCACCTCAGGGTTCTTCAGAATAGAACCGTCGGCGCAGGCGCGGTTGATTTTCACGAGGTCCTGATATACGATGCGGCCCGCTCCGATGTTGAGGTGACCCACCTCAGAGTTGCCCATCTGTCCGTCAGGCAGACCCACGTCCTCACCACAAGCCATGAGCTGTGAATGGGCGCTTACTGCCGTAAGATAATCGAGATAAGGAGTAGGAGTGTTGTTGATCACGTCTCCCTTTCCATGTTTGCCGATACCCCATCCGTCGAGTATCATCAATAAAGCTTTCTTTGCCATGATAATTTTTATGTGTTATATTAAATGGTTGACAGTTGATGAGTTTGACGGGTTGACCGGAAGGCTTGTCCCTGTCATCACCCCGTATAACGGGTATAACAGAATGCATGTCTTGTAGACATCCCGTTTCTTTTGAGTGCAAAATTACAATATCTGTTTATATTTTCCAAGAAGAAAACTGCTAAATAGCTTTAACTGCCTAATGTCTTGACATATACCTATCCCCATTGTCAATCGTAGTTGGCAAAACTCCTTGAAGGCTTGTCCGTTCTCTGTTTTGACGTTTTTCTCCTTGCACAGCCCCGGCTTCTGTCCTGTTCGCCATCTTTCCTTCTTTCCGGTCCGTCAGTCTTCTTTCCGGTTCGTCAGTCCGTCCTTCTTTTCTTCTCCATTCCTTCCGTCTAAATCAGCTCAAAGTCAAATAATTAGTAAGAAAATCGCTGAAAAGTAGGAGGGTAATTAAAAAAACAGTAAATTTGTACCCAAACATTACCTTTTTTTTAGTATGAAGAAGATATACACACTATGCGCACTGGCATTTGCCGCTCTCACGGCATTTGCTTCTCCCGCAAGACCGGGACAATGGAAAACGGTACGTCTCGCTGACGGTACCGAAGTTAGAGTAGAGCTTAAGGGCGACGAATGGGGAAGCTATTGGCAGGCAGCCGATGGCAAGACATACGTGGAAGACGGTGAGACCGGTATTTTCAAACCGGTTGACGTGGCTCGTATGCTGAAGGCAACAGAGCCGATGAGACTTCAGAGAGCACAAGACCGTGCCGTCCGTCTGAAGAAACTCTACAACCAGAACCAGCTCCAGGCCAGCACTTCTCACAAGAAGGCAATCTCCGGAGGCAAGAAGAAGGGACTCATCATCCTCGTCAACTATCCTGACGGAAAGTCAGCACAGTTCCAGCCGGAGCACACCAGAGAACTCCTCCAGGAAGTTGCCAACGGCAAGAACTACACCAACAAGGAATTAGGCTTCACTGGTAGCGTGGCGGATTATTTCCGCTCTCAGAGTCTCGGCAAGCTCGATATCGAGTTCGATGTTGTAGGTCCATACATGCTTGCCCACAAGCGTTGGTATTACGGCACTAACCAGGGTTATTCCCACGACACCAAGCCAGGAGAGATGATTGCTGAGGCAGTATTGGCAGCAGATGCAGATGTAAATTATGCCGACTACGACTGGGACGGCGACGGAGAAGTTGACCAGGTGTTCGTGCTCTATGCCGGACTCGGTGAGCACGATGGCGGATCAGCAACAACAATATGGCCACATGAGTCTAAGCTCAGCGCTTCAGACTACAAGAAGGCCATCAACCTCGACGGTGTGAAGATCGATACCTACGCCTGCAGTAGCGAGTTGCAGAGAGGCAGTACCATCTGCGGTATCGGTACCATCTGCCACGAGTTCTCACACTGCCTCGGATTCCCTGATACCTACGACCCAACCAAGACACGTTTCGGAATGGGCACTTGGGACCTCATGGACGTTGGTTCTTACATCGACAACGGTTTCACACCTTCTTGCTACACAGGTCTGGAGCGTATGATTGCCGGATGGCAGAACGCCAAGGTGTTGGCAAACGACACCATTGTAAACAATATGGGCCCTATCTCAGAGGGAGGCGAGTTCTTCATCGTTTATAACGAAGGCTACAAGAATGAGTTCTATATCCTCGAAAACCATCAGAACGTAGGTTGGGACGCAAAGCGCAAGGGTACAGGTCTGCTCGTGAACTATGTAGACTACGATGAGAGAGTGTGGACCGGAATGGCTCCTAACGCCAACGGCGACTATGCGAGATACACCATCATCTGTGCCGACGGTTACAACTATGACCAGTATCCAGACAACAACTGCTTCCCATACGGCAGCGTGAACAGTCTGACAGACAATTCTGAGCCTGCCGCTACACTCAACCACGCCAACGTGAACGGCAAGAAACTCATGGGCAAGCCTATCACCGATATCCACAGAAATGCCGACGGCACAATGGGATTCACCTTCAAGCGTGAGGTGGAGCTGAGCAACACTCCGAATCCATGGGACAACCTGGTTGTTGACGGCATCGCTGAGGTCAACGCTGCTACACAGGCTAAGGCAGACAACCGCATCTATACACTCGACGGCCGTTTCCTCGGCACCGACATGAAGGCGCTCAAGAGCGGTATGTATATCGTGAATGGAAAGAAAATCCTAAAATAACAGAAAATGAAAAGAATCCTATTATCCATATCCGCGGTTCTCGCTGCCATCGCCATCCAGGCAATGCCGGTGAAGCCGGGAATATGTCGCAACATCACTCTCGCCGACGGCACAGTAGTCAAAGCTGAGCTCGTGGGCGACGAGCATCTCACATATTGGCGCACTGCCGACGGTGCCTGCTACAGACAGACACCGTCAGCTGGCGTGTTCTCTAAGGTGGAGCTTTCCGCTCTGCAGAGTGAATACGACGCAGTGGTGGCGCAGAAGGCAGCCCGTGAGAAAGCCATCCTGGAGTCGGCACGCACATCAATGCCGGTGAAAAAGGTAGAGGGAAGCAAATTCCAGGGCAAGAAGAAATGTCTTGTCATCCTTGCCAACTTCGCCGACACCAAGTTCAAGCCGGAGCATACGCTCGACCTCTACAAGCAGATCATCAACGGAGAGAACTACTCCGACGAGACGCTCGGATTCAAGGGTAGCGTGCGTGACTACTTCAAGGCTCAGAGTGGCGGACAGTTCGAGATCGACTTCGACGTGGTAGGTCCGGTAGACCTGCCGAAGGGATATGCCGGATATGGCAAGAACGACGCCTCGGGCAGAGACCAGGCGGCACTCGTATATCCTATGGTGGAGGATGCTGTGAACCTCGCCAAGGACCAGGTGACAGACTGGAAGCAGTATGACTGGGACGGCGACGGCCTCGTTGAAGAGGTGTTCGTCCTCTATGCCGGACACGGACAGGCAACATATCCTCAGGATCCGGACCTCGTATGGCCTCACAAGTCTGCCATCGACCCTATGACCGTTGCCGACGGAGTGAAGGTCAGCGTCTACGCCTGCAGCTGCGAGCTGGGCGCCACAGAGGCAATCGACGGTATCGGTGCCTTCTGCCATGAGTTCTCACACTGTATGGGACTCAAAGACCACTACGACATCAACGGTAGGGGATATGGAACAGGATTCTGGGACATCATGTGTTTCGGATGCTACAACGGCAACACATTCCTCCCTGCTGAATACAACAGCTATGAGAAGATGTTCTGTGGATGGAAGGAGCCTATAGTGCTCAACGCCGAACCGCAGAAGATCGAAGGCATGAAGGCTCTCGCTGCCGGTGGCGATACATACATCTTCTATAACGACGGAAACGAGAACGAGTATTATATGCTCGAAAACCGTCAGAAGACCGGTTGGGACGCCGCATTGCCAGGCGAGGGACTCATCGTGCTCCACGTGGACTACAGCAAGGGCGCCTGGGAAGACAATCAGGTGAACTACAACGCTGCCCGTCAGCGCATGACTGTGATTCCTGCCGACAACACTCTCGGTTCTACCGATGAGGACAAGGCTGGCGACGCATGGCCTTATCAGGGCAACAACAGTCTGACGAACTATTCCCGTCCGGCTTGCACCGTGTACAACGCCAATACCGACGGCACGGGCTACATGAACAAATATCTGCTCAACATCACACAGAACGCCGACGGCACAATCTCGTTTGAGTATACCACAAAGAGCGCCACAAAGCAGGACAAGCCGGAGGGAGCATTGCTCTATGAAACATTCGACAACTGCAGCGGCATCGGCGGTAATGACGGCATCTGGGATGGCGACAACGTGGGATTGGCAGACTTCTTCCCTGACAATGACGGATGGTCCGGCACTCCGAAGACCGGTGCCAACAAGTGTGCGCTCCTCGGTAACGCTACACGTAAGGCAAACGCCGTCACACCATCGTTCAAAATCTCTGAACCGGTAGTGATTTCGTTCCTCGCAGCCCCATACACAGGCAGCTCAGACAACAAGCTGATTCTGGCTGCAAACTATGGTTGCGACGCCGTGCTTGATGTCACAGAGTTCGCTCTCGTTCCTGGTCAGTGGACAGAGGTAAAGGCTAATGTCACCGGTTCTGGTGATGCCGCTATCCGCTTCAAGACCAACGACAAGGGCGTGTTCATCGACAATGTGTGCGTAATTCCTGTGAGCCTTGCCGGTATCAGTTCTGCCACTGCCGACCAGTCGCCAAAGAACGGCGAGATATACTCTATCGACGGTCGCTACATGGGTAAGTCAGTCAGCGATCTTCGCCCTGGCATCTATGTGATGAACGGTAAGAAGCTCGTGAAGTAACATTCAGAAACATTCCATTCAGACCTCGTGTCTGCACATAAAACAAGGATTGGATAATTGGAGAAGCTGAGACTCTCCGGTTGTCCAATCCTTTTATTATTTGGTGTTGGTCAATATGATTAAAAAAAGTTGCCCATAACGCTGATTCTTTGTAAAACCAAGAATTTTTGGAAAACTGTCAGATTGTCTGGTTTTTCGTCGCAATATTCTGACCGACAGGTAGTTGGCTGTCTTTCGATTGTCAGGCAATTGTCTGGATGGTTTGCTGATGAAAAGAATTATCAGGTGAAAAGAATTCTCAGGTGTGAGGAATTCAGACTACAGGAATTGCCTGCGTTGGCAGAATTCAGGAAACAGGAATATGGGTGTTACAATATGAACTTATTGGGCAGATGTCTGAAAGCAAATCTGCCCAACAGGGGCAAGCACGTTGCCCATGATGGGCAAGCACGTTGCCCCACTTGGGCAAGCAGCTTGCCCATTTCATGAAGTTTTTGGTTGAAAACAAGGGCCGACATAACAAAGAAATGTCAGCCCTTGTGTCTTTTGACCGTTTTGGGTTAAATCACTCCGAACTGGTGTAGGAACACGAGCAGGATGCAGATGGGGCAGAGGAATTTCATGCAGAACATATACACGCCGAAATACTTGCCCGGCATCGTGCCCCAGTTGGTGTATTGGTCCTTCACTATCTTCTTGGGAACATACCATCCCAAGAACAGACAGGTGAAGAATCCGCCCAACGGCAACAATATCTGACTTGTGATGGAATCGAGCCAGTCGAACAGCGACTTGCCGCCCAGACAAATGATATCCAGATCGCTCAACGACAGAGAGCACAATACGGCAATCACCATGCTGACAGCCGTCACGATGGTAGCAGAACGGTTGCGCGACACATTGAACTCCTCTTCTACGAATGCCGTGCTCACCTCATGGATGGAAATCAGTGATGTAAGAGCCGCCAGCGACAGGAGAATATAGAATGACAGTGCCACCAGATATTCCACAACAGGAATGCCCCCGAAAGCCTCCTGGAAGACGTTTGGCAGAGTGATGAATATCAGCGACGGACCGCTGTCGGGGCTTACGCCCACGCTGAATGCTGCAGGGAAGATAATCAGTCCTCCGAGAATCGCTATCACCGTGTCTATAATGCCTATCTGCATCGCAGAACTCGTAAGGTTTGTTTCTTTCGAAAAGTAAGAGGCGAAGGTGCACAGACACCCCATGCCGATGCTCAATGAGAAGAATGCCTGTCCCAGTGCGCCGAGGAACAGCTCCTTGGTTACCTTGCTGAAGTCCGGCTTGAACAGGTATTCCACACCCGCCCATGCGTTTGGCAGCATGCAGGATGCCACCACAAGTACTATCAGCAGCACGAACAGTGCCGGCATCATCATCTTTGAAGCCTTCTCGATGCCGTCTTTCACTCCTCTGATGATGATAAGATGTGTGACAATCAGGAATGTCACAGCCCAGAATATCGGTTTTACGGGGTCTTTCTCAAAGGTGTTGAAGAAGTCGGCAAAAAACTGCGGGTCCCCGTTCAGCTGTCCTGCCGCCGATGCGTAGATATATTCGAAACACCATCCCGACACCACGGCATAGTAGCCGTTGATGAGGAGTCCTGTCAGCACTCCCAGATATCCCACCAGTCCGAAAGGTGTCTTGCCGGCAAGTTTGCGGTAAGCCCTCGCCGTGTTTGAGGCGGAATGTCTGCCGATTATGAATTCGCTCATGATACATGGTATGCCAAGCGCAAGCACGCAGACCACATAGACGATGATGAATAGCGCACCGCCGTTCTGCCCCGCCATATACGGGAAGCGCCATACGTTGCCGAGACCCACTGCCGAACCCGCCGTGGCGAGTATCAATCCAAGTTTACTACCGAAATTAGCTCTGTTCCCTTTTTCCATAACTGTGCTTTCTTTTGGTTTTAGAAATGAATATGCTATCCTAATTGTAATATTGATTTAGTTAATTGTCGCAAATGTATCAAATATTTTTTACTTTTGCATTAAAATATCAATTAAAATGAGACGAATCCCACAATTAATGCGTTTTTACCCCTTGTCGTGGCTCTGCATAGCCATAATCTGGGTGGCGTGCTTCTGCACTCCGCCACATACATCACTCGACGATGTGCCGTTCATTGACAAATGGACACATATCGCGATGTATGCCGGAACGTGTAGTGTGATATGGCTCGAACACCTGCGCCGCTACCGCTCCTCTGCCAGTCCGCGCCGCCTGCTCCTCTGGGCTTGGCTCGCTCCGGTGATGATGAGCGGACTGATAGAACTTCTCCAGGCATACTGCACGGGAGGCAGGCGGAGTGGCGATTGGCTCGATTTCCTTGCCAACGCCACGGGAGCTACCCTGGGCTGTCTTTTGGGATATCTGGCGTATAGGGTGAAGTACAACAGATGAGCGGGACAACTTGAAATCTTAACCCCGATATTTTGATATTAGCATTATTTGTAGTACATTTGCACGTATATTAATCAGCTAAAAACACTTATGAAGAAAACGATATCATCATTCGCAATACTTATGGCAGTGATATTCCTCGCATCATGCGGAGGAAAGAAATTCCATGTGAACGGAAATATAACGGAAGCTAAAGACTCAATGCTCTATTTCGAGAACATGAGTCTCGACGGACCGGTTGCCATAGACTCCGTGAAACTCTCTGCCGACGGATCATTCAGCTTTAGCGACGATGCGCCGACAGCGCCGGAATTCTATCGCCTGCGCATAGCAAACCAGATCATAAACCTCAGCGTAGACTCCACCGAGACCATCACAGTGAAGGCATCCTATCCCAAGATGTCAACAGGATATACCGTGAGCGGAAGTGAGGAATGTGCCACCATCAAAGACCTGGCTATCAAGCAGATAAACCTCCAGTCGTTTGTCATCGGCATCGAGAACAACCCAGCCATCGGATACGACGCCGCCGAGGATACCATCCGTAAGGTGATAGAACAGTATAAGGATTTCATCAAGCGCAACTATATCTACAAGCAGCCGATGAAGGCATCCTCATATTTCGCCCTGTTCCAGGCTCTGGGACAGCGACTCATCTTCAATCCCCGTGAGAGCAAGGAAGACATCAAGGCGTTCGCTGCCGTTGCCACAAGCTGGGATACATACTATCCCGGTTCGCTTCGTGGCGAAAACCTCCACAACATTGCCATCGAGGGAATGAAGAATGTGAGAATCATGCAGAACAAGCTCGCCGAAAGCCAGCAGGGCATCGACCCTTCGAAGGTGCACACCTCTAATATCATAGAGATTGCTCTGCCTGACAACCATGGCAATATGCGCCGCATCACTGACTTGGTAGGCAAGGCAGTGTTGCTCGATTTCCATGTCTTCGCATCCGAAGGTTCCACACAGCGCATCATGAAACTAAGGGAACTCTACAACAAATACCACTCTCGCGGACTGGAGATTTTCCAGGTGTCGCTCGATCCAGAGGAACATTTCTGGAAGACACAGACCGCAGCGTTGCCATGGATATCCGTGCGTGATGCCGATGGAGTGGACTCCAAGCTCCTAATGCTCTACAACATCCAGAAGTTGCCGACCTTCTTCCTCGTAGACAAGACGAACACCCTCTATAAGCGTGACGAGCAGATCAAAGACCTCGATGCTGAAATCCAGAAGATACTCTGATAGTATCTTCGTTGGCGGGGAGCAGCGGCGAATGCGCCCGCTCCAAATAAAATGACAGACAATTCAACTGACTATATATATAAGGTATGCGCGCGCATACCTTATATTATTTGCACAAACTACCCATTGACATCAAACCATCCAGACAATCGAAAACAATTGTCTGGTCGCTAACTGCCTGTATGTCAATACGCTATACTGAAAACCAGACAATCTGACGATTTTTTCTGTTTTTTCGCTGTCATCATATTTTCTCCAGTCTGTCGTGGCATCTTAATATCTTGGTAAGCTGGATTCTGTTAGTCTGTGACACTGCAAAAACAATTGTTTCACACCCATTACAGCCGTGTGACATCTGTTATATTAATAAGTGTATATATGTCCGTCATCGTTGTACACTTATTGCTATCAGTGTGTAAGAAATAGGACCGTAATGTGAATAATTATGATTGTAAATATACATTTATACCTCTATTTTAGTTAAATTTTTGGGGAAAAGCAGTTTTTATTACCTTTAGTTTTGTTTGGAATGGAAATAATATATAAATTTGCAAAAACGTAACAATAATTTATTCATTCATTAATTTAGGGAAGAGAGTATTTATGGAAAAAAGACTAACAATGCTGTTGGCCTCCCTGTTCCTCTTCGTAGGAATGGCTCTGGCTCAAACAGAAGTCTCGGGTACCGTGATATCTCACGATGATGGTCAACCCGTTATTGGTGCTACAATCATGTTGAAGGGCACTAAGACAGGTACCGTTACGGATATCGACGGTAAATTCTCGCTGACATCAACCCAAAGTAATCCAACCATCATAGTGACTTATGTCGGTATGAAGGATGTAACCATGAAGGGCAAGAAAAACATGAAAATTGTTTTGGAGTCTAATGCACAAGAGATCGGCGAGGTCGTAGTTACAGGTATGCAGAAGATGGACAAGCGTCTGTTTACTGGTGCCACAACTAAGATTGATGCAAACAAGGCAAAACTTGACGGTGTGGCTGATATCAGCCGCTCGCTCGAAGGCCGTGCAGCCGGTGTATCTGTGCAGAACGTATCCGGAACGTTCGGTACCGCGCCAAAGATCCGCGTGCGTGGTGCTACCTCTATTTACGGTTCGTCTAAACCACTGTGGGTGGTTGACGGTGTCATCATGGAGGACGTGACGGAAGTAGACGCCGACGCTCTCTCTTCTGGTGATGCAGCAACACTTATTTCAAGCGCCATCGCTGGTCTGAACTCTGACGATATCGAAAGCTTCCAGATCCTGAAGGACGGTTCCGCTACATCTATCTATGGTGCACGCGCCATGGCTGGTGTGATCGTTGTTACCACAAAGCGTGGTAAGGCAGGTACCTCTAAGATCAGCTATACCGGTGAGTTCTCTTATCGCCTGAAGCCAAGCTACAAGGAGTTCAACATCATGAACTCTCAGGAGCAGATGGGTATCTTCAAGGAGATGCAGAACAACGGTTTCTTCTCGTTCGTAAGCTCATACCGCGCAAGCAACTCAGGTGTGTTCGGTAATATGTACCACCTCATGAACCAGTACGACCCTGCAACTGGCAAGTTCGGTCTCGACAACACTCCAGAGGCTATGAACGCTTACCTCCAGCAGGCTGAGTATCGCAACACTGACTGGTTCGACCTGTTGTTCAACAACTCGATTTCGATGAACCACTCTATCAGTATGAGTTCTGGTACAGAGAAGGCTCAGTACTATGCTTCATTCAGCTTCATGGATGATCCAGGTTGGTACAAGAAGAGCAACGTTAAGCGTTATACTTCTAACATCAACGCTCTGTACAACATCAGCAAGAAGGTTTCTTTGAACATGATCGGTAATGCTGCTTATCGTAAGCAGCAGGCTCCTGGTACCACAAACTCAAGCGGTATCAACGGTGTGACCGGTGACGTGTCGCGTAACTTCGACATCAACCCATATTCTTACGCTTTGAACAGCTCTCGTACTCTCGATCCAAATGCAGAGTATCAGAGAAACTACGCTCCGTTCAACATCTTCCACGAGCTCGACAACAACTACCTCAACTTCGACGTTGTTGACATCAAACTCCAGGCTGAACTCAAGTACAAGCCTATCCGCACAGTGGAACTCTCTGTTTTGGGTGCTTACAAGTTCTCTACCACCACACAGGTGCAGACAATCACTGAGAACTCTAACCAGGCACTTGCATTCCGTGCTATGGACGACGCTACAATCCGTGACAACAACTCATGGTTGTACAAAGACCCGGACAGCGCAAACTCACTGCCTATCACAGTATTGCCATCTGGTGGTTTCTACCAGGAGACAAAGTATAAGATGAACAGCTGGGACTTCCGTGCTACAGCATCTTATAACGACGTAATCAAGGACGACCACATCATCAACGTATATGGTGGTATGGAGATCAACAACGTTGACCGTAACAGCACATACTTCAACGGTGTTGGTATGAACTTCGGCAATGGTCTGCTCGGAAGCTACGACTACCGCTACTTCAAGCAGGCAAGCGAGGAGAACTCAATGTACTACTCTGTAGGCAACGGCTACAGCCGTGAGGTTTCTTTCTTCGGTACTGCTACATATTCTTGGAAGGGCCGTTATACAATCAACGGTACTGTACGCTACGAGGGTTCTAACCGTCTGGGTAAGGCTACAAGCGCCCGCTGGTTGCCTACATGGAACATCTCTGGAGCATGGAACGCTCATGAGGAGACATGGTTCGAGAAACTGAACAAGGTTCTCTCTCACGCTACTGTTAAGGCAAGTTACTCTCTGACCGGTGACAAGCCTGCCATCACAAATGCTAACGTAATCATCGGTAGCTACAACGTATGGCGTCCTTACACTGTTGACAAGGAGTCTGGTCTGCAGATCAACAGCTTCGCTAACCCTGACCTGACATACGAGAAGAAGCACGAGCTCAACCTCGGTATCGACCTCGGTTTCCTCAACAACAGAATCAACTTCTCGTTCGACTGGTATACTCGTGACAACTACGACCTCATCGGTCCGAAGCGTACAACTGGTGTAGAGGGTTCTATCCTCAACTATGCCAACGTAGCATCCATGAAGTCTCATGGTGAGGAGTTCACACTCAGTACACGTAACATTGTGACCAAGGACTTCACATGGTCTACTGACTTCATCTTCTCTCACACTAAGAGCCGTGTGACTGACCTCGACGCTCAGACACGTATCTACGACCTTATCTACGGTAACGGATTTACAATGAAGGGCTATCCTTACAGAGCTTTGTTCTCTATGGACTTCAAGGGCCTGAACAACTCAGGTCTCCCAACATTCGTAAACGAGAAGGGCGAGATCACTACAAGCGACATCGACTTCCAGTCTTACGACCTCTCTCATCTGAAGTATGAGGGTCCTACAGATCCTACAATCACCGGATCTCTCGGTAACGTGTTCTCTTACAAGAACTGGCACCTGAACATCTTCATGACATACTCGTTCGGTAACGTTACACGTCTTGACCCATCATTCGCTTACTCATATTCTGACCTCTCGGCTATGCCTAAGGAGTTCAAGAACAGATGGGTGGTTCCTGGAGACGAGCTGAGAACTACTATCCCAGCTATCGCCGACCTCAGAACAATCCAGAGCGATACATATCTGAACAGAGCTTACAACGCATACAACCTCTCTACAGAGCGCGTTGCAAAGGGTGACTTCATCCGTATGAAGGAGATTTCTCTCGCATACGACTTCCCTCTCAAGTGGATTAGCAAGATCGGTCTTACAAGCGCAAGCGCTAAGCTGCAGGCTACAAACCTCTTCTTGATCTATTGCGACGACAAGCTGAACGGTCAGGACCCAGAGTTCTTCAACGCCGGTGGTGTTGCAGCTCCTATGTCTAAGCAGTTCACATTCACATTGCGTCTTGGTATCTAATCAATTAGTATACATTAATAAGATTATAATATGAAATATATAAAGTATTTAGCGGTGTCGGCGCTTTGCGCAATGTCACTTACTTCTTGTAATGACTATCTCGACAGACTGCCGGACGACCGCGCAGAGGTGAAGACGGTAAGCCAGGTTAAAGAGCTGCTTACGTCTGCATACCCTGAGGGAAACAACAATACCATTATGGAGCTTATGTCGGACAACGTTTCTGACAACGGTACTTCTTATGCTTCTACTCCGTTGAAGGACGAGCTGTATCGCTTCGAGGACGTTGACGATACTGGTAACGACTCTCCATATTTTGTATGGAACCAGCTCTACAAGTCGGTGGCTACTGCCAACCAGGCGCTCGAGTATCTCGGACAGGTTACTCCTACTGAGGAGTCTGCAGCTGTAGAGGCTGAGGCTAAGATGATCCGTGCTTACTCTATGTTCCAGCTCGCCACTACTTTCTGTATGGCTTGGGACGAGTCTAAGGCTGATGAGTATATGGGTCTTCCTTATCCGAAAGAGCCTGCCAAGTTCATCGGCGGACAGTATGACCGCGGAACTCTCCGTCAGCTCTATGCAAACATCGACAAGGATATCGAGGAGGCACTTCCAAAGATTGACGAGTCTATCTACACTGTTCCTAAGTATCACTTCAACAGAAAGGCAGCTTACGCATTCGCAGCTCGCTTCAACCTGTATTACAACAACATGGACAAGTGTATCGAGTATGCTAACGAGGTTCTCGGCTCTGACCCACGTTCCGTACTGCGTGACTTCGAGCAGTACACTCAGTTCGGTGCTCAGGATATCGGTAACAAGTATATCCAGTCTGGCGAGAAGGCTAACCTCATGCTGTTGGCTTCTTACTCTTCTGAGGGTTACATGGTAATCTACCCTGTATATCCACGTTTCCAGCACAACCAGAGCGTTTGCTCTTACGGTACATTCTGGGCTAAGGCTCCTTGGGGCCAGGGTTCTGGTTCTGACGCACAGAAGGCACTGCTCTACTATGCTAACATGATGTACGGTAGCAGCACTGCTGTTCAGTTCCCAAAGATGTTGCCACAGATGGAAATCACCGACAAGATCAACCAGACAGGTTATCTCCACATTGTTGACCCGATCTTCACTGGTGACGAGACTCTTCTCTGCCGTGCAGAGGCTTATGCCCGCAAGAAGATGTACACTGAGGCTGTAGCCGACATCAATCTTTGGATTGAGAACCACTGCCGTGCTCAGAGCGGTGACGAGGTTCGTCCTGTGATGACAGAAGAGTTGATCAACGAGTTCATGGAGCAGCTCGACTATACTCCTGTAACATTGGAGTACTGGAGTGACCTTACAATCCGCAAGGAGCTTCACCCACAGGGATTCGAAATTGAGACAGGAACCCAGGAGAACATGATCAACCTCATCCTCCACATGCGTCGTCTGGAGACTATCTTCCAGGGACTCCGCTTCCCTGACTTGAAGCGTTACGGTATCGCATTCTCTCACCTCGTACAGCGTGAGGACCCACTCGTCTTCCAGACAGGTGACTTGAGAGGTGCCGTTCAGTTGCCAAACGATGTTATTAAGGCTGGTCTGCCAGCAAACCCACGTTGATTAAAATAATTAATTGGAAATATGAAAAAGATTAAATATTTAGGAATGCTGCTGATGATGTTCGCAGCAACTGCATCTTTCGTGGGATGTAGTGAGGACGACCTCGACTCAAAGAGCATCTTCGATACAAATCCTATCCAGCGTTCCGAATTCGATAACTGGTTGCTCAAGAACTATGTTCAGGAGTTCAACATCAACTTCCTCTATCACTACAACGACAAGGAGGCTGACCAGAACTATAACGTTACTCCTGCACAGACAGACAAGGCCATCGCTATCGCAAAGCTCATGCAGCACATGTGGCTCGGAGCTTATGTAGAGGTAGCCGGCGCTGACTTCCTGAAGACCTATACTCCACGAGTTATCCAGCTTTCTGGTTCTTATAAGTATGACACCAACGGTCAGATCGTGCTCGGTACTGCAGAGCAGGGTATGAAGGTGATGTTCTACGGCGTTAACGAGCTTGATATCGACAACGTTCGTGTGAACACTACCGATCCATACGAGTCAAAGGGCACAAAGCCTCTTGACCTGAACTACTGGTTCTTCCACACTATGCACCATGAGTTCTGCCATATCCTTACTCAGACCAAGAACTACTCAACTGATTTCCAGACTATCAGTGCCGGTGGTTACCACTCAACTGACTGGGTCAACGTAAAGGATAAGGATGCTGCTACAGAGGGATTCGTTTCTGGATATGCAAGCCAGGAGTACAACGAGGACTTCGCCGAGATCTATGCTTACTATGTAACACTGTCTGAAGAGGGTTGGAACAAGATCATCGAACAGGCTGGCGAGAATGGAGCAAAGATTATCAACAAGAAGCTTGATATTGTAAGAAGTTATTTCCTCAATAGCTGGAATATCGATCTGGATACGATGCGTTCTGTCGTTCTCCGTCGTTCAAACGAGGTAACTTCTCTTGATTTACGTAAACTTGATTAATGGAGGAGGATAAAAATATGAAGAAGATTTTAAGTCTTTTGGCTTTCATCATGGGAGTGTTCGCGTTCTCTTCATGTGTGTCTGATGTAGACGACGTGTTCAGCGACAGCGCGGCAAACCGTGCGCAGAAAGCTCTTACAGAGACAAAGACTCTTTTGGAGTCGGCTCCAAACGGATGGAGAGTTGAATATTATGGTGATGTCACATACGGTGGATACAATGTATTCATGAAGTTCGAGGGTGACAGCGTGACTGTAGCAAGCGAGAAGGTTGGCAAGGGTCAGGCTGCCGGTTATGATGCAAACGGAAATGCACTGACTTGCAAGTCTCACTTCAAGCTGGAGCAGAGTATGGGTGTCGTTCTTTCTCTCGACGACTATAACAGCATCTTCCATTACTTCGCAGAGCCTAATAATGATGACTTCGGTACTGCAGGTACCGGTTTCGAGGGTGACTTCGAGTTCCGCGTCGTTTCTGCTTCTGCAGAGAAGATCGAGTTGAAGGGCAAGAAGCATGGCGCCCGCATTTATATGTATCCTATGGCTGCTGACATGTCATGGGGTGAGTATATGAAGCAGGTTGACGAGGCTGAGGAGTTCATGACTTCACGTACATACACTCTGCAGTGGGGTGAGGATACAGAAAACGCTATCTATACCCAGTCTACCTATCGTTGTCTGAATTTCTACACAACTGACGAAGATGGCAAGGTTGAGGTTGTTGCTGCTCCTTACATCGTAACTCCAGAGGGATACAAGTTCTATAAGGAGGTTACTGTAAAGGATACCAAGTTGAACGGTTTCACCAAGGGTGACACTCAGGACTTCTTCGTGGCTACAGGTGTTGAGAACGTGAAGCTCTTCACAGAGGTTCCTACATTGTTCGATACATTCAAGCGTGGTCTCTGGTATCTCACATACGATGACATGGGAACATACGGCCAGAGCAAGTGGGAGACTCTCTTCGAGAAGCTCGGTAAGGCTGACAATGACAAGAAACGTGCACGCCTCTACTATGCTGCTGTAGGTTATGTTTCTGACAAGTATCCTGCTGGATTACTTATGGCTACAGCCACTGAGTCTCAGGTTATCATCGGTATGACATTCAATGCCGTTTCTGATGGCAACGGTGGTTACTATGGAGACCGTGTTGAGATGAAGTCAAATGTCGGTAAGAGTAACAACCCTGGTAAGAAGTACTACAAGAATGACAAGTATGGTGGTATGTCGGCAATCGACCCATTCTGCGGTGGCTTTGGCCACACATTCCAGATCACTACAGACAATGTACGTCATCCGTCTTACCTCATCCTGACAGACTTGAACGATCCTACTAACGTGATTAAGGTTTGGGCTCAGTCTAAGGGCTACCCATTTGGCGACCGCGACAAGGAAGAGAAAGAATAATCAGTGAATAAACAATAGGGTGGGCGAGACCCGCGTTTCGCTCACTCTATTCAAAAAGCAAAAAAAACATTTAAATTAATTTTTAGTATTATGAGAAAATTTTTACTATCTGCTTGCGCCGCAGTGGTTTCACTCGCAGCAAGCGCACAGGTTTTGCAGACACCTCTCTGTAAAACAGTGTTGAATAACAACGTTAAGTTTGATGACATGACTTCTGTCAAGGCTATCAAGAACGTACAGTCTAACGCTAAGAAGGCAGCTCCTGCCCGCATCGCTCACGACGGTATCTATGGTCTTTATATTTCAGGTTACACTGAACTCGATGACAAGTGGAGCTGCGACAGCGTTATCGTAGAGAAGGTAAATGTTAAAGACGAGGAGACTAATACAACTTACAACACTAAGTTCAAATTCTGCTCTGAGAACGCTCCTACTGAGTTCTATGGTGTGTATGATGCTGCTGCTGGTACAATTACTTGTCCTGTTCAGTACAGCGGTGGATACTCAGGCAATACTACTCAGGGTCCTGTAGACTATAAGTTCATTGTTGGTACTCTCCTTCCTTCTGGTGACCAATTCTCATTCTCTGAGGATCCATTCGTATTCACAGTTGATGAGGATGGTACTCTCCTGCTCAACATTGAGGATGGCGGTGCTCTCGCAAATATCATCGAGGGTATGAACACAATCTGGAACTTCTTCTTCAGCCTCGAGTTGAAGCCAGCCAATGCTGTTATCTCATATAGCAGACCGGGTCGTCAGCAGGGAACTTATGACGATTTCGTTCACGCTGCATACGTAGAGGACTATGGTAATAACGTTTCTGTTTACGGTTTCGCATGGTTCCAGCCTTCAAGCGGTATGGGTATGAGCACTATTACTCCTCTTGACATTGACAAGGATTTGAATGTTCTCCTTACAGGTCCACAGAATGCATTCTCTGTAGCACCATTTGGAATCCAGGATGAAGGAGCTGGTAAATATTTCAAGATCTGCGGAACTAAGCCTGCAGCAGAGGAAGGCTATGTAGAGGTTGATACTGGTGATCCTTCTTACGTTCATGGTAAGCTCTCTGGTAACAAGATCATTATGGACTCATTCCCTGTATTCACAAACTTCTGGAATGACCCTGCAACAGGTGAGCAGAGTGCTTATGGTTTCTGGTACTTGAACTATGTTATCGCTCTCGACGAGGGAGTATTCAAGGCTGATCCAAGTTATACTGGAATCAATGGCGTTACAGAGACTTCTGTAAAGAACGTTAAGACTTACAACCTCTTCGGTCAGGAGGTTCCAGCTAATACTAAGGGCTTGGTAATCCGTGGCGGCAAGAAGTTCTTCAACAAGTAATCAGTCTTGCTGATATTTGCCTTAAATGGCAAAAGTATATTGCCCGTGGCGTCTGTCACGGGCTTTTTTGTGCTCTTTTTCTTCTTCTTTGTTATTTTTGCTTAAAATTATTTTGACGTATCTCATTTCTTGCTATCTTTGTAAATTGAAATGAAGAACATGTTATATTGCCGAGTAATTTATTTTCGCAATCTATAATAATTTGCAATTAAAAATATGAAAAAGTCATTTGCTTTGACCATTGTGTCGCTTGCTCTTGCATTGTCGGCACAGGCAATCCGCCCTATCCACAAGGCGTTTCCAGTAAAACAAAGCGATGGTACCACCGTGATGCTCTATAAGAACGGTGACGGTCATCTCGCTTTCTACACCACAGAAGACCATCAGGTCGTTGTACGCAATGCCGACGGCACACTCTGCTATGCCAAGCTTGTGGGAACAGACCTTGTTGCTACCGACGTTGTAGTTCACGACATCACCAGCCGCACAGCTGATGAAATCGCTTTCGTCCAGTCGAATACGCTGAAGCCTACAGACCAGGCACTCGCCAAGCTTGCTTCTGCAAGGCCAAGACTTGCCGGCGCACAGAAGGTTGGAGGCTCGTCTACTTCAGACGGTCTCGGAAAGTATGGCACCAGCGCCACTGGCCCTATTCCGACAATCGGCAACATCAAGATTCCTGTAATTATGGTTGAGTACACCGACACCAAGTTCCAGCCCGAGATGACTACCGAGAAACTTAGCAAGATGCTCAATGCAGAGGGATATGCCGAAGACAACAAATGGGAGAAAGGTTCCGTTCGTGATTATTTCAAGGCACAGAGCCGTGGAATGTTCACTCCGGAATTCGTAGTGCTGGACAAGGTGCAGCTCTCTCAAGGATACGCATACTATGGCAAGAACTCAGGCGGTGCCCATGGAACCGGCGATGTCAACGCACTCGCAATGGTAAAAGAGGCTGTTTCGCTGGCAGTAGCAAACGGAGCCAATTTCGACCAGTTCAAGGTAAATGGAAAGATTCCTAACGTAGTTGTATATTATGCAGGTTGCGGTGAGGCAACAGGTGGCGACGACAACACCATCTGGCCACACGAGCTCGACCTTCCGTTGTCATACGGTAACATGAGCGGACATATCTTCAGCTCATATTTCGTGGGCAATGAGCTTTACGGAACAACAGAGCAGTATCTGCCAATGGGTATCGGAGTGCTCGTTCATGAGTTCGGTCATGCCATGGGTCTGCCGGATTTCTACGATCCGACATATTCTTACCAGGGCGATTCGGCTTTCGGCTATTGGTCAGTGATGGACGGTGGAGCATACGTAGACTATGCCTACGCTCCAATCGGATACAATGCCTATGAGCGCAGCTTCATGGGATGGCTCGACATCAAGGAAGTGCCGGAGTCAGGTCTCGTTACTCTCGCCAACCCTAATTCTGCAGAGGGCGATATGGCGGTAATGTTCCGCAATCCTAAAAACACCATGGAGTATTTCATCTTCGAGAACCGTCAGCCCGGCACATGGTATCCAGAGGACTTCGGTTCAGGAGTCCTGCTCACCCGTATCTCTTATAGTCCATCAGCATGGATGTATAACTCGGTAAACACCAACCAGACAAAGAAGCGTGCGATGGTAGTTCCTGCAGATGGAGCATTGCTCTCTGACGACCAGGGCAGTGAGTACACACTCTTCGGCAATGGAGTGAACTACAAGACAGAATATAGATACTTTGACGGTGGCACAGAGAACGACCGTCCTGCATACGGCATCATGAAGCAGCCGGACGGAAGCATCGTCATCAGCTTCAAGGACCAGAACGCCAAGCCGGAGCCTATAGCAGATGGTGGTGTCTATGAGAAGATTACCGATGTAAGCCAGCTTAATACAGACGACGTGGTGGTATTTGCAAATGAGGCAGCAGGCGTTGCAACAGCAGATGCCAAGAAGACACTCTTCACTGCAGTTTACACCAAGTTCGAGGACGGCAAACTATATGGCAACAGCATGGTTCAGGAGTTCAAGCTCACCAAGAACACTTCAGACTGGTATATCCGTTACAACACTACCGGCCACAAATATCTCTGCGCCACATCTTCCGGCGTTGGATCTACAACGAAGATTGACAAGAACGTATTCGCTTCTATCAACATTGAAGGAGGTGATGCCACTATCCAGTTCACCAAGACAAGATATGACAACAACAACTTAGCTTTCAGTCCTACCGGACTCTTCTTCTCTACCAACACCGGTATGCAGGGTGACTTCCAGATTTATCGTCTGATTCAAGGTTCCAACGGCATCAGCAATGCTATAGTTGACGAGAAGCCGGCAGACAACCGCATGTTCAACCTCGCCGGTCAGCAGGTGGGTGACGACTACAAGGGTATCGTAATCCAGAACGGCAAGAAGTTCATGAAGAAGTAATTCCTTGATATTATAACGCCGTGGCCACCTCCGTGGCGTCAGGCATATAATGACATAATCCAGCTCCCGCTTTGGTTCCGAAACAGGAATCCATGGCGGGAGCTTTCGTATATATATCCTCCCACCATTGCGTCTTCAGAAATTTCTATGCCTGGAAACGCTTGCGTATGTCGGATATAATTTGTAGATTTGCAAAATCATCGGCTTTATCACCGCCAATGATTATCTATTCACCTATGATAAACGAAATAGACCACATTTCCGTAGAGTCAGCCATGCAGGTTTACAACGGGCCCTCCATCGAGCACGACCTGCTGGTTTTCGACGACTTTGAAGAACTTCCAGTTATCGGCATTCCCAAGCGTATGGACTGTATTTTCCTCGCCGTATGTCTCGGCGGAGAAGCACATTATACAGTAGACACCGAGGAACGCACCGTCAAGGCAAACGATGTAATTATCATCAGCGAAGGACAGGTGCTCAACAACAGCTGGTTCAGCGACGACCTTTCAGGCATCGCCATCATGATGTCGGAAGATTTCTTCAACGAAGTGATAAAAGGCGTTCACGACCTCTCCTCACTCTTCCTCTTCTCCCGCAGCCATCCCGTTTTCGAACTCTCTGCCGAAGAAGTGGAAACCCTCATGACATATCTCCGTATCATAAAGCATAAAGTGGAGACCACTGACCACCACTTCCGCAGAGATGTGGTACGTTCCCTCATGGCAGCCATGATCTATGATATCAGCCATGTGATGTATGGAGTGCAGCAGGGCGACAAACGCAAGCAGACCCGTGCGGAGTCTATCTTCACAGAGTTCATCCGTCTGGTGGAGCAGAACTTCAGAGCCGAGCGCCGCGTGTCCTGGTATGCCGAGCGCCTCTGCATCACACCCAAATACCTCTCTGAGACCGTGAAGACCATCAGCCACCGCACGCCAAACGAATGGATAGACAAATATGTGACCCTCGAACTGCGTGTGCAGCTCAAGAACACGTCGAAGAGCATAAAGGAAATCGCCAAAGACCTCAATTTCCCCAACCAGTCGTTCCTCGGCAAATATTTCAAGGAGCATGTAGGCATGTCTCCTTCGGCATATCGCAAGAGTTGACAAGCCCCATAAATGCCTCTGATACAGCAATATTTTGCTTTCCAGAGGCTTAATGTCATAAAAAAAGGTAATAAATCAGACAATTTTCCCGATTATTGTAAGTAATTCGCTAACTTTGCCAAGATTTATTAGGTGCGAATTATCAAGTATAAGATATTATATAACAGATGTTGTTAAAACAATAAGTTTTTTTAGATGAACGTAATTACGAAAACAGTTCAATTGCCTGATGGCAGAACCATCAGCATTGAAACCGGGAAAGTGGCAAAACAGGCTGACGGCTCTTGTGTGCTCCGTATGGGCAACACCGTTTTGCTCGCCACCGTTTGTGCCGCAAAAGATGCAGTTCCCGGAACAGATTTCATGCCTTTGCAGGTAGAGTACAGAGAACAGTATGCCGCAGCAGGACGTTTCCCTGGCGGTTTTACAAAGCGCGAAGGCAAAGCAAGCGACAATGAGATTCTTACATGCCGACTGGTAGACCGCGCATTGCGCCCACTATTCCCAGCAGATTTCCACGCTGAAGTATATGTCAACGTGATTCTTTTCTCTGCCGACGGAGTAGACCAGCCAGACGCTCTGGCAGGTTTCGCTGCATCATGCGCCTTGGCATGCTCAGATATTCCTTTCGAGTGCCCAATCTCTGAAGTACGTGTGGCACGCATCAACGGCGAATATGTCATCAACCCAACCTTCGCACAGATGGAAGAGGCAGACATGGACCTCATGGTAGGTGCTTCTGCTGAGAACATCATGATGGTAGAGGGTGAGATGAAGGAAGTGTCGGAGCAGGATCTGCTCGGCGCTCTGAAGGCTGCCCAGGAGGCTATCCGTCCGATGTGCGAGCTTCAGACAGAACTGTCAAAGGAACTCGGCACCGACGTGAAGCGTGAATACTGCCATGAGGTGAACGACGAAGACCTGCGCAAGCAGATCAACGACGAGCTTTATCCAAAGGCATACGACGTTACGAAGCAGGCTCTCGACAAGCAGGCTCGTCAGGATGCTTTCGACAAGATCATAGCCGACTTCCAGGAGGCTTACACTGTCGCTCATGCAGACCTCACCGAAGAGGAGCTTGAGGAGAAGGTGGCACTCATGGAGAAATACTACCACGACGTGATGCGTGACGCAATGCGCCGTTGCATCCTCGACGAGGGCATACGCCTCGACGGCCGTAAGACCAACGAGATCCGTCCTATATGGTGTGAGGTCAGCCCACTGCCAATGCCACACGGAAGTTCTATCTTCACACGTGGCGAGACACAGTCGCTCACCACATGTACCCTCGGTACAAAGCTCGACGAGAAGATGGTTGACGATGTGCTCGACAAGAGCTACATGCGTTTCCTCCTCCACTATAACTTCCCTCCATTCTGTACTGGTGAAGCCAAGGCACAGCGCGGCGTAGGCCGTCGTGAGATTGGCCACGGCCATCTGGCATGGCGTGCGCTGAAGGGACAGATTCCTGCAGACTATCCATACACAGTGCGTCTCGTTTCTCAGATTCTTGAGTCAAACGGTTCTTCATCAATGGCAACTGTATGTGCCGGTACATTGGCGCTCATGGATGCCGGTGTTCCTATGAAGAAGCCTGTATCAGGTATCGCCATGGGACTCATCAAGAACCCGGGAGAAGACAAGTATGCTGTGCTGAGCGATATCCTCGGCGACGAGGACCACTTGGGCGATATGGACTTCAAGACCACCGGTACAAAGGACGGTCTTACTGCCACACAGATGGATATCAAGTGTGACGGTCTGAGCTTTGACATCCTTGAGAAGGCACTCATGCAGGCTAAGGAAGGCCGTGAGTACATCCTCGGCAAGCTCACCGATACTATCGCTGAGCCACGTGCAGAGCTCAAGCCACAGGTTCCACGTATCGAGGCATTCGATATTCCGAAGGAGTTCATCGGTGCCGTTATCGGTCCTGGTGGCAAGATTATCCAGCAGATTCAGGAAGAGTCGGGTGCTACAGTAACCATCGACGAGACAGACGGCAAGGGCAAGGTTCAGGTCAGTGCTCCTAACAAGGAAAGCATCGACAAGGCAATCTCAAAAATCCGTGCCATCGTTGCCATCCCAGAGGTCGGCGAGGTTTACGAGGGAACTATCCGCTCTATCATGCCTTATGGCTGCTTCGTAGAGATCATGCCAGGCAAGGACGGACTTCTCCATATCTCAGAAATCGACTGGAAGCGTCTGGAGACAGTAGAGGAGGCAGGTCTGAAGGAAGGCGACAAGATTCAGGTGAAACTGATGGAGATCGATCCTAAGACCGGCAAGTATAAGCTCTCACACCGTGTACTCGTTCCGAAACCGGAGGGATACGTAGAGCGTGAGCGCCGTCCGCGTCCAGAGCGTGGTGAGCGTCGTCCTCGTCCGGAGCGCGGCGAGCGTCGTCCACGTGGCGACCGCTTCAACAATGGCGAGCCACGTCGTTTCGAGCACAAGAGCAATGAGTCTAACGACTTCCACGATCCAATGGCGGAGCGTGAGCCAAAAGACTTCAATGACTCTCTCGATCACCTCGACTAAGAGAAATTCTATAATTTAGTATAAAGAAAATCCCCACGATGTCCGTAACGGATAATCGTGGGGATTTTCTTTGATGGTAGTGACTGATAGAGGTAATCCTCAAACAGTTCAAAGGTTGAATTATCTTATATTCTGATTTCTTTGGGTGTCAGAACATCAGGATTGTCAGAACATCCTGCTCACACGCTTTATGCCTTCAACAAGCGTGTCAACCTCTTCTCTTGTGTTGTAGAGGCCGAACGACGCCCTTACCGTACCTTGTATGCCCAAACGTATCATAAGCGGTTCAGCGCAATGATGGCCCGTTCTGACGGCAATTCCCAGGCGGTCGAGCAGCGTTCCCATGTCGAGATGATGGATGTCGCCGACGAGGAACGACACCACGGCGTCTTTGTGGTCAGCCTCTCCGAAGAAACGCATGCCCTCTATCTCCCTCATCCGTTTCATCGCATACTCCGTAAGGTCAGTCTCATGGCGCTGTATCTCATCCATTCCTATGCCCTGCAGATAGTCGATGGCAGTGGCAAGACCATGTGTCGCCACATAGTCAGGAGTGCCAGCCTCAAATTTGAACGGCAGTTTCTCAAACACCGTCTTCTCGAAGCTCACGCTCTCTATCATCTCTCCGCCACCCTGATACGGCGGCATGCGGTCGAGCCAGTCCTCCTTGCCGTAGAGCACTCCCACACCAGTAGGACCATACATCTTGTGTCCGCTGAACGCCATGAAGTCGCAGTCCAGATCCTGAACGTCCACCTTGAAGTGAGGAACGCTCTGCGCACCGTCAAGCATAAATGGCACACCATGTTCGTGGGCTATGCTTATCATCTCCTTCACCGGGTTTATCGTTCCCAGCACGTTGCTCACATGCGCCACGCTCACTATCCTGGTGCGTTCGCTGAAGAGCTTCCTGTATTCGTCCATCAGGATTTCACCCTTGTCGTTCATCGGTATCACCTTCAGACAGATGCCCTTCTTTGCCGCCTGCAGCTGCCACGGCACGATGTTGGAGTGGTGCTCCATGGTGGAAACTATCACCTCGTCGCCCTCGCCCATAAACTCATCGGCAAACGACGACACCACGAGGTTCAGCGCCTCGGTAGTTCCTCTGGTGAATATCACCTCGTTGGTAGACTTTGCGTTGATGAACGCTCTCACCTTCTCTCGTGCCGCCTCATGCAGGTCGGTGGCCTGTTGCGACAGGTAGTGGACACCACGGTGAACATTGGCGTTCACGTTGAGATATTCATCTCTCATCGCATCGAGCACACAGAGCGGCTTCTGTGTCGTTGCGCCGTTGTCCAGGTATACCAGCGGCTTGCCGTACACCTCGCGGCCCAGAATAGGAAAATCCTGACGTATCTTGTTAATGTCGTACATTGTCGTTATAGCTTTATTTCATAAGCCAGACGAGCTGGCTCTTCTACTTACACAATTTGCAGCCCTCACATTTGTTCAGTTCGCCTCTGAAGCGCTTTTCCACGAGATAGTGCAGACGGTCGCGCAGCGGCTCCAGTTTCATGTGGTCTATCACCTCGTTGATGAAGGCGAATTCCAGCAGCAGCTTTGCCTCCTTCTTGCTTATTCCGCGCTGCTGCATATAGAATAGGGCAGCGTCGTTGAGCTGTCCCACGGTGCTGCCGTGAGCACATTTCACGTCGTCTGCATAAATCTCCAGCATAGGCTGCGTGAACATGCGTGCCGTCTTGGTGGTGCATAGGTTCTGGTTTGTCTCCTGCGATGTGGTGTGCTGTGCACCGTGGCGCACGAGCACCTTTCCGGCGAAGGCTCCCACGGCATTTTCATCGAGCACATATTTGTATAGCTCGTTGCTCGTGCAGTGGCCCACCTTGTGGTCAATCAGCGTGTTGTTGTCCACGTGCTGGTCCTTGTCGGCTATCACGCATCCGGCGAGGTTGCATTCGGCACCCTCACCCTCGAACGCGAGGTCTGTGCGGTTGCGGGTCGTACCATTGTGCAGCGTTATCACGTTGTGGTTCACCCTGCTGTTAGCCTGCTGGCTGATGAACACGTTGCTCACCCTCACGTTCTTGGCATGAGTCTCCTCCAGGCAGTAGAGGTCAAGTCCGGCATTCTCTCCCACATAAGCCTCTATCACCTGTGTGGCGAGGAAGCGGCGGTCGTCGGCGGCATGGTCGCAGAAGAGCAGTTTTATTTCAGCACGGTCTTCCACGATGATCAGCACCCGGCGGTTCACCATCAGGTCAACGTCAGATCTCAGTATGTTTATCACCTGTATCGCCCTGTCCACCACAGTGCCCTTCGGCACGTATATCAGCAGGCCGTCCTGCGCCAGCATGGTGTTCAGCGCCGTGATGCCGTCCTCCTCCGTCTTCGCTATCTTGGCGTAGTATCTGCTTATCAGCTCCGGCTTCTCGGCGGCGATTCTTGCCAGAGAGTCCACAATCACTCCCTCTGGCAGTTCCTTCTTGGGCAGTGCCTTGTCGTAGAAACTGTCGTTCACCACGAAGTATAGCGAAGTGCTAAGGTTCGGCACATCGCATTTGAAAGCCTTGTAAGGGTCAACCGGGATTTCCAGACGGTTGATGTTCAGACCATAGTCTGGTTCAAACAGCGATGGAATGTCGGTGTATTTGTATCTTTCCACCTTCTTCGTAGGAAATCCGAGACGCTTGAAGTTCTCGAAAGCCTCGTCCCTCACGGCGTTCATCACCTCGCAGCTGTGTTTCCGCAGCATGTCGCGGCATTCGCCGTAGAGATCGATATATTGTTTTTCGCTTTGCATATCTTACAGTTCTCCTATTTCTTCCTTTATCCAGTCGTATCCTCGGGTCTCAATCTCCTTGGCGAGCTCCGGTCCTTCAGTCTTCACGATGCGTCCCTTGTATAGAACGTGAACAACGCTTGGCTTTATCATGTCGAGCAGTCGCTCGTAGTGTGTGATGACGATGGTGGAAGTCTCCGGCGTGTGCATCTTGTTCACGCCCTCTGCCACGATGCGCATGGCGTCAACATCGAGTCCCGAGTCTGTCTCGTCCAGAATGCTCAGTTTCGGTTCGAGCATAGCCATCTGGAAAATCTCGTTGCGTTTCTTTTCTCCGCCGCTGAATCCCTCGTTCACGGAGCGGCTTGCCAGTTTGCTGTCCAGCTCCACCACCTTGCGTTTCTCTTTCATCAGCTTGAGGAATTCGCCCGCTGTCAGCGGCTCCTTGCCTTCATATTTGCGCTTTTCGTTGATGGCAGCCTTCATGAAGTTGTTCATCGACACTCCCGGAATTTCCACCGGATACTGGAATGAGAGGAACAGTCCCTCGTGTGCACGGTCTTCAGGCGACATCTCCAGCAGGTTCTTGCCGTTGAAAATCACTTCGCCTTCAGTAACCTCATAGAGAGGATTGCCCACGAGCACGGCGCTCAGCGTACTCTTTCCCGAACCGTTAGGTCCCATTATGGCGTGGGTCTCACCGTCCTTCACCGTAAGGTTGATGCCTCTAAGTATCTCTTTGTCGCCGATCTTGGCGTGCAGGTTTTTTATCTCTAACATATTATCGTTCTTTCTTTTTGTTTCCTTATATTTTTTGCAAGTCATTATCCCACGGTGCCTTCGAGCGATACGCTCAGCAGCTTCTGTGCCTCCACGGCAAACTCCATCGGGAGCTTGTTGAGCACCTCCTTGGCATATCCGTTTACTATCAGTCCTACAGCCTGTTCTGTCGGTATGCCGCGCTGGTTGCAGTAGAAGAGCTGCTCCTCGCTTATCTTGCTCGTAGTTGCCTCATGTTCCACCACTGCCGAGTCGTTGTGGATGTCCATATACGGGAAAGTGTGCGCTCCGCAGTCGCTGCCCAGCAGCAGTGAGTCGCACGATGAGTAGTTGCGGGCGTTTTCGGCGTTCGCCGTGGCGCGCACCAGTCCGCGGTATGAGTTCTGGCTGTGTCCGGCAGATATACCCTTGCTGATGATGGTGCTCTTGGTGTTCTTTCCGATGTGTATCATCTTGGTGCCTGTGTCAGCCTCCTGGTAGTTGTTCGTCACGGCAACACTGTAGAACTCAGCCTGCGAGTTGTCGCCGCGCAATACGCACGACGGATATTTCCATGTTATTGCCGAACCCGTCTCCACCTGTGTCCAGGATAGTTTGGAGTTCACTCCGCGCAGGTCGCCGCGCTTCGTCACGAGGTTCAACACGCCGCCCTTTCCGTTCTCATCGCCCGGATACCAGTTCTGCACGGTAGAGTATTTCACCTCCGCATTGTCCTTCACGATGATTTCCACTATGGCGGCATGCAGCTGGTTCTCGTCTCTCATCGGTGCTGTGCATCCCTCCAGATACGACACGTAGGCATCGTCTTCAGCGATTATAAGCGTGCGCTCAAACTGTCCTGTGTTTCTTGCGTTGATTCTGAAATAAGAGCTCAGCTCCATCGGACATCTCACTCCTTTGGGGATGAAAACGAACGAACCGTCGCTGAACACGGCACTGTTGAGGGCGGCGAAATAGTTGTCGCGGTATGGCACCACGCTTCCCAGATATTCCTTCACCAGGTCGGGGTGCTCCTTTATCGCCTCGCCGATAGAACTGAATATTATTCCCTTCTCGGCGAGTTTCGCCTTATAGGTGGTCTTCACCGACACGGAGTCCATGATGGCATCCACTGCCACTCCGCTCAGCGCCAGACGCTCTTCGAGGGGAATACCCAGCTTGTCGAAGGTCTTCATCAGCTCCGGGTCAATCTCCTTGTTCACTGGTTTCTTTGCCAGCGGGTCGGCATAGTATGATATTGCCTGATAGTCAATCTCCGGCAATTTCACGTGTCCCCATGTTGGCTGTTCGAGCGTCTTCCAGTAGTTGTATGCCCGCAGTCTGAATTCGAGCATCCATTCCGGTTCGCCCTTCTTCTTTGAGATGAGTCTCACGATGTCCTCGTTCAGACCGTTCTCGATGACGTCTGTGTGCACGTCGGTGGTGAAGCCGAACTCATATTTCTGCTCCGCCACCTGCTTTACAAACTCGTTTTTTGTATCTTTAGTTTCCATACTTCTTTTGATGTTCACACATTATTATATGTTGAATTTGCAAAGTTACTAATTATTGCCTCTTTATTTGCAGCGTTTGATGATTTTTTACCACTTTGCCGACACACTTTCTGATATCCGGTGCTTTTTTCTCTTTTTCAGTCGCACTTTTCAGTCATAATGACCTATTGTGGGTGAATGGGGCAATAGATTTTCGGGTTGGGGTTAGAGATGAAAATAAGGGTAGGGTAGAATCTGTGCTGACCGACTCGCCAGCTTTAGAAAAGCGGCATAATACGGCAAGATGAAAAAGTTTCCTTATCCCACACCAATCAGCATGGGATAAGGAAACGGTATGCTGTGTCATCTCAACCAAGCCTCCGGGTTGAGTTTTGTGAATCCTTTGTGTAGCTGGAACTGCAACACGCCGTTGCCGTCCACTGCTCCAATCGACTGTCCGGTGGACACGCTCTGGCCGACGTGTACGTTGACTGAAGAAAGGTTGCAATATACCGAGATATACTGTCCGTGGCGTATCATTACGCCCTTCACACCCATCACGGTGAAGATCTTGCTCACCTCGCCGTTGAATATCGACCTCACGCCGGCTCCGGCGCCACACTTTATGTTGATGCCCTTGCTGTCGAGTCTCACGTTGCTGAGACCCTCCACGTTATACTGTCCGTAATGTGTGATGATGCGGCCCGATGCCGGCATAGGCAGACGACCGCGGTTGCTCTCGAAATTATGGTTCAGCGCACGGTCAGCGCTGCTCACCGACGCAGCCACCCTGTTCTCTTCGTTTGCCTTTGCCACCTCAGAGTCGTGTCTCCTTTTGTCGGCAGCCGCCTTGCGCTCAGCCGCCTCACGGTCAGCTTCCGCCCTGCGGGCAGCCGCCTCCGCCTTGGCACGCGCCTCGGCATCCCTCTTCTCGGCAGCCGCCTTCGCAGCCTCCGCCTTGAGGCGAGCTTCACGCTCCTTTGCCTCCTTGATGCGACGGGCGTTCTCTCTGGCAGCCGCCTCCGCTTCCGCCTTCTTGCGTGCCAGTTCAGCCTCACGTTTGCGCTTCGCCTCTGCGGCAGCGGCAGCCTTGCGTCTTGCTTCCGCTTCGGCACGCGCTTTCGCCTTAGCCACCTCTTCGGCGATGAGACGGTCAATCTGTGAGTTCAGCGCAGCGTCCTTCTTGCGCTGTTCGTTGATTATGGCCTGTATCGTCTTCTGCTGTTTCTGCAGCGAGTTCACCATTTTCTGCTGCTCTGTCTGCTTTCCTTGCAGTGCAGTCTTCTCCTGCTGTCCCTTATAGAGCATTGTGTTCTTCTCGCCCTTCACGGTCTCCAGCTGCTTGTGCTTGTTGGTTATCTGGTTCTGCTTGTTCTTCACCATCTCGCCCTGGGCACGCTGGTATGCGGCGTATTCCCTTACGAATCTCAGTCGGCGATACATCTGTGTGAGACTGTTGGCGCTGAAGATGAACATCAGTTTGTCTTGTATCGTACGGGTTCTTGCCAGGTAGCGCATCGACTTGATGTATTTCGCCTTTCGGTCGTCGAGCTGCTGTTCCAGGGTAGACAGCTGTGCTTTCAGCATAGAGATGTTACCTTCGATATGGGTGATATCCTTCTGTATGCCGTCGATTGTCTTCTGGTGCTGGTCAATCTCGCCGTTGATGGTCATGAGGTCGTCGAGTCGTTTCTTCACGTCAGCCATGTTGGCACGCAGCTTCTGTTCCTGTTCGCGAATCTGCTTCTGAACAGCCGCGCGCTGGTTCTGCAGTCCGCGTATCGATGCATTTGTGTATGTGGGTTTCTTTTTTCCCTTTGCGGTGCGTTTCTTTCCGCCTTTTGCCGCGTTTCTTTTCCCGCCTTTAGCCGCAGTGGAGGCTTTGCGTACGGGCTTCTTCTTGGCCACGGCAGTCGTCGTGGTCTTCTTCTTCGTCTGTGCGTCAGAGGTGGCAAACGGCATGTTCGCCACGGTGAGAGCCAATATTAAAATGATTAAACGATACATTTTCCTTTGGTATATCTTATCTTTTTTTTGTTTATCCAATCCTCCTACAGTCCGCCCAGCTGGTTCATGATATCCTCAACGCTCACCTGCTTGTATTTCGATGAAACCGTTGTTTTTGCCTCCCATTTGTCGTCGGTATCCAGAGAGTTGAGTTGCAGACGGAGCGACATCTTGTTGGCGTTGCGCACCGCCTTGGTGCTCATTGTCAGGAGGATGTCGGTAGGGAATTTCTTCGTACCGAGCGCCTTGAAGTTAGAATATCTGCATGTCACCGATGCTGCATCGCTTTTGTTGGCGTTATATTTCGCCTTCACCGAATTGATGAGAGCCGTGTTCGGGTCAGCAGTCCATTCGTATGACATCTTGTTGTAGGCGAGCGCCACATGGTTGCTGTTGGAAGCCCCGACATTGAGCGTCACGTTGAAGTTTTTCAGCGATGAATCCGTGGTTTTTTGTGTTCCAGGCACGAAAAGCTGGTTCCAGAACAATGCCTGCAGCGCATAGAAGTCCAGTCCGTTGCGCTGAAGGAAATCCACGCTGTCATACGAGGTCTTCACGTATTCCTTGTGTATTCTGTCCACGAGCAGTACGTAGTCTTTTGTGAATTCCAGTCTTCCGGCCTCCATGATGCCGAATGGAGTGAGTTGTATTCTTATCACCTCGTCCTTTCTCATGTGTAGCGACCCGGCCACGGAGATGTCCTTGCTGCCCGTGTTCATGGTGAACTTTATCTTCGACACGATATTCCTGGCGTATGCCGCATTGTCGGTCACCTTTCTCAGGAAGTCCATCTTTGCCGTTTCCATCGCCCTTTCGCTCTTGGCGTTCTTGCCGTGGGAGTTGCCGGCGGCGGTTGCCGTAGTGTTCCTTATCTCAGCGCCGTCATTGGTGACAGCCTTCTTCGTTCCGCATGATGTAGTGAGTGCGGCTATAGTCAATGCCACACCGAGGATTGTGAATTTACCGTATTTTCTCATTTTTCCGTTGGGATATATTTCTTGTATCTGATCTTTTGTTCTATCGCTTGCGCATCGCCTCCGGCACTTATTGCCTTTTTCCACATTTCTATAGCCTTGTCCGTCTCGCCGAGCTTTATATATATGTCGCCGGCGTGGTCTAGCAGCACGTCGCTGTTTGTGGTGTCGTTGGCAATCGCCTGTTCGATGTATATCTGTGCTTCGGCATATCTCTCCATGCAGAAGAGCACCCAGGCATAGGTGTCGAGGAACGTACTGTTTGTAGGTTCCGCCTTCACCGTCTTGTAGCTCATGTGCTCCGCCTTTGAGAGGTCGCCTCCGCTCACGCTGATGTAATAGGCGTAGTTGTTGAGGCATTCCACATTGTCCTCCTTCCATTGCAGACAACTGTCGAAGGCAGCATAGGCACCGTCGGTGTCACCCTTCTCGTGCAGGATGTTTCCTATATATTCATACATGTCAGACACGATTGACGGTTCGCTTGTGTCGGTGGCTTGTGCCACACCCTTTCTGAATATGTCGAGAGCCTTTTCATCCTCCTCCTTCTGTATGTATGCGAAGCCGAGGAAATAATAAAACACTATTTCATCGGGACAATATTCCACTGCCGGTTTGCAGATCTTTATCAGTTCGTCCTTGTCCTCCTTGTCCCATAGCGTGCGTATGAGTTCTATTCTCGCCCCCTTGTTGTCGGGTTCGATTTCGAGAATCCTGTTCAGCGCCGACACCAGACTGTCTTGTGGCATCTTCTTCAGCGACACGTAGGCAGCATAGATTTCTGCTATTTTCGTGTCTTTCTGTTTCTGAGAGAGCAGTCTGTTGAAGATGTTCAGGATTTTGGTGCTGTCGCCGCCGGCATCCTCACTCTTAGATATTATATTCCTCAGTATCGTTACCTTCGTATCTGTGGCGGTCTGTGGAGAAACAAGCAGTTGCTCTTCTGTGATATTTGCGATGGAATCGAGCTTTTCAGCCCTGTAGTAGTCCACCATCGATAGCTTTGCCAGTTCATTTTCCGGTTCCTCTTTCAATACCTTTTCCAGTATCGAGAGAGCCTGCTTCTTCTTGTCGTGCTGCAGTAGCCAGTTGGCTGTCATCACCTGATACGACAAGTCGTTAGGGTATCGGTCCACGAATTTGCGCAGCGTGTTGTATTCCTCTTTCGTCTTTCCCTGCATGGAATAGATGTGCATCTTGGTGAGCACCGTCTTTTCGCTCTCGCCGTCGGCAAGCTCCATCCTCTCCATCGTGTTTATCATCTTGGAGTAGTTCTTCTTCTCGTTATAGAGTTTGAGGAGAATTTCCAGCACCTCCGTGCGGTCAGGGTTGGCGGTATACAGCTTTTCGTAAGACTTTATCGCGTTGTCGTAGTCCTTGGTGCTAATGTATGTCATGGCGAGCCTCTCCAGATATGTGTTGTTGTCGGGGTTCAGCTCAGCCGCCCTTTTGATGTCGGCGATAGCCATCTCCTTGGAGTTCAGCGACTCGTCGTAGTTAGACAGTGCATAATGCACCTCTGCCGCATTGGGGTCTATCCTCTTGCAGTGTAGCAGCAGCATGTATGCATCGTCGTAGTTTCCGAGCGCCTGCTGCTTTGCCGCTTCCTCATAGAAGTAGCGCAGTCGCAGTTTCGTGTTGAGACAAGTGTCGGCGGATGGTGTGCTTGCCTCCTTGTCGCTTGTCCTGTTTTCAGCGACAATGGTCTTGTTGCCCGAGGCAGTACGCCCCGTGCCGCAGCCTATGAGCGTGGCAACGCCCAGCAATGCCGCCATCGTAATCAATGTGGTATGTCTTGATATTGTCATTTTACTCCCGTGTGTCCGTATCCGCCGGTTCCCCTTTCAGTGTCGTCAAGTTCCTCCACTTCGATGAAATCAGCGTTTTCGTGCTTTGCGATAATCATCTGTGCGATTCTCTCGCCATCGTTCACGATGAAGTCGGTGTCGGAGAAGTTCACGAGCAGCACCTTCAGTTCGCCGCGGTAGTCCGCGTCGATAGTTCCCGGAGTGTTGAGCACCGTGATGCCATGCTTCAGAGCCAGTCCGCTTCTCGGTCTTATCTGTGCCTCGTAGCCAGCCGGCAGCGCCATATACAGCGCTGTAGGGATCAGCATCCGCTGCATCGGCTTCAGCGTTATCGGTTCGTCGATGTTTGCTCTCAGGTCCATGCCTGCGCTCAGAGGCGTGGCATATTCGGGCAGTGGGTGATGTCCCTTGTTTATTATCTTAATTTTAATCATAACTGCAAAAATAACCATTTCCTTATAAATAAACGCCATATAAGTCAATATTTTAGCGTTTTTCAACTAATATCCAATCTTTGCCGTATCTAAACGATGCGTAATTCGCAAATTATTAGTAACTTAGCACCCGAATTCCAAAGGGCTGCCACATTTTGGGCAAGCCAAATCATAAATATGTATTTAATTTGAAGACATTTGAAGAACTTGGTGTCAGCGAAGAGATTCGCCGCGCCATCGCAGAACTGGGCTTTGAATCGCCCATGCCAGTACAGGAAGAAGTAATCCCCTATTTGCTTGGAAACAAAAACGACGTCGTCGCCCTCGCCCAGACCGGAACGGGCAAGACGGCAGCATACGGTATACCTGTGTTGCAGAAGATAGATCCATCCGACCGTTCCACACAGGCGCTCATCCTGTCGCCGACACGCGAACTATGCCTGCAGATTTCCGACGACCTGAATGACTTCGGCAAATATATCGGCGGACTCAACGTGGTGCCGGTGTATGGCGGCACGTCGATACAAAACCAGATACACTCGCTCAGACACGGCGCCCAGGTTATCGTTGCCACACCGGGACGACTTATCGACCTGATGAACCGCGGTGCAGCGAAGCTCGACAACGTGAAGAACGTGGTGCTCGACGAGGCAGACGAGATGTTGAACATGGGATTCTCTGAGAGCATAAATGAAATCTTCGACGGCATGGAGTCGGGCGACCGCAACACGCTGCTCTTCTCTGCCACCATGAGCAAGGAGATAGAGAAGATAGCCCAGAACTATCTCCACGACGCCAAGGAAATCGTGGTAGGAAGCCGCAACGAGGGAGCCGAACACGTGAACCACATATACTATATGGTAAACGCCAAGGACAAATATCTCGCCCTGAAGCGTATCGTGGACTACTATCCCAAGATCTACGCCATCATCTTCTGCCGCACGAAGAAAGAGACCCAGGAGATTGCCGACAAACTGATACACGACGGATACAACGCCGAATCGCTGCATGGCGACCTGTCGCAGCAGCAGCGCGACCTGACGATGCAGAAGTTCCGTCAGCACCTCACGCAGTTGCTCGTGGCTACCGACGTGGCAGCCCGCGGACTCGACGTCGACGACCTGACACACGTCATAAACTACGGACTGCCCGATGATATCGAGAGCTATACCCACCGAAGCGGACGAACGGGAAGAGCCGGCAAGAACGGCACTTCGATAGCCATCGTCCATACCCGTGAGCGCGGAAAGATGCGTGCCATAGAGAAGGTGATACAGAAAGATTTCGTGGAGGGAAAGATTCCTACAGCCGAGGAGATATGCAAGAAGCAGCTCTATAAGGTGATGGACCAGATAGTGAAGGCCGACGTGAATGAGGAGGAGATAGAACCGTTCATGGCAGACATCAACCGCTATTTTGAATATGTAGACAAGGAGGATATAATAAAGAAGATCGTCAGCATGGAGTTCGGCAAGTTCCTTGCCTATTATGCTGATGCTCCAGAGATTCTTCCGCCGTCGGCATCATCCCGTGGCGACCGCAAGGAACGCTCTACCCGCAAGCGCGGCGAAGGCGGCAAGCGCGAGCCACACAAGGCGGAGCCGGGATACCAGAAACTCTTCATCAATCTCGGCAAGACCGACGGTTTCTATCCTGGAGAGATAATGCAGTTCCTCAACCGCAACATCAAGGGCCGTCAGGAAGTGGGACATATCGACCTGCTCGACCGCATCTGCTACATCGAGGTGCCTGAGAAGGATGCCACCAAGGTGATGCGTGCCATCGACGGCACTACATACAAGGGACGCAGCGTGCGCTGTAATGACGCTGACGATACCGGACGCCCAGCCGGCAAGCAGTCGGGACGCGGCTCGCGAGGACAGGCTGGAAAATTATCCGACCGCCCCACAAGAGGCAGGAAAAAACACGATGAAAACGATGATTTCGGTAAGTTTGAGAAGAAATCAAAGCGTAAGAACAACAAGGTGGACAACGGTGGCTTCAATGACAACGGCAATGAAAGTGACTGGCGCCAGTTCTTCCGTCAAGACGATGTGAAGCTCGTAGGCGAAGAGCCGGATTTCTCTGAAGAGGGATGGGCACGCCGTCGTCCGAAGAAGAGCTGATACTCTCTCTCTCCGTATTACAATATGTTGCGGAGCTTAATTGATACAATTCGCCCCATCTTGTATAGGTCCTCGTCTTACCGATGGCCATTCAAGATGGGGCGATTTGTATTCAGTCAGCCGAACAGTCCGGCGATGGTAGGCTTTTTGGCTATCGTGCTCGATATCCTTATCGTCCAAGCACCACATTCCTGCCTAATGTTCTGAGGCAGGATGTTGGAGTCGCGCAGTTTGCGAAGCCATTCTCTGAGTGGTCTTCCCGGGTGAGCCTGTTCGTCGGCAAGCAGTCCGGCTTTGGCAAGTTCGCGGTTAGCCTCCATTTCATTAATCTCTTCCTTTCCCGAGCGAATCATGTATTCATCCAATACCTTGATCACTCCACTGATATTTTCCCTGGTAGTAGTCATAACATCATATATTTTAAGTTGATAAGAAAACTACTACAAAAATAGGTATATTAAATGATAAGTTGTTTGAAAAACCTGTGAATTAATGACTATTTAATACTAATGTAAACATTATTGCTTTCAAAGTGTATATTTATTTAGAGAATAAACAGAAAATTTCTATTTTCCCCTCATCCGTCTGTGATGATCAGTAATGTTTACGCAGATTATCATTCATCAGTATTGAGTCGCCTACGATGAAGGTCTTCACCTCTCCGTTCGGCTTCTTTATGATGCACATGCTTTCTCGCATGTACTGGTTGCGGCCGTTGGAAGATTGTGTGGCAGACTCTGTGAAATATTCATTTATGTTTTTACATAGTGATATGAATTAAGGTTGTTTTTGCAATATTCGGAAAAATAATTGAGATTTGCAAATAAATCATGGAATATCGTCAAAACTGTCAGATTGTCTGGTTTTTTGCTGTAATATTCTGACATACAGATAGTTGACTGTCATGCGATTGTCAGGCAATTGTCTGGATGGTTTGCTGATGAGAGGAATTGTCAGATGGATGGAATTGCATGCATTGGCTGAACTCCGTAAATGGGCAGGTATCGGGAACCAAATCTGCCCAACAGGGGCAAGCACCGTGCCCATGATGGGTAAGCACGTTGCCCCAGGTGGGCAAGCACCGTGCCCAATTTTAATCCAAATCGGTCATTAGACCTTGTTTGTATTTTGAGTTTAATCAACAGAAAGATTATACTGCCGCAGTCACCTGAGTCTATGCTAATAGTCGGTGAACTGGCGCAAGAAAATCGTGGTAAGATAAATATCTGATCAACTTCTTTGTAATAATGAGCCCAGTATTGTGCCGGGCTTATTTTATTCATATATATTGGTATGTAGCATCCCGGCAATGAAAATTAATGAATTTATTTTGCATTGCTCTCGATTTGGATAAAACTTCTCGCTCGGAAATGTGAATAAATTCCCATTTCTCTCGCTTAATCAGTTTTTTGCACTATCTTTGCAGACATGAGAAACAAACTGATCTTACTATTCTTTGCCTTCAGCGTCTGCCTTGGCGCTACGGCACAAGACAAAAGATACCACGGCGACGGTATCGATGATGTGTTGCAATATACTCCGATGGCAGCTTCGTTTATCCTCAAGATGGCTGGCGTGCCGAGCCGCAGTTCGTGGGAACAGCGCATATATAAGTCTGGAGCCACTTTTCTTCTCTGTGCCGGCACGACATACGCTCTGAAGCATACTATCCACTCACGCCGTCCCGACGGCACAGACAACCGTTCTTTCCCTTCTGGTCACACGGCAGTGGCTTTCTGTGGCGCTACGGTGCTGCATAAGGAATATGGCAAGGTGAGTCCCTGGATAAGCGTTGCAGGATATGCAGTGGCTACGGCAACGGCAGTAGACCGCGTGCGCCGCAACCGTCATCATTGGGTAGACGTGGCGGCAGGAGCGGCAATCGGTTATCTGTCTGCCGAGGCTGGCTATTGGATAGTGGAGAAGATTGCCGGAAAGAAGAAAAAGAAGGTTGATGGCGTGGAGCCTTCTGACGATGAACAGAAAGTGCAGATTGGTGTGTCGCCCGATGGTCTGGCTATGGTGATAAAGCTATAGCCGGAGGCGGACAATAGTAAACCCGAATCGGTCATCAGACAAAGCCCTAATGACCGATTGGGGTTAATACAGCAGCACCAGTCCTGCAAAAGCTGCATATACTATCATCTTTATCGGGTTTATCTTCATGAAGTATGTGCCAATGAAAGTGGCGATGAACAGGAAGCAGCTGATTCCGAACTGCCATGGGTTGATGTCGGGAGTGCTGAAGTTCTCTTTCGACAGCAGCAGCAATGTGGCAGCGCCGAGCAGTCCCACCACGGCAGGACGCAGTCCGCTGAGCACACTCTGTACGGGAGTGGTGCTCATATATTTCAGAAACATCTTCGCTATCAGTATCATCAGTATCAGCGACGGCAATACCAGAGCCGTCGTTGCCGTCACGCTTCCGAGCACCGACATTCCCTCGCCGTATCCGGCATTGTGAGCCGCCGTGTATCCGCAGTAGGTAGCCGAGTTTATTCCCACCGGTCCCGGTGTCATCTGGCTTATCGCCACGATGTCGGTAAACTCCGCTGTCGTGAGCCAGTGATGGTTGTGTACCACCTCCGTCTGTATCAGCGACAGCATACCGTAGCCGCCGCCAAATCCGAAGAGTCCTATCTGGAAGAACGTTATGAATAGTTTCAGGTATAGCATAATATTATTTTTATTCCGTGGGCTTGATATATTGTCCGTAGACATATCCGCATATTCCGGCGAGCAGTATTATCAATATCGGTGATATTCCCATTAGGTATATCGCCAAGGCGCATCCGATCGGAATCCAGCAGTTGTTAAGCGTAACGTTAGCCGACTTCGCCAGCTTGAATGTAGGGACGGCAATGAGAGCCACCACGGCAGGGCGTATTCCGCGGAACATCGCCTCCACCACCTTGTTGTGTTCAAACTGATGGAAGAACATCGCGATGAGCAGTATGATGATAAACGAGGGCAGTGCCGTGGCAAGACACGTCACGAGGGCGCCGGGCAGTTTCTTCAGCCTATAGCCGATAAACACGCTCATGTTTATGGCGAGCACTCCCGGACAGCTCTGCGCTATGGCGATGATGTCGATGAAGTCTTCCCTCTTTATCCAGTTGTAGTTGTCCACCACCTCCTTCTCTATTATCGGAATCATGGCATATCCGCCACCGAGGGTGAACAGTCCTATCTTGAAGAAAGTCTTGAAAAAGGTCAGATACAGGTTCATATCTTGTATTATTAAAAGAACCCTCCCCTCAGTGTGTTAGCCTTCGAGGGGAGGGTCGTCGTTTCCTTATGTCAGTAGAACCGTAGTGCGGTCATTCCGCGCGCTGCGGTTCCGTCCGTAAGATTCGTTTCCTCTTACTTCGTCTTGTTCTCAATCCACTTGCGTGCGTTCACGAATGCCTCGATCCATGGCGTCACGTCGTCGTTGCGGCGGTCGGCAGGATACCAGGCGTTCTGCCATGGGAAGATGGCACGCTCCAAGTGAGGCATCATAGCCAGATGGCGGCCGTCTTTAGAGCAGATACCAGCCACGTTGTAGTCCGAACCGTTAGGGTTGCCAGGATATCCGGCGTAGCTGTACTTGGCAATCACATTGTATTCCGACTCAGCCTCAGGCAGCGAGAACTTGCCCTCGCCGTGGGCCACCCAGATACCCAGCTTGTTGCCGCTCAGAGTATTGAACATCACGCTGTTGTTCTCCGGTATGGTGAGACAGAGGAAGTTGCTCTCGAACTTGTGCGACTTGTTGTGGAGCATGCGTGCGCGCTGCTTGTGCTCAGGGTTGATGAGGTTGAGTTCCACCATCAGCTGGCATCCGTTGCAGATACCGAGCGACAGGGTGTCCTCACGGGCATAGAACTTGTCGAGTGCCTCCTTAGCCTTAGGGTTGAAGAGGAATGCACCTGCCCATCCCTTGGCAGAACCGAGCACGTCGGAGTTAGAGAATCCACCGCAGAACACAATCATGTTGACATCCTCCAGAGTCTCGCGGCCGCTCACGAGGTCGGTCATCATCACGTCCTTCACGTCGAATCCGGCGAGATACAGAGAGTAAGCCATTTCGCGCTCACCGTTTGTGCCCTTTTCGCGGATGATGGCAGCCTTCACGCCAGACGCCGTGCGGCGGTCGGCAGAGATGCCATACTGCTCGAGCTTGCCGGTGAAGTCTTTGTTGAACTTCATCTCCAGCTTCTCCTCCTTATAGTTGTTGTAGCGCTCTGCAGCACATCCGTTCATGCTCTGGTCGCGGTCGAGCAGATAAGAAGTCTTATACCATACGTCGCGCAGCTTGTCGATGTCGAACTCATGCTTGTAGTCGCCAGCCTTCACCGTGATGGTGCGCTCCTTTGGAGTAGGATATCCGATCTTGGCGAAGCTTACGCCTGCCTCGTCCATGAATTCCTTGAACTCCTGCTTGTGGTCGTCAGAAATCTGTACCACCACTCCCGGGTTCTCAGCCATAAGCATCTTCACCACGTCGTCGCCTGCTATGTCGTGCAGGTTGATGTGCATACCGCCCTTGGCGTTGGCGAAACACATCTCAAGCAGTGTGGTGATGAGACCACCGGCGCTGATGTCGTGGCCTGCCATTATCCAGCCCCTCTTTATCATCTCCTGCACGGCGTTGAATGCATCGGCGAAATACTCCGGGTTCTTCACCGTAGGCACGTCGTCGCCCACCTTGCCGAGGCTCTGTGCGAAAGCACTTCCGCCGAGCATCAGTTCGTCGAACGAGAAGTCGATATGATAGATAGAAGAATTCTTGTCGTTCACTACCACCGGCGATACCACCTTGCGCACGTCGCTCACTTCGCCGCCGCTCGTCACGATGACAGTTCCCGGAGAGATGATCTTCTCGCCGTTAGGATACTGCTGAGAGAGCGACAGAGAGTCCTTTCCTGTAGGCACGTTGATGTGGAGAGCGCAGCAGAAGTCGCTGAGCGCCTTCACTGCAGCATAGAGACGGGCGTCCTCGCCCTTCTGTGAGCGGCAGGGCCACATCCAGTTTGCCGACAGGCTGAGGCTGTCCATGCCGTCGGCGAGCGGAGCCCACACAATGTTGGTCAGTGATTCAGCCACCGACAATACCGAACCTGCCTCCGGGTTGGCGAGTCCAGCCTGCGGAGCGTGTCCGAGAGCTGTTGCGATACCCTTGTGGCCGCGGTAGTCGAGAGCCACTACACCACAGTCGGAGAGTGGCAGCTGTATCTCGCCCTGACACTGCTGGCGGGCGATCTTGCCGGTTACGGAGCGGTCTACCTTGTTGGTCAACCAGTCCTTGCATGCCACCGACTCCAGCTGGAGCACACGCTCCACGTATTCGTCGATAGACTTCAGAGAGTATGTAGCGTCCTGATAGTGGTGTTCCACTGTCACGTCGTTCATGTATGTCACAGGAGAGTGTCCGAACATCTGAGCCACATCCAGGTCGAAAGGCTTCACACCGTCGCCCTGCACGAATGAGAAGTGTGCGTCGCCGGTAGTCTCGCCGACAACATACAGCGGAGCACGCTCGCGCTCGGCAATCTTGCGCACGTGTTCGATGTGCTTCTCGTCGATGAGCAGTCCCATGCGCTCCTGGCTCTCGTTGGCTATTATCTCCTTTGCCGACAGCGTCTTGTCGCCGATAGGCAGTTTGGTCATGTCGATGCGTCCACCACATTCCTCAACCAGCTCCGACAGACAGTTCAGATGACCTGCCGATCCGTGGTCGTGGATGCTGACAACAGGGTTGGTGTCCTCTTCGCAGAGAGCGCGCACGAGGTTGTATGCTCTCTTCTGCATCTCCGGGTTGGCACGCTGCACGGCGTTCAGCTCGATGCCGTTGCTGTAGCGGCCGGTGTCAACGGATGATACCGAACCGCCACCGAGACCGATGCGATAGTTGTCGCCACCCACAACGACAACCTTGTTGCCCTTCTGTGGTTCTTTCTTCAGACAGTCGCGCTTGGTGCCGTAGCCCACACCGCCGGCAAGCATGATCACCTTGTCGTAGGCATATTTCGTTTCTGCCTCGTCGGTAGTGGTAGGCTCCTGATGCTCGAATGTGAGCACCGAACCGCAGATGAGCGGCTGGCCGAACTTGTTTCCGAAGTCGGAAGCACCGTTTGATGCCTTGATGAGAATCTGTTCAGGCGACTGATACAGCCAGTTTCTCACCGGCATGATGTCCTCCCAGTCGCGCTCGCCGGTGTATTCCTTGGCGGCGTCTTCGCCACGTGCCACCTTGCTCGCCTTGAGGCTTAGCTCGTCTTCCTTCAGACGAGGATAGGCTGTCATGTAAACGGCTGTTCCGGCGATAGGCCATGAGCCTACACCGCCGCCCATACGGTCGCGGATCTCACCGCCCGTACCCGTAGCGGCACCGTTGAAAGGCTCCACTGTAGTAGGGAAGTTGTGTGTCTCCGCCTTCAGCGAGATAACGCTCTCCACGTCTTTCACCTGGAAGTAGTCAGACGTAGACTGGTCTGCCGGTGCGAACTGCTCCACAACCGGTCCCTGCGAGAACGCCACGTTGTCCTTGTATGCCGAGAGAATCTTGTTGGGGTTCTCCTTTGTCGTCTTCTTGATCATGGCGAAGAGCGAACTTTCCATCTCCTTGCCGTCGATGATGAACACACCGCCGAAAATCTTGTGGCGGCAGTGCTCCGAGTTGATCTGTGCGAAGCCGAACACCTCAGAGTCGGTCAGCGGTCTGCCCAACTGCTTCTCGATTTTGTGCAGGTATTCTATTTCCTCTGGCGAGAGGGCAAGACCTTCCTGCTCGTTATACTCCTCGAGGTTGTCGATGCGCTTGATAGGCTCCGGCTCGTGATTTACGGTGAACACGTCCTGTCCGATGCCGTCGTACATGCGCTGCAGCATCGGGTCGTGGTCAGCGTCGGCCGAGCTCACGGGGAAATACTCCTCAATACGCGAAATGCCGTGGAGATTCATGTTCTGTGTTATCTCAACGGCATTCGTACTCCAAGGAGTAATCATTTCACGGCGTGGTCCCACGAAGAAACCCTCGAGGCTGTCTGCCTTTTCGAGCACGGCGTCTCCGAAGAGCCAACAAAGTTCGTTAATCTCATTGCTGTCGAGCTGATGGTCAACCTGTGTTGCTATCACGCTCTTTGAAGGAGTTCTGAAAAAAAGAATCATAACGTTTATAGATATCTTTTAATATGTTTGTTTGTCTTACTAACAAATGTTATGCGTGCAAAGGTAAAAAAAATATTGCAGACTGAAACAATTGGCGGCAAGAAAATGTGCTTTATACCTCCATATACATTTTCCTGATAATACATTATCAGCCATAAACATTATCAAAATCAATGCCCTTCAATCCAAAATCCTTCATCTTCCGTTCTGTTTCAAGACCTACAACTATCATCGGATGCTTGTTTTCATATTTTCCATAGAAGTTGTCCGTTCGCATGATAAAATCATTTGTTTACCCGTTGGCGGAATTAATTTAGTGCACACTTAATTCTAATGACCGATTCTGGTTAAAATCGGGCACGCTGCTTGCCCAACTGGGGAAAGCTGCTTTCTCATCATGGGCACGCTGCTTGCCCCGGATGGGCAGATTTGGTTTCCGATACCTGCCCGATACATTCCCATTTACGGAGTTCAGCCAACGCATGCAATTCCATCCATCTGACAATTCCTCTCATCAGCAAACCATCCAGACAATTGCCTGACAATCGCCAGACGGTTAACTATCTGTTTGTCAGAATATTACAACAAAAAACCAGACAATCTGACAGTTTTTCAGAAATTCTCGCTTTTGCTGAGATTCAGCGATATGGGCAACTATTACTCATAAAAAACATTGGGACTCAAGTATCGTCATTCTGTCTTGGGAAACAGGTAAAAGTATGATGTTCAGACTTTGTTCTTTTCATACTTTACACAAAACGCCGTCATCAGCACAGCCGCACCAAGTGCCATCGGAGCTCCCACAATCGCCGCATACCTGTCGTCGAGACCTGCCGCTATAGGCAGTCCGCCAAGGAAAGCCCCCACGGCGTTTCCCATATTGAATGCCATCTGTATGCAGGCGCCGCCGAGCATCTCGCCGCCGGGAGCGTGTTTGAGGATGAGATACTGCTGCGGACTGCTCATGGCGAACATGCTGAGCACCGAGAACACGGTGAACGCTGCTGCTACCCAGCCGTTGTGGGCGAAGATGAATACCGACATCAGTGATGCGGCGGCAAACAGCATCATCGCCGTGGCCACCCTGCCCGGAGTGTAGCGGTCGCTGAGCTTTCCGCTGACGAGATTGCCCACCACCATGCCGAAACCGGCGAGAATCATTATCGCCGACATATATTCGTATGGTATGCCGCCGTCGCTGGTCAGTATCGGGGTGACGTAGCTGTAGAAGCAGAACACGCCGCCGTTGCCGAGCATCGTGGCACCGAGAATGAGCCACGGCGCACCGGTCTTCAGAAAGCGGAACTGTCCCTTGTATCCGTTGCTGGGTGTCACCTCCAGCTGAGGCACCCATTTCCATATATAATATATCACGAGCAGCGAGTAGAAAGATATGATTATAAACGGCATGCGCCATGAGATGTGGGCGCTGAGCGCCGTTTCGAGCGGTACTCCCAGCAGGTTTGCCACCGTCATGCCTGCAATCATCGTAGACACGGCACCCGTCTTGTGACCCTCATCGGCAAGGCGCACGGCAACGATAGACGCCACTCCGAAGTATGCTCCATGGGGGAGTCCGGAGATGAAACGCGCCACGAGCAGCATCTCATAGCTCTGTGCCACCGATGATATCAGCGCTCCGATGAATATCAGGCATACCAGAAACAGCAGTATGCTCTTGGGCCGGAACTGTTTCGCCACGGCAAGCAGCGGTGCGCCGCAGGTCACTCCCAGGGCGTATGCAGACACCAGATGTCCGGCCTGCGGAATGGTTATGCCCAGTGCATTGGCAACGTCGGCCAGGATGCCCATCATCACAAACTCCGTCATTCCCAGTGCCAGCGTTCCGAAGGCAAGGGCAATCAAACTCTTTTTCATTGTCTTTTGTTGTTGTTATCCGATTTTGCATTCCGCCCCGGCAGTAGTTTGTTGTCGTTTTCAGGGCGCTGTCTTCTTACCGGCTGCAAAATTACGACAAAACTATCAAAAACGAGGCACCAGGCGGAAGAATGTTTTCCCGTGTCGCCCATTATCCTCAAAGACACGTGAAGGTACCGGCTATATAGTATGGCGTGGCAATCGGCAATTTCCTCCACCTATATATAATAATCCCATATCGGTCATTAGGCGTTCAATGCAATATATTATGACTGTTTGCAGTCTTTTGTCTTTTATATTGTAGTTCAATCCTCGGAAAAGACATAAAACTATTGAATAGTTTTCAACTTGTTGAGAAAATAGCATAAAAATAAGGCTGTTTTTGAAAGTTTGTTGATAATAAATAGTAATTTTGCGGTATAAATTAAATATTATGACACATAAAGAGTTGAATCGCCTAAAACTGTTGCTTGTTGAGAAAAAGAAAACAGGCTTATGGCTGGCTGAGCAACTTGGAAAAGATAAAACAACCATCTCAAAATGGTGCACCAATTCAAGCCAGCCAGACGTTGAGTGTTTGATTAAAATATCAAAGTTGCTCAATGTCGAACTTTCGGATATATTAATAGTTGATAATGAAGAAATATAATGGAACAAAATATAATCCAAACTGACATCCATCGAGCGGTAGAAGCTATAAAAGTAGCTATTCTGCAAACGAGGCGTAAGGTGATGATTCAAGCCAACAAGGATTCTTTGGCCTTGAATTATTCCATCGGTGGATATATATCATGTCGTAAACAAACCTCACATTGGGGTGATAAAGTTCTTGATACGATTTCTTCACAGCTACAACAGGAATTGCCGGGACTTAGGGGCTTTACAAAAAGCAACCTAAAGAAAATGTGTGTGTTTTATGAAGGATGGAAAGAGTTTTTTGGAATAATATTCTTTAAAGGGAATAATAGTGTAAAATCAAATAAAATCTCACCTGTTTCGGCAGACAATGATGAAATAACAATTGGTCAGTTAATAACTGACCAATTTGATAAAGCAACACTGGAAGCTTTCCTTACAGTGCAGTTTACCCATCATTATGAGATACTTAGACGATCAGAGTCAATTAATGAACGTCTTTTTTATATAAGGCGTGTTGCAAGTGAGTTTTGGAGTGTTGACAAACTTAAATATAATATACGTGAGCAACTGTATTTGAAGGAAGGCACAATGCCCAATAATTTTGCTGTAACTTTGCATGATGGCGAACAGAAACAAAAGGCAATGAGGGCGTTTCGCAAGAACTACAAACTTGATTTCATAGAGATTGATGATGTAGATGAATGGGATGAGCACAAGGTGGAAGCCAAGATCGTTGAAAATATAAAGCGGTTTATCATGGCTCTTGGTGCCGACTTTTCTTATATGGGCAACCAGTACAGATTAATCGTTGATGACAAGGAATATTTTATAGACCTCCTTTTCTTCAACCGTAGATTAAGATGTCTGGTAGCGATAGAGTTGAAGTGGACAGAGTTTCTGCCTGAATATGTTGGAAAGATGAACTTCTACCTGTCTGCTCTTGACGACCTTGTGCGCTTGCCCAATGAAAATCCGTCCATCGGAATCATTCTTTGTCGAGGACAAAAGCAACGGACGGTGGAGTATGCTCTGCGAGACACAAGAAAGCCAATGGGCGTTGCAACATATAGGGCAGCAAATGAGCTACCAGAAGAGTATGGAGAAGTCCTTGGAGGATTGGAAGGACTGAAAGAGTTAATGTAGAAATAAAAATTTTATGGCCAAAAAGATATATAAGTTTATAGATTTAAAACCACTCTTCTAAAAGAGCAAAATACAGGCAAGCCCTAATGATTGATTCGGGATAAGCCCTCCTTTTTTGGTTAATATACGATAACTTAATCGCTTTCAGGTTAAAATGTTTTAAGTGGAGTAAATAAAAAGCGGTTATGCACGTCTTTATTAATAAATTCGTGGCGCGATTCCCGTGTCATCCCCCGTTGAGGCCTTTTGAGGGATGGGAAAGCCACAAAACATTGATAACAAAAAAATAAAGGAAAATAACTATGAACAAGAAAATTTTAGCTATGACATTTGCTGTTGGCTGTCTCGTGTTGGGTAGCTGTGCCAGCAAGAAAGACCTTGAGAACTGTCAGAACGAGAATAAGGAGCTGACAAAGAACTATCAGGATTCCAAGGAGCAGCTCGCTGCAAGCCGCGCTCGCGTGGCAAGCCTCGAAGACCAGCTCGCCCAGGCAAAGAAAGACTATGCCGCCCTGCAGGGTTCGCTCGACAAGAGCTTGGCAAATGCGGGACAGAACAATATCAGCATCGAGAAGCTCGTAGACCAGATCAACGAGTCTAACCAGTATATCCGTCACCTCGTTGAGGTGAAGAGCAAGAGCGACTCTCTCAACATGGTGCTGACAAACAACCTCACCCGTTCGCTGAGCAAGGAGGAGATGAAGGAGGTTGACGTGCAGGTGCTGAAGGGCGTCGTTTACATCTCGCTTGCCGACAACATGCTCTACAAGAGCGGTAGCTATGAAATCAACGACCGTGCTGCCGAGACTCTGAGCAAAATCGCCAAGATCATCAAGGACTACAAAGACTACGACGTGCTCATCGAGGGTAACACCGACAATGTGCCTGTGAACAGCAGCGCCGCTTCGATGAAGAACATCCGCAACAACTGGGACCTCTCTTGTCTGCGCGCCTCAAGCGTGGTTCAGGCTTTGCAGAACCAGTATGGTGTAGATCCTAAGCGTCTCACAGCCGGTGGACGTGGTGAGTATAACCCTATCACCAACAACAATTCTGATGTTGCAAAGCAGCGCAACCGCCGCACTCAGATCATCATCACTCCTAAGCTCGACCAGTTTATGGACCTCATCGACAAGGCTCCGGAGGAGAAGTAAGGATTCTTATATCATTGAACATACCATAAAAAGCGTACCGTTCTGCAAAGGCTGGTACGCTTTTTATAGTTTGTAGGGCCAGATTGCAGTCTGGCGAGAACACTCTTCCTGCCTGTTTTCCTCACTTCTTTCTTGTAGATGCTTCCCTCTTTTCTGCTATAACCAGATTTCCGCCAATCATAAATATAATTCAGAGTTGTCGGATTATGCCGATAAGACCCTAAATCGGTCATTTAGGGCTTGCTCGGATTTTGTTTGTCAGAAGAGAGGATCTTGTTTGTCATCAGCTGCTTGTTCTGGAAGCGTCAGTTCCGGGATTATGGTGTCGGATTCTTTTGAGTTGTCGCGCAGGAAGAACATACAGTAGTATATCGGCATATATATGATGCCCTTGTCCGAGTGTACCTTCTGTTCATTGCTCAACACCACGCCACGGTTGATGTTGTAGTCTGGTGTGGCAAGGAATTTGTCCAGTGCGCTGTGTATGCGGTAGTCCTTTCCTGATTTCACTTCTATCGGCAATACGGTGAGGCGTTCGTAGTCGTCGATGAGGAAATCCACCTCTCCTTTCTGCTTGTTGTCATAATAGTGGAGCGAGAACCCGTGTGCATGCAATTCCTGAGCTACAGCCGACTCGTATACCGCTCCCAAGTTTACGCTGCGCTCATCTTTCAACACAGCCTTGATGTTTGTTCCGTAAAGCAGGTTGGTCAGCAGTCCTACATCGCTGAGGTACAGTTTCAGAAGATTCTTGCTTTCAGATTCGGCAAGTGGAAATTTCGGGTTGCTGATGGCATTCACCGGCAATGCAACTCCGGAATTCGTGAGATATTCAAACTCTTCAGCGTAGTCGCTGAACTGCTTGTGTGATTTGGTGTCTTCTATGTTCTTTACTATTATCCTCTTCTTCTTGTTCTCCATGTTCGAAGGCACCATATCGTAGATTTTCCGAATTACGAGCTTGCGTTCATTGTCATATTGTGAGGCGTCAATCCTATACAGCGCATGGATATCGCGCTGGATGGCTCTTACCTGGGCTATGTTGCGGTTTTCCTTGAATTTGTTTATTGCATCAGGCATTCCGCCAACAAGGAGATATATCCTGAACTGCTGCAGCAGGTAGTTGTGCATGGAGTCGTTGAGTGATTCATGTGATGAAAAACACTTGCGGATGCCTGCTATCGTTTCCTCACCGCATCCCATCGCCCATAAGAATTCTTCGAAGTCCAGCGGATACATCTGCTCTATGGATATGCTGCCAATTGGCACCGATGGGGTCTGCGATAGGGCAACGCCCAATAGCGAACCGCTTGCCACATATCTGTATTTCCCGTCTTCGTTCAGGAATTTCAGCAACGTCAACAGATGCGGATACGACTGTATCTCGTCAAGGAATACCAGCGTGTCATTCTCGTTACCGAGATTGTCGCCGGCAATTGCGCCAAGTTGCAGATAGAAATCCTCTTTGCTTCTTATCGTGGCAAAGATGCGTTCGCCCTCCTGGTCGGCTTTCAGGTTTATCTCTACAAAATGCTTGAACAGATTCTTTCCGATATGCCTTATCAGATAAGACTTGCCAATCTGTCTTGCACCATTAACAAGGAGTATTTTTCGCGTTTCCTTGGTAAGGAATTTTTCCAGTCGTTCCGTAAACTTCCTCTTTAACATGATATGTGGATTGAGTTTCTGCAAATGTACTAATAATAAGCGACTTACGCAAGCATTGGGGAATTATTCCATGAAAAACGGTGTCAAAAAAGGGAATTATTCCATAAAAACCGACCTCATATTGGGGAATTATTCCGTGTTTTTGATGCGCATTATGGGGAATTATTCCGTTTCCCCGCTGTCAGATGCTTGTCGTTTGCTATCCGTTAGGGTTGGATAGGAAGCGCCGTCTGAATGTTTGCCAGAGGCGGAGCCTTTCCTTGCGATTTGTCTTTTCTTGCAGTGTTTGCAGGTTTCTTCTTAGCATTGATATTATGTCATTGGAATATACTCTCGACGGTCAGGCTGTGATGCTCAATGCGAAGAGTCTGAAGGGTCTGAAGAAGGGTGCTTACATCATCAATGACAGGAAGTTCATCCTCAAGTAAAAGAACAATTAAACCCAAAACGGTCATTAGGCCGTTTATTGTATTTTATATTTACTGCTTGCAGTCTTTTGTTTTTTATAAGGCGTCTTTTGCTTGTTTTTAATTCGTAATAGCTCGCTATTACTCATTAAAAGCCAAACAAAATCCACTCTTCTAAAAGAACAAAATCCAGGCAAGCCCTAATGACCGATTTGGGTTAAACAAAAAACGGTCATTAGGGCTTGCTCGGAATTATATAATTCATGATGCCCTAATGACCGTTTTTTTGTGATTCAAGTATTGTCAGCTGTTCATCTTATCTTGTGATTTTCCAGCTCTTGCCACCCTGCTTCACTATTATGATGCCGTTGTGGTTGGCGGTGTCGGTGATGCGTTCGCCGTTGATGTTGAAGGTCAGGCGAGGCTCTTTGGAGTTGGTAATCGTTGCGGCGTCGCTGATGCCGTCGGTCATCTTCTTGCCGCTTACTGTCATCTTCTTAATCTCCCATGTAGAGGCGATTGTAGAGGTGCTGGTGTATCTGAATGCCACGCGTATCTTCTTGCCGGCGAATTCGTTGAGGCTTATGTCTCCTGATTCCACGAAAGTCCAATTGTCGCCCGTAGGCCATGTGAAACCGCTGAGCACCGTTGCCGTTCCGTCGCAACGTACCTCCACGCTGAGCCTGTCTGTAATGTTGTCGGTCTTTATGAAGTTCACTGCTTGGTTGATGTTCATCTTTGCCGATTCACAGCCCGTGAGGTCTATCTCCGGCGATACGAGATAAGAGTCGGCCTCATGGCAGCTGCCTTTGAATGCCGTTCCCTTCCATCCGTATGTGTCTGTTATCACCCAGATGTTGCTGTTGTCAAGCGGGTTGTTCACGTCTTCGATTGTGAAACCACACTCGCCCTTGGTGAAATCGTATGAGGCAATCACGTCGGAAGGGGTGACAGGTGTGTCATCGCCCTTGTAGTTGTCTGAACAGGTGGTGGTCATAGGATCGAAGGCGTAGTCTATGCTGTCGCCCCAGATATATTCCATCAGGTTAGGGAAGTCAACGAACGGGTTGCGGTTGCCTTGTATCTCGCTCACCTTGTTGTTTCTCGTTATCTCCAGTTCGTTTGGCATGTCTGCCTTTGCCCATTTTATGTATAGGTCGTAAGCCCATTTCTGTAGGGTGGGGTAGTCGTTCTTCTCCAGAATCTGCAGTCCCACTCCCGTCCAGGGCAGTCCGCTGTAGCAGGTTGCCATATACATGTATCCGCGTGCGAAGTCGCCTTTCCACTCATCGGCAGGCTCCCAGTATTTCTTGCCGTCGTTGCCGTTGCCCACCTTCGTCCATCCGTTTCCTGTGTCGCCGCTCACCACTTCGCCCATCGGGTAGTTGCTCTTGCTGCTGTTTATCTTGCTCTCGCAGGGCATGAGGTTGTAGAGGTCTTTGTATGCCTGGTTTTCTGTCTTTCCCCACCAGCTCTTGGGGAACGAGTGCTCGATGTTCATTCCGGCTCCCGCTGCTCCCTGGCTTGTGCTCATCGGCCATGTGCTCTCATTGGAGTAGCGGTCGATGAAGCGTCCGTCGCTGGTGCGGTCGGTAATCCAGAATCCCCACCAGGTATTTCCGCTACCAGAGCCATAGCTCAATACTTTGGCGTCTTTGATGATGTCGTGGACTGCGCTTTTCAGTTCTGCACCCTTCTTTCCCTTCAGTGAGTCGTAGTAGCCCTCTGGAATCTGTGCCAGGGATGCTACGCTGGAACAAGCCAGTGCAATCAGCGTGGCTAATGTTCTGAATTTGCTTTTCTTCATGTCGTCGTTTTATGTAGTTTTATTTTCTTTGTTATTCCCTTCCTTGCGCCATTTTTCTGCCGTGTGGCAGGCAGGGGCAAAGGTAGCATGGCGTTTATTTCTTTATCGTCTCCTTATGCAGAAATTCGGCAAACTGCTCCTTGTATCCGTTGAACACGTTGACGTCGACGTCTCCCTGTATTCCTCTCACCTTGCCGTAGGGCGTGAGCTGCCAGAAGGCGAGCCTGACGTCAGGACGGTATTGTCCGTAGCGCGCAATCCATACGGGGTAATTGCCCTTGATGTCGGGAGCGGCAGACAGATATCTGTTCACGAAATTCTGGCTCACGTAGAGCACGGGCTTCGTGCCGGTGGCGTTGCGCACGATGTTGAGCCATGTCCTGATGGCACGGAACATCACTTCCGGTCCGCCCATCTGTTTTATCTGGGCGTCGCTTGGCTCCACGTCGAGAACGGGAGGCATGTCGCCGACTTTCAGAGCCGTGTGTCTAAGGAAGAAATGCGCTTGCGCCGCAGCACTGCTCCTTGTCGAGAAGAAGTGGTATGCCCCTACGGCGATGCCTCTCTTCTTGGCGTTGACATAGTCGGAGGCGAAATATCTGTTGCGCACGGTGACGCCTTCCGTTGACTTTATGTATGCGAATGAGATGCGGTAGTTTATGTCGCCGGCACTTCTCCTTCCGGAACCCAGTCCGATGACTCGCACCTTTGTCCAGTCGAGATGGAATTTCTTCTTTCCCTTCTCGTGTTGGTATCTCGACACGTCGATGCCGTATATCCTGTCGGCTGTATGCACCATCTTCTCTCCGCGGTATCTGTCCTTCCGCCAGTCGCCGGCTTTCACCTTGCCGTTCTCTGCCACTCCGCAGCCGAAACCGTTGCGGCGGTCGGCGGTCCACTGGCCGGTATAGAATTCTCCGTCGGCATTTCTCCATGTGCCGTGTCCGTCGGCAAGCAGGTCTTCACTGAATCCTCCGTGGTATATTCCGAGAGAGTCCTCTCGCGTTCCGCTCACTATCGTGTCGGCGTGCCATAGTGCGGTGATCCGTCTGCCCAGAGAGTCGGTCGTAGTGCCGTAGCCACAGCGTTTGCCGTCTTTCCACATTCCGCTGTACACGATACTGTCTTTCAGCGACAACACTCCGTAGCCGTTCCGCTTGCCGTGTGCCATCTCTCCGCGGTAGCAGTAGTCGCCGTGGTATAGGGTCACGGTGTCGATGGGCTTGCCGTCTTTGCATGAGATGATGGCGAGTGCCGTCAAGGCATATATAATAAGGTGGGATATTTTCATTTCACTATTCCTCCCTTGTTGTTTATTCCGATGAAATATCCGTTGCGGTTGAATATCGGCGCGCCCTCGGGAGCCAGCAGCTCTGGTGTGGCATGGCGCTCGGTTGAGATGGTGGTGCCTCTGAAAATGTTTGGCTTCTGGAGCGCTGTGCTGGGCAGACTGTTCTTTGTCAGTCCGAAGACTCCGGCTATGGATATGGTGTCGCCCTTTTCGGGGATAAGGCAGAATACGTCGAATCCATACAGGCTGTTTGCATCTTCGGGCATGAACTTGCCTTTCGTCTGCAGCACGATGGTGCTTCTTGATGTCTTTCCCGACTCCTCAGGCAGGATGCGGCATGCTATTCTGTTCGCCTTCTTCGCGTTGACGGGGTATACCAGCGTATATCTGCTTTTGCGCCTTATCTTGAGTCCCTTTTTCTGTTGCAGCGATTTCAGCAGGTTGATGCTGTGCTGCAGACTGTCTTTTTTCTTCTTGTTCTCCTCAGCGTATGCGGCGATGGCGTTGTATCCTTCGTCTTTCACGTTGTGGGTATTCAGATAATAATCCATTTCGGTCTCCCTCTTCATGTCGGTGGCAAGCATCTCTTCGGCTCTTTTGATGGTATTCTCAATCAGGGTGCCGATGTTCCTGTTTGCCATGGAAATCAGTCTTGCGTCGGTGGAAAATGGACTGACGGTGAGTATGCGGCCCTGGCATGAGGGCATGAATGTGAACCTGTTTATCCAGCATCCGCACACCATTGCCTTGCGCTCCGTGTCGCTGTCGGGCTTTACGCTAACGGCATGGAGCGTGGTGTCGGCATTGATGTCGTTGCAACAGGCTATCACTCTGCCACGGCTCAGAATCTCGTAGTATTCACCGCATTCTACGGTAACCACGCTCCGTTTCATGCTGTCGTAGCTTTCGGGCAGCAGCGAGGGTACCGTAATAAAAGCAATCGCTGCCAGTATTACTACTGGTAGCGACCACAATATTGTCTTCTTTTGTTTATTAGTCAATCTCTTCATCAGCTTCATAACCACCCATCTCACGGATGGCGTTCTTAAGCATTGTGTACTGTTGGTATAGGTTGTTTACTGCCTCTTCGCCCTTGGTATAGTCGTGCATAGGACTCTTGAGGAAGAAACTCAGGAAACGCTGCGTGCCATAGCGTCCGGCTCTTGCGGCGAGGTCGCTCAGCAGACAGAGGTCGAGCAGCAGAGGGGCAGCGAGGATGGAGTCGCGGCAGAGGAAGTTTATCTTCACCTGCATTGGGTAGCCCATCCATCCGAAGATGTCGATGTTGTCCCAGCCCTCCTTGTTGTCGTTGCGTGGAGGGTAGTAGTTGATGCGCACCTTATGATAATACTGTGTGTCCTCGTCGTTGCCGTGGCCATAGAGATCGGGCTGCACGTCGGGCTTCAGGATTGTCTCCAGTGTGGAGAGCTTGCTCACCTCCTTGGTGTGGAAGTTTGCCGGCTCGTCGAGCACGAGACCGTCTCTGTTGCCGAGGATGTTTGTAGAGAACCATCCGCTCAGTCCCAGGCAACGGGTGCCGATGATTGGGGCGAAACCGCTCTTTACGAGGGTCTGACCGGTCTTGAAGTCCTTGCCCGAGATAGGCATCTTCGTCTTCTCGGCAAGTTCCCACATGGCTGGAATGTCGACAGTTGTGTTTGGCGCACCCATGATGAACGGTGCTCCTTCGGTGAGGGCGGCATAGGCGTAGCACATTGATGGTGCCACGTGTTCGCGGTCGTCTTCCTTCATCGCCTTCTCCAGAGCTTCGAGCGAATAGTGGATCTTCTCGTCCACCGGAACGTAGATTTCCGTTGAGGCAGCCCAAATCACCACGATGCGTGAGCAGTTGTTCTCCTTCTTGAAGTTGCGGATGTCTTCACGCAGTGCTTCCACCATCTCCCAACGCGTCTTGCAGTCTTTCACGTTGTCACCGTCGAGGCGTTTGGCGTAGTTCTTGTCGAAGGCGGCCTTCATAGGCTTGATCTTCTCCAGCTCGTCCTTCACGGGGTTGATGTCTTTCTCCTTCAGCACCTCGGCATACATCGCAGCCTGATAGGCATTCTGTGGGTATACATCCCATGTGCCGAACACGATGTCGTCGAGACTAGCCAGTGGCACGATGTCTTTGTAGTGCAGATATTTCTTCTCGGTTCCCTTGCCTACGCGTATCTTGTCGTATTGTGTCATGGAGCCGATGGGCTTGGTCAGACCGCGACGTGTCATCAGCACACCTGTCATGAATGTCGTGGCAACGGCACCGTTGCCAACAATCATTATTCCTAATTTGCCCTCAGCGGGCTTTACGCTTGTTTGCATATCGTTTTTTTATGATTCTGTTAATGTGGTAATTATTATCGTTTGTCGGCAGCCTAGTGTAACAGGGCCAACATTATGCAAAGATAGTCATTCTTATTGATATGCTTGCAATATTTCAAAGTGATTAACATTTGAACGTCTGTTTGCGAAATTATTTTGTTGCTGTATTGATGTCTTCTCTTTTTTTTCTTGGGCAGTGAAACCTTGTAATACAACCGGTTCCTTCAGTTCTTTGATCTTGTTGCTCACTGATACAGTCATTCAGTATTGTCGTTGTGTCCCCGCTTCAGGCATTTGCCGTTCCTCTCCGCTTACAGTGGTTTCCAGTCTTGTTTTGTCCCATTTTTGGGCACATTTTCTTTTCAAGTAGTGCCCAAAATCTTCCATTTTCCATGACAGTGAGAATAAAGTGCCCATCAGCCTTCGGCGACAGGCACAGGTCTAAAATAGAAAGCGGATATCACTCTAGGAACACGGATTTGTCATCACGGAGTAACAACTTTTATATAAGACAAAAACCAGGATACCCACCCTGAAGCCTTTCAGACAAAAACCAAGATAAGCCCCTGTATGCTTTTGCGAGCCTCACGGCTTGATTCCTGCCGTCCAGTTAGCCCTTACGAGAGCACGCTCTCGCCGGTCACCCTGTCCGCCATGAATCGGTGGTGACTTTTTGTCACCACCTCGCAAAAGCATACAGGCGATAAACCAAGACAAACCTGCTGCGCAGTAAAGTATTAATATAACTCAGCCAATTGCCATCAGCCCCCACCTGGCCTCCCCCGTAGGGGAGGGACAGATATCCTTGCAAGTAATGTTATCGTCAGTAGTCGTCTGATTATCAGAGGCTTATCAATAGCAATAGTAACTGTCCCTCCCCTACGGGGGAGGCTAGGTGGGGGCTGATATGATTGTCTGAAGAAGTCTTTGACAAAGCATAGTAACTTGTTCCTTCCCTTGGGGAATGTCAGGATGGGTTATCCTGCGGGGAAGGTTAGGATGGGTTCGAGACCGAGAGGGGGCTGATGCCATCAGACTTGTTTTCATTTTCTGCCATTATACTTGCGGTTTATTATGGTTTTTGTATAAAAAACCATCAACCGAATCATTTGCTAAGTAAAAGGGAGAGCCCCGCACTTTCAAATCTAAGAAACACCCAAACAGGAATCATTGAAAATTTCATTTCGCGCGCATATATAATTATAATGTGAACCCTACACCTTTCCCTTCAATTCTGTCAAATAAAAGGAAAACCGTCATTTTTTTCTCATTTTCTTTTGAAAACATTTGGATGGTATGAGAAAAACCCATACCTTTGCATCCGCTTTTGAGAACGAACGCTGTTACAAAACAGTTATTAAGTCAGAAAGGGCAGACAAAAGAAAGAGTTCTTTGAAAAGATTACAATAAACAGAGAAGTAGTAGTACAAGAAGCAGGCTTCTTTTCCACCTTATATTATATAGGGGTTATGGATAAAGGAGTTCTGGGTAGAACGAAACCTATCAATTTCTGAAGGTGATACCGGATGATTTTCGGAGGCATTCTGAACAGAGACAAAACGAACTTTCCTTCGGGAAAGGTCATTATAAAGATATTATACAATGGAGAGTTTGATCCTGGCTCAGGATGAACGCTAGCTACAGGCTTAACAC
>NZ_JXQI01000054.1 GCF_000834015.1 Prevotella pectinovora | reverse complement strand
AAAACCTTAATTCCGCAACACTATAATTTAACTTTATTTATAAGTTCCTGAGCAACAAAAAGTTGCCCAGGATTTTGCCATGTCAGAATTTTCACTTATCTTAGTGTTGCAAAAAGAAAACAAGCAAAACTCTAATATGACATGGCAAAAATACAAATTAAATCTGAGAAACTCACACCTTTTGGAGGAATTTTTTCAATCATGGAGAAATTTGACTCCATGCTTTCACCCGTTATCGACTCAACACTGGGTCAGAGATGCAGCAGTATCTTCGGATATCAGTTCAGCGAGATAGTCCGTTCGCTGATGAGCGTTTATTTCTGTGGCGGCTCATGCGTGGAAGATGTAACGTCACAACTGATGCGCCATCTCTCGTATCATCCTACCCTTCGTACATGCAGCTCTGATACCATCCTCAGAGCCATCAAGGAACTGACACAGGAAAACATCTCCTATACTTCCGACCAAGGCAAGACCTATGATTTCAATACTGCAGACAAACTCAACACATTGCTTATAAACGCTTTGGTTTCTACAGGCGAGTTGAAGGAAATTGAGGAATACGATGTTGACTTTGACCATCAGTTCCTTGAAACGGAGAAGTATGATGCAAAACCGACCTACAAAAAGTTCCTCGGCTACAGGCCTGGCGTATATGTTATCGGTGACAAGATAGTCTATATCGAGAACAGCGATGGTAACACGAATGTGCGTTTTCATCAGGCAGACACCCATAAGAGATTCTTCGCTCTTCTGGAATCCCAGAACATCCGTGTAAATCGCTTCAGGGCAGACTGCGGTTCCTGCTCGAAGGAAATCGTCAGTGAGATAGAGAAGCATTGCAAACATTTCTACATCCGTGCCAACCGATGCAGTTCGCTCTACAATGACATCTTTGCTCTGAGAGGATGGAAGACGGAGGAGATTAACGGCATCCAGTTCGAACTCAATTCCATTCTCGTTGAGAAATGGGAAGGCAAGTGCTATCGTCTTGTCATCCAGAGACAAAGACGCAACAGTGGCGACCTTGACCTGTGGGAAGGCGAATACACTTACCGTTGTATTCTGACCAACGATTACAAGTCATCGACAAGGGACATTGTTGAATTCTACAATCTGCGTGGCGGCAAGGAACGTATCTTTGACGACATGAACAACGGATTCGGTTGGAGCAGGCTCCCCAAGTCATTCATGGCGGAGAATACTGTCTTTCTTCTGCTTACTGCATTGATACACAATTTCTACAAGACCATCATGAGCAGGCTTGACACCAAGGCTTTTGGGCTCAAGAAAACGAGTCGCATAAAGGCTTTTGTCTTCAGATTCATCTCCGTACCTGCCAAGTGGATCATGACTGCAAGGCAATACGTGCTGAATATCTACACAGAGAACCGAGCTTATGCAAAACCCTTCAAAACAGAATTCGGATAAGAATCCTTTCTTTCCGGTTTGAATCTGCGTATTACCTCAAGTCGCATCGTGGGGTAAGGGGATGGTGGCTACATATTGATGTTGTGCTGTTGCTTTTTACTGAAAGCTGCTACTAACGACTCATAAATCTACCCTTAATCGTGTATTGGATGATAGTTGCGGATTTTAGG
>NZ_JXQI01000053.1 GCF_000834015.1 Prevotella pectinovora | reverse complement strand
ATCATATCCATAGGAAGAATTCCAGATTATTTCCGTGTGATTTATATCAATAAGAGAATAATCAAGCAATCCATTACCATATACCAGTATTGGAACTCTTTGTGTATGTTTATTCAGTTTCTCTACATTTTTTTTAAACTTAACACTATCAGTATTCTCGATTACAGAATTCAGGATAATATATTTTAAGGCTTTGCCATAATATAAGTATTCCTCTTTATTGAGGTTGGTACAGCGTTTAATAAATCGGTATTCTTGTTCGTGCTCCCATTCTTTTCGCTTGTGAAAGAATAACTTATCGGCTTTCTTTTGTATGTTGCATTGGATACTTTGAGAGTCATTGGAGTTTGCGATATAAAACGATTCTACAGAGGTATCGTATGATACAATTTTGTGCAGAACGGCATCATCAATTTGTTTGCATAATATGTCCTTGTCAAATACGAGACAGATGCCTTGGCCTTTATCGGCATAAAGTCCCCACATTTGATGAAGGTCGAACCCCAATTTATCCTGTTTGTTATCATCTGCGGTAAGGCTAATCTGTCGATATTTTGCCATCTCACAATCTATTGCATCCAATACATCGGATGGAAAACTATTGATAAGAGTTCCTGTTGTGTCGACATAGGAAAGTTTGTCATTTTCATGAATGTCATTCATATTATGCAACCTTCCAAATCTTAGACTATGGGATTCCAATATTTTAATTGCTGTATCAAACTTTGTGTAATGATACAACTTTTTCATATTCATGAATTCTTCTTTCATCATTTGATTGTATATTTTTATTCTATGTTAGGAGAATTGCTTATTTCATTTATTATATAGTGTTTAACCTGTTGCGTTAATCAAGCAGCGTTCTTGATTTTTCTTTTCCTTCTCCTCCTTCGGTATATATGCCGTCGTCACCAAACATCCGCTGAACAGCTCTACTATTACTCGCTGTTGTCCGGCAATGCGTGCCACTCTGCCATGAATGTCCTTAAAATCTCCTTCGGTCCCAATGGCCATATCGCCTAATTTATATGGGATAATTTCTGTTGTAACAGGGATTATGTGCGGATTCTTGATAGATATTAGTTTGATGAAGTTATTCATCGTCTCATCACATATGGTAAGTGGAGGATTACGGTCGGGAAAGTCTTGACGTTGGGGAGTGTGGTCGAAATAATAACTTAGTAGATTTCTGATTTCATTAGTACTTACTTTGATTTCATAGAGCAATGTTTCAACTTGTTCTGCTGTAGCATGAACAAAGAGAAATGAGGAGAGAAGAGGCTCTGTTATGATTCGCTTCTTTCCTTGCTTCCTTACTTCTTTGTATCGCAAAGGAACATAGCATACCAAGCCTTTAGCTTCTGCAAATTCTTTAGCCTTGACAATACGCCCATACGAATCTCGCAGAACGAACCATTGCTTACTTGCATCAGGCACATTCTCTACCGACACCCCACCTTTGTTCTTTGAGATGGAGGGCGTACAAGAGGTAAGTCTTGCACTTGGACACGAAGAACCTGTGTCAGTAGGTTGCCCATTATACAATGAAGCGTCAGCCGTTAAAGGCTGTTTGGTGTTATCTTCCAATGTTATTGCTCAGAGGTTAGATTAAACCAATAGACTTTTTCTTGATAGGATTGTCAATTATTGACTACAAAGATAAAAAATCTTATTCAGACGAAATATTAAATCATTGGAAATCTTTACTTCTGACATCATATTTCTGCAATTTGAGTTGATTTGTAGTGCTGGTTGCTACAAATCACCTCTCATTGTCATTACCAGGATAAACCTTGTGTCTTCTTTTTTGGTGGCGCTCCTAACCCCAACTTCTGTATTCCATCCCAATTCGTAAGTTGGTCGGCACAACCATTGGAGGCGCCGAGCGAAACGTATGTAACTGCGCTACATGACATGTGACCAACAAAAGCGTGGAAGATGTCAATGGCGTTGTCTGTTAATTGAACTTCATCCGTGGCAAAGAGTTTTCCTCGGTTCGAAATAAGAAATCCCCTAACATCCACGTCTACATTCTCAATTTGAGTGTACGACCATTTTGCCATCTGATTGTGCACGTCCTGTTTGTCGCCAATCGTTATTACATCGCTATGAATTTTGTTTATCATCAAAAATCAGTCATAGTATCATTTTCCTCCTTAATGAAGCCACTAAATCGCTATAGACTAATGACTTGACTCAATGATACTTTTCTGAATGCTTTACAGAAAAGTATCATTAAAGTATCATTAAAGTATCATTGAAGTATCATGGAAAGTAAGCTTAACACTATCATCGCGGATGCGCTTTCAATTATCAGATTACATCAACTTATTGGGCAACCGCTTGGCATAAATTCTGCCCAACAGGGGCAAGCACCGTGCCCCTGTTGAGAAAGCACCTTGCCCCACATGGGCAAGCATCGTGCCCATTTTAGAGCATAAAACTGTTGAAGCTCAAGTATCTCGTTCTGTATTGGAGATAGGTAAAAGCATGGGGTTTCTGCCGGTTTAAAACAAAATGATCATTAGGACTTGTTTGTATTTTGTTTATTCTAATTTGGGTAGACCGATTTAAGTTTATGATAGTTGCAGTCTATTATGATATAGATGTGCTCATTTGTTTGTCTATAAAAGAATCCGTATCTTTGCATCGTCAAAATCAATGACAGACCAAATGATGAACACCCAAGTATTAACCAATAAATATAAAAGATATGGAAAAGCTTTCAGATATAATAAAGAGCGGTCAACTGACTCTCGTTGACTTCTTTGCCACATGGTGTGGTCCGTGCAAGACAATGCATCCCGTTTTGGAACAACTGAAGGAAGAACTCGGCGACAGCATACGCATAGTGAAAGTTGACGTAGACAAAAACGAAGCCATAGCTATGCAGATGCGCATCCAGTCCGTTCCCACCCTGATGGTTTTCAACGGAGGAGAGATGAAATGGCGACAGAGCGGTGCCATGTCGGCAAACGAACTGAAGCAAGTGATAGAGAGAGTGAAGTAGAAAAGACATCAAACAGTAATAACCCCAATTGAGTAAAGGTAAAACAATAACTTGACCAATAAAAATACAGGTCAAAATTTGATTAAGTTATTCTTTCACCATTACTGAACGTCTTAGTGACCGTTTGGGGAGTAAATATTTATCGGCCATGACAGCAAACAAGAAAAAATTCCTCATAGTGGGTGGAGTGGCAGGTGGAGCTACTGCAGCCGCACGCATCAGACGAATGACAGAAGATGCAGAAATCATACTCTTTGAAAAAGGAGAACATATCTCATACGCCAACTGCGGATTGCCATATTATATCGGTGGAGTGATAGAAGACCGCGACCGTCTGTTTGTGCAGACTCCAGAAGCTTTCGGCAGACGTTTCAATATCGACGTGCGCACAAGGAGTGAAGTGACGGCGATAGATGCGACAGCCAGAAAAGTGACCGTGCGCACCGCTGACGGCAAGGAATATAGCGAATACTACGACAAACTGTTGCTCTCACCGGGAGCGTCGCCAGTGGTGCCACCTCTCGATGGCATCGACAGCGAAGGAATCTTCACGCTGAGAAACGTGAGCGACACCGACCGCATCAAGCGTTACATGAGCAACCACAAGGTGAGGCGAGCTGTCATTGTGGGAGGTGGATTCATCGGTCTGGAGATGGCAGAGAATCTGAAGCACGCCGGCGCACAGGTGGCTGTGGTGGAGATGGCAAACCAGGTGATGGCGCCTATCGACTATTCGATGGCGGCTCTCGTGCACGACCATCTGCAGCAGCAGGGCGTGAAACTGTATCTGGAACAGGCTGTGGAAGGCTTCTCTCAGGAGGGAGAAGAACTGGAAGTGCATTTCAAATCAGGCATCAGTCTCAAGGCAGACCTGGTGTTGCTGAGCATCGGTGTGAGAGCGGAAACACGACTTGCACAGGCAGCAGGACTGAAACTTGGCGACATGCGCGGCATCTGGGTGAACGAGTATCTGCAGACATCAGACGAGAACATTTATGCCGTAGGCGACGCCATCGAATATCCTCATCCCATCACCGGCAAACCGTGGTTGAACTTCCTTGCAGGACCAGCCAACCGTCAGGCTCGCATAGTGGCAGACAATATGGTGACGGGCAACAACGAGAGATACGAAGGGGCAATCGGCACGGCAATAGCCAAAGTGTTCGACATTACCGTGGCATCTACCGGTCTGCCGGCAAAGCGACTCAAGCAGATGGACATCCCTTATCTCTCAGCCACTATACATAATGGCGCCCACGCCGGCTACTATCCCGGCAGTATGCAGATGGACATCAAGATAACCTTCTCGCCTGAAGACGGCAGACTCTATGGCGCTCAGATCGTGGGCTACGACGGAGTGGACAAGCGCATCGATGAATATGCCATGGCGATAAAGAACGGAGCCGCAGTAGACGACCTCACCCGTCTGGAGCATGCCTATGCGCCGCCATTCTCTTCAGCCAAAGATCCCGTGGCGATATCAGGCTATGTGGCAGGCAATATACTGAGCGGAAAGATGACTCCACTATATTGGCGCGAGTTGAAAGATATTGATACAACGAAGGTGACGCTCATCGATGTGCGCACAGCCGATGAATATGCCCTGGGAACAATAAATGGAGCCATAAACATCCCGTTGGATGATATGCGCGACAGACTCTCCGAAATACCGAGAGACAAGCAGATATGGCTGTTCTGCGGAGTAGGACTCCGTGGCTATCTGGCTTCCAATATCCTGAAAGCCAACGGATATGAAGATGTGCGCAATCTGATAGGAGGATACAAGACATACAAGGCTGCCACTGCAAAGATAAACACACCGGAAGGATTCGGCGAAGCAGCAGATAATAGTCAGGCGAACGCTTCAGAAACGTCAGGATGCAGCGCTGATGCTCCGTCGTGTTCCGCAGACAAAGAGGTGATAAAGGTAGATGCGTGTGGCATCCAGTGTCCCGGACCAATCATGAAGATGAAACAGGCGATGGACGCATTGAGTGCCGGCCAGCAGTTGGAAATCCGTGCCACAGACGCTGCCTTCCCAAGAGATGCAGAGGCATGGTGTAATACAACAGGAAACAAGTTTCTGGGCAAACGGTCGGAGGCTGGCATACACATAGCTCTCATAGAGAAAGCCACACCATGCGCCATAGAAGCAGCCAAGCCTCAGACCAACGATTTTGGAAAGACGTTGATACTCTTCAGCGACGATCTCGACAAGACGCTCGCCACATTCGTTCTCGCCAACGGGGCGGCAGCAACAAGAAAGAAAGTCAGCATATTCTTCACGTTCTGGGGACTGAATGCCATAAAGAAGACTCACAAACCAAAGGTGAAGAAAGACATCTTCGGACGGATGTTCAGTTGGATGCTCCCTTCAGACTCTTCCAGACTGGCACTCTCGAAGATGAACATGATGGGTATGGGCGCCAAGATGATGCGCTATCTGATGAACAAGAAGGGAGTGGACTCTCTGGAGTCGCTTCGCCAGCAGGCAATCGACAATGGAGTGGAGTTCATAGCCTGCCAGATGTCGATGGATGTGATGGGAGTGAAGCGCGAGGAACTGCTCGACAATGTCACCGTCGGAGGTGTGGCAAGCTATATGGAGCGTGCAGACAGGGCAAACGTGAATCTCTTTATATAAGAATAAACAGTCAACAATGTATATGCCCATTCACTAACACCGCATTATGAATCTACAACAACTCAGATACATAATCGCCGTCAACCGCTTCCGCAATTTTGCGAAAGCGGCTGACTCGTGTAATGTATCGCAGCCAACGCTCAGCGCCATGCTGCAGAAACTGGAAGAAGAACTCGACATCAGAATCTTTGACCGCACCAACAGATCTGTGACGCCTACCACAGCCGGCGAAAAGATAATCCGTCAGGCAGAGAATGCGCTGATGGAGATTGAGCGCATCGGCGAGATAGTTTCTGAAGACAAGGGACAAATAGGCGGCGGGTTCAGATTGTCGGTAGGTCCCACGATAGCGCCATATATACTGCCGAAGTTCATCAGACACTATAGGGAGATGTATCCCACAGTGGAATTGTCGATACAGGAAATGAAAGTGAACTTCATGATAGAGGCGCTGCAGCGAGGCGAACTGGATGCCGGAATGGCGATATCGGGCAATGTGTGCGATGGGGTGCTTGAGATTCCGCTCTATGCAGAGAAATTCATGGTATATCTTGCCGAGAGCTGCTGGCGCAAGTTGCCCGTGTTCAAACCGGAGAATCTGGAACACGAGAACATGTGGATAATGAAGGATGCCCAGTGTCTGAGAGACAGCGCTTTCTCTTTCTGTAAAGCACGGAGCAAGGGAACCCATATCTATGAGGCTGGCAGCATCACCACCCTTGTGCATATCGTCGACGAGAATGGCGGGTTTACCATCATTCCGGAGATGCATCTGCCGTTTCTCAACGACAGGCAGCGGGAGAACGTGCGCCCGATAGAAGGCGACTATCTCTCGCAAAGACGAGTGTCGCTGTATGTCAAGGAGGATTATGTGAGAGAGCGTATGCTCAACACCATTACCGACACCATGAAGACATTCATGCCCGCAGGGATGATAGGCGAGGGGATAATGAAATACGGCATCAGGCTATGACCGTTTTGAAAAATATAGTTGCCAAAAAACAAAATCCAAGCAGCCCTGATGGCTTTTAAAGATGACAAAATCCCGTGCTGAAAAGATATTCTCTATCACGGGATAGATATTTACAATTGTTCACATGTAGAAGGAATAGTATCTTTGCAAAACTATATTATGACAACAACTCCCAACGTTCAATAGCCCGTTGGGGAGGATAAAGCAAAGATATGGAGAAATTGCGTAAAATATTCCTCTTCTATTATGAAGGCTTCAGGGGGATGACGGTCGGCAAGACGCTGTGGACCATCATCCTCATAAAGCTCTTCATAATGTTTGCCGTTCTCCGCATATTCTTTTTCCAGCCCGCCCTTTCGGGCACCGACGAGGAGAAAGCAGACAAAGTGAGGGAAAATCTGATAACAACGAAACCTTAATAAAAAAGCGTATGGATATAATCAACGTAGTAGAATGGTCAAGGGCACAGTTTGCCCTTACCGCATGTTACCATTGGCTTTTCGTTCCTCTGACATTGGGATTGGGAATAATAGTAGCCGTGATGGAGACAGTGTATTACCGCACCCGCAAGCAGGAATGGCTCAGTCTCACCAAGTTCTGGATGACGCTCTTTGGCGTCAATTTCGCCATCGGAGTAGCCACGGGCATTATCCTGGAGTTTGAGTTCGGCACCAATTTCTCCAACTATTCATGGTTTGTAGGCGACATCTTCGGTGCTCCATTAGCCATCGAGGGCATCTTTGCCTTCTTCTGTGAAAGCACTTTCTTCGCCGTGATGTTCTTTGGATGGAAGAAGTTTTCTGCCGGCCAGCACCTCGCCGCCACCTGGCTCACTGCCTTCGGAGCGAGTCTCAGCGCATGGTGGATTCTCGTTGCCAACTCATGGATGCAGTATCCTGTGGGCATGGAGTTTTCTGCCGACCAGATGCGCAATGTGATGGTCAGCTTCCGTGATGTGGCTCTGTCGCCGGTAGCGGTAAACAAGTTCATCCATGCCGTCACCAGCGGATGGTGTCTCGCCGGTGCCTTTGTCGTATGCGTCAGCGGATGGTTCCTGATGAAGAAGCGCAACGTAGACTTTGCCGTCAAATCCATCAAGGTAGGCGGCGCAGTAGGTCTTGCAGGCATCCTGTTGTGTATGTTCTCCGGCGACGGCAGTGCTGTTGAGGTGACAAAGGTGCAGCCCATGAAGCTCGCTGCCATGGAGGGTCTGTATGAGGGCAAGGAAGGCACGCCCCTTGTGGGCTTTGGCATACTGAATACGGAAAAACAGTGGAATGACGACAAGGATCCGATGCTGTTTGAGATAGCCATACCAAAGGGATTGAGCATACTGGGACGCCACGACGCCAATGCCTTTATTCCGGGCATCAAAGACATTATTGAGGGCAAAGATATTGTGGATGGAAAGATGGTCAATACCGTTCCGTATGCCGAACGCATCAAGCGCGGCAAGGCAGCCCAGAAGGCTCTGGCGGCATACAACGAGGCTAAGAAGGCAGGCGACGCTGCCGGAATGGCAAAGGCAGAAAAGGAACTGAAGCCAGACTACAAGTATTTTGGCTACGGCTACTTCAACGATGTGAAAGAAGCAATCCCCGATGTGGCAATGGTGTTCTATCCTTTCCATATCATGGTCGCCGTAGGCGGATGGCTGTTGGTGTTCCTCGCCGCAACGGTGTTCCTGTCGTTCAAGAGACGCGGATGGCTGAGCTGCAGATGGAAGAAAATAAGTGTATTCCCGCTTTTGGCATTTGTCACTTTGCCTCTGGCATATCTCTGCTCCCAGTGTGGCTGGATAGTAGCCGAAGTGGGTCGTCAGCCATGGGCAATCCAGGATATCATGCCAGTGCAGGCAGCCGTGTCAAGTCTGTCGGTAGGTCAGGTCGTCACCACATTTGTCATCTTCGGCTTGTTGTTCACCATCCTGCTGTGTGCTGAGATAAACATTATGATAAAGCAGATAAAGAAGGGTCCCGAAGTGCAGGAACACGTAAACTAATTTTGTTAAACCCACAAATATATACACTATGAACTATCAATTATTACAAGAATACTGGTGGCTTTTGATTTCCGTCTTGGGATCACTGTTGGTCTTCATGCTCTTCGTTCAGGGCGGACAGTCGATGATACCCCAGATGAAGGAGGAGCAGCGTGAGGACATGATATATACCATTGCCCACCGTTGGGAACTAACCTTCACCGTGCTCGTCACCTTTGGCGGAGCCTTCTTCGCTTCGTTTCCGCTGTTCTATTCCACCTCCTTCGGTGGAGCATACTGGATATGGATGCTTATACTCTTCGGCTTCGTCGTGCAGGCGGTGAGCTTCAAATACCGTCTTTCCGACGGAAACATCCTCGGCCGCAAGCTATATGACATCTTCCTTTTCATCAACGGCATTCTCGCGCCGCTGCTCTTGGGCGGTGCGGTGAGCACATTCTTCTTCGGAAGCGATTTCACGGTAGAGAAGACAAATCTCACAGACGCTGCAGCTCCCGTGATATCGCAGTGGGGAGACTGGCATGGACTCGAAGTCCTTCTGGATTGGCGTGTGGTGATGTTCGGATTGATGGTATTGTTCCTCACAAGGGTGCAGGCCAACCTGTGGTTTCTCAATCAGGTGAAAGACGAGAACACGGCAGAGTGGAACAGAAAACAGCTCCGTGTCAATGCTCCGGTATTTGTCGTTCTCTTTCTTGCCACAACGGCAGTATTGCTTACGACCGGCAGTTACGAAACTACCGGCCTGCATGAGTTCCAGTGGGTAGACAACAAATATCTCAACAATTTCATAGCCATGCCGGCGGCGCTCATAAGCTTCCTCTTGGGCACACTCATGGTGCTCTATGCAGTCTTTGCCGCTCTGTTCAGAAAGAGTCGCAAGGGAATATGGTTCTCCGGCTTGGGAACGGTGCTTGTGGTTCTGTCGCTCTTCTGGGTGGCAGGCTATAACGACACGCCTTACTATCCGTCTTATGCCGATATGGAGTCGTCGCTGACAATCTACAATTCGTCATCATCAGAGTTCACCCTGAAGACTATGAGTGTCGTCAGCCTTGCCATTCCGTTCGTGTTGGCATACATCGCATGGGTGTGGTATAAACTCACGAAATAAGCGGGAGATTTATATGCCCCATTGAGTCTGACCCCAAGCGGCGCTGATGGCCGTTTGGGGTTATTTTGACTTCCATATTTCATAGCAGAACGGAGGAGTATTGGGATTTCCTTCCTGTTCATAACAGAAGGTAGAGCGCTCAGCCTTTATTGTTTCCACATATTGTTCCAGCATGTTCTTGAAGACAAGGAAAGAACGTATCTTCGTGTCGTGGTCTGAATGCTGGATGATGAAGACATAACGGTTGAGCGGATGCTTCCGCATCACGCTGACAATCCTGTCTGCCAGGTTTTCTGTGAAGGTGCAGTCTACATTTGAGAAGAAATACGACATATTGAAAACCACGAGGTTTGGCACTTCAGACACGGAAGTCCAATAGCTGTCGTCCAATTCCATGAATGAAGTCTTGAAATCCATCAGCATCCTGTCGCCGGTAGTTTCTCCCAGTAGTTTTTCCGCCATTGCCTTCATCGCCGCAGAGATGTCAATGCCAGTATAATGAATGTCCGGAAACAGCCCCGCCATTTGCTCTGCAAACGCGATGCCGCAGGTGGCAGGTCCGCATCCGATGTCTATAAACCTTATTCTTCCGCTCATATTCTTTGCCATGGCCGACAACCAGTTGCTGTAAGACTGATACAGTCTTTTCGCACTGCGATAATACCTCTGCATGATGTAATGACAGTATAGCAATACCTGGTCGTCGGCATTCATTATCAGGTTGGCATTCAATTCCGTGCTGAATAGCGACGAGTCATTCGAGAAGTCCGACCGTCCGTAGTTGATGAGCGACATGTTGGCATCCGTCGTATTGCCGAGGATTATCTCGTGTCCTCTTGTGCGCGAATCATTTTTTATCGCATCCACGACATGCTTGCTGAATGCGGCAGCGAATCGGGATGACATGCCCAATGTTTCCTCAGCCATTGTCGTTTCATAGGCGTCAACCGTTTCGCTTACTTCAAAGTTTCCCTTGCAATAATCATCCGGAGCTACATCAAAGTATCCACCCTTGCTCCTCACGAACTCCATCAGTTTGTAGAAAGTGAAGTTCTCGTTGAGAAGAACAGGGTTTCCGATGAGAATCAGGTTCAGCCTCGCCCTGGTCATGGCAACATTCAGTTTGCGGTCTATCACCAGTCCGTCCTCTTCAAACACATTGCTCGTAAGGAAGTTGAGCTGATACGGCTGCTGGATGGTGAAACCATATATGATATAGTCACGCTGACTGCCCTGATAGCGCTCCACGGTGTCTATCGTGATGTCATGAAGACAGGGAATGCCGAACTTGTCTATCTCGTTTCTCACCGTGGATATCTGGTTGCGGTAGGGCACAATCACGCCAATCGTCTTTTCCGTGTCGAAGCAACCGGATGCCAGCTCATACACGGCACGTACTGTGGCGGCAATCATCCTTGCCTCCACGCTGTTTGTCTTTGCCGATAGCGACCGCTTTGGCGGTTCTGCCGTGACGAAAGCTATGCGGCGGGTCGTGAGCATGGTGATGATGCTGTTTCCGGTGTTTTTGCGCACATTGGGAAGAATCTGGTGGTCGAGCGGCACGATGTCAAGGCGGTTGCCGTAGAAGGCATAGTTGGGAAACTCCGCAATGTCTCTGTGCATGCGCCCCTGCTTCGTCAGCATATACACGAAGCGGTCGTCGTAGTCGCCTCTGCCCGTCTTGAAATGTGTGAGCAGACGCTCAAAGAGCGACAACCGGCAGTCAGAGAGATGGATGTCGCACAGCTCCGGTTCAGTCACGGCAGACTCCTCCGGCGTCTGCTGCACTACGGCAGGCAACTGCTTGTGGTCGCCTATGAGCACAAACTTGTCTATCCTGCACAGGTTGTCTTTCTGTGCGCTGAGCAGTCCGATGAGATGTGGCTCGAGAATCTGCGACGACTCGTCTACAATGGCAAGACTGAAGTGCTTTATCTGCAGCAATGACACGTTGGCGTTGAGCGCGGCAGTCGTTCCGCAGAACACCCTCGTGGAGCGGATGGCCTTTCTGCCGGAATCCAGATCTTGGGATTTCAGTTTGTTGCTCAGCAGATATTGACGGTATTCCTTGGAGCAAGAGAGCTCGGAACCAATCCTCACGAAGTCGAAGTCGGGATCCTCCTCCTTCAGTTCCACAAGCTTGCTGCATATCTCGTCAACCGCCCGGTTTGTGTATGATAGCAGCAACACGTTGGTGTCCTCCTCCTGCAGTTCTTCCTTCAGCAGGTTCACCAGTCCGTAGGATGTCTTGCCCGTTCCCGGAGGACCGATGATGAGAAACAGGTCGCGCGCCTGTTTCGCACGGTCAACGAGCGTGTTGAAGTTGCCGTATTCCCCCTTGCGCCTTATCGTAGGGTCGGTCTCCGGCTGGCGCTGCAGGAGGATAAGGTCGCGTCGCTCTTTGGGAGCAGAGAGGAATGAGTGCATGGCGCTATACAGAGAGCCCGTCATCGACTCAAGCATATCGTGCTCTATTGCCCATAGTGTGTCGCCAGGTTTGTTCCCAAAAGCAGTCTTGTCCGTCTGGCTGCAGCGCAGACGCAGTTCTATACTGTCGTTGCGCATGTCGATGATGGTGGCGCGGTGTACCATCTGCGCACATGCGTCAGGCACCTTCGTGTCTTTGTTGTAATTGTATGGATAGAGCATAACGATGTCGCCGATGCGGAAATTTGTGGTGTCAGCCGACTGTGGCTCGTCAAACCGGAGCTTTATTCCTCTCACAGACGTTTCCTGCTTGTCCTCAAAGTCATATCCGGCGATGTGCAGCTTGTCGTAGATGTTGCCGGCAGCCTTCTTGTCCTCCAGCGTGTCATTCCATGTTGAGGCGAAGCCGGAATCCTCCTTCGTCTTGTTGCCAACCTTGGCAAGCAGCTGCTCGTTTTCCAGAAAGCGCAGAAACCGGAGATAATACAGACGCTCAAGCTTTGATGCAGAGGCGATGGGCGAAAGGAGTTCTGAAAGTTGAGGCCGTATGTAATCCTCCCACAACCGTCCGGTCACCTTCTTCTTGTTCAGCATGTCGGGAGTAAGACTTGTCAGGATGTCGAGTCCCTCCTTGGCATACAGTATCTCGCTCCATGCGAGCAGGTTGCGCATCCTGATGGCGCGGTGCAGCAGCTGCGGGGCATTAGGTGAGCTGACCAGTCCTTCAGAGTATTTGGAGTAGAGGAGCATGATGCCTCTGATTTCCGACGGATACTTGTCATATCCATAGGTGAGCAGCGCACCATACAATAGGGCCTGCACCCAGTGTGGTTCCCTCACTTTGGGTATGTTGGGGTTATAAGATGGCGAAGTGTAAGGCACGAAATCCCCCTTTCCTGATTTCTGCTCTATGATGATGATGTCTTTATCCTTTTGCCACAAGAAGTCAAGGCGTCCCTGAATGCCCAGCACCTCGCTGAAGAACGACGGTTCGAGAACCACGCCTTTTCTGTTGTAGTCTTTGATAGACTGTGGCAGACTGGCGCCTATCAGATGGCTGATGTTGCGCTTCTGTATCTGTGCGTCTTGCGTGAACCTGATGCGGTCCTTTGGGAGTTCCAGCCCCGGGCATGATATTATGCTCATGATATTCCTGCTGACAAACTCCTTGATGCTGTCGCTGAAGGCGATGTTGCGGTCGTGTACCACATCATCGAGGAACTGTCCCGACAGGTTACCCAGATGTATGGGCAGCGTGTTGGGATTCGGTTTTATCTTGTTTACCAGATTCACGAACGGCGATTCGGCATAAGACTCGAAGCAGCTTGATATCGTGGTGATGTTTATGAGATAGTCTGGCTCCAGAATGATAAGCTCCGGCAGACAGATTTCGCCGCGCTCATCCATACGGATGCGCACCAGGTTCAGTCTGGCTCCCTCCCAGAGTGTTGTCTTGAGGTACGACCAGTCTGATTTCCCCTCAAGCGTGAGGATGTGGTTGTGGTTGCCGTAGGAAATCTGCAGGGTGTTGTTGTTTTCCTCTTCCGTCGCCCATATATACTCGTCATCCCAACGTTCCACAACGACCCGAAGCACCTTCTCGCTGTATCGTCCCCATGTCTTCTTCCTGTCGGCACGTGGAAAACAGGCTTTCAGCTGCTCCGGTATTTCTTCCTTGCCGCACACATGATACACCAGCAGCGTGGTGGCTTTCAGATTATGCGGAAAGAGCTTGGAAAGTTCTTCTGCCGAGAGTTCCTGGTCGCTGTTGGGGCGGGGAAAGAGGTCCTTGCGACCCAGCTGTATGAGATTGGCAATATTGGATGGTATATTGTATTCCTTGATGCAATAATCCACCTTGGCGAATAGTCCCACGAAAGCAATCTGGCAGTCGAGAACGGCTTGGTCCACCGCCCGGCGGAATACCTGTTTGAGAATGGCGTATCTCTCTTCTTCCGTCATGTCGTCAGCGCAAGATTCCTTCAGTTGCATATATAGGCTTGATGCGGAGTCTACGACGATGGATTTTCCTATGCTGGCATTGACCCTCTCGCTGTTGTCAATCTTTCGTTTGGTATATGGTTTTGTCTGCATGATTATTTTCCTGTTATGGTGTCGGCAAATCTGTTTTCCTTATGGCGCTACCAGATTTTGAGCGCATGCAAATATACTCAAACTATACGAGAATAAGCCATGAAAGCACACCTTTCGAAAAATAAAGCTGTCATAAACCATATCGCCACATTTGCTAACGTGCAATGCAAAAGGGCAACGTTTTTATCAACGTTACCCCTGGTTGTTGTAATTATTTCCAGTCAACAGTGTTGTTTTATTGGCGAAAATGCCGTAAATTTGCTGATTGAATAATAAATGCAGCATTATGGCAGAGAAATACATCAATCCACATACCGATTTCGGCTTTAAGCGCCTTTTCGGTTCTGAATGTAACACTGAATTGCTCATTAGCTTTCTGAACACCATATTTCACGGCAAACAGAATATCCAGAAAGTAACATATATAAATTCGGAATCACGTCCTGGTTTCTTCGTTGTACGTTGCGAGAATGACAAGGGAGAGAAATTCATAGTAGAGATGCAGAACGTATACCAGGAGTTCTTCAAAGACCGCACCATCTATTATTCTACGTTCCCCATCAGAGAACAGGCACAGCGTGGAGGAGACTGGGACTTCCATCTCAATCCTGTCTACACGATTGGCTTGCTGAACTTCAACTTTGCCGACGGTCTTGAGAATGCAAAGCGCTGGCACCATGAGGTGAAGCTGATGGAGGTGGACACACACGAGGTGTTCTACGACAAGCTCACATATATATACGTTGAGATACCTAAGTTTGACAAGAAAGAGAGTGAACTCGAAAGTATGTACGACAAGTGGATGTACGTGTTGAAGAATCTCTCCAACCTGATGCAACGCCCCGCAGCCCTGCAGGAGCGTGTTTTCACACGTCTGTTCGAACAGGCAGAGATATCAAAGTTCGACAAACAGGAGCTGAAACTATATGAAGACAGCGTCAATGCATACCGCGACATCGTGAATGCCATACGGACTGCGGAAAAGAAGAAATATGCAGAAGGTCGTGCGGAAGGACGTGCAGAAGGTCGTGCAGAAGGACGTGCAGAAGGACGTGCAGAAGGAATTGTAGAGGTCGCGAAAAAAATGCTTCTCAAGGGTATTTCTGCTGAACTTGTTGCAGAAATGACGGGAATGTCACTCGATGAAGTTTCTAAATTGAAGTAATAAATACTTATAAACCATGAACATAAAAGAGTTTGCACAGTATGTCCTTGATACGGTACAGGATTCTGTAGAAACCAACAATACAAATATTGAAACAGAAATTGCAAGATATTATCTTGACTGTATGGAAGAATGCGAAGAAGTCAGTGCACCTGACATCTGCACATTTTCAAGCCCCAAGGCGAAGCTTACAGCCTATGGGTATAATGATGAAGCGGAATCACTCGACCTCTTCCTCTTTATACATGTTACGCCATTAGCATCCAGAGTTGATTCAAGAATCAGGAGCGGATTCAACAGCCTTCGCGAATTCTATGACCAATGCATAAAGCGTAAGGCATCATTCGGCGGAATGGAGAAGGAGTTTAACAGCGAAGTACAAGAGGCAATAAGCACTATCCGTGAATCAAAAGGCAATGTCAAAATAATAAGATTTTATCTTTTAACCGATGGCGTTGTTTCTTCTTCTGATGAAATAAGTTCTCCAGACAAAGATGAGGATAGAGTCATTTGCGAATATAATATTTGGGATATAGCCAAAGTATACCAACAAGAACAAATAAAGCAGGGAAACAATAAAATAGAGATAGATTTTGAACATGACATAAAATACTTTGTTCCAAGCAAAGAGGCAAAGAACAATACACTTGTATCCCCCAAAATCCAATGTTTGAAAGTAGACGATGAAAACCCTTGTGTAGATACATACCTTGCAATCATTCCAGGAGATATACTTGCAAAAATATACAATCAATACAGGTCATTATTGCTTGAAAAGAATGTAAGAGCATTCTTACATAACAAGAGCAAGGTCAACCAGCGTATAATGTCTACAATAAGGAACAAGCCTGAAATGTTTTTCTCATATAACAACGGCATTTCGACAACTGCAAGCGACGTTGAACTGAAACAAACAGGCCGTGTTCAGTATATCACGAAACTGAAAGATTGGCAAATTGTCAATGGCGGTCAGACCACCGCTTCTATAGCAAGTGCCAAGGACTGTGATTTGAGCAAAGTGTATGTGCAAATGAAAGTCAGCGTTGTCAAAGACAAGGAAAAATATTCAGAGATTGTAAAGTCAATCTCCAGATGCGCCAATAGTCAAACCGGCATCAAGCCATCAGACTTTGATTCCGGAGAAGAATATTTGATAAAGTTGGAGAAACTAAGCAATGATGAAATCACTCCGATATCCAAAACGAAGTGGTTCTTTGAACGTATGAGGGGGCAATATACAGACAAACGCGCCAGTCTGAATAAGATCGAAGAAGATTTATTCAAAAGAGAATGTCCCAAAGACCAGATGCTTACCAAGATTGATGTTGCAAGGGTTATGGTCATTTGGGATATGAAACCGCATATTGCATGTAATAGCCGGGAAAAATGCTTCGCTTCTTATATGTTTACATTAAGAAAGAACCAGCAGACCATTGACGTAGACTATTGGCATAAAGTCGTTGCATTAAGCATTTTGTATGATGAAATAGAAAAATGCTATGAAAAAAGATGTGAGTCTAAAGGCTTTAAGTCAAGAACTGCTGCATATACGATGTCCGCCATCTCTTATCTGACGAATCAAGAACTCGACCTTGTATATATCTGGAAAAACGAGAAAGTTCAGCCTCAACTGGAAGAAATTATTGAAAGACTTGTTGTTAAAATCAATTGTCATCTTGATTTGGACAATTCAAGGTCATTCACTAAAAATGCCAAGTGCTGGGAAGACATGAAAGATTTGATAGAAGGTTGTTGTAGCATCCCTTATTCTTTACTGTCTTCTAGCAGTGAAGATAATTATAGTGAAGAGGAATACAACATTATAGCTCAAGCGAACGCTATTACGAAGGAATGGTGGAATGCTGTGCTTGAATGGAACAAGACTGAAAAAACACTTTCTCAAATTGAGAAAATAACAGTATCAAACTATATAAAGAAAATGGATGACGGGCGTTTCATAAAAACAATAAACAATGCAGAAGAAGCTATTTCTATAAAGAATAAAGAGGAACATTTAGGGTTCTCTATGAATGATATAAAAACTTAATAAACAATTCGAAGTATACTAATATGACACCTTTGTGGAAAACAAAAGCCTTCCGTATCAAGTTGCTTCCTTATAAGTATCATAGTATCATTCCAGACCGCCGCCAAGTCCATATAATACTATAGACTAACGATTTAACCCGATGATACTTTTCTGAATATTTTACAGAAAAGTATCATAGAAGTACCATAGAAGTATCATGCCTTTCGGCATCCCATATTTTCCCCACGCCAGGGGGAAGACATCCCCACATTAGGGGGTTCTGTTCCCCACGGCGTGGGGGGAATCCGAGGTCTATCTTTTATGAATTACAAGTCTGTGTTTTAGAGATTTCAAGTCTATGTTTCACGAATTCCAAGTATAAGTTTTATTCATGAGTACAGCGTTATATATATAACTGATATGTGGCGTGACCACCTTTCAAATGCCAGTCTTAATGTCAATCATCTGTTGTCTTTCTTACTTGTACGGCGCCAATGAAATCCTTATCTGCCATGGCAATAAGAAGTCCGAAGAAATCATTCTCATCAATTCTCAACGAACGGCAAATGCTCCTACGGTTAGCACCTTCTGGCAGCATGTTCGTGAAGAAAGGAAACAAATATTCATTCTTATAGGATTCCTCTCTTTTGGGAAGAGTGACAGAAATGGAAGGGTTTTTAGTTGAAAGATAGTTCTCGTCATAACAGAAAGTATATTCTTTTCCAGAGGTGTTTTCAGTCAGGACACCTGCCTTGAGGTCGTTCATATAGACATACAACTGTCTCATATCATTCTATTATTATAATATGGTTTTACGTATCTTGAAATCCATTTCCAGTCCCAACACTCCAAGAAGTTTGTTGACTGTAGCAAGACTCACATCTGCCATTTCTGCAAGGTCTAACTGAGAAATAGCAAGCACCTTTCTACGAGATTTTATCACTTCATTTAATTCCATTGTCTAATATATTATACTTTCGACGCAAATATAGGAGAATTTCCTTGTTCGTGCAAATAAAAGTTTAATAAATTATACTTTTTCCTGAAATATAGCCAACCATCCAGACAGTTGCCCGATGGTTTTTGTGGGTGTGAAAAGACGGAAGTACTTGTATTTCAGTGGTTTGTGTGAAAGCGACCAGATGGTTGATGATAATTGTGGAAAAGTTGTAATTATCCCAAGTCGGTCATTATTTTGTTTTTTATAAGGCGTCTTTTGCTCGATTTTTACTATAACATTTGGGGCTTATACTAAAAGTGATTATCTTTGCGGCGTAAAACTTACGCAAGGGTGTAAGAGGAACATAAAACAATCGAGAAAATAGAAGAGAAAATGTATAGCTACAAATATCCACATCCGGCAGTCGCTACAGACTGCGTGATTTTCGGCTTCGACGGAATGAAACTCAAAATCCTGCTCATACAGCGCGGCATTGACCCATTCAAAGGGAAATGGGCGTTCCCTGGCGGTTTCCTGAAGATGGACGAGAGCGCCGAAGAGGGAGCTATGAGAGAACTGAAGGAAGAGACAAATCTGACAGCCACTTATCTGGAACAGTTCCACTGCTTCAGTTCGCCCAACCGCGACCCACGAGAGCGCGTCATCTCCATCGCCTTTCTTGCCCTGGTGAAGACGGAAGAGGTGAAGGGAGGCGATGATGCTGCCAAGGCACAGTGGTTCTCAATGGATGAAATCCCACAGTTGGCATTCGACCACGAGAGCATCCTGCGCATGGCGATGAGCAAATTGCGCGAGCGAATCCACTTCCAGCCCATAGGCTTTGACCTGCTGCCCGAAAAATTCACGCTCAAGGAACTGCAGCTGCTATACGAAGCAATCCTCGGCGTGCATTTCGACCGCCGCAACTTTGCCAAGAAGATGCTGCATCTCGACATCCTCACACAACTCGACGAGACGGTGTGGCCTACGCCAAAGCGCAAGGCTTTCCTCTTCAGTTTCAATGAGGACAAATACAAAGAATTGAAGCAGAAAGGATTCCGGCTGGAATTTTAAAATACACAACGATTAATATACTATGTTAGGAGCGATAATCGGCGACATTGTCGGTAGCCGTTGGGAGTTTTTCTCCACCAATGATTATAATTTCGAGTTGTTTTCCGACAAGAACGACTTTACCGACGATACCATCTGCACTATTGCCGTGGCAGATGCCATAATGCATCAGAAGAGCTACGGAGCGGCTCTACATGAATGGTGCAGACGCTATCCAAACCCTATGGGTAGCTATGGAGGCCGTTTCAATGCGTGGGTGAGAAGCGACGAACCACAGCCCTATGGTTCTTATGGCAATGGAGCGGCGATGAGAGTGAGTGCCATAGGGTGGGCATTCGCCGACAAAGAGAGTGTGCTTGCCAATGCAGAACAGTCGGCAGCCTGCACACACAACCATCCGGAGGGTATCAAGGGCGCACAGACCGTAGCCCTTGCCATACATCTGGCATTGAAGCTGCGCAGGTGTCATCAAGGAGAACCTGTTCTTCATGGCGAGATGATGGAGAAGGTGATAGCTCCATGCGTGGAATTCTCTGGATACGACATCAATATACGTCGAGAGTCTGTATTGAACAGGTTTGACGAGACTTGTCAGGGAACCGTTCCAGTGGCATTATGCATCATAAGCAAGAGCGTCAACTTTGAGGATGCCATCCGCACTGCCGTTTCTCTTGGGGCGGATGCCGATACCCTCGGTGCCATAGTGGGAAGTATAGCAGAGGCAATATGGCCGATTCCCGAAGAGATGCGGAGAAAAGCTTTGGGCTATCTGCCAGACGACATGCTCAAAGTGCTGAAAGACTGGGAGCGATATTTGGTTACAGTGCCATTCCGGAAGAATATGTGGAGGGACTGATTTATCGGGAGCAGTTAGACAATGTAATAGAAAAGCTGGCAGATATTTGTATACCACAAATCGGGCATCAGACTGTTGGGGAGTAACCGGTTTTTTATAACAGACGTATAGTCTTTTCCGAAATAAGACGTTACATTTGCAGACTTTTTATAAGAAAAACAAAACTTTAAACAAAACAATAAACATGAAAGAAGAATTGGAAGCACGCGTAAATCGTGCCGTTGACTATTTTATGCAGGGCTATGGCTGCTGTCAGAGTGTGGTGGCTGCTTTTGCAGACATCTATGGACTCGACGAGAAACTGGCTCTGAAAATCGCTGCAGGATTCGGTGGCGGAGTAGGCAAGATGCGCATGATGTGTGGCGCTGTGTCGGGACTGGTGATGCTCATTGGTCTGGAAGAAGGACAGACCGAGGGCGCTGACAACGAGGGAAAATCACATTGCTACAAGATTGTGCAGCAGCTGCTCGAAGAATCAAAGCAGCAGAACGGTTCTATAATCTGTGCCGAAATCCTCGGACTGAAAGGCTACGAGAAGGCTGCAAACAGCTATGTGGCTTCGGAGCGCACGGCGGAATACTACAAGAAGCGTCCTTGTGCGGCAAAGGTGGAAAGTGCCGCAAGAATATTCGCCGACTATCTGGAGAAGAAAGGGCAAGAGGCTTAAACCCAAATCGGTCATTAGGCCGTTTAATGTATAATTTTAATAACTGCTTGCAGTCTTTTGCTTTTTATAAGGCGTCTTTTGCTTGTTTTTAATTCGCAATAGCCCGCTATTACTCATTAAAAGCCAAACAAAATCCACTCTTCTAAAAAACAAAATCCAGGCAAGCCCTAATGACCGTTTTGGGTTAAACCCTAATCGCTCATCAGAACTTGCTTGGGTTAGACGGACAATCTGTTTCAGCTAATGACTGGTTGGGATTCAAATAAAAATGGCACGCCGAATGATGGCGTGCCATTTTTATTTGTCGAGTTCAGACTCCTGTTATTTGCTTGTTTCAGCCAGCGGGTCGAAAGTACCGGTACCGCCGCGGTTGTCGCTCCATCCGATTGTCTGCTTCAGACGAGCATCGTTGCGGTTCATTGCTCCGAGCGAGAAGCCGAGGAAGTAGTATTTTGCGCGATAGCTGATGGTGAGATCCTGATGGTAAGAGTCACGGCCGTCACCCTTGTTGTCCTTTCTCACGAGATTCTCCTGATACCATGTCTTGAGCTGCTCCTGCTGTGTGGCAAGCGGCTTACGCAGGTCTATCGGCTGACAGCGGCTGACACCAGCCTTGATGAGAGGGTCGCTCTCGTAGGTAGTGCCGCCAACACCATATTTGTCGGCCACACGGAACTCCATGCGCTCGCGACGCTGTCCGTTGAGCGGTGTGAATCCGAGCCACTGACAGGTGTTGCCGCCCCATCCGGTGAGAGTCCAAGTGTCGGGCGCACCTGCTACCTTTGTCGCTCCACCATCGTAGAGCATCCAGCGGCGCATATCGTCGAAACGCTTGCCCTCGTATGCCAATTCTATCTGGCGCTCCAGCAGTACGGCACTCATACAAGTAGCCTGGTCGGAAGCAAGATTGGCAGGCAGACCGTAGTTGTTTTCTGCCGTGTAGCCCACTCTCGAACGAATTTTCTGCAACTGTTCTACAGCCACATCCATGTGACCGGCGCCACATGCAGCCTCAGCATAGTTGAGGAGAACTTCGGCGTAGCGGATCTCGATGAATGGCGAAGCGCTTCTGGCAAATGCGCCACGAGAGTAACCGCTGTTGTATACATAGAGCGATGAACCGAGGTCGTAGTCGCTTGTGCGCTTTCTGACGTAGAGACCCTTTTTGTTTTTCAGCAGGTTGTCGGCACCATAAGCCTCACCGCTCTCCACGTTGCCCGCATCATCCTGGTTGGTATACCATACATAGTTCCAAAGAGCATAGTTGGCACCGTCCTGAGGGTTGTTGTTCACTCCGCCCTGACTGGCATCGCCGTTGTAAGCCCAACGCACACCAGGGAAGGCGAAGGTGCGGTAGAAGCGAGGGTCACGGTTCATGAACGGATAGTTGCGGTCGTATTCAAATGAAGACTTCTCCAGCTTGTTGTATGTAGATGCCGAAGAAGGCAGCTTGCCGTCAGCCATAGGGAACATGTCGACGATCATTGCCGACGGTTCCATACCGCCGGTGCGGTTGTTGGTGTTTGCCGGACGGATATTGTTCTCCCAGTAGTTGTTCTTTCCCTTGTCGCCAGCCTCGCCGCTCTGCATAGGGTCTTCGGTGTTGAAGAGCGTAACGAATACATCTTCGCAGTTCTTCGTCTGTCCGAATATCGTGGCGAAGGCAGAAGCGTTGACATCGTCAGTACCGGTGTAGAGGTCGTATCCACAGGCGTTGAGCACTGGCAGACTCTCCTTTATTGCCTCGTAGGCATCCTTCCAGCGCTGCTGGTCGTTGGCGCGGTTGAACATCGGACTTGCCCACAACACCATTACGCGTCCTTTCAAGGCAAGCGCCGTGCCGGAAGTCACTCTGCCCCAGTTTTCTCCGCTCCATCCGCCATGTGTGGTGGCATCGGTGAGCAGTTTGGCAGAGGTGTCGAGATCGCTGATGATGAAAGAGAAGCAGTCTTTTGCCGATGAACGAGGTGTGAACGAACTTGGAGAAGTTTCCTGCACTTCCTTTATGATAGGCACACCGCCATACCATTTCACAAGCTGGTAGTAACACCATGCACGGAAGAAGTAAGCCTGTCCGAGCAACTGGTTCTTCTGGCTCTCGCTCAGTGTGCAGCCTTCCAGTCCGGCAATCACGTCGTTGATGTTGCGGATGCGTCCCCAAACGTTGGAGAGATGCTTCTGCTCATTGGTGAAATAATCAGGCACCACGTTGCCGGTAAGGGCATCAAGCTCATAGAGAGGATTCACGAAGCTCTGTTCGCTCGAACCGCTCATTCCGCAGTATTCCTCTGTAGCTTTTGCCTGTATGTCGGAAGCGAGACCCGTGCAGTTGTTGTTCCATCCCGATACTGAACTTGGGTTTGGAAGGCATTCGCCATAGATGGAGTTGACGCGCAGCTGTGCTCCGGTGAAGTCGTTGTAGACCTCCTTGTTCACGTTGTTGTTGTCTTTCTTCTCCTCGAGGAAACTGTCGCTACATGAGGCGAGAAAAGATGCTGCAAACGCGATGCTGCAAACTTTTATTATATTCTTGTTCATTGTTGTTATTCCTTGATTATGAGTTATACGTTAGAAAGTCAGGTTCACACCGATAGTCCATTTGCGGAGCTTAGGATAGCTGCCGTAGCTGCACTGAGGGTCGATGAAGTTGTCAGGGTAGGGGTTGTAGAAACTCAGCAGGTTCTGTCCTGTGATGTTCACCCTGGCGCTCTCCAGGCCGATTGTCTTGAACCATGCCATCTTAGGAATCTTGTAAGCCACGGTGAGACGGTTAAGCGAAACCCTTGTGCCGCTGACAGTCCAGAAGCTTGATGCCTGGCTGTTGATGTTGTATGATGGGTTTGGCAGCGAACCGTCGCGGTTCTGTGATACCACCACATTGCCTGCTCCGTCTGTTATGTCGTTGTATACGAACACATCGTCAGGATTCCAGAACGAAGGCATGTTCTGTGCTTCAATGCCGTAAGAAGCCTTGAGGGCAGATGTAGGAATCACAGAACGCGAACCCCAGCTGGCGCTGAGCTGAGCCGTTACAGAGAGTCCCTTCCACTCGGCATGAAGGTTGGTGGTGAATCCGTATGGGTTGCTGGCACGGTGGGAGATGCGCACCTGATCGTCGTTGGCGTTGACGATACCGTCGGGCGTTCCTGTACCGCCAGCTCCGCGCACATCCTTATAGATAAGCATACCCGGCTTGATCTGGTCTGGAGCCATTCCCATATAGTTGGTGATGTTGTATTTCTTCACATACTCCTGAATCTCCTGATAGCTTCGGAACATTCCGAGGCATTCCATTCCCCATGTTCCGATGTCGAAGCGGTCGCCCTTCTGCACTGTTTTATACACGTAGTCGGTTGCGAAGTCGCTGTTGATGACCTTGTTGTCGCTATAGCCGAAGTTCACACCGATGCGGTATTTGAAGTCTTTGCCTATCTTGTCTCTCCATGTGATGCTTGCCTCATAGCCCCAGTTGTCGATCTTGCCAAGGTTGGTAGAAGCCGACAGACAGCCCACCGTTGCCGGTACCGACTGTGACAGGTTCATGAACATCTCACGGTTCCACACCTTGTATGCCTCGAGAGTCACGGCGAGACGCTGTGAGAGCACGTTGAAGTCGATACCGAAGTTTGCCTTGTACGACTTGTCCCAATGCACGTCGTAGTTCACGTCGGCATTACCGTTATCCATACGTATCGACTGTCCGCTGTTTGTCGTTCCTTCTCCAAACACGGCATTGTCGCTTGTCTTGTTCCAGATGCCGTAGTGCTGCATCCAGAGCCATGCTGTGGTGTTGTCGCGGCCTGTCAGACCGAATGATCCTCTGAGCTTGAGGAAGTCAACCCATGGCAGGGCATTGTTGAACCACTTCTCCTGTGACATCACCCATCCGATACTTGCTGACGGGAACACACCCCAGTAGTTCTTGGGGGCGAACTTTGTGGAAGCGTCAGAACGGATGAGGAACTCGAAGAGGTACTTGTCGGCATAGGCGTAGTTCAAGCGTCCGATATATGAGAGACTTGCCGACTCGCTTCTCGACCAGCTTGGAGTCTTAGTGCCCGAAGCACCGTTAGACTGGAAGTTGGTGAATGAATAAGGTTCCGTGGCATGACCGCCCAGATCCTCGTATTCAGACTCCGACTTCTCTATTGAGAAGAGGGCATTGACGTCGTGGAGACCGAACTTGCGTCCGTAGCTTGCCGTGAAGTTTATCTGGTAGTTGTCCATGCGCGACATGGAACGAGAGATATAGTTGCCGTTGTCGAGTGTCGTTGGCTCGAAATTGTCCTGTGAGAGGTATGTGTCGTATTCCTCGCCGGCGATTGGCGTATAGAGATGTTGTCCGCTACCGGTGCGGTTCACCATCTTATATAATGTGAACTTGGAACCATACTGGTTGCCCTTGTCATTGTTGATGCTCTTAGAGTATGTCAGCCTCAGCTTCAGACCCTTGAGCACCTTGCTCCATTCAAAGTCATATTCCAGTCCGGCATTCACGGTCATGTTGTTTGTCTTCGTCTCAGCGTAGTCGCCGTTGTTCTGCATCAGACCATAAGAATATGTCTGCGAATCGTTAGTCTGGGCGTTGCTCACACCGTAGCCGAGAATCGGCATGCCGTTCACCTGTTCCGGAATGTAGCGCGGACGGTAGAGCAGGTTGCGGTAGTCGTTCTCCAGTCCTCCGTTACCGATAGAGTTGTTAGGCTTGTTCAGTTCGCTGAAGTTTCCGCTCACGTTGAGGTTGGCCTTCAGGTTGCGGCTTATCTTCACGTCGACACCCGCACGGTAGTTCCAGCGGTCGTAGTCGAGTTTGCCCAGGTTACCGTCCTGTGTGAAGTAAGAAATTCCGGCGAAGTAGTTCACCTTGTCGGTGGCTCCGCTCACGTTCACGCTGTGCTGCTGAGTCACTGCCGTATCCCAGTATTTGTCGAGCAGGTCGTAGTTCAGTCCCTTCATAGCCTCCAGCTCATCCTGCTGGAACAATGACGTGGTGCGGTTCAGCGATGTGCTTCTCGGGTCGTTGTCGGTCATGATGTCATACAGGCGGCCGTAGTTGTATGCGTTGAGCATCTTCGGTGTTGACATAGCGTCGGCGATACCGAATGTGCCGTTGTATGAAATCTTCGGTGCTCCCATCTTTCCCTTTTTCGTAGTGACGAGAATCACACCGTTTGCGGCGCGAGCTCCATATACGGCAGCCGATGCGTCTTTCAATACCGAGATGTTCTCCACTTCAGAAGGGTCGAGGTTGTTGAACGCCTCCTCGCCCAGGTTCTTTATATCGTTAGGATATACGTAGCCGTCGATGACGTAGAGCGGACCGGCAGCGTTTCCTGTGAAGTCACGCAATACTCCTCCGTCGCGGATGGTGATGCTCGACGATTGTCCCACCTGTCTGTCGCCGCCGCTCACGCTCACTCCGTTGATGAGTCCGGAGAGGGATGATGCGAGGCTTGCTCCAGAGAGGTCCTTGATGTCGTCTATCGGCACCGTGCCGACAGAACCGGTGAGGTGGGCCTTCTTCTGTGTGCCATAGCCCACTACCACTACCTCTTCCAGATTCTGAGCGTCTTCCTTGAGCTGTGCTTTTCCGCCGGCCACTACCGTCTGTGATAGATATCCGATGTATGAGATGTTCACTTTGCTGCCTTTCGGCGCCGTGATGCTGTAGTTACCGTCGATGTCGGTGATGACACCAGTGTTTGCTCCCTTGCTGCCCACCAGGCGCACTGTAGCGCCGATGATGGGGTCGCCGTTCTGGTCAACCACGGTGCCCTTTATTGTCTGGTTCTGCTGCTGTGCATGGATAGGTATGGAAACCAATGCCAAGCATCCGAAGCATAAGCTGATTATCGTTTTCCTTTTCATGATTCTTGTCTTGTGTTTCATTTGTTTTCGATTGTTGCCAGTCTCTTGTTATTCAGCTGTCTTTATCCAGCGAGGGTCGCCGGTCTTGTTTTCCAGCTGTGCCGAACCGCTGATGGTGAAGTCGCCGTTCTTGGCATCCTTGAAACCTGGGTCGGTTTCGAGACAGTTGCCAGTCACGTCGTAGTTCTCAACGATACCACCGGTGCTTTCGAATTCTCCGTCAAACATATAGGTGTTGAATAGAGTCTTCGCCACGTCGTATGACGATGCCGAGCGTCCACCCAGAATGCGTCGGATAACCTGCTTGTTTCCGCAGTCAACGAAGATGTTGCGCTCCACGTCGAAATAAGAACACTTCTGTCCGTTGAATCCTCCATAGTTAGCCCACTGTCCAGTCTTTGCGATATTGTAGAAAGTGCAGTTCAGGAAGTTCACGTTGCTGTTGTTGTATCCGGCACGTGTGGCGCGTCCGCTGTTGTTGTATTGCACGAAGTATTTGCTGTCGCTGTCTCCCGTGTTCCATATCGTGGAGTTGCTCACTTGCAGCGTGTTGGCGAATCCGCCCTTGAAGTATATCACGGCGTTTCCGCTGACGTTTGTCTGGCTGCTCAGTGTGAGATGAGCCATGGTGTTGTTTATCACCACGCTCTCATAGCAGTATTTCTTGTTGCCGTCGTAAATGAGATTGTTGTTCACTCCCGTGATGTTGCATCCGTTGATGGTCAGTGCTCCGCGCACTATGTAGTAGTCGCCAGTGCCCTTGATGCTCTCGTCGGGAGTAGAGAGGCTTATCAGCGGGTCGAACGACTGCGATGCGTCGATGTCGAGGTTCTTCAGGGCAAAGATGGTGCCGGTCTTTATCGACACGTTGTCTGCCGTTAGCTTCAGCTTGGCATGGTTAGAGATGCTTGTAGTGCGCAGCGTCACCTGTTTGTTTCCGAAGTCCACGCTCTTCGACATCGTGTATTCTCCTCCTGGCTGAAGGTCGTAGCAGAGCATGGTGGTGAGTCCTTCGTCGGGCACTGCATTCTCTTCGAAATAAGTGGCGAGGTCGGTACCGTCAGGAATCACCTGATAGGTGGCGGTGAATGTGCTGAAAGCCTTTGTCACGGCTTCAGAACCTTTGTTGTTCAGTTTCTCGTTGTCGAGCACCGAGAGGGCTAACGTGTAGTTGGTGTCTTCGATGCGCTGTGCCGCAAATGTGATTCCGTCGATGAGTGTGTCTTTCACCACCTCTCCGTTGTCCACGTTTGTCAGCACGGCATGATAGCCGCCGGCTCCCTCCACCACGGGCCACGCAATGATCTGTTGACTTCCGTCGGTGCTCGGCGTCACGCTGATCTGGTCGGCCGATGGTGCCACGAGCTGCGAATTCCTAACTCCACTGCCGAATTGCTCTCCCGTGAGGTCGTCTTGTGCACAAGACGCCATGGTGAGCGCTCCTCCTGCCAGACACATCATTCCGATGCTCTTGCAGTGTAGTGATAATTGTTTCGTTGTCATAAGGTATTTGTTTTTAAGTTGTTTTTGGTAGTCGAGTAGATGAAGGACAAGTAGACAAACTGGCCTGAAGACATGTATGTTCACATCGCCTGCTGAAAAATGTCAGTATAATACTTGCAAGTCCTTGATTAGCTTACAATTTGTTTTTTTGTTTGATAGATATGTTTTTTATTGTGGGGGAGGGTATGTATGTTCCCCTCCTCATCCTTTTTTGCTGTTAGCAATATTTAACCTTAAGTAAGGTTTGTAATGCAAAGTTAGTAAATGTTTCTTTACGAAAGAAATAAAAGTAAAATAAATATATGGGTAAGTGGTTTTTTTACACTCGACATGTCGCTTTGTGTAAAAAAAACTATGATTTTGCAATCTACAAATGCTAAATTCCGATTGTTTGTCAATATAATCTTATGTATTCATACGTGTTGCCCACGATGCTGAGATACCGCTCGAAATCCTCTCGCTTTATCACCACCGTTCCGCGGCAGTCGTTAGGGTGGAACGACAGGGAGTCTGCCTTCTGCAGATTCTCGTCAAGAAACAGATGCACGTGGTTTTCCGTGTCGTTTATCAGTCCGAAAGGCGACACGCTGCCTGGTTCCAGTCCCAGATACTTCATCATCCGTTCAGGAGAGGCGAACGAGAGTTTTCCGCATGAAGGCAGTCCGCGGCTCACGAGCGATTCCTTCAGCAGATGTTCCAGATCGTGTATGGCGAGGTCGTGGTCGCTGTCGAAACACACGAGATAATGCCTGTTTCCCTTGTGGTTGCGGAAGAAGAGATTCTTGCAGTGCACGCTGCCGTCATCCTTCCACCATTGTTTAGCCTCTTCGATGGTCTTTCCTTCGGGGTGGTTGTAGTTGGTGAATGGTATGTCATGTTCTCTGAGATAGTTCAATACTGTTTCTTCGCGTGTCATGATTCTAAAGTTTTTTGTCCCGTTTATTCACCGGAATGAATCCAGCTGGTGTCAATGTGCAAATGTACTATTTATTTGTATAGCCTGCAAATTTTTGATTCGCAATAGCCCGCTATTGCGAATTAAAAACAAACAAAATCCCCTCTTCCCAAAATACAAACCCAAACAGGTCCTAATAATTGATTTGGGCTGAAAGCCGAAAAAAACTCACTTTTATAGAATAAAATCCAGACAGGCATAATGACTGGTTCGGGCTTAATCCATAGTATTGATAGGGATAAGAAAACGGTCACGCCGCAACACCAATAGTCTCTGAATCGTTGAGACAGTCGGTGTTGCGGCGTGATGTGTATTGTACAGACTATGCAATTATCCAAAACCGGTAATTAGAACTTGCATTAATACCGTTTGGTGATTATTGTATTCCGAAGTCCATCTGCTGACGGTTCACCTCTTCGAGAGTGCGCTGGCGCTCCTCGTCGGTCATCTGTTGAGAGGCTGCCGCTGAGGCAGATGCCGTGCGGACGGTCTTGGCAGACGGTTCATCGGTGAAGCATTTCGGCATTTCGGCAGCCACACTCTCTATCGTCAACGTGGCTTCTGCAGGAGCGTACACACCAGAGAAGGCGCTGCGGGCATGGATGGTGATGCTGCCCGGTTTGTCGGTAGCCTGAACGAGAATAGGGGCGCTTCCCCATTCCACGGCACGAGGGTTGGCGAAAATCGTCTCATCACCGATGATGCGTCCTTCGCCCTCGATGCTGAACATGATATTGTCTTTTGCCAGACGCTTCACGTTGCCGTTGTCGTCGGTAATCTCTGCCACCACCACGATGAAGTCGCTGCCGTCAGCTGTCAGCTTTCTGCCCATCTCGTCGGCATAGAGACGGATTTTGGTGCTGCGGCGCGACGGCATCTTCTTTTCAGAACATACCACCTTGCCGTCTTTTATTCCTTCGGCAAGCAGACTCACCCGCTGCCAGTTGCGCTGCTTGTAGCTATATTCGCGTGCCTTCCAGAAATTCCAGAATCCCTTGAATACCACTGGTGCGCAAGGCTTGTCGCCGGCATCGTGTACTACGGGCAGTGTGAGCACCTTGTCGCCCTCAAATTGTGTCAGTCTCACGCTGTCGCAGTTGGAGAACACCACCACGTCTTCGTCGGAGAACTGTGTCATCTCGTTCGCCACGAACACCATAGGCTCCTGTGTGCGGTCTTGTGAGCGGAACATCTCGAAGGCATATTTCTTCTGGCGGAAGGCGTCGTAGATACCGCCGTAGTATGGGTCGGGATGGTAGCCGCGCTGATGGTCGAAGGGGTGCCACTGGCATCCGCCGATGAACTGGCGCTGGCCGTGGAACATCTCGCCGTAGGTGTCAGACAGAGAGAGGGCGGCGGTGAGCATTGGCTTCTCGCCCCATGAGCGGGCAGCACGGTTCAGGCAGTTGTGTGCATACCAGTCGTCCACCATCTCTCCGAACTCACGGGTGAATATGCATTTGTTTTCCGGTGTGCCCTCCTTGCCTATGTCGTCAGTCCATCCGTAGAGCACGTCGTAGTTGTCTTTCACTCCAGCCGAATTCATGTCGGCGGCGGCTACAGGACGACCAGGGTAGGGGAATTCCTCGTGTGTTATGTCGAGGGCTTTCAGTGCGAAATCCTCAGGATAACGTGTCTCGTTGAGAATCGGTTCCCACATCAGCACGCTCGTGTGGTTTCTGTCGCGACGGATTATCTGTCGGGTGTTCTCATGCACCAGTTCGCCGAACTTAGGGTCTTTGTTCCAATATTGCCATCCCGGAGTAGGTACGATGATGAAGAGTCCCAGCTCGTCGCAGGCATCCATGAATGCCGGGTCTTGAGGATAGTGGGCAGCGCGGATTATCGTCATTCCTGCATCCTTGAGTCTCTTGGCGTCACGCCATTGCTGACTGTTAGGCACCGCATTTCCCACGTAGGCGAAATCCTGGTGGCGGTTGCCGCCGATGAGCTGATGATAAGGTTTGCCGTTGAGCCAGAAACCATCTTTGCCGCAGAATTCCGCATTGCGTATTCCCATGTGCAGGATGCCGCCGTCTACTGTCTTTCCGCCGTTCACCACGCTTATCTCCACATCATACAGATATGGCGACTCAGGGCTCCAGAGATGAGGCGTCCGGAGTGTGGTGTGTGGCGTTGCCGTGGTTGCAGATTTTGGAGCAACAGAGATTTTCTGTTTCATGGTGGCCACCACCTTGCCTCCCTTGTCCTTTATCCTTACTATTACGGTAGGTGACGCAGTGGCAGTCGACTTATTGCCCACCTCCACGTTTACAAACACGTCGGCCTTCTTTTCCGAGATGTTGTCGAAGTGGAGAAATGCTCCGCCTCCGGCAACGCTGTTCTGCTCATTGGCATCGGTAATGGCAATCGGCGATTTGCCGATGAGCCAAACGTCGCGGTACATTCCGCCGTGGTAGCAGAAGTCCAGGGCCGCCTGTTTCTTGCCCGGCGGATAATTCTTGTCGTCGCTGTTGTCGGCTTTCACGGCGATGATGCACTCGTCGCCGGCCTTCACTCCGCATTGTGTCAGATTTATGATTATGGGCATATAGCCGCCGAGGTGGGATGTGGCGAGTTTGCCGTTCACGTAGATTTCCTGTTTGCCCATTATGGCTTCGAAATACAGTGTAGCATCCTTTCCCAGCATGTCTTTCGGCATCCGGAAGCGTTTGCGATACCATGCTACGCCCTGATAGTTTCTGCCGCCGCTCGCCTCAGATGGTTCGAGCCGGACGGTGTGTGGGGCGCATACCACTTCCCATTTGGAGTCGTTGAATGTAGTAGCCTCCGCTCCCTTGGCGTCGCCCAGATGGAAGCGCCAGCCTTGGTTGAAGTTATACACTATGCGTCCGCTGCCGTTGAGCGGAAAGAATCCCGCTACGGAGGTCTTGCCTTCTGTCGGTGTGGCGTTCATGCTGGCTGCATTCATTGTCAGCAGCATGAGGAGTATGGATAGTAGATGTTTCATTGGACATTGAAGTTTGTTGTCAAATTTTCAACTTGTTTGTTTTTCAACGAGTCAAGTTATTTGACCTGTTTACTTTTCAACTTTTCTATTCGTTTACTTGTCAGTCCTCACCTCCACATGTTTTATCCTCTGTCTGCGCCATGTGTAGATGCAGTGGATATGTCCGTCGGAGGTCTGGATTATCGAGGGATATGAATACTGGCTGATTGGCGAGTCTTCGAGCGTCATCCAATGTTGCCAGCTTTCGCCGTCGCTGCTTGTCATCAGCGAGAGCGGAGTGCGCAGTCCCTTGCCATTCTTTATTCCGTTGGGAATAGGCTTGTCGTTGCAGATGAGCACGTGGTTGCCGTCGGAAAGCGTCACGGCATCAAGTCCGCTGTTGTTGTTTGGCGTGTCGATGAGTTTGAGCTTCGACCATGTCTTGCCGTTGTCCTCGCTGTATGTTATGCCTATATGTTCGCTGCGTGTGCGTGCCAGAGCCGCCAGCCTGCCGTCTTTCAGCAAGATGATGCTCGGCTGTATGGCGAGGTCCTTCAGTTTCTTCTTTCCCTCAATGGTGATACTGTCAGCTTCTACGTAGTCCGTGCGCTGCCATGTCTTTCCCATGTCGTCGGAGTATTCGAAGTATAGTCTCCATCCGTTGCTCTCTATGCTTGACGGAGCAATCAGTCTGCCGCGGCTCATCACCGGCTTGTTCTTCACCGGTCCGAGAAAGTCTTTCTGCAGCGGTTCACGCTTCGACCACGTCTTTCCGCCGTCTTTCGATCTCACCATCCATCCGGACCAGTCGCTCACTTTGCTGCCGATCTTGAAATATATCACGAGGTCGCCTTGTGGAATCTGGTATACCACCGGGTTCCAGCATGCCTTACGCAGTGTGTCGTTGATGATGCCGTCTGCCACCATCTGTGGCTTTGTCCATTCCTTGCTGCCTTTCACCTTGCGGCTTACCCATATACAGACGTCGGGATTGCGCTCCTTTGTTCCTCCGAAGTAGGTTGCCACGAGGTCACCCTTTGTCGTCTCTGCGATGGTAGCCGAATGGCATTCCGGGAATGTAGCCTTGGTGTAGAGAAATTCGTCAGTCACGATACTGCTGTCTCTCATTGGCAGTTTCTCGGTGAACGAGTATTTTCCCGATCCCGTTTCCCTTGTCGTGCCGTCGGGCATGTGTAGTGTCGCAGTGGTGTTGGCAGGAATTTCCACTTGCCAGTGCAGCATTCCGTTCTTCTTTTTCCATTTGCTCTGGATGTTGCCGTAGATGCTCTTGTACGACGTGCTGATGTCGTCGATTTCGTCAACGCTGAAGTCCGGTTTCAGTATGATATGCTTGTAGCCCGGATTGTCGGGGTCGCTGTTTATTCCTCCGAGGTCTTGGTATATCCACGACACGAGGTCGCCGAGCAGCATCACATGGTTTCCGCTGTTCATCTTCGGACTTGCCGTGTTGCCGTTCCATAGCTCCCAAGTCGTTGTCGCGCCGTTTTCTGCCATGTATCCCCAACTCGGGTATGCCTTGTTTGTGGCGAGCAGCCATGCCACGTCTGTGCGTCCCATGTCGCTGAGCGTATGCATTATCCATTGCACTCCGATGACGCCACACGGTATCCTGCCCTTGTTCAGGGTAATGATGTTTTTCAGGATGTTCTTCTCCACCTCAGTCTTCACATACGGGTCGTCGGTCATTCCGAAAGCGAGCGGCAGCAGGTTGGCTGTGCAGGTGTTGTTGCCGTAGAATGTGCTGTCGGGATACAGCAGTCCGCCGTAAGCCTCATGGGTGTCTTTCTTTATAGTAAGGAATTTTCTGTTGAAAGCCGTCTTCACCTCTTCCGCCTTCTTGGCGAAAGCCTGTGCATCGTCGCTTTTGCCCAGGATGCCGGCAAAGCGTTCCATCATCCTGTTCAGCTTATAGTAGTATGCTGTGGCTATGAGGGTTCCGTCGGTGGTACGGTTTGGGTCTTTGCTGTGTATCATCTTGATGTCTTCTGGCGGTACACACCAGTCGCCGTATTTGTCGCGAGGCATCAGTCCGTCTTTCTCATATTGGTAGCCCATATGGGTTATCCATTTTTTTGCGGCTGGATAATATCTGCTGATAGCCGACAGGTCGCCGAACTGGTCATACTGCATCTCCATGGAGAAAGGCAGTGCTGCCGGCCATGTGATGTTGTCGGAGTAGTAGTTCCAGTATGCCGGTGCCACATCGGGTATGCATCCGTCTTCTCGCTGGGCTTCAGTGATGTCGCGGTCCCATTTGTTGTAGAGCAGGTTGTTGTCGAAGATAAACGATTCTCCCAGACAGCCCCTTGTCCTGTCGCCGAGCCACGGCTGCCTCTCGTCGCGCTGCGGACAGTCAACGGGCATTCCCTTGTAGTTGGCGAGTATTCCCCATTCCGCATTGTGGTAAACCTTGTTGAGAATGGTGTCTGAACAGGTGAACGTACCGGTCTTTTCCATCTCGTCGCTCACCACCTCACCTATGAAATCCTCCTTCTTCGGACTTTTCAGTCCGGTAATCTCAGCATAGCGGAACCCATGGTATACGAATGTCGGGTTCCACCATTTGCCCTTCTCCGTGCCGTCAGCCACGTAGCAGTCCGTCGTCAGCGCATGGCGCAGGTTCTCGCGGTAGAGTCTGCCGTCGGGAGTCAGTGTTTCGGCAAAGCGTATCTTTATGGAGTCGCCGCTTGCAGTATTCTCTACCCTCATCTTGAGCCATCCTGCGATATTCTGTCCGAGGTCTATTATCGCCGTGTCGCCATGCATGGTGATAGTCTGTGCCGGCATCTGCTTCATCACCTTCATGTTTGGACTCATAGCTCCGCGCAGCGTGCCGGTGGGGATAGCGGTGCGTTCGGCGTTCTCCCATTTTGAGTCGTCGTAGCCAGCCGTTGTCCATCCCTTGAACTCCTTTCGTGCGTCGTAAATCTCGCCGTCGTATTCGTTGTTGGAGCGTATTGCGCCGTCAGCGTTGAGCTTCCATTTCGTGTCGGTTGAAATGGTCTTCTTCGTGCCGTCGGCAAATTCTATGATTATGTTGGCGCGCAGCTTCGGGTATCCGAAGTTCGTTATCTTGTAAGGCTTCTTTTTCTGCTGCATGGTGTAGTATCGTCCGTTGCCCAGTGCCACGGCAATGGCATTTTCTGACTGCATCATGTCGGTAACGTCGAATGCGTTGTAAACCACCGTCTTGCGGTAGTCTGTCGGTGCCGGAGCCAATACCTGTTCGCCCACTTTCTTCCCGTTGATAAACGCCTCATACATTCCCAGTCCGCTGATGTATAGCGTAGCTTTCCTCACGGGTTTGTCCAGAGAGAATTCCCGTCTGAGATATCTCGACGACAGTTTGCTGTGCAGCTCCTCTTTGTCCCACGGTTTGGCGGCGTCGAAACCGATCCATTGTCCGCTCCAGTCGGATTCAGAAATCAGTCCCACATTCCACATCGCCACGTCGCTCCATTCAGAGTCGCCTTGTGTCGTCTCCACTTTCACTCGCCAGTAGCAGGTAGTGTTGCTGCGCACAGGTTTTCCGGCATATTCCACCCATTGCGACTGGTCGCTGTCAGCCGTGGTGTCCCACAGGTCGCCTATGCCTTTCAGAGCATTCTCTTCAGATGAAGCCACGATGATGTGGTAGCTTTTCTGCATCACGTCGCTCTTGTCTGCCGTGATTCGCCATCCCAGGCGAGGCGTTGTCGTGCCGATGCTCATAGGCGATACCATGCGTTCGGTCCTCAGGTCAACTACCTTTATCCCTGTCGCTTTCTTTCTCGCCGTAGTCTTCTTTCTTGTTGTCGTTTTTTGGCTTGCTGACATCATTTTGCTTGCCGATGCCATTTCTCTTGCTGTCGCTTCGCTGCCGATGACAAAGAGAGCCAAAGCCGCTGTCATTATAGTCTTATTCATAATCTTCTGTTGTTTCTGAGCAGTGAATATCTCATTACGTTTAAGACGTTGTGACGTGGCTTTTGTAACCGCCATCGCTTTAACCCAAAACGGTCATTAGGCCGTTCAAAGGTAGTATTTTATAACTGCTTGCAGTCTTTTGTCTTTTATAAGGCGTCTTTTGCTTGTTTTTAATTCGCAATAGCTTGCTATTACTCATTAAAAGCCAAACAAAATCCATCCTTCTAAAAAGACAAAATCCAGGCAAGCCCTAATGACCGATTTGGGTTTACGGTTGAGGCATCAGGTTGAACCTCAAAGCTAATTACCGATTTGGGTTGAATGACAGCTGATTGAGAAAAGTGTGTAGCTGTCCGGCATAATATATCGGGATATTGTATAGAGTGAACGTGTCGCCAGACGATTTGGATATATTGTCTGACGACATATTGCCGTTCCATAAGCGTAGAGCCACTCCCTCTTTTGATTCGTTCATGAACAGATGTAGCGACCGGAGTTTGGAATTGTTTCCCGTCTTTACTTCTATCGGCAGGAGATGTGACTTGTAGCGCAATAGGAAATCCACCTCTGCCTGTGAGTTCCTTGCTTCACGTACCCAGAATATACGCTTCTCACCAAATATGAATGAAGCCCCGAGCAGTTCCTGTGCAACTATATGTTCGGCAATGTCGCCGTTCCATAGTTCATCGGTATCGGTTGAAAACAGCAGATCATCTTGCATGCCGGCAACATAATTGACAAGTCCGGTGTCGAGCCATAGGAGTTTGGGACTTTTTTTCGTGTCCGGCAATATCGGGAACGATGCGGATGTCTGAGGATATGCCAGCTCGAGGAGTAATGTCTTTTCCAATATTCTGAAAGCATTGCTCACGTCGGTAGACTTAAATGAAGAATTTGAAAACTTGGCGAACTGTATTCTATGTCCGGCAAATCCCCATCCATAGTTTAGAATATAGCGTATGGTGTCTTGTTCCTTAGGCTTGTCGGCATATTTCTCCACATCATCCCGATACCCGGAGAGCAACGAATTGAATACTCCGTTGAGTCTCACGAAATCTTTGTGCTTGGCATAGTTGGCTACAGCCTCAGGCAATCCGCCTACAATCATATATTTCTTGAACAGATCAAGGGTATATTCATGCATGGATTGTGGCACAGAGATGTTACTTACCTGTTCTGCAAGGGTATTGTAGCCTGTAGCTGTCAGAAATTCCACAAAGGTGCATGGGTGCAGGGCCATATATTCAACTCTACCTACCGGAAAGGAGATGTGTCTTCCCATCAGACTCTCGAGCAACGATCCTGCAGCAATGACATAAAGGTCTGGTCGCTTCTCATAGAAATAGCGAAGTGACTGCACGGCATTTGGTTCGTTCTGTATTTCATCGATGAAAATAAGTGTGCGTCCACTGTTTGCTGTTGTTTTCGCTTTGAAGAAAATGCCAGACAGCAAATCTTCGAAGGAACTGTAGTTTGCAAACAAATTTGCGTTTTCCTTTTCTTCAAGATTTATGTATATGTAATATTCGAAATCTTTTGCAAAAAGATCTACAAGGGTAGTTTTTCCTACTTGTCGAGCTCCACGCAATACAAGAGGTTTCCTCTCTTCTTTTTCCGCCCATTGACGAAGGTAGTTGATGGCAATTCTTGTGAACATGTCTGAATCGTTAAAATCTGATTTTTGCGAAAACTGTAGTTTGCTTGTATTGAATAGTGTGTCTAAACTGCAGTCTTATCATGCACAAAGGTACGATATTTTTTTCAAATCCAAACCAAAAAACGGGTGGTTTTTAATCAAATCCAAACCAAAAACGATTAAAAAACGATACAAATCCAAACCAACATTCGGAGGAAACTGATACAAATCCAAACCAACTTCAACAGGAATGTGGCGCAAATCCAAACCAAATGGCTTGTAAGAAAAAGAAATAAATCCAAATCATTATGATGAATTTGAGTCTCAAAGAATCATTATCATAATGGTTTGGATTTATTATGTTGTCAGTTTACGGGTAGACCGGTTTATGGATAGACCAGTTTACAAGTAAACGAACAGGCAGGGGAGGCTTACCATTTTTCTTCTAATTCCGTCTGAGAGGTAGAGAGGTAGTTCTTGTCGGCATCTGTTACGATGAGCACCCTGTCGCTGCCGCGCAGATAAGCACCGTCGTAGGTGAAGTCGGTTACTTTATTGTCCATTTCGCCAACAAACGACAGTTTGCCGTTCTGAGGATTCATCCACCATGCATGTTTCTTGTTGCCGCTGATTTTGGTGAGGTCTATAGACATCGGCTTGCCGCTGTAGTTGTATACCAGCATAAAGTCGCTGCCGCGCAGAGCGATGACACGGTCGTAGCGTTCGCCGTTCTGACCGGCGATTACACTCTGGTCGCTCTCCGCTTCAGTGAACGGGAAGGCGAGCATAAGCCATTTCAGGTATCTCATCTGTTTGTAGCCAGGGTCGTTCATGGCTTCCCACCATGGCTTTTCGGCTCCGAACGAGGCGAGCACTCCTGGACGCATGAACTGCATCACGGAGTTATGGCCGTAGGTATGTCCGAAACATCCGGCGAATACCGCCCAGTAGGCATAGCGGCGCACGTCGTAGTCCTGCCAGCGAGGAGCTGAGAAATCGTGCAGTCCCTGCGGAATGTCCTCATACGAAGGTTCACCGTCGATTACAGGTTTCAGTGGCTTCTTCTCAAAGCTCATGTCCACATAGCGCCAGTTGTCCTCCTCGGTATTGTCCTTTATGGTGTAGTCGCCGTCACCATTGCGCTGTCCGTAGCGGCGGTGACCGCTCTGAAACATGTTGAAGTCCATCCACTCGCGGTCGTTAAACCATCTTGCCGACGTGGTTCTGCCTCTTGGGTGGAAAGTCATGATATGGCGGTTGTCGTATTTCTTTATGGCACGGGCCAGAGCGTCCCACACTTCAGGCGACTTGTCGCCGAGAATGTCTCCGCCTATCATCCAGATGATGTTCGGCTTGTCCTTGTATCTCTCACCCAGGAACTTGCCGTAGGCAGCAGCCTTCTTCACGTCCATCTGGCCGATCATAGACCCCCAGATGCAGTCCATGGCGATATATATTCCGTTGTCGGCAGCGCGGTCTATGATGTAGTCCAGGTGTTCCCAGTATCCGTAGACACCCGGCTTTGACACCTTGCTGAAGTCGAACTCCTTGTTGTTGGCCTGCTGACCATAAACGTTGAAGGTTGGAATGGCGTTGAGCACCTGTATCTGCTCCACGTTGTAGCCCAGTTCGCGCTCTTTGGCGAGGAAATATTCAGCCTCGTCGCGGTTCAGCCTTTCCGGCAGCAGCCATGCGGTGTTGCCGAGCCAGAAAAACGGTGTGCCGTTCTCGTGTATGAGATAGCGCTGGTTTGCCGATACTTTCAGTTTGCCGTTAGACCATGGTTTGTATATGGTCTTCTTGGCAGCGTTTGCCATTGTCGTGGCGAGCAGCATGAAGGCTGCGATGAATAGAGATTTCTTTATTGTCATATTGTATTCGTTATTTTTCTTATATAATAAGAGGTTGTCAGTTTTTCGCCTTCAGTTCTATCGTCTGTCCCTTCTTGGTCGGTATGTCATAGACGTAAGACTTTCTGAGTTCTGGCATCTTCTCGATCTTTTCGGGATGGTTGATCTGCTGCTTCACGTTTGTCGGTGTGGCGAAGAGTGGGTTGGGATTCTTGCCTTTGGCAGTCCGGAGTCCCTTGCCTGTGAGCGGTACGGCAGACCGTATGCGTAGGTTGCCGCCGTTTTCCGACTTTATCACAGCTTTCACGATGTTGTTCTCCTTCCATGTCATGCTCACCTCAAAACCGCCGCGTGCTTTCAGTCCGCTTACCGTTCCCTCCTTCCATGCGTCGGGCAGGGCAGGGAGCAGATATATGAAACCGTCGTGGCTCTGCATCAGCATCTCGGCGATGCCGGCGGCGCATCCGAAGTTTCCGTCTATCTGGAATGGCGGATGGGCGTCGAAAAGATTGGCATAGGTACCGCCTTTCTTCTTCTCGTTGCGCACCAGGGTTAGTTGGTCGCCGATGAGCTTCAGGGCATGGTTGCCGTCGAGGAGTCTCGACCACAGACACACCTTCCATCCCATGCTCCATCCCGTAGAGGGGTCGCCGCGATGAATCAGCGATGTGCGAGCTGCCGAAGCCAGTTCCGGTGTGCGGAACGGCGAAATCAGATTGCTTGGATACAGACCGTAGAGATGCGACACGTGGCGGTGTATGTCGTCGGGATTGTCCCAGTCGTCTTTCCATTCCTGCAACTGTCCCCAGCGTCCGGTCTGCAGAGGCAGCAGTCCGTCGAGCTTCTCCTGCAGACTGTCTGTGAATGCCTTGTCACCCTTGGCTCCGAGAATCCTCGATGCCTCTATCACATGGCTGAAGAGGTCGGTCAGCAGTTCGTTGTCCATCGTCACTCCGGCCGCCGTGGTGGCCTTGTGGAGATGCGGGTTCTCTGGCGACAGCGACGGACATATCATCCAGTTCCTGCCCGATGGATTTTTCACCATTATCTGGTTGAGGAATCGTGCCGCACCGCACATTATCGGATACACGCTGCTCAGGAAGCCCTTGTCGCCGGTATATAGATAGTGTTCCCACAGATGCTGGCTCATCCATGCCCCTCCCGTTGGCCATAGTCCAGAGGGAGCCTTGTCGATGGCTCCTGTCACTCGCCATAGGTCCGTGTTGTGGTGGAGCACCCATCCGTCAGCGCCATACATTATGCGGGCAGCGTCGCGTCCCGTCTCGCTCACGTCCTTGATGAGCGAGAAGAGCGGCTGGTTCAGTTCCGTGAGATTCGCCACTTCAGCCGGCCAGTAGTTCATTTCCAGATTTATGTTGCAGGTATATTTGCTGTCCCACGACGGCATCATCTTGTCGTTCCACAGTCCTTGAAGCGTTGGCGGCTGTGTGCCGGGTTGCGATGTGGAGATGAGCAGGTAGCGTCCGAACTGGAAGTATGTCTCTACAAGGTGTTCGTCGTTGTGACTCTTGAAATTCTGTATTCTCCAGTCCGTTGTCTTGTCGGCAAACTTGTCGTTGCCCAGGTTGAGGCTCACGCGGTCAAACTGCTCCTTGTATAGTGCCACGTGCTCCTTTTTCAGTCTGTCGAAACCACTGTCGAGAGCTCTTCTCAGAGTGCTCTCCGAGAGTAGCGTGTCGTTTCCGCTGATATCGTTGTATTTCTTGAAGTTTGTGGCGATGGTGAGGAATATGGTGGCTTCGTCAGCATCCTTTATCTGCAGCACACCGTCTTTGCTTCTGATTGTTCCACCCTTTAGCTGCGCCGTGGCGCGTCCGGTGAACTGCACCTTTCCCTTCAGTCCCTCGTGCCATCCGCTGATGCCGCTGAGCACAATCTCGTCGCCTTCCGACCTCACGCTGACGTCCTGCTGTGGCGATGTCATCTGGGCATTGCATGTTATCATTCCCTTCTTGCTGGCAGAGAGCTTCACCATTATCACGTTGCCGCTCAGCGACGATATGTATTCGCGGCGGTATGTCACGCCATTGGCCTTGAACTGAGTCACTGCCCTTGCCGAGTCGAGACTCAGTTCGCGGCGGTAGTCAGAATACTCTTCCAGTCCGGGAAAACTTACATACAGGTCGCCGAAGGGCTGGTATGGCATTCCGGAGTTCGTCTTTGCCATGACATGAGCCGTAGCCATGTCTTGCGCCTCCTTGTATTTGCCCTGCCACACCAGTTCTCTCACCCGGGGCAGGTATTCCCGAGCCTCCGGGTTGGCGTTGTTGTTGGGGCGTCCTGCCCAGATAGTCTCTTCGTTGAGTTGCAGACGGTCGGTGGCAGGAGTGCCGTAGACCATCGCTCCCAACCGGCTGTTGCCCAAAGGCAATGCTTCCGTCCACATTGCTGCAGGCTTGTCATACCACAGTATGTGGCAGTTTCCGGTCTTTGTATCGTTGCCTTTTGCGAGTGTCGTCGTGGCGGCAAGAGTCAAGACCGCGGCTGATAGTATTATTGCTTTTTTCATCTCTTCTGGTTGGTGTGATTTCTTTTTTGTCTATGTTGCTTGTTTCCGGTTATGAAGACATTATGATAATGTCAGGATAATCCATGTCTTTAATTTGACGTCGCTTCACCGCTTTTGTACCTATCGGTCTGCATCCGAGGGTAGGGATAACCATGACAAACATCCCCCAAAATGGAAATTCTGAAAATTCTTCATAAACCGTCAGATCGTCAGGTTTTTGCTGTAACGCATTTATATATTGGCTGTTGGCGACCAGATGGTTGTTTTCGATTGTCTGGATGGTTCGTTGTCATAAGCTGACATAGAGCGCTCCACATCTTCGGCAACGCCACATTCCTGACAGCCACAATGTAGTAAAAGGTAAATAGTCCATCTCCCATTTCTCACGTCTTTGCCCCTGATTTGAAACAAAAATAGAGGTGTTTTGCCCATGATTTAAAACAAAAAATATTCTTGTTGCCCCTGATTTGAAACAAAAAAGTTGTATCTTTGCCCATGATTTGAGACAAAAGATATGTTTAAGCGCAAGATATTAAGCAAATTAGAAGCATGGAAGCGAGATGAAAGGCATAAACCACTCATCTTGAGAGGAGCCAGACAAGTAGGCAAGACAACAGTTGTCAACGAATTTGGTTCCCAGTTCGACAACTACCTATACTTCAACCTGGAAATGAATGAGAGCGTCAGATTGTTCGAGATGGATATTCCTTTGAATGATTTGGTCAATATGCTGTTTGCCAGTTTAGGCAAATCGCAACGAGAAGGCAGCACGCTCATTTTCATCGACGAGATACAGAATTCTCCAAAGACAATCGCTCTGCTCAGATATTTCTACGAGCAGAGACCTGACCTGTATGTCATAGCAGCAGGTAGCCTGTTGGAGAATCTTGTAGACGTAAATGTAAGTTTTCCTGTAGGAAGAGTAATGTATATGGCTTTGCGTCCTTGCTCCTTTTATGAGTTTTTGGGGGCCATCGGCAAAACCAATCTTCTTGCTGTTCTCTCACAGAAACCAGAATACACCGTTGCCTTTCATGAGCAACTCATTCACCAATTCAATCAATACACTATCATTGGCGGAATGCCAGAGGCTGTGCAGCGCTATGCAGAGACTCAAGACATCGTAGCCATAGAAGATGTGTACGAGACTTTGGTACAGGCCTACAAGGATGATTCTGAGAAATATGTCAGAGGCAATAAACTGACAGAAGTCGTGCGCTTCATATTATCGTATGGTTGGGGATTTTCGGGCGAGACCATCACCTTGGGCAATTTTGCCAACTCTGGCTATAAGTCACGAGAAGTTGGCGAAGCTTTTCGTCTCTTGGAGAAAACCATGATCCTGGAATTGGTTTATCCAGTATCTTCCACTCAGATGCCAATTATCCCTGAAACCAAGAGAATGCCCAAACTCATTTGGTTTGATACCGGTTTGGTAAACTATCAGGCAGGCATCAGAAAAGAAATCATAGGTTCAACGGATATGGTGGACAGCTGGCGGGGACATCTTGCCGAGCAAATCACGGCACAAGAGCTTCTGTCGATAGAAGACCGTGTTGGACAGCACCGCTCGTTTTGGGCCAGACCCAACAATGGCGCCGAGGTTGATTTCATTTTCACCCACAACTCCAGGCTCTACCCTATAGAAGTGAAGAGTGGTACCAATGCCCGTCTGCGTTCAATTCATGTTTTCATGGACAATTCTAATATAGACACAGCCATCCGTGTTTGGTCTAATCCATACTCTGTAGATAAAGTAAAGACACCAAATGGCAAGGAATACCGATTAATCAACCTGCCGTTCTATCTGATTGGCAATCTACATCAGGTGTTGGATGAAGTTTTATGAGTAATAGTGAGCTGTTGCGAATTAAAAGCAAACGAAAAACGCTCTTATAAAGAGCAAAAGACTGCAAGCAGTATATAAAAATACAATAAACTGGCTAATGACCGATTAGGGTTTAAGCGGTCGGATGTCTCGAAAGTACATATAGCAGGCTAATGAATATTTTGGGCACGGTTTGGGCACTGGTCGTGCCCACTTGGGGCAACGTGCTTGCCCCACATGGGCAACGTGCTTGCCCTACATGGGCACGGTGCTTGCCCCATTTGTGCACAATCCGTGTCCATTTCTTGATGTTTTGTTCTCCTTGCCTATATTTGGTGTTATGGTGTTCCGATGATGATTTACCAGTGATACTTTGATGATACTTCTATGATACTTTTCTGTAAAACATTCGGAAAAGTCTCATACGTCTAACCTGTTGGTTTAGTGGGCTTAAGGTGTCTGACAGAAGTCGGAAATGATACTTTGATACTTTTCTATCTAAAAAAACACTATACTTCTTTCCAGTCAGTCAATCCCTTTCCCTTGTCGTCCAGTTCTATGGCAAGAGCAGTCACCCGGCGTTTGTCAGCCTTGAAAGGTTCGACATATTGCTTGGCTCTGATCTGTTCGGTGGCAGCGTCAATGCCGCCGTTGTTGCTAAGTTTCAATTCAAGGACATAGATGATGTTGGTAGTTTCCACCACCATGTCAATTCTGCCCGTAGCAATCATCTTCTCCACTTCCACCCGGCAGCCGATGGCATTGAATATGGTGCTCAATATCAGGCGGTAGCGTTCCTCCATATCCATGCTTGCAAGTTTCTTATTGCTGTAGGGCACATCCGCAATGAGGGCCTTCAGGCATTTCATGGCTTCGGTGAGATTGCCAAGCTTTAGGGAATACAACAACATGCTTTGGGTTGTTATTACTTGTGCATTCGATTGCAACGTCAAGGCAGGCAAGACAATCTTGTATAGAGCCTTGCGGACTTCATAGTTGGGAATGCCGAGCAAATAAATGCCATCAAGATAATCCTTTATCGTAAGATATCCCGACTGATAGAGAAACAGTTCTGCTCCACCCCCTGTTACGTCAGAGGTCTCAAGGGTGTCGCGGTCTATCGGACAGTTCTCAAAATTTTTCAGTCTTATTTCCATATCATCAACAAACTTAGGAAGCAATGATGTTGCACCAGACGAAGCCCAATAGTTTCTCAACTTTGAATCAGCGAGAGAATTGATAAGACTAAACGGGTTGAAAACATCCACCATGTTGTCATGACTGAAATGGTAGCCATCATAATGAGCCGTCAACAGCGCTACAGCTTCATCGAAGGTGCAGCCCTCATATTCTGCCAGTTTGTTTATCTCGGGTCTGAAATCGCGCAGCATCTCGTCCTTGGTAATGCCGCAGAGGGCAGCATATTCTGGATCAAAACTGATGTTGCTCAGATTGTTGAGCACAGAGAAGAGCGAGATTTGAGTAAACTTGGTGATGCCTGTGATGAAGACAAACTTTTCGTATTTGTCGTCAGCTTTTAAGATAGCAAACACCTCCCTGTAGATGCTTGTGCATGCTTCGTGTTGAGGAGTTTTCCAGGAATGCTGCAATGGAGAGTCGTACTCATCGATGAGAATTGCCACTTGCTGTCCGGTCTGCTCATACGAACCAACTATTATGGCATTAAAGCGGTCGGCAAGACTGTCTGTTGGATTAGGAACCAATGAATATTCTTTTTCATATTGTCTGAAAATATTATTGAGATAAGAGCGCAAAGTGTCAGGTTCTGCTCCTGCACGGCTCATATCGAGACGGATGACAGGTCGCTTCACCCATTCCGTCTCCAGTTCCATGATCTTCAACCCCTCGAAGAGTTCCTTCTTTCCTGTGAAGTAGGCTTCGAGTGTATCTACAAGCACCGACTTGCCAAAGCGGCGTGGGCGGCTCAGGTAATTATACTTTTTCCCCCTGTTGGCAAGTTGCCAGATAATGTCTGTCTTGTCAACATAAAGGAATCCTTCCTTTCTTATTTCCTCAAAAGACTGGATGCCAACTGGCAATCGTCTGTTATTCGTCTCCATCATAGTTCCGGATTTTTTGTTTCCCCTTGCAATCTTTGCCGAGGTGCAACTAATCTTTTGCAAAGATAATGCAAACCGAGAGCAGAATATCAAGCTTGCTTGAATATTATGCCGAGGTGCAGCTTATCTTCTGCAAATATACAACAGTTTTCCCGATTTTCCATGCTTTTTGCTCCTTTCTTTGAGCATAATTATGCTATAATGTTTTTATATAGCAATAATTATTGCTTGTAACAATTCTAAGAATCGTGCTGCATGACTGCCATCCATATGAACATGATGAAAACTGGAAGGGAATGGGGAGCGTGGTACGGGAGAAGCCATGGCGATAACTCCCCCACATCAGCATGGGATTGCAAAACAAATCTGTGTATTGATTCACGATGCAATCAAGTTCTGTTCCTATCATCGCCGACGTTCTAACCACCATTGCATCCTCTAGAGAAGAAAATTTACCTTCAGCAGTAGCCTCAGAAGTCAGGCGAAGATAATCATTATTAAATTTCTGAATATCATCAGAATAAGGACTATCACAGGAGTTGATACCACCCTTCTTATTTTCCACGATTACGTTTATGGCGATAGAATTGTATTGCATCAATCGCCAGGAAGAGCCAAAGTCTTTTTCAGGAAGAATATAAACTCTCTGGTTCTCGATGCAGCACAGCCTATCGCCCAGCACAAAATCATATTGAATTTCCATTCCCTCTTCCTGCTTATTTTTTTTATTGTGGAGTTGCCGCATGTGTGATGCAAAAGCTTTATTTTCTCGTTTATTATTCTTCTGGTTCTTCTTTGTCCTTGGACTCGTAATTTTCGGCTTGGCTATCTTCCTGATGCTCGACAGTCACTACCACTGGACGAAGTAATCTAATGTTCCCAACATGCCTTGTGGGATTCATTTTGGGAACAACAAACCCACTGACAATCGGCATTTCTGCTGAAAATCAGTGGGTCTGCTTGTTTTGTTGTCAATCTTAATAAGATGAATATACTTAAACCGAGAGGTATCAACCATTCCTTACCTGTGTTTCATTATATGTAGAAATGTTCTGTAGAAAGAGGGTTAAAGAAACCTGATATTACAAGAAAAATATATGCAAAATCTTTTTCATCTTTTAATTCCAGTCTCAGATATGAATATTCAAATTGTTCAACATCTTTTTTGCAACAATCAATAGTGTCAAAGAATTGAGTATCTATGATATTTGTTGAAATAATCCTTTCCTGCAGATGTTTCTTTAATTCTGGTATCTTCACAGCTTTCTTCTCTTCGATGTTACCAGTGTCATAGATTTCCAAATATTCCCAGTTGAATACAAATGACAAACTATTTCCTTTGAAATCATGTTCAATAATCCCAGGACTTGGTGCACGAAATGCAGAAAGCTCGCATGATTTTACGAACAAACTAAATTCATTATTGATGTTGGCAAAAACCGTATAACAGTTTTCGCCTGATTCCATAGCATAATCTTTTGATGTACTCATTATTTATAGATTGAATAAAGACAATTTGAGAGATTATTTACTTTTTCCATTCATAACATACAGACATTATAGGATCATTGTCTTTTCCGATGTAGATTACTCTGGATTCGGTCTCATTTAGTTTCTCGTAAAAGAAATACTGCTGTCGAGCATCGTTCTGAAACTCCCATCGTTCATCAAAGCGAACAAGGCTATCTAAAAACTCGTTATCGTATGTTCTTGATATTTCAAGAAGCCACCCCTGTTGCCCCCATCCATCTTCAATGAGGTCTTTATCATTTATGTCTTGTTGAATCTTGTATTTTGGAAGAGTTAATCCACTACCTTTTACTATCTTTTCAGGTGTAAACTCGCTATATCTATGATGCGAACCACTGCATGCAATACATCCGTTAAGAAGTATTGCATACAGTGATAAAGCAACAATTCTGATTCGATACTTTTCCAATCTTAATTAACCCCTAAAGCATTAGTAATGCCGATAATACCACAACAATACCAACCATAATTCCCAAACATCCCGAATTGTTTGTATTCTGCGGTGTTGTTGATGAAGAAGGTCTTGGTGAAGAAGTCACAGGGGTTGCCTTTGGTTGACTAGCTCCAGATACAGTTGCTCTTGCTGTTGTTGAAGTTGGAGTTGACGATGGGGTTGAAGGTCTATTTGGTGTGAAAGTTGGACCTGCAGGTTTTGACGGTGTAGAAGCAGGTCCTGAAGGACGCGTTGGATTGAAAGTTGGACCTGAAGGTTTTGATGGCGTAAACGAAGGGCCTGAAGTTACAGGTTTTACCTCTTCTTTAGGAACTGAAGCCACCTCCATTATGTCTATTTCGCAGAAAGGTCTGTCATTCCAGATACCTACACCTGCAATTGATACATTAAATGTGACATTCTTGCGTAATTTAGGAGAGATTTCGGCTGCAATTTCTTTTGCAAGGAATCCAATCTGTTTCTTTTCTCCGTTCTTTAATACGCACACTTTTACTGCATTAGCATCATACTGATTAAATGGGTCTCTTTCAATGCACACCTTATCAGACTCAGTCATACCAGCAATAATTCTGGTTCTACTCGAGCCATCCTCGTTACTAAACGTAACACCTACTACTTTTGTTCTCATTTTTGAATATGATTTTAGTTAATTTACTGAAGGAATTATGCCATACTTAAGCATAAATTTATCTACATTCTCTAATAGCTCAATTTGACTACCAAGCCAACCTACTTGTTGTTTTAGAGCAAACTGATCTTTGATATTTGAAGGATTAAAGATTCTTTCTATGTGTGTATATCTTCTTTTTCTAATTCCATTCTCAGATATTCGCATTTCAGATGAACCAATCTCAATTAAATATCTACCGATGATGGATCTTACAGTAAAGCGATGGAGAATAGAACGAAGGTACGGAGTGAATTGTTGTGTTGAAGACCCCGATACAACTAAGCGTTTCATTGCTCTTGAAATAGCCACATAGAACAGTCTTTTATCTTCTTCCTGTTGTTCATATGTTACATGGGCGAAATGAGGGTATCTTTGATCAACAGCTCTCATAACAATTACATTTTCAAATTCAAGACCTTTTGATTTATGAACAGTAGAAACAAAAAGGTTTTCCTTAAAATGAGAACTTGAACAAAGATCAGCCTCTCGATATGTACTCATGTCCATAAGATGATTGTCAAAGTGTGCCTTTAATGCATTTGGCTCATCTTTTATAACATCTTCTTCTATGAATGAAAGTATCAGATCGAAGCTATCTACAATCTTGAATTCACAAATACGAGATAGAGATTCGCTTAATTCTTTCATTTCCCTTACTAAAGCCAAGGGGGCGCTATCATCACATAGCTCATAAAGTCTGGCCTTTGTGATGTCATAACATTCCTTATATCCGTTGAAAAGCTCTTCTATAATCTTTTGAACATCACGTCTTTGATAGAAATCACCTTGCTTAATCAAAAGATTGTCAGACTGAGCCCTGCAATATTTGGCAAGTTCATATGTTGCCATAATATCATCTTTTGCATTATGGCTGTTGGTTCCTTCTAATCCTAAACGCTCAATAAGATATGCAAGCTTATATCTTCTAAATCTAGGACAAATAAGATGTGCTAATTTTAATGTATCTAATATCGGTGTTTCAAACCAATCATATTTATTCCCACAATACCTTTTGAGATTGTATTTTAGGATATTGTAGTCATATTTCACATTATGTCCAAGCAAAACGGCATTTCCTATGTAGTTCATGAAGTCTTCAAGACCTTGCGTTCTTTCAACAACACGACCTTCTCTTTCTGCTTGTGCATAATCCTCTACCATTGGGTTCACTAATTTCCCTAGTTTTGCCGGAATACGGTTTTTATCTGTACGTAGATAAATTTCCTTAAATGAGCCTGGCACTTCTACACCATTTCTGATCTTTATGGCTGCTATTTGGATAATATCATCCGTAAAGACATCTACTCCTGTCGTTTCCGTATCAAAGAGTACAATCTCCTCATTATCAAAATAATATACAAATTCACCTAATGTTGAGCCATTATCTCTCAACAAGTCAGAAGGGCACATACCTATGCCTCTCATTTCGTCAATAATATGCCGACCTTGAGAGTATGTGTCAACAGCGAATGTTTGCTTTAAGATACGAGACCAAGCTATAAGGTTGAAGTCATTGTCAACTGCATTGAAATGAGCCATAAGGGTCTTCATGTGTACCATCTGAAAAGAATCCATACCTGATATTTTGAAATGAGGTATTTTATCTTTCTTTAATCGGTCACTGATTTCATTAGCATCGATATTCCAAGGAACAAGTAATGCTGTCCTTGCCTTTTTTATGCCTTCTTCAGTTTTAACTTCTTTTATCAGATATGGAAGAACATCATTATATACCCTATCTACCTCTTCTGATAAAGAACCGTAATCATGGATGCAAACATCATGGAATCCAGCCTCCATTTCATCTTTTGGCTCAGGAAGGAAGTCTTTATCTACATGTAATTCTTTTATTGCGTACTCATTGTACAGGTCTAATAAATACTTTGGAGACCTAAAGTTCTTATCAAGATGATAAATATGGTTTATGCATCTTTCTTTTAGCATATCAAGAGTGCTAAGAGAAGCACCCATGAACGAATATATAGCTTGCTGCTCATCTCCTAAATAGAGGACAACAAAATCTTTAGACTTGTCAGTAAACAAGTCAACCAGTGATATTTGGAATTTGGAGAGGTCTTGAATCTCATCTATCTGTACCCACTTATATCTTTTATAAGCATGTTCTATGTCATTTAGATACGCATCATAGGTTATAAGTAGAAGGTCATCGAAATCTATGAGACCATTCTTTTCCTTGTATGTTCCAAATTTTTCAGCAAGTGCGATTAACTTATCAACAGGATTAAGCCCGTTATAAGTTCTATAATCATATTTTATGGTTATGAATGCATCTTTTAGACTGCGTATAAAAGGATAATAGTCTTTGAATCCATCTAATTCAATGATTTCTCTATGCAACAAAGAATCATGCGGATGTTCGCCTTTAATCTGGTACATAAGGTGTTGCATATCCATAACTTTGTACCGAACGGCATTGATAACCTTTTTGGCAGTTTCAACCTTGACCTTACCTGTTGACCCAGAAGCATGCATATCGATTCCAAGCACATGATTTATAGTATACCAATCCATTGACACAAGAATACCATATGCTCCTTGTTCTTCTCGATAACCAATCAGTTTCTTGATGTCTGACTCCTCAATTTCACTTGTTAAAACCTCGTTGGTGTCATCTTCATCCATAACGGACGTTTCAGCGGAAACAACACTGTTTTCAAAAAGGAAATGAGAACAATAACGATGTACATTTCCAACAAATAATTCTGACGAGTCATCACCAAGACGTTTCTTGATACGGTCGTACATTCCTCGGGCTGCACGGTTGGTAAAGGTCAAACACAACATATCTGAAAGTTCTGCTTTACCGCTTTCATAAGCTATCGCTATTCTTTCAGCAAGAATATCCGTTTTGCCACAACCAGGACCTGCTAATACCATATTGTAGCCAGTATCAGCATGTATTACTTCAAGTTGCTTTGAGGTATATGTCTTTTCATTACTATCCATACCCGTTGGCGGAATTAATTTAAGTTGATAAATATGAGTAAAAGGTTGTATATATCGCTGATTTTTAGTAACTTAGTGGTGATCAAAACATTAAGTTCAAACCATCGTATGTACAACCTTTATACAAAATTCGTCAAAATACTTGAGATATGCAAGCAATTCTCTGAAAATCTCGTCAATGAATCGGGTAATGTTCCACGTCGTGGTCCT
>NZ_JXQI01000052.1 GCF_000834015.1 Prevotella pectinovora | reverse complement strand
AAAGGAAACTGGGCGGAGAAGTCCATACACCTGACCAACCTGACAGTCCTATAGCTCAGTTGGTTAGAGCGCCACACTGATAATGTGGAGGTCGGCAGTTCAAGTCTGCCTGGGACTACGTAAGAGGTGAAGACAGATGTTAGCCTCGCTCTCCAAGATATTGTTCTTCAATGTAATTTGGGGGATTAGCTCAGCTGGCTAGAGCACCTGCTTTGCAAGCAGGGGGTCAACGGTTCGAATCCGTTATTCTCCACGATTCGTGAGAATTCTGAAGATTCTCAACGAAAACGATCTTTGACATGTTGTTACAGACAAAACTGTAGAAAAGAAAATTTCAATACAGCTGAAAGTATGGGCTAGGTCCCTTGTGAGTATTCATATTCACATGTGGACACAGGCGAAAGTAAGAAAGGGCGTATGGCGGATGCCTAGGCTCACGGAGGCGATGAAGGACGTGATAAGCTGCGACAAGCCTTGGGGAGGTGCAAATGACCTTTGATCCAGGGATTTCCGAATGGGACAACCCGGCAGTCTGAAGGACTGTCATCCGGATGAATTTCCGGAGGCGAACGGAGGGAACTGAAACATCTTAGTACCTCCAG
>NZ_JXQI01000051.1 GCF_000834015.1 Prevotella pectinovora | reverse complement strand
GTTCTTGTTTTCTTTTTGCAACACTAAGATAAGTGAAAATTCTGACATGGCAAAATCCTGGGCAACTTTTTGTTGCTCAGGAACTTATAAATAAAGTTAAATTATAGTGTTGCGGAATTAAGGTTTTTGAGTGATACTCCCAGATATGGATATTGGGATCATCCTTGAACTTGCCCACCTTACTCTGCATACCAATTAGTGGCACATAGATGCGCTGATGTTCACGTTGTGCCTCTTCGGGCGATTGGATTAGGCGTATTGTCTTCAACAAAGAGTCGAATTCCGCATAATGCGTATTGTCATAGAATCTTGTAATTTCAGAAAACGGGGCTATGACAAAGTCATTTGCCGGTAGGCTCTTGATATAACTTTTGAACAAATCTGCAAGTTGCGAATATGTTATCAACAAATCATCCTGTCCGTCCTTCATCCATTTTTCTATGCTTTGTACATATACGTCATGATCTTGGCATACTTGAACGAATTCACCAAAGTCACCGAAATTTTCGAACAACACAAAGCGTATTGGATAGCGGTTACGGAGAGAACTCTCCGCACCCGTCCAATTTTTGTCAATCTCTATCTCCTGATAAAGGTCTTCCAATGATTCGTACTCCTTATACATAGACTATTCGTTTATCTTGTCCAACAACCATTCATTTCCTTCATCACATAGTTTGTATAGCAATGCCTTGGCATCTTCGATAGACACAATATCAGCAATGTGCATCTTGGCTTGCTTGCGCTTCTGGTCAATTACGTCTGGGTCTACAGGCGGTATCGGCGGATACACAGGTGGGACTGGAGGCAATGGCGGATCCACGGGAGGTTGTGGTGGAGTTGGTGTCTTTGACGATTTCCACTGCAAAGCCTTTTTCTCCACTTCCTCTTCCGTCCAATATCCCACTGTAGACTGTAAGTTCTGCTCTATGAAAAGCTTCACTTCGTCCACTTCGCTCTCCTGTATATTGATGAAGTCAAGTTGCATCAAGAAGTTTTTAAAACCATCAGAGAAGGCTGCATCCACATTGAGGATGTTTTTCATCTCATAACGCAAATCCGAAATAAGGTCTATCGTTTCTTTCACCAATGCAGGATTACGCAAGTCGCGCTCCATGCAAATGGTTACGATGTTATCTATCAGCTTTTTCTCATCTTTCGTAATTGTTATAATCACAGGAAGATTTGCAAAAGCTGCCTCAGAGGCATACTTTACCGTCCAAAGCGGATAACCCTTCTTGCCAAGAAACTCTGCTGTAATGGCATAACGAGCGTCTTTCAGACTTGTAACATCAGAATAATCATTATTCTTATTGTTTAGCTTGAAGAGAGATACGAGGTCCTTACACAGTTTTCCCTCTTCTGGAGTCTGAAACTTGAAATTAAGCTTACTGCTCGATTTCTTATCGTCCCACACCTTGAACAACCACACGATATCGTCAATCAGGGCGTTCTTATCGCGTGGCTTACCCTGCATATCGAAAATCTTGTTGGCCCATGGTCTCAAGGCAAACGCCATCATAGCCATGGCAGCAAAACTTCCGTAAAGACCGTAGGGCGATTTTTGCAGAACAGAGAACTTGTCGTCGAAATTAAACGGAAGACTCTTGTCTGCATACTTAATGATATTCTGCACTTTATCATAGACCACCTTGAACGGATGATTCTCAGGCACGTCAATCTTCCACGCCAGATTATCATCGAGACACTCCTGAATGAGATATTGCACAGGGCGCATTTGTGCGGTAATGGTAGCGAGCTCTCCCTTTGAATTTGCGAAAAGGAACGTACGCACTATCTCCTTTGAGTTTTGCTGGCGCCAGAAAGTGGATGGCGTTTTTTGCCTCAACAACTCGCAAGCATCGGGGCCATACGGGAAGATGATCGGCGCAATCACACTATTGACAATGCTTGACAGGTGCTTCACCGACACTGGTTGTTTTTCCTCCCCATTGATATAAACAATAGCATTACTACGCAGAATGCTGTCCATCCATTCTTTAACCATAGATACAGCATGGTCGCGATGCACTTTTTGCTGGTCCATAAAGCCATGGCTACTAGCGCAGGCATAGTTTGCCTGATACTCAATAAACTGCTCATACTTAGCATCAGTGAGCACTTCGTCGAACACAAGGAAAACTATATTCTTCAAGTCCTTATCGCTCTCATCCTCTGCGCATTTTTCCGCAAAACTACGAAGCACCCCTAGCTCGGTGTTATTTCGCGCCATCAGCAGTGCAAAGAACAAGGCACTCGTTTTGGTTTCCTTACGGGCGTTTTTTATCTGACTTCGTAACACAGCTTCGTTCTGATGGTCTGAGAAAAACTTAAAGTCATAAGGCCGTATGACTCTTTGCATAAATTTTCCTCTAAAGCTATTCTCCGCTGCGTCCGAAAAAGCAAGAATTTGTTCCGTAAACTTAAATTGCACATTACGCATTTCGTTCTTCTTTTCTTCAATCTCTCCTGATGGCAAGGCGGAGAACTGAACGGAATACAAGCCACCAGGAGCACGCTGAATAATACCCTGCTCATTAAACCATTGCAGAACCACATCAAACTGATCGTCGTAACGCGTTCCTGCAAAAAGAGCATGAATATTATCCTCCGAGGGAGTAACCAAACCATTGTTGTTCTCTCCAGAAACATTATTGAAAGCGTTGAGCAACAATATTCCCTTAAATACAGCGAAGTAGGCAGCGCCCTCATTGCTAACCTGCAGCTTATAGGAGTTGTAACGCTCTGTTACGGCTCCATAGTTTGTGACATCGTCTTGGAACACCTTCAACACATAGTCCCACAAATAGTCTGCGGTGATAGTATCACGGTTCAGGAAATATTCCTCACTGTCAAGGAATTCTCGTATAGAGTCGTTCTGGCCTAAAAACTCGAAAACACTTCTGCTTGATGATCCAACCACCGTAGCATAATGGGTGGCAAGATTAGCGGTTCCTGGATGTAAGGGGAACAGGTTGAACAGATCCTCACGAGTAGATTGTTGATCATTGCTTGTTGCCGTGAAGATGTCAAGCAATTGCGGATTCATCGTGTAGAAATGCTGGCACAATTGCGTATGGCGCTCCTTGTCAAGGATATCAAACTTACGCGACATAATCTTAAACGCCGACACCGACTCCATATTGTATTTCATTCGGTGATAGCGACCATCTGTCTGCTTCAGCTGTTCAGAGTCTACTCCATTAAAGGCAGACGGATGTGAGATGAGGAAAATGTAAGAATTACTGTCCTCATTCATAAATTTCTGCGCCACTTCCTGCAACTGCTTAAGCACAGGAACTCCAATGGCATCGGTCATTACATCGGTAAACTCATCCCAAACGATGAGCAGACCATTGTAAGTCCCAAGTTCTGCAAGACGGTCTTGTATCTCAGTAAGCCATTGCTTTATATTGTCGTTATTAAGACGGATATCGAGCTGAGCCTCGCGCAGCGTGTCGCTTACGCGATGGAAAATGCCAAGATCTCCTGTCGACAAGCTTTCTACCAACTGATTGCTGTCGGCTACTACAGACGAAAGGGCAGTATGCGTTTCTATCAAATGATTCCATATCTCAGGATTCTGACGGATTTGCTCAATATAATTTTCATAATCCGTCGGCACGGCTATATTTATCTTGTGCTTGTGGAGCGTTTCCGTTACTGCTTTTTGAAGCACAAGAGCCAAGTCGCCAGGATGGGTCATTGCGCCCAAGCCATACACATTAACCGTTAATAAGCGCTTTGTTTCACGAAGCGAATATATGGCCTGGCGGATAGCAGCAAACTTAGCATCCTTGTACTCATAGTCAACCCAGTTGCGGATCTTGTCCACCTCGTCACCAAGCAAGTGGCTGATTACTGCTACGGCATGGCTCTTTCCTGTACCGTATGTGCCATTAATCCAAAAACTCTTGTGGTTATCGATGTCGTTTCCACGCACACTCTTTATAACAGTGCGCAACACATTGTTAAACTGCTCATTAGGGATAAATGAGATCCATTCACCCTCTTTCTCTTCAGCTATATCGTATGCAGCCTTGCCGCCACGAAGCTTTATGATGTCGTCATACTTAGTAGCCATAAGCGTATGATTGTCGTTTTATAGTTTTTCAGTTAGGTATCGTTCAATGATACTTCTTTTTAGGTATTCTCTATTTTCAGCATCTTGTAATAAATCCCACAGCTCATCATCCAACTTCGCATAAAGCAAATTCTCTCGGAGATATTTGGCTGAAGGGGTCACTGCTTTAACTGGAGGTTCTAATCCTTGTTTCCAAATCAGATGATAAAACATGGCACTGTCAAGATGAAAGAACGGTCAAACAAAAAAAGAAATCTCATATCCTTTTTTATTTCCGTTGACTTGTTCATATAATTGACCAAATCTCTTACGAACAAACACATTGAACAAGTCAATTTTGTTTTCATTCAACTCTTGAAATTCTATAGCCTCCATTATAGCTATCAAATAAAGAGGTTTTGACACTGCTATTTTCCCATTTACACATCCTGTGTGAACAGAAAGCACCATGTCATCATATGTTGACAGAAGCACATTTCTCATCTTATTTTGTTAGCTCTTTTAACACCTTCATAGGAGTCAAATCATTACGAAGAGTAATGTGGTCTAAACCCATAGTTAGTTCTGCAACCAAAACACGGTTACTTTCCGCACTAATTGTTCTGAGTTTTCTAAGAAGATCTTGCTTTGATGTTCCAAATTCCTTGAAAATGCCATGTTCCGCCTCATTATTATACATATCAGAAACCCTTAGCATTGAAAGCTCACGTTCTTTTGCAAATTTATATATAGAATAAGCTACAGCTTCAATACTCACATCATCATACTCGCTCCGTCTAAGTCCTTCTCTTCCCAAATCCATGCCTTGCAAGCATTCGTCGCCAACTGGAGTTTTCTTCATCATATCACATAATGCAATGGCTGCATTACCCACAGTTGTAATAGAACCTGAAAAACCTTCGTTGGAAATCTCCTCCTTAATCATTTTTCCATTGTAAACCTGATTAGGCTTTATATTATTACAAAACCATTTTACGATGTATGAATTGTAGGAAAGATTTATAAAAACTATCTCCCAAAACAAAGAAGGATTTTCCGCATAAATGGTTCGCATCAATGCGCCCAGCTCAGTTAAATTATTCTTCTGATCTGTAATTTCTGCATCTCTCATCCATGCTTTAAAAGAGTCCACCTGGGCTGTTCCCAAGGTATTATCTTTCCAAAACTCAACGGGATCAATAAAGTATTCATCTACCCATTCATCGCGAAGTCCAAATTTTTTATATCCTTGAATCTTCGTGTTTATTTTTCTTTCTGAATCTGTTATCATACGTATACAATCCGCAGCTACACATCCACGGTCATGTGTATTAAAACATTTATGACAGTGAATGCATTTTGTTTTGTCTATAGTTATTTGTGGCACAATTGAGAGAGCACCTGTTGGACAATCAACCTCGCACACCTCACACTGTACGCAATATGCCGTTTTATATGTTAAACGTCTTAAAAGATACACCAGTTCGTTAGGCAAGCTCCCTTTAACTTCAAGGGTTGACTTTCCGCCAGATTCTGCTATTACAAATGGGAAAACATTCTTCTTAAAATGTAATTCCCCCTCAAAACCTTTGCTTGTATTCTTAATAGAATAAGAGCAAAGAGCTGGCAACCACTTTAGAAAAGAATGCTTTGCATCTGTTATTTCAACCATGAAATTTAATGGTGAAACTCCCGTTTGGAATTGAACCTTAGAAATTTTTTGTTTTCTATCCCCTAACGGTTTTAATTTCCATTTTCTTTCCGAAAGGAAGTGACCGAAGTCTAAGATTTTCACTTGCGAAGCATATTTTTTAAGTCTTTCCACAAATGGCTGCAAATCATCGGGATATTTTTCTTGTATTATCATATCATCCCAAGATGTTGAGAATGGACATATCAAACACCCGACTCTAGCTTTACCACTACGATATGCAGGATTTACTGGCAAGCCTCGCTCAAAAAGGTATAAAAATATCTCTACCGAATTCCAACTTATAATCGGATGAGCATTATAGATATAGGTATGTTTACCTTTCCCTAATCGTTGATAATTTTCCCTTCTTACAGACTCCTCCGCTCTTACCCCATCGAAAGTGAGAACTCGCGCCTGCTTATTTCCTTCCACTTTCAGCATTCGATACAGCGGAGCCGTTTTCATCACCGAGCAGCACCATCTATGATTGTCACTTGGTGTGCCAATCTTGTCCCAATAGTTAAGTACCGACTCGTGGTTGCGAGCCGTAAGGAAACGTAGTGAAGGAAACTTCTGTTTATAGTGCGCCTCTACATCTTTGTAAAGGGCCAGAGAAGGAGGAAGCTCATAGCCTGTATCGCTATAGATGACCTCGAAATCGGTTGGCGGAATAGCGCGAGTACAAAGATCAAGTACCACCTGTGAATCCTTACCACCAGAAAAGCTTGCTATGAAACGGTCTATCTTGGTAGAGAGCAACACGCGTTTTCCCTCTTTCTCGGCCGTAGCAAGTGGCATAATATCAAACGAGTCACAGTCTTGCTTCACAACGGCCATCCGCTGCTTGCTTTTCTTTTCCACTCGCTCAGCCATAGCCTCAAAATCAAGCTTGTTGGCCTCAGCCTTATCATAGGTTTTATTGGCTTTAGCATAAGCCAAATAGGTGTCTCGAATGAACTCAATCGCTTCATTCTCCAATACAAACATCAAATCGGACGTGCGTCGAAGCATAGCCTTGACATCAACAGGTTCAAGATCCATAGGTTCTATTCCGGGTTGCATTTCCAGCGTAGGCTTTGCATAGATATTAGCACCCTTGGCATCAAAGAGTCGAACACCACGATACCAATACTGTTTATTGACGGCCCACATTATAGGCTCCTCTGCCTGAGGGTAGGTCCATCCCAACTTGTCAAGTCCCAACAAGTCAAGCTCCTCAAAGAACACAGGACGAGGAGAGATACCTAAGGTACCTTCCACAATTCGAGAGTGAAGCTGTACTCCTCCTGTTTCCTTATCCCATGTTATTTTGTACACTTGATTCTATCTCCTTATTTTCCCGATAGAATCTCCCAAATCTCGGAACGAAAAAAATCAGATATACCTATAAAAAAAGAAAAACGTGGGGATTCAGTCCTTGCCCATCCCACGTGTCCAGGCCTTCGCATTGCCCTATTCGCAGAGAAGGACAATGCAGAAAGCCCACGTATGGATATATTATTCCCATACGCGACCAATCGTACACATACAATGACTGTATATATACAACAAATCACGATAGGATAAAATACACCTACCGTGAACATCTATCATTGTCTCATCCTTTTGCGAATAAGTCTTAAGTTGCGAAGTTAGGACACGCAAAGAATAAGCGTCAGATAAACGCTCTTTTCAATAAGTAGCACCCACCCGCTTCTCCCCTTTCGGGCTTTCTGCGGATGTAATGCTTTGCAAAAGTAATAATAAATTCTTTATCAGGTAAATTTGTCCACTTGTTTTTTATTGCTGTATATAAAATAAAGTATGACGGAAGGAATTGATTAATGATAATTGTGTAAATTTGCGGTTGAATTATATAAAGTTACATATCTGCACTAAATATGACGACCTATGAATAATAAAATCATTCGTTTTTTCAATTATGAATCTGCTTTTGACTTCTATACAAAGAAAATAAAAGACATGAAGCAAGGCAGTATCAAACGAAGCGGCATAAAGAAAATCGCCAAACCAGTCCTCATCCTATCAATAATACGGGGCATTGAAAACGGGACTTTCCGATATAACAGATTTATTTTCGAGGACTTGGAAATAATTTACAACAACATATTCGAGCAATATACGATAATTGCCCAACAAAGTGAGAAAACAGATCTCACTTATCCGTTATATTATTTGCAAACAGACGAGTTTTGGCATCTCAATTTTTACAACGACTCCGAAACACGAACCACCTCTCCATCTACAGCTTGGGTAAGAAAGAATGTAGAATATGCATACATCGATGAAGAGTTATGGCTTCTGCTACACAATTCCGATTACAGGCTCCGCATAAAGAACTTCATAATTGAAACAAAAATCAGGAGCATAAAAGAGAATCACTCGCCGCTCATCAAACAATTTATCGGATGGCTATTAGCAATATAATATCTACGACCATACATCATAAATAAATTTCTGGCAAATCAAAACTCAGCAGCGTCTTTCGGAAACTCTCGGTAGGTTGTTGATTCCACCACAAAGTTGACGATTTTGCAGGGTGTATGGTAAATATATGACACTCTTGGTATGTCAGGAATTGCAGGAAGTAAAACATTTCAAAAAGCAAAAATACAGGCATGACCGTTGGATAATTATCAAAAATGCCGTAAATTTGCTGATTGAATAATAAATGCAGCATTATGGCAGAGAAATACATCAATCCACATACTGATTTCGACCGCGACATCGTGAATGCCATACGGACTGCGGAAAAGAAGAAATATGCAGAAGGACGTGCAGAAGGACGTGCAGAAGGTGAGAAAAAGGCAAAAGAAAGAATAGCCTCCAATCTTCTGGCTCTTGGAGTGCCTATAGAAACTATCATGCAGGCATCGGGTTTGTCTGAAGAAGAAATAAAGAATATCCAATAAGACATCTTTTGCCTGTCTATAATGAACAATAGCCCGTTATGGCGAATTAAAAAGCAAAATCCACTCTTCCAAAAAACGAAATCCAAGCAAGCACTTATGACCGATTTGGGGGCAGAATTGGGCACGCTGCTTGCCCAACTGGGGCAACGTGCTTGCCCATCATGGGCAACGTGCTTGCCCCAGTTGGGCAGATTTGCTGTCAGACGTCTGCCCAATAAGTTAATGTTGCAACACCCATATTCCTGTTTTCAGGATTCCGCCAACGAGTTAAGCATTACTATATTTTTTTGAGACTTCCATGATACTTCTGTGACACTTCTATGACACTTTTCTGTAAAGAAGAAAGAAAAGTATCATTGAAGTATTATTCTGGCTTTCAAGAGATTAGGTATGGAAAAAGTCTCGAAAATGATACTATGACACTTTCCTCCGGAAAAAAGTATACGTGTTACGTATTACAAGATGTAATGACCGATTTGAGATTATTGGAAAACAATAATGTAAGGAACCACCCTTTGGCTGCAATATGGTTTTCCCCATTCTATTTTAGGGATATCCCCTCAGTGGAGTTGGAGGGAAAACTATACTTTTGCCAGCGGAAAGAAAAAATTATTGTAGAACGTATTAAGAAAGGACCACTATTATGAAGAAGTTTATATTGGCAGCTCTGGCGATAATGACTATTGGCTGCACGGCTCAGGCTCAGGCTTATAAGAACAGCAGATATTACAACCAGCGAACTGGACATCTGGACTACTCCCGCCGACCGGGCACGGGACTATATCAGAGCGGCGAGAACTACTACGGACTGCGCATCGGACCGTCGTTTTCTACCGTGAGCTCCGACGACAAGACTCTTGATGGCGGCAACGCGCAGACGGGCCTCAACGTGGGTGCCGTGGTGGGCATAGCGTTGTCTGACCGTGCTCCGGTGTTTTTCGAGACGGGACTATACTATACCGAGAAGGGCGGCAAGAAGAAGCTCGACGACGGCAAGAAGATGACCTACGACCTGAACTATCTGGAGGTGCCGCTGACTGTGAAATATGCCTACCCTATCGACGACCACTTCTCCATCCAGCCTTTTGCCGGCGGATACCTGGCATGTGGTGTAGGCGGAAAGATAAAGAACTATCGCGAGAGAGAAGCAGACCCGTCGTTCTCGAGCGACCGCTTCAAGCGCTTCGACGGTGGACTGCGTTTGGGCTGTGGCGTTGCCTACGACATGTTTTATGCCGACCTGACCTATGACGTGGGTCTGGCGAATATCTGTCACGATGAATTCGACACGTCGCACAACGGATGTCTGACGCTGAACTTCGGAGTGAACTTCTGAGTTCCAAAATCTCAATATATATTTCCGGGCATGGCTTCTCGAAAGCGAGGGGTCATGCCTTTTTCGTTTGCCTATGCCAACGCCTAATAGAGTGATCATCTCTCTAATGATATTGACAAGCAGGGCTATAGTACCGAGTTCAGCTCCGCGATATTCTGTGATTAAGATGCTCGACAGGGAATAATAGGCGAAGCCGCTGTTGATGACCATGCAGTCGGCAATGCCACGATGCAGATTATCCAAGAATCCGATTAAGCGAGGGAAATGGGAATGAAAAGCCCCCAAAGGCTACATTCCTGATACGGAACAGCACTTTGGGGGCATGCCTATAGTCTATGGATTGCAAATACGCTACACGGTCTGCTTCTTCACCACCAGCGAGGCTCCGATGCTCACCACCAGCACGCTGACAATGAACACGAGCGACGATATGGCATCAATCTCAAAGAACTCATGGATGAGCATCTTCACACCGATGAACACCAGGAGAACGCAGACACCGAGCTTAAGATAGCGGAATCTGTCGGCTATCGCTGCCAGGAGGAAGAACATGGCTCTCAGTCCCAATATGGCAAAGATGTTGGAAAAGAACACCACATAGGGGTCGAGCGACACGGAGAATACCGCCGGTATGCTGTCGAAGGCAAAGATAAGGTCGCTGAACTCTATCACGAGCACCGTGACAAAGAGCGGAGTGAACAGCAGGCGTCCGGCACGGCGGATGAAGAACTTATCGCCCTCAAACTGAGGGTGAATACGTCCCGTCTTTGACAGCAGTCTCACGAGCGGATGCTTCTCCACATCCATCTCCTCTTTCTTGTTGCGGTTGAGATACATCTTCACGCCGCTATATACAAGCACCGCACCGAAGACGAGCAATACCCAGTCGAAACGGCTTATTATGGCAGCGCCAAGGAATATGAACACGAAACGCAAGACGATGGCACCGAGTATTCCCCAGTTCAACACATGCTGATATTCATTCTTCCCCACTCCGAAGGATGTGAAAATCATCATCATCACGAAGAGGTTGTCTACAGAGAGCGTCTTCTCTATCAGATAACCTGAGATGTATGACACCGTCATGTAATGGCGGTATTGCTGCAGACTCGACTCGAAATCGTCGGGATTGAGTTTCAGATGCGAGGCATAGCGCGAAGCCACTGCCTGGAGATCGCTGAAATTCTCTATTCCATGTACCATATCACCATGAAACCACAAGAAGACGGAAAACAGGAGCGCCAAGGCTATCCATACGGCAGTCCAGGTGCCAGCCTCACGGATGGACACCTCGTGAGCCTTCTTGTCGATTACAAACATGTCAAGCAAAAGGATTGCGGCGATGAAAACCACAAAACCTCCTAAAAACAGCATTTCTGATAATTCCATATTTAAATATTTATAGTTGACGAGTTGACAAAGGCGGGAGGAATATCCTCAAGCCTGTCTTCTCAAGCGGATGCAAAAGTAATTATCATTTGTTACAAAGTTGTTACAAAAACACTGATATTTAGACTTTTTAAGCTTGTCTGAAGAGTTTTAAGCCCTAAACAACCTATTAGAGATGCCGGAATTAGGATTTTTACACTAACTTTGCAGTCAGAATTAGCTTCACAATAAATGTATTACGTAAAAAAGAAGATGGAAATAGCAGGCTGCCACAAACTCAGTCTGCCCTACGAGAGCAAATGCACCAACCTGCACGGTCACAACTGGATCGTTACCGTATACTGCAAGGCCAGAGAACTGAACGAGGTGGGGATGGTGATTGATTTCAAGCATATCAAGAACAAGATACACGACTATCTTGACCACGGCAACTTCAACGAGCTGCTGCCTTTCAACCCTACGGCGGAGAACATAGCCAAATGGGTGTGCGACCAGATTCCGGAATGCTACAAGGTGGACGTGGAGGAGAGTTCCAACAATATGGTGACATACGTTAAGGACGAGGAGGAATGATGCGGATAAACGAGATATTCTATAGTCTGCAGGGAGAAGGACGCCACACGGGAACGCCAGCCGTTTTCGTGCGCTTTGCCGGCTGCAACCTCAAGTGTTCGTTCTGCGACACCGACCACTCCAGATACGTGGAGATGACAGAGGAGGAGATTGTTGAGGAAGTGAGGCAATTTCCGGCACGCTTCGTTGTCATCACCGGCGGAGAGCCTTCGATGCAGGTCACGGCATCGCTGATAGAGAAGCTACATGCGGAGGGATGCTATGTGGCAATGGAGACCAACGGCACATACGAACTGCCAGAAGACTGCCAGATAGACTGGATAACATGTTCGCCGAAAGGGAAACCGCTGAAGCTGCACAGGATAGACGAGCTGAAGGTGGTGTATGAGGGCAACGACGAAGGAGTGGACAGATATGCCAATGTAGAAGCAAAGGAATACCGCCTGCAACCATGCGACGTGAAAGACGAGACGCAGAACAAGGCAAACCTGCGGGGAACGATAGACTATTGTCTGAAGCACCCCAAATGGAAACTGTCGTTGCAGACACACAAGATAATCAACGTGAGATAAGTTTCAATACGCATCAACAAATATATTTCTGTTTGTTTTTTGGAGTAAATAAAAAAAATGTATCTTTGCATTATCTTATATACAAGTTTGTAATTAACTTATTTTGAACAACAGACAGAAGAACATGACACTATATCCGCTATTATTCGAACCCAACCTGCACACCGTGGTATGGGGAGGCGACAGGCTCTGCCCATATAAGGGACTCAAGCCGCAAGATACCCCCATCGGTGAAAGCTGGGAGGTGAGCGCCGTACCGTCGAGCACAAGCATCGTGAGCAACGGCGAATGGGCAGGCAAAGAACTGACAACCGTTATCGACGCACATCCGAAGGAAATCCTGGGCGAATCGGTGAACAAGCTGTATGATGGCAAGATGCCACTGCTCGTGAAACTCATCGATGCCAAAGGAGACCTCAGCATTCAGGTGCATCCCAACGACGAGATGGCAAAGAGAGTACACGGCAAATCGGGAAAGACAGAGATGTGGTATGTCATCGACGCCAATCCCGGCAGTTATCTGTATGCCGGATTCAAATCGAAAATCTCTGAATACGAATACAAGAAGCGTATCGCCGACGGCACCATAACCGACGTGCTTGCCCGCCATGAGGTGAAGGCCGGAGACGTGTTCTATCTGCCGGCAGGCAGAGTACACGCCATCTGCAGCGGCATCCTGCTTGCCGAAGTGCAGCAGTCGTCAGACGTCACCTACCGCATCTTCGACTACAACAGACCCGGCCTGGACGGGAAACCGCGTGAGCTGCACACCGAACTGGCTGCCGAAGCTCTCGACTTCAATGTGGAGGACGAATATCGCACTATATATAAAGAGGATGACAACCGTGCCAACCTCATCATGGATTCACAGTTCTTCAGCGTAAGAGTGGCTGAACTGACGGAGCCGTTCCACCGCAACCTGCTGAAATACGACAGTTTCATCATAACGATGTGTATCAAGGGCGACTTCAAGATAAGGATAAGAGAGACAGGCGAAGAGACGACGGTGAGAGAGGGATACAGCTGTCTTATCCCTGCCGCCATCGCCGACTACGACGTGGTGCCGCTAAACGGGACCACAAGGATTCTCGACGCATTCATCGACAACAAGAAACGCGATCTGGGACACCGCATAACGCGTTTTCTCCACCTGTCGAGCAAATAAACCGACCACAACAAACCCTAATGACAGATTGGGCTTGAAACAATATCTTATGGTCATGATGACCGTTTGACCAAAACCGGTCATTAGGGCTTGAAGGAGCCGGCATACCGCTTGCGATATGCCGCAAGTGCAGTTCATGGAGTGAATTAATGCTAATTGTTATTAATACACTTCATGAATTCTTTTTTATATATAATATAAAATGTATCTTTGCATACATCTTTACCAAAGAAACAGACATACAAAAACATTTCAAAAATACAATTATGGTTAGCAACAACATTCCTCAGGTCAAGCTGGGCATCATCGCCGTCAGCCGTGACTGTTTCCCTATCGCGCTGTCAACACAGCGTCGCGAGAACATTGTAAAAGAATACACAGGTGAGATTTTCAACTGCCAGACCACCGTAGAGAATGAGCAGGACATGCTCAAGGCCGTTGCCGAAGTGAAGGCAGAAGGCTGCAACGCCCTCGTGGTGTTCCTCGGCAACTTCGGTCCGGAAACACCGGAGACACTTATTGCAAAGGAGTTTGACGGTCCGGTGATGTTTGTGGCAGCTGCCGAAGGCGACGGCGACATGATAAACGGCCGTGGAGACGCATACTGCGGTATGCTCAACTGCTCATACAATCTGGGCATGCGCCATCTGAAGGGATATATCCCTGAGTATCCGGTTGGAACGGCAGAAGAAGTGGCAAAGATGATCAAAGACTTCGTGCCGGTGGCACGCACCATCATAGGTCTGAAGGGTCTGAAAATCATCACCTTCGGTCCTCGTCCACAGGATTTCTTCGCTTGCAACGCTCCTATCAAGGGACTCTATGAACTGGGCGTGGAGATAGAAGAAAATTCAGAGCTCGACCTGCTCGTGGCTTACAAGGAGCACGAGAACGACCCTCGCATCGACGCCGTATGCAAGGAAATGGCAGAAGAGATGGGCGAAGGCAAATATTACCCGGACCTGAGCCGCCGCATGGCACAGTTTGAGCTTACTCTCCTTGACTGGGCAGAGCAACACAAGGGTTCCCGCCAGTATGTGGCATTCGCCGACAAATGCTGGCCTGCATTCCCAAGCCAGTTCGGATTTGAGCCATGCTACGTGAACAGCCGTCTGGCAAGCCGTGGCATCCCTGTGGCCTGCGAGGTGGACATCTACGGTGCTCTCTCAGAGTTCATCGGCATCTGTGCTTCTGACGACACGGTGACTCTGCTCGACATCAACAACTCCGTGCCTAAATATATCTACGACGAGGACATCACCGGCAAATACGACTACCAGCTCACAGACACCTTCATGGGCTTCCACTGCGGCAACACTCCTCAGTGCAAGATGTGTTCTGCCCGTGCCATCAAATATCAGCTCATCCAGAACCGTCTGCTCGAGAACGGCGGCACTCCCGACTTCACCCGTGGCACTCTGGAGGGAGACATCGCTGCCAGCCCAATCACATTCTATCGTCTGCAGTGTGACTCTGAGGGCAATCTGCGCTCTTATATCGCTGAGGGCGAGGTGCTCGACGTGCCTACACGCTCGTTCGGCGGCATCGGAATCTTCGCCATCCGCGAGATGGGTCGTTTCTATCGCCACGTGCTCATCCAGAAAGGATATCCTCATCATGGTGCCGTTGCCTTCTCACATGTCGGCAAGACGCTCTTCGAGGTATTCAAATATCTCGGCATCAAGGATATCGCTTACAACCAGCCTAAGTCTCTCCCCTACCCAACGGAGAATCCATGGGCATAAGCCCAAACGGCCATCAGGGCTTAAGAACAAGGCCCAGACTGCAAGACTACGTTATCCAGACTGCAAGACTACGTTATCGTGACTTGCAGTAAAACTGATACAGACTGCCTGTTATAACATTCTGATTTGCGAGATGACAGTTCATACTGCAAGTCAGCTGAAAGACACAGACAGAAAAGATAAACCCAAGATACGGAAAATCCCGTTTTCTGCAAAACTCAAGCTTAGCTTCGTTTGCCGGAAACGGGATTTTTAGTTTATCCCCATCGGTCATTAGGGATTGCCAGGTTATTGACTCCATAGGTCATTAGGGATTGCCAGAAGTTTGCCCCCAATCGTTCGTTAGGGCTTTCCGGGATATTAAAAAGCGGACAATGGAATCCGCTGAAACCATTGTCCGCCCTGACGATAACTAAATAAACATTTATTGATTTTTACAAATCAGAACATGAGAATTTTCATTTGATACATCATGTCAGTTCGCTTTCACGAACATGAACTGGTGTGTGATGTCGTTGAAGTAGATGTCGTATGTTCCGGCAGGAATAACGATATTGTCACCATTGGCCTCTGCTGTATATATCATACCGGCGAGAGAAGTAGTCTTTCCACCCCAGCTGATAGTCCATTCGTGGTTAGAACGGAACTTCAACTCTGTCTCTGAAGAGAAGGTGTGGTTGATATACCAGTTGTGTGGTGCAGTCTGCTCCATGTCTACATCACCCTTCCATTCGTTGAAGCCTCCGATAAGGCTGACGGTATTGAATGCTTCAGGAGACTGGTTGTCGAGCTTTGTCCATGAATAGGTCTTTGCCGCCATATCGATTGTCAGCGTGTAGTAAGCACCCTTTTCAGGACAAACGAAAGCATTGGCGCCACTGTTAATGAGAGCACCCTCCATGCTTTTATCTCCGTCGGAAACGCTACCCCATGCAACATCCCAGTTGCCGATGCCGGCACGGTTCCATATCTTCAGGTTGGCGTCGCCGGTCCACTGCGTTGTGATAGAAGCCTTAGAACCGCTCTCGTTGTAGAAAGCAACCTTAGAAGCAGACTCTGCGTTCCATCCATACACACCGCCTACCATATAATAAGAGTCTGCTCTTACCACACTGTAGCTGTAGTCAATCATGTTCAGCGTAATGACGTATGTGCCAGCCTCGGCAATCTTGCCGGCCTGTGGGTTATCAGTAACGAGAGTACCCTCGGCATCGGTAGAACCGTCCTTGACTGTACCGACCACACCCTGCTGCCAGATGTTGTTGGCATCAAGATTCTCCTGTGGGATAATCTTCCAGTACGTGTCGTTCTTTGTCGTTGTCACGGTGAATGTGAAGAAAGGATCCTCATAAACGTCCTTGTCAGAACGAGAGAACTTATACCCGGCAAGTTTGTTCACATCCGTAGTCCAGTCGTTGAAGTCGCCGATAAGATAATAAGCCTTAGAGATGAACGGAGCCTTTGGAGCCACGTTGATATTGATTTCTCCTGCATCCACGAGCAGAGCCTGTCCGTTTGCCATCACGTCAGAATATACGTGAACCTTGAAAGGACGAAATGCCGGACGCTTTCCGTAAGCCTTCACCACAGCGGTCTGCAATGCCGTGCTGTCCACTGTACCATCGTTGTTTGCCTCCAGAATCTGTGGCAGGTCGTATGTTGCAGCCTCATCAGTAGGAGTGATTATCATGCGGGTCTTGTTGAGCTCTGTTCCCTCTGGCAGAGCAGCCTCAGAGAGGTTGAAAACCTTCACGTTCTCACCAGGGTTGGCAAGGTTGACGTCGCCGGCAGCTGTCGCTGTGAAACCAGGAATGGTGATGGCGTTCTCCTGTCCAAATCCCTGAGGATTGGTCCAGTCGTCATAGTCGCCGTTGCAGCTTGCGAAGGAGAGTCCCACCAAAGCTGCCAAGCTATATAATAATGTCTTTTTCATTGTTGTTTGTTTTTTGTCGTTTGAAGGAGAGAGACAGGACTCAAGCGAAAGAGTCCCATCCACTCTCTTTCTGATTATAAGTTTATCAAACATGTCGGATATATAAGATTTTCAAGTCTTATAAAGATCCGGCAATTCCACCTTATTTCATCTCACCGGTGTTCTTGTCGAAGTTGACATAGAGTTTCTGACCAGCAGAGCATTTCACTGAATAATCATCGCCTACGTTTGTAGCCCAGTTGTCAACGATGTTGTCCTTGCGGAAGAACAGGCTGCCGTTGTAGAGAGTGAACTCTGTGCGCCACCACTCCAGTCCAGGGATGCGGATGTAAGCACGAAGCTCTCCGCTGGCTGTACAAGCAGGAGATACCCATTCGCCTGAATTGTCGGCAGGAGCCTGCATAGCGAGAGCATCGTTTGCCTCGTCCCAATTTCCGAAGGCTGCACCTATTACGTAAGCCTTGCCAGGATAGATGTGCAGAGTGTAGTTGATGCTCTTCTTGTCAGAAGACATAACACCATCGAAGTGCAGAACATACCATCCGCCCTTTGCAAGCACGATATTGTCGTCGTCGTTGCCTGAAACGCCTGCTTCAGCCTGGTCGTCGATGGTGATCTTTCCGAATCCGCGCCAGTCTTCCACGAAAGTGCCCCACTTGAATGAACCACCATCCGGTACGTAGACCATAGTGTAATACTGTCCTTCCAAACCATATACCGGAGCCACCTGTTTCCAGCTTTTCCAAGCGTCCTGGATAGAAGAGCCAACGACATAGAGACAAGCAGGATATTCAACGTCAGGTGCCTGATATTCGGCACGTACAGAAGAGAGAGTGATGACATTAGAATATGTCTCACCGAGATTCTCTATCATCGATCCGTCGATGATGGCACGCAGTCTGATATAAACAGGCATTGAAGAAGGAACGTCGGCATCAGGGTTAGCCTCCTGATAGAGGTCTACCAATGCGTTGTTCATCTCCACGGCGTTGGCTGCCATCTTTGCAGTTGTGAAAGAAGTGGACAGCTCCTTGAACTTGGCATCCTTGTTTCCTTCAGCGAATGTAGGGTCGATGGATACCTGTACGAAATAGCGCACTACGTATGGCACTCCGTCGCCATAGTTAGGCTGGGTGCATGTCAGCTCCACTCCGTCAGAATTGGCGAGGTCGTATGTGTTGCCAGCGTAAGCCGGTGTGTTGAGAACGAAGCCCTCTGCCACATGGCTCAAATCGAGCGTAGGGTTGCAGTCGTCGTCTTTGTCGCAGGATGCGAACAAGAACGGCAGGACGAGCAACGGAAGCATCATTATTTTATTTATATATTTCATGATACGTTTTCTTTTATGATTATAAAACATGTTTTCTATTCTCTCTCCCCCTGATTAATAACCAGGGTTCTGATGCAAGTTGGCGTTACCGGCTATCTCGTTGGCTGGTACTGGATAAACGTTGTAATGTGAATCAACACCTACTCCATTTTCCTGACCGCCCTTGAAGCTCCATACATACTGGCTGCTGGTGAAGAGACCGAAACGAACGAGGTCGCTGCGGCGGCGTCCTTCGAGATAGAACTCACGACACCACTCGTCGAGGATGTAGTTGAGGTCGACAGACTGTGCGATGTTTATTCTGTGGGCACGATCCTGCAGCTTCTGGATATCCTTCAGCGCACCTTGCTTGTCGCCGAGACGATAGAGAGCCTCAGCACGTGTGAGGTAGATTTCGCCAAGACGGAAGAGAGGAATGTCTGTATCACAGAAGTTCTCTCCATGAGCGGCAGCACCGTCGGTACGCACGTTAGACCATTTCACGATAGAGAGTCCGTCGAAGAAGTTCTTGATTGTCTTGTCTGGCGACAGGCGGCGCACACCACCTGCGAATCCTCCGTAGAGAAGTGCACGGTCGTCACCAGCCTTGCGGACCATCTCCTTAGTGCTTGCACCGAGTGCCTCGTCCATCTTCAGGATGTCTGCCTCTGTGAGTTTGGATGCGTCGAGGTTGTTGTCCTTCAGATATTTGTCGTATGACTTACTGCAAGCGTCGTTGTCGGCATTCACCACGTCGAGGCTTGGAATGAACTTGCCAACCATGTCTTTGCGTGCAAAGATACACTGCCATGGGTTTGACTGATAGTAGTAAGGCATTCCGCTGCAGCGTGTTCCGTTGATAAGCATTGTGGAACCACCATGACTACGTGCCTTTGCTCCATCCTGGCGGATAGGGAGGATAATCTCCTTCATAGCCTCCGGATTCTCGTCGTTGTCAGCCATGAAGAGCTGCTGATAACCGGTGTATCCGTTCTTTGGCTCCTTGGCGAGTTCGTAGACGTTTGCCGAGATGATCTTGTCGCAATAGTCCTTTGCCTTCTGGTAGTCGTTCACCTGTCCGTCGGTGTATACCATGGCGTTGAGTGCGAGACGGGCATGCAGAGCGTAGGCTGCACCGCGGTCGGCACGGCCGAAGTCTTTGCTGTTGCAGTATGCTCCCACTTCTTTCATCATTGGCTCTATGGCTGTCAGCTCCTGGTCAATCCAGTTGTAGAGGTCGATGCCTACCTTCTCGTCAGGCAGTTCTCCGTTGAACTCGAGTTTGAACGGTGCTCTACGGAAGAGGTCGAGGAACTCGAAGTAGTTGAGAGCACGCAGGAAACGAATCTCTGCAATCTCGTCGTCAGGAAGTTTGCCTGTCTGCTCAGAGATAAACTGGTTGTGAAGCGTGACATCATAGGCAAGGCGTTGGTAGCACCAGTTCACACGTGGAGAAGCTGATGTCCATGCCATGTTTGTAATCGGTGACATGTCTTCATTGTCCTGCCATGCCCATAGGATCTCGTCGGTGTTGAGTTCGTTGAGGTTGAACACCGTGCGGTAGAAACCGCTCTCACCCTCATCACCACTCATGTCACCGTTACCGTCAGGACCCTTCTGACCGGTGAGTCCCAATGAGGCATATTGCTTGGCAAGGAGCTGCTTTACATCATACGATGATGAAGTCTGTGGGTCTATTGGTGATATATTCAAGTCGTCGGCACATGACATTGTCCCTAATGTCAGGAAAGCCAAAGCCGCACTCTTTAAAATTATATGTTTCATAATTGTAGTTGTTTATTTTGTTAGTTGACGAGTTGACAAGGAGACGAGTTGACAAGGAGATTTGCCCTCCTCTGCCATATGATGCTTAGTAATTTCCAGTCCTTCCCTTTTGAGGGAGAATGTTGGTTTTCCAGCATCTTGTCTACTTGTATCTTGTCTACTTGTCTACTTAAAAATTAAAGTTAACACCGAGCTGGAAGCTGATTGGACGTGGATACGGATCGGTATCTACACCATTTGCAACCTCAGGATCGAGTCCCTTATACTTGGTGATGATAAATGGATTCTGCACAGTGAAGTATACACGGCCAGAGAAATAATCCTCTCCCGCATACTTGAGGAGTGCAGGGAATGAGTATCCAAGTGTGATGTTAGAACACTTCAGGAAGGAAGCATTGCGGATGAAGTAGTCGCTGATGCTGTTCATGGCAACTGTCTGTCCTGTGAATCCGAGTGATACGGCATCGCTGAGCACATTCTGGAAGGCTCCAGCCTGTCTCTTCAGACCCTGTTCACAAACTATAGCACAGTTAGCAAGATTGTGATAATATACATAGTTGCCGAGAGATGCTCTGAGCGAGAAGCTGAGGTCCCATCTCTTGTAAAGGAACTTGGATGTGAGACCCATTATCACGTCAGCTGCCGGACTCTTATAGTAGTAGCGGTCGCCATCGTCGATAGAACCGTTACCGTCGCGGTCTACGTAAACGCCCTCGATAGGTTTGCCGTTCTCGTCGTAAACCTGCTGATAAACGAAGAATGAGTTGATAGGATAACCCACCTTGTTGCGCTGCAACCTGTTGTTGTTACCACGGGCAGCCTTTGTGCTGTTGACCCAAACCCAGTCACTGTCTCCTGCTCTGAGGGATGTTATCTTGTTCTTGTTCCAACCCACATTGTAGGTAAGATCCCATGTGAAATCTTTTGTTACCACTGGTTTCACATCGAATGAGAGTTCAAGTCCGTAGTTGCGCAGCGAACCTACATTCTGCAAAAGTTCGTCACCGAGTGTCACTCCGGCATTTGTTGAAACATTAGCTAGAAGGTCTTTGGTGTTACGGATATATCCGTCGAGAGTGAATGTGAATCGGTTGTTGAGAGCCGCGAAGTCCAAACCTACGTTCCATGTCTCTGTCTTCTCCCAAGTAAGGTCTGAGTTATACTTGTTAGGACGCATGGTGTAATAGTAGTCGTTTCCGAAAGGATACTGTGCGAACTGGTCGCTCGTCACGTATACAGGAGCGTATACGAAGTCGTCGATACCGTTCTGCTGACCTGTCTTACCCCAGTCGAAACGTAGCTTCAAGTCGTTGAGCCATGTGGCATTCTTCATGAACGGCTCACTGCTGATCTTCCATGCTACGGCAGCTGATGGGAAGTATCCCCATTTCTTGCCCTTTGCGAAGCGTGAAGAACCATCGGCACGGAACGTTGCGGTAATGAGGTAGCGGTCGAGGAAGTTGTAGTTCAGACGTCCGAAGTAAGACACGAGCGAGTTGTGTGTTGCCCACTCCTTTTCACTTCTGAATGACTCATCGAAAGCCTCACCTGTCAATGGGTTGGTTCCCTTACCGTATTCGTTGAATCCTGAACGATGGTAGTGTGCCTGCTCTGCACCAGCCATGATGTCAACTCCATGGTTTCCGAATTCATGCATATACTGTGCGTATGCACTGCCTACTACATTATATTTATAGTATGCCATAAGGCCCTTGTAGCCATAGTAGTTGTTGCTGTATGAAGTGCGGCGTATGTCATTGGTCTGTTCTGTCTCTGTATACTGTGCACCGATACTTGCATGCAGACGGAGGTCTTCGAATCCGTGAATCTTGTAGTCCACCTCTGCATTGCCGCTGAAGTCGTTGGCATTTGCCAGACAATACTTGTTGTTAAGCATAGCCAATGGGTTCTGCGGAGTCTGAGAGTATGATGTCTTTGTCCAGTTAGGGTCGTTATACGAAGCGTTTACCAAAGTCTGGTAGTATCCTCCCACAACGCTGTATTCTGGGTCTGACATGCGCACCGGACGTGTCGGGTCCATAGCGATGGCTGCTCCTACGGCACCGGTGTCGGCATAGCGGTCTTTCTCATACATATACTTGGCTGTGATGTTGAAGTTCAAGTGGTTGTTGAGGAAGGTAGGTGCGATGTTAACGCTTGAATTGAAACGGCGCATCCAGCTTGTCTTCAGGATACCGTTGCCGATGTTGTATCCGGCGCTCACACGATATGGCATGTTCTTCAGACCGCCCTGCATGCTAATGCTGTGGTTTGTAGAAAGCGTGGTGCGCAGTATCTCGTCCTGCCAGTCGGTGTTGGCGGTGCCGAGGAGGTCACGGCTCATACCCAATGATTCGATGAGGTTTCTATACTCGTCTCCGCTGAGCACATCATATTTCTTAAGAGCCGTCGAAATGGTGAAGTCACCGTTGTAAGTGAATGTCGGCTTCTGTCCGCTGCGGCCCTTCTTTGTGGTGATGATTACGACACCGTTGCTGGCGCGCGAACCGTAGATTGCCGTTGCCGAAGCACTCTTGAGCACCGTGAAGTTCTCGATATCGTTAGGGTTGATATTGGCAAGGATGTTACTCATACCAGTCGCCGTGTTGTTGTCGATAACGAGTCCGTCGATAACATACAGAGGATCGTTGCTGGCTGAGAGAGAGGCACCACCACGGATACGGATCTGTGCTCCTGCACCTGGCATACCGCCTGTGGTCTGCACATCAACACCGGCCACCTTACCTACGAGCATGTCCGAGGCGTTGTTTGTGATACCCTTCGACAGCTCGTCTGGCTTCAAGGCTGAGATAGAACCGGTGAGGTCGGTCTTCTTCGCACGACCGTAACCGATCACCACCACGTCGTCGAGCTTCGTGGCGGCATCTTCCTTCAGGATGACGTTGATGTTCTGTCCTGCTGCCACGGATACCGTCTCGTATCCGATGTAGGAGATTTTCAATGTAGACTTGGCGTCTGCGTTGATAGAGAAATTACCGTCAATGTCGGTAATGGTACCGCCATCGGTACCGTCAACTCGGATGGTCGCTCCGATGATTGGCTCGCCGGTGGCATCCTTCACATGTCCCTTCACGACAACCTGTTGTCCGAAGGCACTTGCCGTCAAGAACAAGCCTCCCGTCAGGGCTGCAGCTCTCATGGCATTACTGAATCTTACCTGCTTCATTGTTAATAGTTTTTTTTATGTTACTAAATATATGTCCAATATATCCATACAAGCCCTAACGTTCTATAGGGCTTTGATGTTCATTTGTAGATTGCATTAAGGCATAATTTTCTCTCATGTTTGATAGTTGCTTGCAAATATAGGAGGTATTACAATACGTTAAAACTATTTTAACAAGGAAAAGGCATTTTTGTTAGTGCAAACGTTTGCACAATAGTATTGCATACAATTATTAAAACAGGCATCTGTAATGCTGCAAACAACTCTATCTAATTTATAAATATAAGAAGAAAATAATATAAGCCTATAAAAATGAGGATAACTTATATTGTCATATAAATTAAAACGATTATTTAAAATGGCATTTATGCGTAAACACTTGCATCTTCCTTCACCATAAAAGAATTACGAAATTTATGAAAATCTTCAATATGGTTTATCAGATTATCATAATCTTCAAGATTCTCTATTTCCTCACGTCTTGCCTTACTCAACTTACAAAATTCTTCCTCTTGTTCAAGTCCAGCAAATCGTCGCCCACATAGGTTAGCAGCTATACCTGTCGTGGAACTGCCACTGAATGGGTCAAGAATCCAATCGCCCTGATTGGTTGAGGCAAGAATCATACGTACGAGAAGACGCAATGGCTTTTGGGTCGGATGTTTGCCACACGTCTTTTCCCAACGGCCGATAGCAGGCATACGCCATACATCAGTCATTTGTTTGCCGTCATTCAGTTCTTTCATCAGTTCGTAGTTGAACTTGTGAGGTATTTTCTGCATTTTTCTTGCCCAAATTACAAACTCTGTAGAATATGTAAAGAAACGACAAGAGATATTAGCAGGAGGATTTGTCTTCTGCCAAGTGATTACATTCAATATCTTATAGCCAAGTTCCGTCAAGCACTTTCCATTTCTTTTGAAAGTATGGCAAACTTGCACTATATCACCATTTTCCTACACATAATCCACTTTTTGCAATCGTTTGCAAAAATGCATGGAAGAAAGAGTGCCGAGTGAGATGCGACATTGGAAAGTTTGACGTATATTTGCAGCAAAGATTATCTTTACAATATCTATGAACGACTGTCAAGCTACAACAATGAAAGATATCGCCGAGAAATTCGGCGTGTCGGTGTCTACCGTTTCCCGCGCCCTCAACGGAAGTACGAGGGTGAGGAAGGATAAGCGTGACGCCATCTGTGAATATGCCAAGCAGCACGACTTCTATCCAAACAACATCGCGAAATCACTGAGGAACTCAAAGCGCGAACCAATAAAGCTGATAGGCGTCATAGTGCCGGAATTCACCCACTATTATTTCTCGTCCGTGCTCACTGGTATAGAGGAGGCTGCGGCAGCACGCGGCTACCGGATAATAATAACGATGAGCAAAGAGAGCTACGAACGGGAAGTGCAGATATGCCAGATGTTCGAAGCTCATCAGGTGTGTGGCGTCATAGTGTCGCAGGCAAAGGAAACGATGCAGTACGACCACTTCAAGTCGCTTCAGAACAAGGGGATAGCGCTCGTTTTCTTCGACCGCATCTGCACGGGTATCAATGCAAGCCTCGTTGTGGTGGACGACTACATGGGGGCTTTCAAGGCCGTGACGCATCTCATTGAGACTGGATGCAAGCGTATAGCCTTCTACGGTATGAAGGGCCGGGCAGAGATAGGCAAGAACAGATACAACGGATACCGTGACGCCCTGCTGAAAGCCGGTATCACACCAGACGACAATCTCATCATTGCCTGCGACAACAGGGAGGACGCCGAGAAGCTGACACCGGAGATGCTGGAGCGCAATGACAGGCCCGACGGATTTTTCTGCGTGAACGACGACACGGCAATCGGAGTGATGTATACGGCGAAGAGGATGGGATTCAATATTCCCGACGACATATCGGTGTGCGGATTCACCAACGGCAACCGTGCCGTGGCGTGCGACCCGATGCTCACCACCGTGGAACAGCGCGGAGTGGAGGTGGGAAAAGAGGCTGCCACGATTCTCATGGACCAAGTGGAGCGGCTGACAGACCCTGACAAGATAGAGAAGCGGGTGGTGAGGACACGACTCGTGGTGAGGGGAAGCAGCAGATAAAAGAAACAGGAAACTGATAAGGAAACAAATAACATAATCATAATGAAACAGAAACAGGATTTAAGTTTTTGGAAGCTATGGAACTTAAGCTTCGGATTTTTCGGCGTACAGATAGCCTACGCCCTGCAAAGTGCCAACATATCAAGAATTTTCGCCACACTCGGCGCTGATCCACACTCTCTGAGCTATTTCTGGATTCTACCGCCTCTGATGGGTATATTGGTGCAGCCGATAGTGGGAACGCTGAGCGACCGCACATGGTGCAGGTTCGGCAGACGAATTCCTTATCTCTTCATCGGATCGGCAGTTGCCGTTGCCGTGATGTGTCTGCTGCCAAACGCCGGTTCTTTCGGTATGGCGGTGAGCACGGCGATGGTGTTCGGACTGATATCGCTGATGTTCCTCGACACGAGCATCAACATGGCGATGCAACCGTTCAAGATGCTCGTGGGCGACATGGTGAACGAGAAGCAGAAGTCGCTCGCCTACTCTATCCAGAGCTTTCTCTGCAACAGCGGTTCACTGATCGGCTACGTGTTCCCGTTCTTCTTCACCGCAATCGGTATTGCCAACGAGGCACCGAAGGGCGTAGTGCCCGACTCCGTGATTTATTCTTTCTATATCGGTGCGGCTATCCTCATACTCTGCGTGCTCTACACCACACTAACCGTGAAGGAGTGGAACCCGAAGGAATATGCTGAATACAACGAGCGCAAGCCTGAGGCGGAGGAGCAGAAAGCCGGTTGGCTGACACTGCTGAAGAACGCTCCGTCGATGTTCTGGAAGGTAGGACTGGTACAGTTCTTCTGTTGGGCGGCATTCATGTATATGTGGACATATACCAACGGCACCATCGCCGACACCGTATGGCACACCACCGACGTTTCGTCGAAGGCTTATCAGGAGGCCGGCAACTGGGTTGGAGTGCTCTTCTTCTGGCAGGCGCTGGGCAGTGTGGCATGGGCTATGGTATTGCCAAGGATAAAGAACGATAAATTCGCCTATGCCGTGAGTCTGCTCATCGGTGCAGCCGGATTTGCCATGCTGCCGTTCATCGACGACCAGAACATCCTCGTTATCCCATTCCTGCTCATCGGATGTGCATGGGCTGCAATGCTCGCCATGCCGTTTGCCTTCGTGACAAACGCCTTGGAGGGATATGGCCACAAGGGAGCTTACCTCGGACTGTTCAACGGCACCATCTGTCTGCCACAGATAGTAGCGGCTGCCGTGGGCGGAACGCTGCTGTCGCTCGTTGGCTCGCATCAATACAACATGATGATCATGGCTGCCGTACTGCTGGCGCTCGGAGCATTGAGCGTGGGCATCATCAACAAGAAAGAACAGCCTATACAATAAAAACATAACAGAAATAACTTTAAAATATCCTGCACAATGAAGATATTTTTCAATATACAATACGCCACGACGTTCGGTGAGATTCTCAGACTCAACGTCGTAGGCAAAGGGAAAGACATCGAGAAGGTGTATTCAATGAATACCTATGACGGAAAGTCATGGCACTGTGAGATTACTGCCGAAAACGGAATGTCACAGATGGAATATTACTACAGTGTGGAGAACGGCGACAGCGAAGTGCGCCACGAATGGACCACAGTGTCTCACAGATTGGAGCTGAACGCCAAGAGGGCCATGACATACTTCGTGAACGACAGATGGAATGACATCCCTTACGACTCCTATCTCTACAGTTCGGCATTCACCGACTGCGTGAACCGCCGCCACAGGGAACCGGCGAAAGGCTCTGACTACAACCAGACTCTGAGACTCATTGTGCGCGCTCCACAACTGAGGAGCGGCAGCCGTCTGGCTCTCGTAGGCGAAGACAAGGCACTGGGCAGATGGAACCCAGATGATGCCATCTCAATGGTGGAACACAACTACAACGAATGGGTGGCTGACATCAATGTGAAGGAAATGAAGAAGGAGAAAACGGAATTCAAGTTCATCGCCTTCAACGAGAAAGGCGGAGTGGACTGGGAGACTGGCATGAACCGCCAACTGCATGCACCAACGATAAACGACGGTGAGGTTGTAGTGACGGAGTTGGACCAGGCCTTCTTCGAGTTATGCGACGAGAAACTTGCCGGCACTCTCATCCCCGTGTTCTCACTACGGTCGAAGGGCAGCTTCGGAGTAGGCGACTTCGGCGACCTGAAGATGATGATAGACTGGGTGGCCGAGACCAACCAGCGTGTATTGCAGGTGTTGCCGATAAACGACACTACATCAACTCACACCTGGACTGACTCTTACCCCTACTCTGCCATCAGCATCTTCGCCCTGCACCCTCAGTTTGCCGACTTCAGACAGTTGCCTGAGATAAAGGACAAGAAGAAGGCTCGCGAGATGGAGGCTCTGCGCAAGGAACTTAACGAGCTGAAACAGATTGACTATGAGAGGGTTAACAATACCAAGACAGACTATCTGAGAATAATATTCAAGCAGGAAGGCGAGGCTGTGATGAAGGGCGAAGACTTCAAGATGTTCGTAAAAGAAAACGAACACTGGCTAGTGCCCTACGCTCAGTATTGTCATCTGAGAGACTCTTTCGGAAACGTGGACTTCTCTTCATGGAAGGGACACGAACAATGGCATGAGGCTGACCGCAAGAAACTCACCGATCCGAAATCGAAGGAATATGGCGATGTGGCGTTCTACTACTATGTGCAGTTTGTGCTCGACAGACAGATGCGTGCGGCTCATGAGTATGCCATGGCGCGTGGTGTGATTCTCAAGGGCGACATACCTATCGGAGTGAACCGCAACGGATGTGACGTATGGCATGAGCCTCAATACTTCAACCTCAACTCACAGGCGGGCGCTCCACCTGACGCTTTCTCCATAAACGGACAGAACTGGGGATTCCCTACCTACAACTGGCAGAGGATGATAGATGACGGATGTGAATGGTGGATAAGAAGATTCCAGAACATGGCGAAATACTTTGATGCCTACCGCATTGACCACGTGCTCGGTTTCTTCCGTATATGGGCTATACCTACCACCTGTGTTCACGGACTGCTCGGACAATTCGCCCCGTCGCTCGGAATGACGAGAGAGGAAATTGAAGGCTATGGCCTGCACTTCCAGGAGGAACTGTTCACCACTCCGTTCATTGCCCGTTGGGTCGTAGACCGTGTGTTCGGCATCCATGCCGACGAGGTGGTGGAGAAATACCTCGACCACAAACACGACGACATCTTCGCCCTGAAACCGGAATACGACACGGAGCGCAAGATTGAGGCCGTCTTCAAAGGCAAAGACAGCATGGACGATGTGTGGGTAAGAGACGGTCTGTATGCTTTGGTGAGCGATGTGCTCTTCGTCCGCGACGACAACGACCCTAACAAGTTCCATCCAAGAATCACGGCACAGCTCAACTTCATGTATGAAGCGCTCTACGACAGCGACAAGGAGAAGTTCAACCGTCTATACAACGACTATTACTACCGCCGCAACAACAATTTCTGGTATAACGAGGCAATGAAGAAACTGCCTGTTCTCGTGCAGGCAACCCGAATGCTGGTGTGTGCCGAAGACCTCGGTATGGTGCCAGACTGCGTGGCATGGGTGATGGATCAGCTGCGCATCCTCAGTCTGGAACTGCAGCAGATGCCGAAAGACCCGAAGGTGAAGTTCGGCATTCTCTCGCGCAACCCTTATCGCAGCGTCTGCACACTCTCTACTCACGACATGCCGACACTGCGCCAATGGTGGGACGAGGATTACGAGCGCACACAGGTTTACTATTCTTCTATGCTCTACCGTGGCGGTGCTGCTCCTCATCCACTGCCGGGATGGCTGGCACGCGACATAATAGCAAACCAGCTGACTTGTCCGTCGATGCTCTGCATCCTGTCGCTGCAAGACTGGTTTGCCTTAGACGAGAAACTGCGTCTGCCCGACGCTGACGCCGAGAGAATAAACATCCCTGCCAACCCCCGCCACTACTGGCGCTACCGCATGCACATCAACATCGAAGACCTGATCGCTGACAAGGAATACAACGATGCGATTAAGGAACTGGTGAAGCTGAGATAAATATCTGAAAGAAAAGAATAACGACAATAACGAAACAATGGAAAAGAAAAAGTCAACATATAGTCCGCTGGATTTCTTTCCGGCGGCATCAAACTACAGCGGTCTGAGAAGCGCGCTGCTGTCCATCGCATTATTGCCGATGATTGGAATGGCACAGACGGTGAGTTCACCGAACGGTAACGTGACGGTGAAATTCTCGCTTACCAACGACGGACAGCCTACTTACGAGATGGAATACAAGGGAAAGACGGTGTGCAAGCCGTCGCATCTCGGACTGGAACTCGCCAAAGACAAACATGCCTCAAAGGGAATGCAGGAGACCGACCTCATGAAGGGTTTCAAGGAGACCGGACACAAGACTTCCACCTTCGACGAAACATGGAAACCGGTGTGGGGAGAAACGGCAACGATACGCAACCACTACAACGAGATGGAGGTGAGCCTCAACCAGCCTTCATCGAAACGCAACATAAAAATACGCTTCCGCGTGTATGACTACGGTATGGGACTCAGATATGAGTTCCCGCAGCAGGAGGAACTGAACTATTTCGTGATAAAGGAGGAGCACACACAGTTTGCTATGGCAGACAACCACACGGCATACTGGATTCCCGGCGACTACGACACACAGGAATATGAATACCAGATCACTCCGCTCACCGGCATCAAGGACATCATACGCCGCGACCGCGAGAAATACAAGAGCAACTCATCGACCACGGTGTTCTCTGATACAGGCGTGCAGACATCGCTGCAGATGAAGACCAAGGACGGATTGTATATCAACATCCACGAGGCGGCTTGCCTCGACTATCCTACTATGCACCTCAACCTCGACGAGAAGACGCTGACATTCGAGTCATGGCTCACTCCTGACGCCGTGGGCATGAAGGGATTCATACAGACGCCTTTCAACACGCCGTGGAGAACGGTGCTCGTGAGCGACGACGCCCGTGACATGCTGTCATGCAAACTAACGCTCAACCTGAACGAACCTTGCAAGATTGAGGACACGTCGTGGATTCATCCTACGAAATACTGCGGTGTGTGGTGGGACATGATAGTCGGCAGAAAGAGCTGGAGCTACACCAACGACTATCCTTCAGTGCGCCTTGGCGAAACCGACTACTCCAAATGCAAGCCGAACGGCACTCATGGAGCTACCACAGCTGAAGTGAAGAGGTATATAGACTTTGCTGCAAAGAACGGACTGCAGGAGGTTCTCGTTGAGGGATGGAACATCGGCTGGGAGGACTGGTTCGGCCATCAGAAGCTCGACGTCTTTGACTTCGTGACGCCATACCCTGACTTCGACATCAAGGAACTCAACGAATATGCCCATTCTAAAGGAGTGAAGCTGATGATGCACCATGAGACTTCGGCTTCTGCAATCAACTATGAACGTCATCTTGAGGATGCCTTCAAGCTGATGAACAAATATGGCTACGACGCCGTGAAGACGGGATATGTGGGCGACATCATTCCGAGAGGCGAATACCACTACAGTCAGATTATGAACAACCACTACCAGCGCGTGGTGGAAGAGGCTGCCAAGCATCATATCATGGTGAACGCACATGAGGCGACACGTCCTACGGGTATATGCCGCACATGGCCTAACCTCGTGGGCAACGAGAGTGCGAGGGGCACTGAATACGAAGCTTTCGGCGGAAGCGTGCCTTACCACACGGTGATGCTGCCATTCACCCGTCTGCAGGGTGGACCGATGGACTATACTCCTGGCATCTTCGAGACGAAGCTCTCTGAATGGAGCCAGAACCAGAGTTTCGTACATTCCACGCTCTGCGGACAGCTGTCGCTGTATCTCGTGATGTACAGTCCGCTGCAGATGGCTGCCGACCTGCCTGAACACTACGAGAAATACGATGATGCCTTCCAGTTCATCCGCGACGTGGCATGCGACTGGGATGACTCTAAATACATTGAGGCTGAACCTGCAAAATACATCACCGTGGCCCGCAAGGCAAAAGGTACCGACAACTGGTTTGTCGGCGGCAAGACTGGCGAAGAGGCGCGCAACGCCGTGGTGAAGCTCGACTTCCTGGACAAAGGAAAGAAATACGAATGCACCATCTATCAGGATGCTGCCGACGCTGACTATGAGAAGAATCCGAAGGCTTACCGCATCACCAAGCGCACGGTAAAACGTGGCGACGTGTTGAAGATCAGGGAAGCCAGAGGTGGCGGATTCGCCGTGTCTATTATGGCTAAGAAATAACTAAAGAACGAGAAGTATGGTTAATATAAGAACTGCTATGACGGGCTGCATTATGGGAGTCCTCTCTCTGCCGATGTCGGCTCAGGGGATATTCAACGAGATGTCGTTCTCAGCCGACAAGACAGTGTTCAGACTCAACTCGCCCTATAAGACCACTCTGCGCATCTACAAGGATGGAGAAGGCGGAAAACCCATGAAGACTGTGAAGATGAAGAGCAATGGCGATGGCGTCTGGGAGGCTGTAGTGAAAGGCAACCTGAACGGATTGTTCTATACCTTCGACACCGGCAACGGTGAGTGTCCCGGACTCTTCGCCAAGGCTGTAGGAGTGAACGGAAACCGTGGTGCCGTGGTAAACATGCCGTCTACCGACCCTGAAGGATGGAACGAAGACAGACGACCGGCATTGGCATCGCCGGCAGACCTCGTGATTTACGAGCTGCACCACAGGGACTTCTCCATCGACCCGTCGTCGGGACTCGGCAACAAGGGTAAGTTCTTGGCGCTAACCGACCCTAAAGCAATAGAATATCTGAAGAGACTCGGTGTGAACGCCATCCATATCCTGCCATCGTTCGATTATGCCTCGGTGGACGAGACAAGACTCGACACGCCGCAATACAACTGGGGCTACGACCCGAAGAACTACAACGTGCCTGAGGGCAGCTATTCCACCGACCCGTATTCACCGACGGTGAGAATAAAGGAGTTCAAACAGATGGTGCAGGCATTACACAGGGCTGGCATCAGAGTGATACTCGACGTGGTATACAACCACACGTTCGACATCAAGAACAGCAACTTCCAGCGCGTCAATCCAGACTACTACTATCGCAAGACGGCTGACGGTAAGTATTCCGACGGTTCGGGCTGCGGCAACGAGACGGCATCTGAAAAGGCGCTGATGAGGGAGTATATGCTGGAGAGCGTGAAATATTGGGTGAACGAATACCATATCGACGGTTTCAGATTCGACCTCATGGGTGTACACGACATCGTGACGATGAACGATATCCGTGCTGCCGTAGACCAGATAGACCCAAGCATATATATATATGGTGAGGGATGGAGCGCCGGCAGCTGTGCCTACCCTACCGACAAACTGGCGATGAAGGCGAACACACGTCAGCTGAACGGCATCGGTGCTTTCTGCGACGATATGAGGGACGCACTGCGCGGTCCGTTCAGCGACGACCATAAGGGTGGATTCCTTGCCGGAATGCCTGATATGGAGGAGAGCCTCAAGTTTGGCATCGTGGGAGCAATCAGTCATCCGCAGATTGACATGACGCGTGTGAACTACAGCAAGGAGGCATGGACAAACTCCCCCACTCAGATGGTAAGCTACGTGAGCTGCCACGACGACCTGTGTCTCACCGACCGACTGAGATCGAGCATACCGGGAATAACGGAAGATGAGCTTATCCGTCTGGACCTCTTGGCTCAGACTGCGGTGCTCACCTCTCAGGGTGTGCCGTTCATTCTTTGCGGTGAAGAAATGCTGCGCGACAAGAAAGGGGTACACAACAGTTTCAAGTCGCCTGACAGCATCAACCACCTCGACTGGAACAATCTGAAGCGATACCCACAGGTGTTCGACTATTACAGCGGTTTGATAGCTCTACGCAAGAGTCATCCGGCTTTCAGACTTGCCAATGCCGATCTCGTGAGAAAGCATCTGTCGTTTCTCGATGCTCCCAAGGGAGTGGTGGCTTTCAGCCTCAACGATAATGCCGGTGGCGACTCATGGCGCGACATCATAGTGATTCTGAACGCCAACAAGCAGCCGACAGACATCAACGTGCCTGAAGGGGAATATACCGTGGTAGTAGACAACGGAAAGGTGGACGTCAACGGACTTGGCAGCATAACCGGTCAGAAAGCTACCGTGGGTGGACAACAGGCAATGGTGATTTACAGAAAGTAGAATGCCTGTAAATCCGTTTACTCATCGACTCGTTTACTTGTCAACTCGTCAACTAAAAATAACAAACTAATGAAAAAGATAATAGCAGCCCTATTGCTGGGCACAACATTAACAATGAGTGCGGCTTCAAAAATAGACAGAATTGAACCGACAAACTGGTTCGTGGGAATGAAAAACCCACAGGTGCAACTGATGGTATACGGCAAGGACGTGAGATCTGCCAACGTATCCACCGACTACCCCGGTGTACGCATCGACAGTCTGGTGCGCCTCGACAGCCCTAACTATCTCCTCATATATATGAACGTGAAGGATGCCAAGGCGGGAGTGATGAACCTGAAGTTCCAGACTGCCAAAGGCAAGGCGCAGACCGTGAAATATTCGCTCAACGAGAGGATGCAGAAGGGTGAAGACCACAAGGGTTTCTCTAATGCCGACGTGCTCTATATGCTCATGCCAGACCGTTTCGCAAACAGCGGTAAAGACAACAGCAAGATCAAGGGGATGAATCCCTACTCAATCAACCGCAACGAACCGAGCCTCCGTCATGGCGGCGACCTGGAGGGCATTCGCCAGCATCTGGACTATTTCAACCAGCTGGGAGTAACGGCACTGTGGTTTACTCCGGTGCTTGAGAACAACTCTCCCGACCACGGCAAACAGAGCACATACCACGGATATGCCACGACAGACTACTATAAGGTGGACCCACGGTTCGGAACCAACGAAGACTACCGCAGGCTCGTTGCCGACGCTCATAAAAAGGGACTGAAGGTGGTGATGGACATGATTTTCAACCACTGCGGATTCGAGCATCCCTGGGTGATGGACATGCCTTCTGCCGACTGGTTCAACTATCCTGAATGGCTGAGTCCTGAGAATCAGGCAAACAACAAGAAAACGAAGACTATAGACGGTGCGGCTCAGGTGAACGACAAATACCTGCAGACCAGCTATAAGCTGACTCCGGTGCTCGACCCATACGCCAGCCAGGTGGACATGAAGGAGACCGTTGACGGATGGTTCGTGCCTTCGATGCCCGACCTCAACCAACGCAACAGCCACGTAATAACTTACCTCATCCAGAACAGCGAATGGTGGATAGAGACAGTGGGCATCGACGGTATCAGAATGGACACCTACCCATATGCCGACCGCAAGGCAATGGCAAAATGGATGGAGGTGCTCAACGAGGAATATCCTAACTTCAACACCGTGGGAGAGACATGGGTGACAGAACCGGCATACACAGCGGCATGGCAGAAGGACTCGAAACTCAGCGACATCAACTCTAATCTGAAGACGGTGATGGACTTCAGCTTCTTCGACAGACTGAATCTTGCCAAAAACGAAGAGACCGACGGATGGTGGAACGGTTTCAACCGCATCTACAACTCGCTCTGCTACGACTATCTCTACAATGACCCGTCACACGTGATGGCATTCATCGAGAACCACGACACTGACAGATTCCTCGGAGAGGGTCAGGACACTCTGAAACTGAAACAGGCTCTCGCCCTGCTGCTCACCATCAACCGCATTCCACAGCTATACTACGGTACGGAGGTGCTGATGAACGGCTCGAAGAAGGTGACCGACGGCAATGTGCGCCGCGACTTCCCTGGCGGTTTTGCCGGCGACAAGCGCAATGCTTTCACCAAAGAGGGACTCACGAAGGAGGAGAACGCAATGTTCAACTGGACAAGTCGTCTGCTACACTGGCGCAACGGCAACGACGTGATAACAAAAGGCAAACAGACTCAGTTCATCCCTTACGACGGCATCTATGTCATTGCCCGCACATTGGGCAACAAGGTGGTGATGACCGTGTTAAACGGCACAAGCCATGAAAAGAAACTCCATGTGGAGCGTTATGCCGAAGTGATAAACGAAGCACAAACAGCCACAAACATTCTGACAAACAGAAAGATAGACATCACGAAGGATGTAACGCTCTCACCTCGTGGCACAATGATTCTGGAGTTTGAAAATAAATAAACACAATTCCCCATGAACAAGAAACTAATTACTGCCATCGCTGCAATAGCATGCCCATCCATGCTCATGGCACAGGGATGGCCTACAAATCATCAAGGCGTGATGCTCCAGGGATTCTACTGGAACAGCTACGACGCCTCAAACTGGAAAAAACTCGAGACACAGGCCGACGAACTGTCTAAGTATTTCAACCTGATATGGATTCCGCAAAGCGGCAACTGCGGAGGTGAATCCATGGGATACGACGATCTCTATTGGTTTGACAACTACAAGAGCGCATTCGGTTCTGAAGAGGAACTGCGCTCTATGATATCCACCTTCAAACAGAAAGGACTGGGCACCATTGCCGATGTGGTGATAAACCACAGGAAGACGCTAACAAACTGGGTTGACTTCCCGAAGGAAACCTACAAGGGAGTGACATACCAGCTGCTGCCTACCGACATCTGCAAGGATGACTGCAGCGGAAAGACCGCTACATGGGCTAAGGAGAACGGCTACAATCTGAGTGACAACAACGACACGGGAGAGGGTGTCGACTTTGCCAGAGACCTCGACCACAACAGCAGCAACGTGCAGAACAACGTCAAGGCTTATCTCGACTTCCTACTCAACGACCTGGGGTATTCCGGAGTGCGCTACGATATGGTTAAGGGCTACGACGCCAAATTCACCGGTATCTACAACACTGCGGCAAAGCCTGCATTCTCGGTAGGCGAATATTTCGACGGCAACAAGCAAAATGTGGAAAACTGGATAAATGGTACCACCCAGAATGGTGAGATACAGAGTGCGGCATTCGACTTCCCCACCCGATATGCCGTTCGCGACGCCACGGCATACAGCAACTGGACAAAGCTCGACAACGGTGGACTTGCCACGGATGGCGACTACTGCCGTTATGCCGTGACATTTGTTGAAAACCACGACACGGAGAAGCGGTCTGAATCGGAGCAGCAGGATCCTATCAAGAAGGACACCCTCGCTGCCAACGCCTATATCCTCGCCATGCCGGGAACGCCGTGTGTGTTCATGAAACACTGGATTGACCACAAACGGGAGATAAAGAACATGATTCTGCTGCGCAACCTCACAGGCATCACGAACCAGAGCGCATGGAACCGCAACGTAAGCACCGTGGCACGCTATGTGTTCACGACCACGGGTACTAACGGACGACTTCATGTTGCCGTGGGTACATCGGCAAACAGCTATACTGCCGACAACACTACATGGGCGCTCGCCACAGAGGGATACCACTATCGCTACTTTCTGGAGAGAAACAGAGAGACGGCATGGATAGACCTGCCATCGGGGGAATATCATGACACACCGAAGGCTTTGCTGCGCGCCATTTCTACAAACGACAACGCCAAGATTGTATACACTCTCGACGGTACTGCTCCGACAGCCAACAGCAGCGTGGCTGAAAGCGGATATGAGGTGGCACTGCCTGAGGGCGACGTAACTCTCAAGGCTGGACTGCTCGTTGACGGCAACGTGACGGGCATCACGGAGCGCCACTACTCCATCAAGGCTTTCTCGCCTTATGCCATAACGGTGAACGTGAATGCCGACCAAGTGGGCTGGACCGCAATGAACGTATGGTCGTGGGGCGGCGACGGAAGCCACAACCCAACGATACAAAAATGGCCTGGCGACAATGTGACGACAACGGTGACGGAGAATGGAAAGACATGGTATTCACTGGGCTATACCATGAACAGCATAGACGACTACGTGAACTTCGTGTTCAGCACCGACAACGGCAAGTCTCAGACTGAGAACATCCAGAACGTCAATGCCACCACTTATCTCGAAATAACGCCAGAGAAAGACAGCAACGGCCACTACAAGGTTGCCAACGTGACATCTCAGTATTCCGGAATCGCGGTTCCGTCAACCGCCATCATGCCTATAGCAAAGTCTACCACCGTAGTCTCTCTCGACGGTCGCACGCTGCGCTCCTTCTCCGGTCATGTTTCTGCCGGCGAGGCAACCCAAGGTCTTCCATCTGGAATATACATCGTGAACGGCAAGAAGGTAGTGAAGTGATTTTGGCTACTGTAGCAATTATTGCCGCCTTTTTTCACAAGCGGCTTCCTATTACCCCAAATCAGCTGCAACAGTTGGTTTGGGGTATTTTATGCCCAAACGGTCATTAGGCCGTTCAACCCCAATCGGTCATTAGGGCTTGCTTGGATTTTGCTTTTTAGAAAGATGGATTTTGTTTGGTTTTTAATGAGTAATAGCGAGCTATTGCGAATTAAAAACAAGCAAAAGGCGCCTTATAAAAAACAAAAGACTGCAAGCAGTTATTATAATTATACATTAAACGGCCTAATGACCGATTTGGGTTCAATGTAATTTTTATTATTGCACTTTGGAGTTTCACCGGACAGCAATAATATGATATAAAATGCCAAAATATTGCTTAAAACTTTGGTGTGGGATTGCCAAAGGATAGAGAAATGTCATTACCTTTGTATAAAATAAACTGCACCTCAGCAAAAGAAATAAAATCATTTATTTCATTTTGCATTCGGTTTGCATTATCTTTGTATAAGATAAGCGGCACCTCAGCAAAAGAAATAAATCCATTTATTTCATTTTGCATTCGGTTTGCATTATCTTTGTATAAGATAAGCGGCACCTCAGCAAAAGAAATAAATCCATTTATTTCATTTTGCATTCGGTTTGCATTATCTTTGTAGACAACTTTTCTGAACCTGATGGAGATATGAACGGATTACGAAACATTGAGTCAGAACACGGCATGGCGGTGGCGAGATGGATAACGACCTTATGGATGCTGACCATCGTTTGTCATGCCTCGGCACAACGGAAGGGTATCGTAATAGATGCCTCAACGAAACAACCGCTGAGAAACGTGTTCGTGAAATGCGACAACGACAGTACCATAAAGACTCCATGGGACGGTACATTCCAACTGCCGGAGAAATTCCAGACTGTGGCATTCTATCATCCGAACTTCGAAAAGAGGGTGTTGAACCACAAGGAGTTGACCGACACGGTGTTCATGCTGCCATCGGCAAGGATGCTCAACGAAGTGGTGGTATACGGCAAGAGGGGAAAAATAAGAGATTTCACAAGAATGACAACAATCGACAAACAATTGCTTGGCATAAAGCCGACGAATGGTTTCGACATTCTCGGACTGCTGAAACTCATCACCAACCCTATACAGCGAAGCATAGAACACAAAAAGGAGGTGAAGAAACAGAAGCGCAAACAGATATTGGATAATTATTAACCCATATATAACAGGAAAAAAACATCATTGCATGAACAACCTATACCTGCCCGCTGAATGGGAAAGACAAAGGGCACTGCAACTGACGTGGCCTCATAAGGACACGGACTGGAACTATTGTCTCGACGAGATAAACAACACGTATGTGGAGATGGCGGATGCCATAACAAGATATGAACCGCTGATTATCGTGGCACCCGACACGAAGGAGGTAGAGAGGATGCTATGCGGCAGACTTTCTGAAGAGCAGATGAAAAGGGTGACGCTACACCAGTGTCCTACCAACGACACATGGGCAAGAGACCACGCCTTCATCTCGCTGAAAGAGAGGAATGCTGAAGACGGCCCTCTCACGCTGCTCGACTTCCGCTTCAACGGATGGGGCGAGAAATTCGAAGCGTCCCTCGACAATTCCATCAACCGCAGTCTGTATGAAAACGGCATCGTGGAAGGACGGTATGAAGACCACAACGACTTCGTGCTCGAAGGCGGATCGATAGAGAGCGACGGCAAGGGAACGGTGTTCACCACAAGCTGCTGTCTGCTTGCCCCCCACCGCAACCAACCTCTCTCGCGACAGGAAATAGAGAAGCGGCTGAAGGAGTCGCTACGTGCCGACCGCATAGTATGGATAGACTACGGACATCTAACAGGCGACGACACCGACGGACATATCGACACGCTGGTGCGCACTGCACCCGACGACACGCTGGTGTATGTGGGATGCGACGACAAGGAGGATGAGCAATACGACGAGCTGCACCGCATGGAAGAACAACTCACCACGCTGCGCACCGACGACGGCAGACCATACCGTCTGCTGAAGCTGCCGATGCCGGAGGCGATGTATGAGGACGGTGAACGACTGCCTGCCACATACGCCAACTTCATCATCATAAACGATGCCGTGATTTATCCTACATACAACCAACCTGAAAACGACGAGGAGGCACGACGCGTCATAGCAGAGGCTTTCCCCTACAGGGAACTGATTGGCATAGACAGCAGCGTGGTGGTGAGACAGCATGGTTCGCTGCACTGCTGCTCAATGCAGTATTTCAAATAGACAGGGAAAGAGTCTCTGACGGGCGAAACCAAGTCATGTTATTCTGCTGACAGCAGCCCCCACCTGTCCTCCCCCGTAGGGGAGGGACAGATAGTAATGACCGGTGAAGGCAGCTGATGAAAATGACAAGCAGAGTAACCTCAGAGGAAAACAGCAACGGAGTAACTTGCATCTCCCCTACGGGGGAGAACGAGAGGGGGCTGATAATGATTGCCAGGCAATGAATACCTATGACAGCAGCCCCCACCTGTCCTCCCCCGTAGGGGAGGGAATGGTATGCATGCCTCTGAAAGCACTTGGATATGCAAGGTAACAAAATGGAATGTCATCTAAGCCCTTGAAATCTAAGCAAGGCAACAAAAAAGATAACTAAATACAAAATAACAATATGAGCCAACTAAGAATAGGAATTCTGCAGCAGAAGAAGACTGCAGACATCATTGAAAATATGAAAGCCATAGAGGAGAACGTGACAGACCTCGCCAGACGTGGCGCCGAACTGATCATCCTCTCTGAGCTGCACAACTCCCTGTATTTCTGTCAGGTGGAAGATGTGAACAACTTCGACCTCGCGGAGACAATACCCGGACCGTCTACCGACTTCTTCGGTGAACTGGCACGCCGCCTGGGAGTGGTGATGGTGATATCGCTCTTCGAAAAGAGAGCTGCAGGACTCTACCACAACACCGCCGTGGTGATAGAGAAAGACGGAACGATAGCGGGCAAATACCGCAAGATGCACATCCCTGACGATCCGGCATACTACGAGAAATTCTATTTCACTCCCGGCGACCTGGGATTCCATCCGATACAGACTTCAGTGGGAAAACTCGGAGTGCTCGTATGCTGGGACCAGTGGTATCCTGAGGCAGCACGCCTGATGGCGCTCCAGGGAGCTGATCTGCTCATCTACCCTACCGCCATCGGATATGAAACAAGCGACACACCAGAGGAGCAACAGCGCCAGCGCACGGCGTGGACAACGGTGCAGCGAGGACATGCCGTGGCCAACGGACTGCCGGTAGTGACAGTAAACCGCGTTGGCTTTGAGCCAGACCCATCGGGACAGACAAAGGGAATACAGTTCTGGGGCAGTTCGTTCGTTGCCGGTCCACAGGGCGAACTCTTCTATCAGGCTTCTGACGACGATGAGGAGAGTCTCGTTCTCGACATCGACCTCGGCCACAGTGAGCAGGTACGCCGTTGGTGGCCATTCCTGCGCGACCGCCGCATTGATGAATATGGCGACATAACAAAGAGGTTTATTGATTAGACAAGTGGATTACAACCAAGCAGTCATAAAAAAATAAAGTAAACGTCCTAATGACCGATTTGGGTTAAAGATATCGCAAAATAAAAGACGGGCAGACAAGGATTCATTTCCTGTCTGCCCGTCATTTATTTTGCCATTATTCTAAACTGCCTTATTTCTTGCTAAGTCCTATTTTGCTGCCGAAGTTGCAGAACCAGAACACGTATACATAATAGATGAACATCATTGCCACAGCATAGCCAACGCCGAGTGCCGGGTTGTCAACAATCCATCCCATAAGCAACGGGAGAGTGGCGCCACCGACAACACCAAGGTTGATGATACCGGATGCCTTCTTCGTATGCGGACCGAGTTCCTGCAGACCGAGGTTGAACACCAACGGCCACATCACAGAATGGAAGAGTCCTGCGGCAAGCATTGCCCATACAGAAGCGATGCCGGTGAGGAAGAACGAAGCTGCCACACACAAGGCTCCGCAGCAAAGACAAATGGAGAGGATACGACGCGGTTTGAACTTATTGAGAATAGCAGCTCCCACGAACCTGCCGACCATCATTCCGCCCCAATAATAAGGAAGGAAGTCTGTCGCTGTGCCATAGGCTGCCAATTCCGGATTGCTCTTGAAATAAGCAGGCAACATGGATGGCACTCCGAGCTCGATACCCAAATAGAAGAAAATGCCGAGCATACCGAACCACACGTGAGCATAGCTGAACACGCTGCTCTTATACTCCTTGCGCTCACCGCCCTCCTCTTCTGCCTGCTGCTCCTCGTTGATGTTCGGCAACTTCATGAAGAAAAGCACGACACACAGGATAAGAGTGAATATGCCGAGTCCGAGATATGGTCCGGGCACTGCATCGGGGGTCTTGGCCTTGCCGGCGATGATGACGTAGGTGATGAATACCGGTGCCACAGTAGTGGCAGCGGAGTTGAGGGCATTAGACAATGTCATGCGGAAAGCTCCCTTTTCCGGCGAACCGAGCACCATGACGTATGGATTTGCCACGAGCTGAAGCATCACGATACCGAGAGCCACGATGAACATGCTGCCGAGGAACACGGAATATATCACCGATGTCTCCATACCGAGCAGCGACGAAATGCCAAAGTAGTTGATTACGAATCCGATGCCCACAACGGCGAGTCCGAGCAGCAGGGTCTTCTTGTAGCCTATCTTGTTCATCATCATTCCAAGAGGAATAGAGAGAGCATAGGCTCCATAGAATGCTGTATTTACCAACTGTCCCTGAGAGTCTTTCAGTCCGAAAGCCTCTTTGCAGAACTCAATCATCGAATTGTTCATTGTTGTGATGAAGCCGATAAGAAACATCACGGCAAACATCACGATAAGCGCAAACGTATAGTTAGGCGCCTGCTTCTTTTGAATATTGTCCATAAGTTAGTAATATGTTTATATATTTATGTTTGTTGAGTACAAATTGACGAGTTGGCAAGCAAACGAGCTGACGAGCCACAGGTCAATAATAAATAGTCAATAGTTGATGATATGAACTGACGGGCTGACAAATTCATGAACCTCCGGGATTTCTCCTCTTCAATCCATAGATTTGTCAACCCGTCAACCGATATCTTTACGACAGTCTGTCCTCTGGCACACCGATCATTTCCTTCTTCACCACTGTGCGCTTGCGGATAGTGCGCTTGCGCTTCGGCTTATCCTCCTCTGCCACAGTCTTCACTCCGGCAAGTTCCGGGTCTATCATGATACGTCCGCAGTATTCGCAAACGATAATCTTCTTGTGCATCTTGATGTCGAGCTGTCTCTGAGGCGGAATCTTGTTGAAGCAACCACCACAGGCGTCACGCTGCACGTAAACGATGCCGAGGCCGTTGCGGGCGTTCTTGCGGATACGCTTGAAGCTTGTGAGCAGACGTGGCTCCACCTTCATCTCCAGATCCTTGGCTTTGTCTCTGAGGCGTTCCTCTTCGGCACGTGTCTCCTCGATAATCTCGTCGAGCTCGTTCTTCTTCTCTTCGAGAGCCTGCTTGCGGTCGTCGATCTGCTCCTCAGCACGCTTCAGGTCGCTCTTGCGCTCCTCCACCTTGGTGGCAGCCTCGCGGATCTTCTTGTTGCAAAGCTCTATCTCAAGTGTCTGGAACTCAATCTCCTTCTTCAGCGTGTCATACTCACGATTGTTCTGCACGTCGTCAAGCTGTTCGTTGTATTTCTTCACGCTTATCTGTGCAGCGGCGATCTCAGCCTTCTTCTGGGTGACAGCCTGCTGGAAGTCTTCTATCTCGTCCTTGATCTTCTCCACACGGGTGGTAAGACCGGCAATCTCGTCCTCAAGGTCTTGCACCTCGAGAGGCAGCTCTCCTCTGAGGGCTCTTTTCTCGTCGATGGCCGACAATGTGGTCTGCAACTTGTAAAGAGTCTCCAACTTCTCTTCTACTGTCAAATCTGTAGGATCTTTTTTAGCCATATTGCTTTTACAAATAAATTATAGGATTGGTGTTCTGGCTTGTGACAACGCATCTCACTCCTTCACACTGCTCCTCGATTATTGATTTAAATATTTCGTATGTATATTGTTCGCTCTGATAGTGGCCGATTACGGCAATCTGTATTTCCTGCTCATGAGCGAAATAATCATGATAGTGCATCTCTCCCGTCACGAAGGCGTCGGCACCGGCGGCTATCGCTTCCGGCAGGAGGAACGACCCTGCTCCTCCGCAGATGGCTACCGTGCGGATAGGGCGTCGCAGCAGCTGGTTGCACTGCACGCACTCCACATCGAACTCCCGTTTGAGCATCATGATGAAATCGTCTGCCGCCATTGCACCTGGCAACTCTCCCATCACTCCGCTGCCGCATGTGATGCCATCCACCTGTTTCTCGGTGAAGAACTTCACACCGGTGAGCTGCATCTTCTCTGCCATCTTGAAGTTTACGCCACCCTGGGCATTGTCCATGTTGGTGTGCATGGAGAGGATCGTGATGTCATGCTTGATAGCCTTTGCCACTGCCCTCTGTACGTCGTCAGCCCCCACCACTCTTTTCAGCGGACGGAAGATGAGCGGATGGTGTGAGACAATGAGGTTGCACCCCTTTTCTATCGCCTCGTCAACGATGCTGCTCGTCACGTCAAGACACAATAATGCCCCTGAAACTTCCGCCTCTGTCAATCCAACCTGCAAGCCGGCATTATCAAAGCTCTCCTGCAAGGGCAGAGGCGCGAAACGCTCAAGGGCACGAACCACTTCTATTATTTTCACGCTTTACAGCCTTTAAAATGTTCATTCCGCTTTTACCTGTTGCACACCGCTGACATGCGGAATATACCTATTATAATATTTTAGAGTGCAAAATTAGCAAAACTATCTGATTTCTTGAAGAAATTACGCTATATATTAATATGTTTTAACCCAAATCAGCCAACAACAAGGTGAAAACAAGTAATTTCCACGGTTTTGATGACCAATTTGGGTTACAAAAACACGCTATGCAATGATGTATATCGGCTACCACATCAGATTCCCCAATCTTCGGGACTTGCGGTTTTCTCCACTTTCTTCTCCACATCGTCGGGAAGCGACGGGAAGAAGTCGATGCCTGTGATGCGCTCCACTTCATCTACGCTGTTCACATAGTCGCCTTTCGGACGGTTGCCATCCTCGTTCTTGTATATGAAACCGATTGCCTTCGGAGTGCCTTCCATACAGAGCACCACCTTGAAGAACGCTTCCGGCACCACGACCTTGTTCTTGCCGATGGTCTTGTGCTTGCCTTTATATAGAACCGGACCGCACACCACGTACACCTTGCCGTATTGCTGTGCCCAACGGCGGCAGGCATTCTCCATCTCGTTCCAGTCGCCACGGTTCAGACTGGGATTCTGCGGACAGATATTGGTGAACAGAAACGACTCCCACATCGCCTCTTTGTCCCATTTGTTGTCGCCTGCCGGACACATGTGCCCGCGGTCGTAGCCTGAACTGTAGTAGTCCCAGTCTGTGGCTCTCGGTTCTGCCACGTCTTCGTCTTCATGAAATGCCTTGCGCGGACGCTTCACATCTCCTTCCAGCCTGCTGGCATCGAGACGCCATGCCACCCAGTTGGGGAGTTTCGTGTCTGCGTTATACGACACGGCATACCCTCTTCGAGTGAGTATCTGCTCTTTCACGCCCTTCAGCGGAGCCGGTATCTCCAACCCGTCCGGATCAGCAGCCGCAATATCTACAGTCGACGCCCCCGCTTTATCCTGCGCCACACCGCTCTTCGTGGCAACGTCAATCAACCCCTTGACAATGTCTTTCGAACCGCCGTTGGCGGTGCATCCGAAGAAGACGGCAAGTACTGTGAGCAGAAGTATCTGCTTCCTGAATAGTTTTCTCATTTCGAAATATATCTTTAACTGTATTATTTAAGTTGCTTTAATGTCTGGTCAAAGGCTATTCTCCCGTGGCATAGCCACACCATTTTCACAGGATGAAGGAAAAACATCCATCATTCTATTCGTTTGCAACTGCGAAGGTAATGATAATAATCGGAAAATCGTCATACACCAATGACGGAAGTGCAAAAAAAAGCAGAATTGTCACACTCTGTAAACCATAAAAAAAGATGATCCCCCAGCAAGCTCTCTATGCTAAGGGACCATCCAAAGAAATTGGTCTTGATTTGTTTACTACCTATTGAAAATTAACCTTTTTACCAATCTTCTGATGATTATCACATCATCAACACTAAACTAAACCTATTATATATCTTTGTCGCCGACCGCATTAATGCCTTCCTTCCATTATCATCGTTGCGGATAGCTGTGTTACCATCTTGAAAAAGACTCACTGGCGGTCGTTTTTTTCTTCATCAAATTGGATTGAGAATAAAAGCGATATGGCTTTCATCATATAGAATATGATTGCCAATGAGTCTTTTCTGAGCGTCGCGTCTTCTCAGATTGCCGCTCTCAATATCTACAATATTTATTTCCGCTTGCAAAGTTATCGTAAGAGCGCGCCAAGCGGTATAAAATTTGTTTCATATAATAATAAAAATCGTTCACGGTATCAAAAATAGCGCAAAATGAACATTTTATAACTATAAAAAGTAATTATCCGAAGCTTTTTTATGATGAAATATTCAGAAATATAGTTTTTCACTTATAAAACATCACGACACAATTACTATCAATAACCGATGCAAATATAGAGAGAAATGAGACAAGCTGCAGCGTTTTGTGACACCGCAATCCAAAACATCACAATAAGAAGACAACAAATAAGACGCGATAAGACAAGAATCAGGACGGAGAGCCAGCATTAAATCATCTGCCGCTCCTTATATCGCTCGGCTGCATGCCATACTCGTCCTTGAAACATTTGGTGAAGTATGACGGTGAGGAGAACCCCACCTCGTATGCTATTTCGGCTATACCCTTGTCGGTATGCTCCAGCTGCGACTTCGCTCTCTGCAGACGCGATTTGCGCAGCAGGTCTACTACAGATATTCCCATTACTGCCTTCACCTTGCGATAGAGCTGCACTCTGCTGAGTCCCATTTCTCTGCCTATAGCCTCAACGCCAAACTCGCTGTAGCCCATATTATGCTGTATGATGAGACGCAGACGTTCCACAAACTCCTGGTCGGAGCTTGACATGCCTACTGGGTCTTCTGCCACATCCTGCATGCCCATGATTGAATCCTTGAGCTTCCGGCGGCTGCTCAGCAGGTTTTCTATTCGCGTTCTCAGAAGTTTCGAACTGAATGGTTTCGTGATATACGAGTCGGCACCGTTCTCATAGCCTTCTATCTTCTGTTCGTCGAGAGCCTTTGCCGAAACGATGATTACGGGTGTCTGACTGGTGGCGGAGTTTCGTTTCAGTTCCGCACAGAGTTCCAGTCCGTCGATTCCCGGCATCATGACATCGCTGATGACGAGGTCTGGATGGAATGTCCTCGCCATCTTGAGAGCCTCGTTGCCGTCGGCAGCCTCTATGATGACATAGTAGTCTGACAGTAGCGCCTTCATATAATCCCTTATCTCCTTGTTGTCGTCGGCGATGAGCAGCGTCGGTTTGTTGTCATCGCCTATCACTTTCTGCACCAGACTGTGTTTCACGCCAGCATCTTCATCTGCCGGTATTGCCGTATAATTATTGCCGGCGCCGGCGTCTTCGTCATCGACCGTGTAACAACAACTCTCCACAGCCATGTCTTCCAACTGCTCGCCACCGTGTTCTCTCGGTATCACCACAATGAAATTGGAGCCCTGTCCCTCATGACTGCTCACCATCACTTGGCCTCCGTGCAGTTCGGCGTATGCCTTCACGATGGCGAGTCCTATGCCTGTGCCTCCCTCCGTGCCTTCGGTCTGGAAGAATCGTTCAAATACCTTTTCGCGGTCTTCCTCCGGTATTCCCTTGCCGGTATCGCTCACGCTGATAAGCACCTTACGGTCGGGCATGTCGCTCAGCGTCACCATAACGGTTCCTCCGGCAGGAGTGAACTTTACGGCATTGCTGACGAGGTTGAAGACGATGCGGTTTATCTTCTCCTCATCGCCAACAAAGTCGCTGTCGGTATACTTGTCTGTGTTTATCTCGAGGTTCACGTTTTTCTTCTCCACAGTAGGATAGAAGTCGCTCACCCATTGTCTCACCTTTTCTGCCAGACTGAAATTGCACAGATGCAATTTCACGTTGCCGTCCTGTATTTTCCTGAAGTCCATGATGTCGTCAACGAGCCGCCGCAGGGCATTGGCATTGCGGCGCACGATGACAAGGAGGTTTCTGCCGTGTTTGCTCAGTTTTTCGTCTTTGAAGAGTTGTTCCACGGGGTCTACGATGAGCGTGAGCGGAGTGCGCAGCTCATGGCTCACGTTGGTAAAGAATCTGAGACGCGACTGTGTGAGCGCTATCACTTCGGTATTGAGCTTGTTCAGCTCTTCGTTGCGTTTGGTGAGCTGCTGCGCGAGCTTGCCTTTTGCCATACTGCTCTTCCGCATCATCACTACGGCTGCAATGAGGAGCACAAGTAATACTCCCAGCAGACTGATGAACAGTTCCTGTCCGCTGTTGTATCTCTGGTATTTGTTCACCTGATTATGCAACCGTTCGAGCATATTTCTCTGTTGCTCGGCGTTCAGGTCGGTCATCAGTGTCAGTTCGGCATTGTTTTTCGTGATGATGGTGGTAGAGAGGCTGTTACTGCGGTTGAAGTCCTTGCCTGTGAGTATCTTCATTGCGAGGTCTACCACTTCCTGTCCTCCTGTCGGGTTCAGATACGATGCGTCGAGAATACCTTCGTTCACCATCTCCACTCCTCCGCCTTTGCCGAGCAGTCCGTCCACACCCACGAATTTTACCTTTCCCGAGAGGTTGTGGCGGCGCATGGTGAGGTATGCGGCATACGCCATACGGTCGTTATGGGCATAGACATAGTCGAAATCGGTGGTCTTTGCCAGTATCTTCTCCATTGCCTTTTCTGCCCCTGTCTGTTCCCAGTCGGCGCCTTCGCTCGCCACGATTTTCACATCGGGGTAGTTCTTCAGGGCATCCACGAATCCCTCGTGTCTGCCTTTGGCCGGCGAGGAGTTGTCGAGACCGCGTATCTCCACCACCCTACCGCTGCCGTTGAGCTGGTTGGCGATGTATGTGCCGAGATCGAAACCGATGCGATAATTGTCGCAACCGATAAAGGCGGTGTATTTATTGGAGTTCGTCGTTCTGTCAAAGAATATCACGGGAATGCCTTTGTCGTAGGCGCGTTCAATGGCTTTGGTCACTCCGTCGAGCTGGTTGGGACACACAACAAGGAGGTCGATGCCTTCGTCCACCAGACTGTCTATCTGTGCTGCCTGCTGTGCGTTGTTGTCTTTGGCCGACTTGATGTCTACTTCCACGGAATCGTTGATATAACTCATGAAGCGGAACTCACTGTTCTGCTTTTGGCGCCAGCTGTCGTCGGAGCATTGGGAGATGCCGATTCTATATTTATGTGTTTTTTCGGAACAGCAAACCAGAGACATTGCAGCCACTGATGCCAGCATTACTGCCGCCACCATAGTGGATAACTTCCGACCAAAGTTTGTTTTATTCTGAATCATAATATCAAAAATACTTTTACGCATCAAATTACATACCTATATCAATTATATACCTATTATATATAGCACAGGAAGTCTGTCATTGGATTTCCGTCTGCGTCTTATTACAAAGCTCTGCGCTTATCGCCCTGACAGAACAAAAGCATGTTTCGCCCCGTCAATCCGGTTTACCTAAAACGTCCCCTTAACAGCACATGGGGATATCCCATTGCGCCCATCACAATGTAATTGCATTTTCCGATTCATGACAGTCGTCACAACGACCTCCTCTTATGCTTCGTAGATAATTGTAGATATCCTTATACTTTCAATACATTCACTCTGCAAATATACGACATTCTTTTCACATTAAGTCCATTTGCCGATAAAATTTCTTCTTTTCAGACAGACCACAGGCCGGCCACAAGGCTACTGAAAATCCTTCATGCGGATGAGTGTCATTGCTTTAACCCAAATCGACCATTAGGGCTTGCTTGGATTTTGTTTTTTAGAAGAGCGGATTTTGTTTGTCTTTTAATGAGTAATAGCGGGCTATTACGAATTAAAAACAAGCAAAAGACGCCTTATAAAAAGCAAAAGACTGCAAGCAGTTATAAAATATGACATAGAACGGCCTAATGACCTCTAAGTTTGCAGAAGATTGCGACGAAGTCGCATAAACTCCAAAATAATCAAGGTAAAACTATGATTGCTAAAGACAGTTTCGTACCTTTGTTGTAAAAAGGTAGAATCGGTCTGTC
>NZ_JXQI01000050.1 GCF_000834015.1 Prevotella pectinovora | reverse complement strand
GGGACAATCTGTGCCGTATTCTTCAGCATGTCGTTAATGGTTTCGATAATGTATCTCTTGCGCAGCATCATTCTGTCATAGAACGGCATCAGCTTGTTTTTCATGTTTACGCGCAACCCTGTCACCAGCTGTATTCCATCCTCAAAGAGGAAGTCAAACAGCTTCTGTGAAATATAGCCTTTGTCAGCGAACAGCTTGCCATACAAACGTTTAGCAAGGACCTTGAACACATTCGGGTCCTTGTCGCTGACATTTGCACCAGTAAGTACAAACGCTATTATCTCGCCTCTGTCATTGCACGCAAGGTGGAGCTTAAAGCCATGACACCAACCCATAGTTCCTTTTCCGTCAGTGGCAATTCCCTTGAATACCTTATTGGCATATCTCCTGAGATTATGGCATACGGGTATCATCGTGGAATCAACGAATGTTATGCCGGTACATCTTCCGAAAGCTCCCAGATTAAGGAAGAACATGAGCTGGAAGAACACGCGGCTTTCCAACTCCACAAAGCGGTTGTACGACACGGCTTTCGGAAAATAAGACTTCATCGTACCCTTAATAAAGAACAGGTAGTAGTGCTTGAAATTGCGGAATGTACCAAAATGAAAATACAACAGAATGGTCATGATTTCACTGTCGGACAACGATGCTGCACGCCGTCTACGCTTCACTCCGCTATTGTCTTCCAGCAAATTTCCTGCATTTTCTGCAT
>NZ_JXQI01000005.1 GCF_000834015.1 Prevotella pectinovora | reverse complement strand
ATGCATGTACTGTCAATGAAACTTATACCCGTGCATCTGCCAAAGCAAAACAGTTGGAGGAACAGCATCATCTCAACCGCGACTCTGGACTCGAGTTCAACAAAGCGGTTATATGAGAGCTGCTTTGGGAACAAGTCGTGCAGGTGCACCTTGACATAAAAGAGGTAATAATGCTTGAAGTTGCGGAAAGTATTGAAATGAAAGCAGATGAGTATTGTCATGATTTCCGACCGGCTCATAGTACATTTCCGATTGCGGTGCTTACGCCCGTCAGGCTCACAAATGGACATGCGGGCAATCTCTTTATCATATTCTTGGCAAAAATCATCGATAATACAGAAAATTTCAGTAATTTTGTCCTTGGTAATCTCCATAACTATAGTATCCTTTTACTTTATAACTAATTGATTTACAACCATAAAGGTACTAAAAATTATTGAGATTACCAACTTTTATAAAGACTTTCTTATCCCGAACTCAGGTTGTTAGGATACAAGCAGTTGGAACGAGCTATAAAGACGGACGCTATGGCATCTATTTTAAGAGCTAAAGATATTCAATCAGAGGCTCATAACTCTTGCTACATGAACAAAGCGTCAGTAATGCAGCCAATAATAGGATTGGTAGTTTTTTCATAATTCCGATAGTTATTTTGTTATACTTGCTTTATAACATTCACACTTTCTGTCGTCAAAATTAGTAAATATTGACATATCTGTCAAGTCCATAATAGTTCATTATTATAAAAAGTGGAGGGCAGAACCGAAATATTCATAAAAATTGTTTACCTTTACGCTTTAAAAAACGAAAAGCAAGAAAAAGAAGGGCTCGTTTCTGTTTTGATGCGTGATGCCCTTATAGAAGAAAAGAACTAAGAATGGTGAATTACATAGATACTTCTACACTGAAACATATCATCATGTCGGCTTGTGCCGGGATGTTGTGCGCCTGCTCGTCAGAGAACGGAGTCGACGACGTTCCTGTCACGCCGCCACCGCCACCCGAACCGGTGGAGCAGTTGCCGATACGCATCAGCAGCATGCCGGAGGCACGTGCCTTAGACAATGCCTTCGAGACGGGCGACAGGATAGGCGTGTTTGTGGTAAACCGCAATGCCGACGGTTCTGCGGTCGGACTGAAGACCCAAGGCAACTATATAGACAACAGCATGTATACCTTTCATGGCACTTGGACCTCAGCGGTGCAGGAATACTGGAAAGACGACATTACGCATGCCGACTTCTATATGTATTATCCATACACCGCCACGATAGCGAGTGTTGAGGCTCTGCCGTGGAGCGTGAAGACAGACCAAAGTGCAGGGGCAGACTACAAGGCAAGCGAACTGCTCATCGGCAAGACCCTTGATGTGGCGCCGAGCGAAGAAGCCGTGAACATCGGAGCCAAGCACATGATGGCGCAGGTCGTCATCACTCTGGCTGCCGGCAAGGGATTTACCGCAGCCTCGTTGGCGAAAGCAAATGTCAGCGTAAGGATAAACGATGTGAAGACGCAGGCTGTCGCCAATATAGCTTCCGGCATCGTGACAGCCACCGGCGACAAGAGCTATGTCATACCGATGAAAGACAACGACGGATACAAGGCGCTCGTAGTGCCGCAGACCCTGGACGACGGCTACTTGATAACGGTGACGGTAGACGGTACGGATTACCACCTGCCGAAGGACCCTAAGCTAAAAGCCTTTGAGCAGGGACACAGCTACCAGCTGACAGTGACATTGGGCAAGACAAACAGCGGCATAAATGCCAGCATCGTGAAATGGCAGGACGACGGCGTTGACTATGGCGGAGTAGCAGAACCGGAATAGAAAAAAGACAAATATGAAAAAGATAAGCAAGAACATCATCTTCTATATCATCACCATAGTGGCAGCAACGCTCAGCAGCTGCAGCGACAGCCTCTTTGAGGACGGTGGGCAGAACGATGGCGCCAATATCAGACTGGCGGCAGACATCGAGCAGCTCTCAGTGATGAGAGTGAACGACAGTGGCTTCTGCGACGGCGACATGATGGGCGTGTATGTGGTGGACTACGAGGGCGGCAAGCCCGGCACCTTGAAACCGAGCGGCAACCGTGGCGACAACGTGCGCTACACCTTCGATGAGTCTGCAAACAAGTGGACCGGTGCCTACGATCTGTATTGGAAAGACAAGCATACGCCAATAGACGTATATGGATATTATCCGTTTGCCGCACCCGAGAGCATCGATGACTATCAGTTTGAAGTGCAGAAAGACCAGAGCAAACCTTCTGCCGATGGCGAGATGGGCGGTTACGAGGCAAGCGACTTCCTTTGGGGAAAGGTAGCCGATGTGGCTCCTACCACCAGTGTGATACGCCTGCCGTTGTCACACCGCATGTCGAACGCCCGTGTCACACTGGTACAAGGTTCGGGCTTCACCGCCGAGGAATGGGCAAACACGGAGAAGATAGTGCTCGTGCCAAACGTGGCACGCAAGGCAAGCATCAACCTTGCAGAGGGCACTGTTAGCGTGGCGGGCGATGTGGAGAATACAGCCACGATACCGTCGCGCACCGGCAACGAGTGGCGCGCCATCGTGGTGCCGCAGACCGTATCCGCCGGAACGACGCTCTTCAGCATCACCATCGGCGGAACGCCATTCAAATTCTCCAAGCCAGCTGCCTTTGAATACAAGGCGGGCTATATGATGAACTTCAGTATCAAGGTGGACAAGCAGGAAGTCAGCGGCCAGTATAAGCTGACGCTTGTGTCGGCGAGCATCAGCGAATGGGAAAGCGACCTCGTAAGCCACAACGCCACGGCAAAGGAATATATCGTGGTGAATTCCACTCCCGGCAAACTGAAAGACGCCATCGCCGCCATTGGCAAGGACTATGAAAAAGTGAAGAATCTGAAGATTACCGGCGAGATAAACTCCGAGGACTTCTACTTCATGCGCGACCACATGCCGAAACTCTCAGCCCTGAATCTTAAAGAAGTGCGCATCAAGGCTTCTTGCAAACCAGGTGAGGGCGAAGAAGGATATGACGACCAGATACCGGGTAGCGCTTTCTATTCGGGAGAAGGAGACGGAAACGAATCGCTCAACCGTATTATTTTGCCAGACCACTTGAGGGCTATCGGTGGCAATGCTTTCTATGATTGCAGATATCTTACAGGTTCACTTGTCATACCAGAGGGCGTGACGGAAATCAGACGCGGTGCTTTCAATGGCTGCATCGGACTGAACGGTACGCTTTCTCTTCCATCTACCTTAAAGAAACTCGGCAATAACTGGAACAGTGATTCCGCTGATGAGAGTATTGACTATTATGGTGGAGTGTTCCAAGGTTGCTACAATCTGACAGGAAACCTCGTGTTGCCCAACAATCTTGAATTGATCAGAGGCTATTGTTTCTCAGGATGCTCTGGGCTTTACGGAGAACTACGACTGCCCGAGAAGCTGAAACATCTCGGAGTCTGTGCTTTTCAAGGATGCCACGGACTTACCGGTTCACTGACGATACCGCAAGGTATTTCAACAGTTCCTGCCGAAGCTTTCAATGAATGTGGCTTCAATGGTACGCTAACCCTGCATGATGGAACTACAAACATAGGCCGCACAGCTTTTAACAACTGTCACTTCAAGGGTGAATTGCGTCTACCCAGAAATCTGAAGGCAATCGCTGACCATGCCTTCTGCAACAATGATTTCTCCGGTGAACTGAAGTTGCCATCAGAAGTCACACATATTGGCAATTCCGCATTCGCCAACAACTGGCGCATCACAGGCATACTTAATCTCCCGGATGGTATTGAGAGCATCGGTGAAGATGCGTTCACAGGTTGCAAGATGCTTGAGGGTGTCATATTTCCTGAGTCTATGGAGACGATACGCCAGAGAGCATTCAACAACTGTTTCGGCATCGGTTCGATAGAATGCCGTGGCACTATGCCGCCCCGTATAGAAAGCGGTGCTTTTGATGGGGTTTCAAAGGAAAATTTCACCGTTGAGGTTCCGTCTTCCGCCGTAGCACATTATCAGGCGGCTCAGGGTTGGTGCGACTTCAAGCGCATCGCCGCCCACCACGAACTGACATGTAGCCCCTCTGTAGCTTGCGCCCTCAGTACGGAGCATAAGCAGACCGTCACCGTCAATGCCGAGGGCGAATGGGAGGTGGCAAGCAAGCCAGACTGGTGTGAGGTGTCGCCAATGAGCGGCAACAAGAAGACTAATGTTACAATCACCATCAAGGCAACGGCGAAAAGCTCCGGCAGCAAGCGCGACGGAAAGGTGGTGTTCCGGTTGAAAGACAAGGACTACACCCACGAATGCAGCGTTTCGCAGTATGGCTACCAGTATGGCGAGGACGAATGGGTGATGCTGCAGAAGGCGACACGCGGCAACCGTGGTGGCATCAACATCGTACTGCTTGGCGACGGTTATGACGCCAACGAAATTGCCTCTGGCGAATATCTGAAAGTGATGAATCAGGAGATGGAATATTTCTTCGGTATAGAGCCATACAAAACCTACCGCCAGTATTTTAACGTCTACACCGCCATGCCGCTGTCTACGGAGTCGGGCATCGGTTCGGTGAATACCATCCGCTACAACCGCTTCGGCACCACCTTTACAGGAGGCTCCGGACTGAAAGCCGAATACGACGAGATATTCTCTTACGCCCTGGGAGCACCCACCGTTACGAAAGACAACCTCTGTCAGACTCTCATCATCGTAGTGCCCAACTCCACCGACTATGGCGGCATAACGCAGATGTGGGCAGATGGGTCGGCAATCTCCTTCTGTCCGCTCAGCACCTACGGCTATCCTCTCAACTCCCGTGGCGTGGTGCAGCATGAGGCAGGCGGTCATGGCTTCGGAAAACTCGGTGAGGAAGCCATCTGTCACAACGCCTTCATCGACGCTTGCGGATGCAGCTGCTGCGGCCACGTAGACGAACTGAACACCGCCAAGAGCTATGGATGGTATGACAACCTCTCGCTGTCTGGCAAGATACATGGAGTGGGGTGGAGCCATCTCATAAGCGACAGCCGCTACAGTGATATCGTTGACGTGTATGAAGGCGGTTTCATGCACTCCCGCGGTGTCTACCGTTCGGAGCAGAACTCATGTATGAACAACGACATACCATATTACAACACGATAAGCCGCGAGAGCATCGTGAAGAGGATAAAGCGATATGCCGGAGAGACATTCTCGTTTGAAGATTTCGTGAAGCACGACAAGCGTGACGTCGGTGTGGCGCAAAGTCCAGCCAGGGTTTCAGCATGGGGTAGGGCATCGCAGCGGTCTGCCACCACCTATCAGCACAGACCCGTGATACGCAGGGGCAGTCCGCTGCGTATGGCGAAGGTGAGAAGACACAGATAATGACCATTGGATACAATTTTGATTAGAAGATGAAGATACATACTATTATATATATGGCATTGGTGCTGACCGTAGCCGGGATGACATCGTGCAGCCAGGACATCCTGCCTACGGATGAGCCGACAGATACAGAAAACATGGAGATGAAGCTGGTGATGAGCCATCCCGCCCAGAAGGTGGATGCTGCGGCAACGGATTTTGAGGAAGGCGACAAGGTGGGCATCTTCGTGACACAGGCAGACAAGCCACTGCAGCTGGGTGGCAACGTGGTGAACAACGAGGCAATGACATTCAGCGGCAACGGGTGGACGGCAGCCAGAACACTGTATTGGGACGATGGCACATACAATGTGTATGCCTACTATCCATATATCAACAGGCTGAGCAGCATCGAAGACCAGCCGTTCAGCGTCAGTCTCGACCAGACCACGGAGAAGACAGCCATAGCCCCCGGTGGTTATGAGGCGAGCGACCTGCTCCATGCCTCATGTAAGGGCGTGGCGGCATCCGACGAACCGGTGAACCTCATCTTCAGACATATCATGAGCAAACTCACGATAAGGCTGATAAAAGGTGAGGACTTTGAGGGCGAGATGCCAGTAAACGCCACCGTATATGTGCATAACACCGTGCCGGAGGCAACGATAGACCTTCAGGCAGGGGTGGCAACACGCAATGCGAAGGCTGTAAGGCAGACTATCACTGCACATCACGACGGCGACTACCTGTATTCTGCCATCATCGTGCCGCAGCGCATAGAGAACCGCATGCCGCTCATCGAAGTCGTCATGCACAACATGAGTTATCTGTATGAAAGCAAGTTCCAGTTCAAACCCGGCATGGAGCATCTCGTGAACCTGATTATCCCCAACAATCCCGACAATATAAGAATAGAGATAGGAGGGGACATAAAGGAATGGCAATAAAACACCTTATACCGTAAATGAAGAAGACTATCAGCATATTGTCCGCCTTTGCCATCTTGCTCTGTCTGTGGCTCGTGGCGTTGTGGCTGCCTGCTCTCACTGATGAAGGCAAGCCACAGAGCGAGACGAGGTATGGCGTGAGCGAGGGACTGGAATTGGTGGAACAGACATTTGCCGGAAAGGAAAAGAAATATGTCGTTGAGGACGACAGGGGAAACGTGGTGTTTGCAGTGCCCCTGCGTGGCTGCATCATCGATACCCGCTATCGCGGCGGCAGGCTCCGTTTCAGAGAAGAGGGCTCCAGGCGCGAAGGGTATATCGACCGCCAGGGCATCGTGACCTTCTTTGACGAGGGTAAGGCGAGTATCCCGGAACAGGTTGCCACAGGAACTACGGCACGGTTTGCCACCTCCGACGAGGCTTCTGCCCGACAGGAGTATGGCGAGGCATCCGGATCCTTGTCCGGCGGAGGTGCTTCAAAGCCGTCGGGAGCAGGGCGGAGAAGCCTGTCTATATCACAAGTGCCACTGAAGACCATAGCGAAAGATCATGCGTTCTTCAAGGAGGCATCGAAGATATTGCAGGGCAAGTTGACGGAGCAGGATGCCAAGCGGCGCCACACGATACTCAACTACTGTGAGCATCTGCGCTCTGCATACACTACAAAAGACATTGATTTCCTGCGCCAGGTGTTCAGCGACAAGGCACTGATTATCGTGGGCAATGTGGTGAAGACAGCCACGACAGACGGCAAGTGTATAGCAGAACCACGGGTGAGCTACGCCATCCACTCCAAGCAGCAATATATGGCACGCCTCACCAAGGTGTTTGCCTCAAACAGTAAGATTGACGTGAAGTTCTCCGGTTTCCGCATCCTTCGCCATCCCACGATGGACGGCATCTATGGCGTAACGCTGCGGCAGCGCTACAGCAGCGACCGCTACAGTGACGACGGGTATCTGTTCCTGTTGTGGGACTTCACAGACAAGTCGATGCCCGTGATTCATGTCCGCACCTGGCAGCCGGCATCCACTGTTGCCGATGGTGCTGACGTGATAAGCATACAGGATTTCAATCTGCAGTGACAAATGCGTCAGCAGAAATCCAGGACTATGAATATCCTCCCCAAATGGTTTGCTTACCGATTCGGGATAAAGAAGAATAATATAACGAGTTCACTATATATAATATATGAAAAGAACATCATCCTTTGGCAATGCCGGCAGACTGCTCTTTGTCGTCTGCTTATGGCTGCTTAGTGCAGGCAGTGCGCTCTCACAAGAATTCTCGGTGAGCAGTTTCCGTATCCTGCCCAACGACGTGAGTGCCTTTGTCAACAGCGTGCGCGACCTCAATGATGAGGCTTGTGCCCTGGTGAAGGTTGAGGCTCCGGCTGACTTTGCCTTTTCCACACCTTTGGGCATAGTGAAGCGCAAGGACGAGGTGGGCGAGATATGGCTTTATCTGCCGAAGGGAACCAAGATGATAACGCTGAAGCATCCGGATTGGGGCGTGCTTCGCGACTATAAGTTGGGGATGGCATTGGAGAGCCGCATGACCTATGAGATGAAACTGACTCTGCCGAAGCCCGCCGTTACGGAGCGCCACGACACCATCGTGCAGGTGAGGACAGTAGTAGATACCGTCACCGTGGCCAAGACCAGACCCAGATTGCCCTTGTGCCTATATGCCCTTGCCACCGTCAGCGCCCACGACAACGGACCGTCGTATGGAGTATTCTTTGCCATGATGCGTCGCCATGGATTCTTTGTTCATGCCAACACCGATTTCGGTAGTATAGGCACCACTCGCGGCAGTTGCTCAAAAGACGGCAGCATAGGCGGAGCAGCAGAGAAACCATATTATTCCGGCAATACAGCCAAAAGCCATTACACCGTAACCGCCGGAGCAGTACACTGTCTGACCAGGCACCTGTCTCTCTTCGAGGGCATTGGATATGGTCGCAGTGCCGTGGCATGGCAGTTGGCAGAGAGCGAGGGCGGCGGATATATGCAGAACAACGGACTTACCCATAAGGGAGTGGCAGGCGAGGCTGGTGCGCTCCTGTCGTTCGGTCGCATCGCCGTGTCGGCATCTGCCGTCACCATTGCCGGGAAGCAATGGCAGGGAAGTCTTGGTGTGGGTATAAAACTATGGAGGGATAAGAATGAGAAATGACAAATGCATACCAATAATATGGCGTAACGCCCGTCATATATCCTTGTGGCGAATTGCCAGTCAGCAGCTGTCGGCTCTTTGTTGCATGCTGCTTGTCGCTTGCCTCTTCTCGTGTGCCAGCGACAAACCCGACTATCTGGAGCCGCACATCGCCACGCTGCCAGCCACAGAAATTACACGTACGGAAGCCACGCTTAATGGTTCTGCCATGGTAGAAGGCGAGACGGAGATGCCGCAGCTGTGTTTCAGATACGGCATGACGGAGGAGATGAGTCAGACGATACCGGCTGCCGGCGGCAACACCCCGTCGGCTACGGCACGCATCACAGGACTCATCCCTGCCACCACTTATTATTATATGCTTGAGGGCTACAACGGAAGGACGACAGTAGAGGGAAACACGATGACCTTCACCACGCTGCCCAACGAGAAGCCATCGGTGAGCGAGGCAAGCATCGTCAGCCACGGACCGATGAGCGTGATTGTCAGTTATGAGATAACCGACGATGGCGGAGAGACAATAACGGAGACCGGATGCCTGTATGCCCTTTCCTCTGCTGCCGAAGACAGACAGAGAGTACAGCTCACAGACTGTCAGGAAGGCAAGGGACGGCAGACTCTCTTGATTTCCGACCTCAATCGTAATGCCACGTATCTGATATGGCCATACGCCAAGAGCCGGATGGGCGAAACCATAGGAACACCGATAACATTCACCACGGGTGATGCCGTAATGCTCGGTGAGGCGGGACAGCTGCGCTCGTTGTTGGGCAAGGGACTGTATACCTATACCAGACTCTCAATAGCGGGATCTTTGAATGGCGACGACCTGCGTTGTCTGAGAGAGATGATGGGCCGTGGACTTGATGATGCAGCGACGGCAGGCAGACTTTCTGATGCAGACCTGACAGATGCCAGGATAGTTGCAGGAGGCGACCCCTACGACGGTTCGAGATATGCCTCAGACAATGTCGTGGGACAAGGGTTGTTCGCCGGTTGTGAAAGTCTGGTGAAGATAGCCTTGCCTACTGGCACTACAACGATAGAGAAGGATGCCTTTGCCCGTTGCACAGCTCTCGAAGGCATCAGCATACCGGCATCGGCAGCATCCGTATTGCCGTCAAGCGGCTGTTCGGCATTGAGGAACATCAGCGTGTCGGGAGCCAACACCCATTATATCGGCAAGGACGGTGTGCTGCTCAATGCCGATGCCACACGCATCGTATGGTTCCCGATTGGCAAGAGCGGAAGCTATACATTGCCGCCTACTGTCACATCAATCGGCAACTACGCCTTCAGGGAGTGCAGCATAGAGACATTCACGTTTCCTGACAACATCACCACGCTTGGTACCGGCGTCTTCATTGACAGCAAGGTGAAGGAGGTGAAAATGCCGGGCGGTCTGCGCTTGGTGCCTACGGCAACCTTCCAGGGCTGCAAGCAGCTCCGTGTGGTGCGCCTTGGCAGCAAGACGGAGATGATTTCCGACTATGCCTTCTCCGACTGTCCGCTCACCGACATATATGTGGATGCCCAACTGCCGCCTGTATGCAATGCCAAGACTTTTGCTACCGAAGGAACAGGCATCTTTGGAACCTGCCGTGTGCATGTGCCCAAGGGAAGGGTGAACATCTACAAGGCGAGCGACGGTTGGAAATTATTCAAGAACATCATTACAGACTGATTATGACGACACCAGAAATAGAAGAACTGAAACTGCTCATTGAGGAGAAATACGGAAAGTCTCTGAGTACGACGACCGACTTTGAAGAGTTTTCACTCTATCTTAGAAAGAAGGCTGGAAAGAATATTTCGGCATCCACCATGAAGCGCCTGTACGGATATGTGGCTGACGACCACAAGCCGAGGATTTCCACTCTCGACCTGTTGGCGCAATACGCCGGACATGCCGACTACAAGGCTTTCGTGTTTTGGCTGAAGAGCAGCACGAAATACAACTCCTCTTTCTTCATGGCAGACCAGCTGACGAGCGGAGAACTGACCGTAGGCATGGAGATAATGATAGGGTGGAGCCCCAACCGCCTGATAACTCTGCGCTATATGGGAAACAGCATATATGAGGTGGTGGCATCGGCAAACAGCAAACTGCTTAGTGGCGACCGCTTCTGCACGGGATGTTTCATCAAGGGACAGCCGTTGCTGCTGCCGTATATAGACAGGAATGGCGAACATACCATGCCTTTCGTGGCTGGCCGCAACGGCGGACTCACCGTATTGAAGCTGAAAAAATAAACAGGCTGATTGCCGATATGGTATTACATTATGCAAGACGATTCAAAACAAATAACCGACGCTGCAGGTTCTCAGGACTGCGACTACACATCAGGCTTCACCGAGTCGATAGACAAGGAGATGGCTGCCGACCCTATGCCTGAAGAGAAGGGATTTGGCAACATCAAGGAGTGTTATGTTTCAAATTCCGGACCTACACGCCTGTTTGCAGCCACGAGGTATGGCAAACGCTACATGCTGAAATGTCTGAAAGAGGATTTCCTCCTCACTCCCATATATCAGCAGGCGATAGTGAAAGAGTTTGAAATCGGTCTGCAACTCGAACATCCGTACATCTGCCGCACCTTTGCCATGGAGCGCTTTGCCGGCATGGGCTATACCATTGTGATGGAACAGGTGGATGGCGACACGCTGCAGACGCTGATAGATGAAAAGAGACTCTCCTCAGAACTTGCCTTCAGAATAGTGTCGCAGATGATGGACGCATTGGATTATATGCACAGCAAGCAGATTGTACACCGCGACATAAAACCGGCGAACATCATGGTGACACACATGGGGAAGAACGTGAAGATAATAGACTTCGGACTTTCCGACAGCGACCTCTTCGGAGTGTTGAAGATGCCGGCAGGCACTTACAGATACCTTGCCCCGGAGCAGCTTCTGGAGGGTGCCGTAGCCGAACCCGGGGCTGACATATATTCTCTCGGTATGGTGATGGAGGATATGGCTGTGGCTACAGGCAGCAAGAAACTGCGCAGGATGTCGCGGATATGCACCGTGAAGGATGCCTCGCAGCGTCCCGACAGTATAGAAGCCTTGCGCAATCGCTTCATGAGGAGTCAACGTGACCTCCGCATCATCTCCTTCCTCATTGCTCTCGTGGCAGCGCTTGTCTGCATGCTCTCGGTATCGCTCTTCATGCGCAGTCACGATGCCGATAAAGAGAACGACACTGTAAGTCAGCCAAGCGGCTGCAAGGCAAACCGCCAGGATGACAACAGTGTCATCGACTATAATCTATGGGACAGGTGATGAGGATTACCCCAAATCGTTCATTAGGGCGTTAGGCGTTTATTCCCCGTTGAGACACTCTCCCGTTTCGTAGCTCTTCGTCATGTCTTTCAATATTGCAATCATCTTCTGCCGCAGGTTTTCCGGCTTCAATACCATGATGTTGCGTCCGTGCCACAGCAGTTCCTGCAGGAAGTCGCGGGTGGGGCGCACACGGAGCGTGTATTCACGATACGCACCGTCGGCATACTCGCCGACCTTCTCCTGACTGTCGTGCAGCGGCACCTCCTCTATATAGTTGTACTCCGGATAGAATACACGTATGCGCACCTTCTCTATCGGTTCCTCCTCCATACGCATGATGCCGAAACAACCGTCGAAGTAGTTTTCGGGGTTGAGCTGCCGCTTTATCTTTGCCGGCAGAGGATGCTTCTTGCATACTGTCTCCATGAAGGTTATGCGGTCGAACGGCAGACAGCGCACCTCTTCTTTCTCGTTCACTCCAATGACATACCAGCGCTGCTTGAATAACCTCACGAAAGTAGGCTGCAAGGCAAAGTCCTTCTCCACGCCGAATGGCGTGGCGTAGTGGAATTTTAGCAGATACTGCTTGTCTATAGCAGAGAGTATGTCTTCGAGGTATTCGGAGTTGTGGGGTGGTGACTCGAGCATCACCTTGTTGTGGTATTGCAGCATGTCGTGCAGCGATGCCAGTCGCAAGGCACTGAGCATCCACTCCGTTATCTCGTCACACTCCACGGGGTCTTTCTTCAAGTAATAGCGATAGCCGTCAGCCTTGCCGCCACATTCCACCATGATGCCAAGCTGCGACTCTATACACTTGCGGTAGCGGTGGAACGTGCGCAGCGGCAGCTCCTCCCTGTAAACATTAGCCGTAGCATCCATCCAGGCATCGGCAATCTCAGCAAATGTCATAGGCCGGCGACTAAGCTGCGTTATCAGCCAGCTATAGAATTTCACTCTGTTGTTCATATCGTCTCCTTTATCCCAAGAATTCCGTTATCACCCTATGCCAGTAGTCCCACGAATAGCCCACCGACGGATGGTTCACAGCCATCACCTTCACCCGTCTGCCGCTTGCCAGGGTATAAGTCCCTGTTGCCACGCTATAGCCATCCACGATGATGTCCCTGCCATCGGTCCAGCGCTCGCCGGGAAGCTTGTCCCACAGGCGGTTGCCCCATGCGATGAGATATTCTGGCTGGTATTTTTCCATCATGCAGAACAGTGCCTCACCTGCTTGGCGGTATTGCGCAGAAGTACCAGCCTCACGCGGACCTCCCATTGCCACTTGCAGATAGTTGTAGAACACCACCGACTGCCATATCCTCTGTCTCAATGCCTGGTCGGTCTCCTTGCCCACGAGCGAGCGCTCGAACTTCAGCAGCGTCTGCATCCATCTCTGCCGCTCCACTCTGTCGTCGAGATATTGCTTCACTACACCATTGGTGAACTCCATACACTCCCGATGACGAAGGCAGTCGCCGCAGTCGGCGCAGCCCTCATCACAGTAGTGGCTCTCGCCAAGCACCATTATGCGCTTGCCGAAGAGTCCTCCGTCGGCGTATGACGAGCCGACGAAGGGACGAAAGAATAATCCGTCGTTCATATATTATTGTTTTTCAGTGTTGTTCATTTTTTCATCCAATGTCTTCCAGATCTCCTTATAGATGTATTTGTTAGAACTGAAAAACAAACCGGAAGAAGGTCGGGTGTGCCAACTGCCGCATTCAGGGCATTTTACCGGGGCGGTGAACGCCGTGGCGCAATACTCAAAGTCCATTCCCTTGAATTTATGTCCGCAGTCATCGCAGACAAATTTTGTCATTCCTCTAAACATAAGCTATTCCTTTCGTGTTTGGACTATAGCCCCCAATCGCCCCGTCTGCTTGTGGATATTGCATTCCTGATGACCGATTCGGGTTTGGCAGGACAAAGGTATTGATAAGTTGCGACCCCTACAAGTCCATAATGGTTCATGGATTGCAGATACACTTCAATTTCTCTGTCTTCCCTATAGTCGTCATGTTATTATTTTTGTTTTACGGTTGCAAAGATACTACGAAGCTGTGCCAAATAGTGGCATGGCAGATAAAAAAAGAAACTTTGTTCCCGAATTTATCTTGTATAAAAGATAAAACCACACCACTGGAAAATGGTCGCCAATCATTGAAAAATGGGCACGGTGCTTGCCCATGTTGGGCACGGTGCTTGCCCCAAGTGGGTAACGTGCTTGCCCCGGTTGGGCACGATTTGTGCCCATTTTAGAGATGTTTAGAATGATTAGAATAACAAGTGGAAAAAAGCTATTGCAGCTCTTACTACCCAATAAATCAAGAAACATACAATGGCTATAAGCACTGCCGTGGCAAATGCTTTCTTTCGCACTTTGCTGATAATCTCCTTATCATCCTCGATATAGCCCGTAATCAGCTTCAGGTTCTCTACATACGAGCGCTTGAATATATCAAACACATTACCGATAACCGGTATGGCTCCAAGCATGACATCTATCAGAATGTTGTATATGACAGCCAAGGTCAGCGGAATAGACTTCACTACACAGAGGCTATAGTATATGAACGGGAAGGCAAGCAAACTTGATATCGTGTCTCCGACACCTCCCGGAATCAGTCCGATGAGTGGATCAAGATAGTATTTATCCATATACTTTGCCGTTTTCACCATCATGCGGTAAGACGAGCGGTTCATCATCTGCTCGCGTTTAGCCTGCTTTTTTTCCACTCGCTCTTGCTCCTTGGCAAGAGCCGCATTGCGTTTGAGGTCTTCTCTCTCGAAATTCATTCCCAGATCACTCTGGGCTTGTTGTCTTCTTGAACTTTCCATTATAATTCGATTTGTTTGTTTCCGTTCATAAAATCAGTGAAGTCTTCCATGCTCAGTGAGTATCCGCTGAGGTCAGACAGCATCTCCATAGCCTGTCTGCGTTCTTCCTCGTTGTCTGCCAGATTGATACGCGTGAAGATCTTGCGCAGGTAAGCGCTCTTGTCATCAATCTTGTCCAGATACCCCTTGAAAGTCTTCGTGTATTCTCTCAACTGTTCGTCGTATGCGGCAGCCGCAATCCTTCCGTTCAGCTGCTGGAGCTTGAGTCTCGCCACACTGTCAAACAGGGCGATGCCTTGCTGCAACGTCTTTTCAGCCTTTGCCTCCACCATATCCAGCTCCTCTTCGGTATATGCCGGTGTCTTGGCTTTTTGCTGCGGTTGTGTGCCTTGCAGTTTCTTGTTGTTCTCGCCGGCCAGCTCCGCAACATCATCAAGCAGACGGTTTGTCATGCGTCGGTCTACATGCAGATTGTCTGCCAATACATTCGTAAACTCCGTCAGGTTCTCCTCGATGTCAGCCGGCAGCTTGGTGGTTTCCTTGAAGTCAGAAATCTCCACAGTGCGGAGCAGTTTGTCGTCGAGTTTGCTCTCGGCAATCTCCCGTCCCAGCTTCAGCATCGCCACCACATCTCTGAGATACTTCAGAGTCTTGATCTTCAGGTTGTCGGAGCTGACAATCCTGCTCCTTATATCTCTCGACACGGCATCCAGCCTTCCTGACAGTCTTGAATGCTCGCTCTTCACCATATCCACCGCTTCCTGATGCGACAGGAGTTCCTCCTTGTCGAGCTTCAGGTCCACCAGCATGTTGTCATACTCCCTGATAAGCGGAACGCAAGCGGCATCCCATTCAGAATAATTGCGGTAGTAGTTGCGGTTGGCGTTGCCGAATGTCAGCCAGTTCACCAGAAAGAAAGGCTTCGACGGTTTGCGGCTTTTGGCTTTCTGATAGCTTGGACGTTTGGATTCCAGCATGGTGGTGAGTTCTGCTACCATCGATTTATAGACATCGATGTTCTGCAGATGGTCGTTCATCTCCACTTCGATGGATTTTATTTGCCTGAGCAAAGCCTGACGCTCCTCCTCGAGCGGCCTCACGTTGGCGTCTCCATACAGCGTGTCTGTCATCGACTTGAAATCGGAATCCATCAATCTGGATGCAAAGCGCAGATATACATTCGCCTTCGGTATCACGATATCGTTGAGCGTCTTGTATATCACGAGCAGTCGTGACATGTCAGCCTTTATGCGAGTGGCGTCGTGCTTCACGCTGGTCTGCATCACCTGCAGGTCGCCGCGCAGCTGGTTGGTATCTTCGCTCGCAACCATATAGTGGTTGAGCATCCCCAGTCCCGCCATGGCGAGTCCCAGTGTCTTGTTGCTGTTTGCAGTAGATTTGTAAGCGTTCATGGATTCTTGCAGCGAGGTGCGGAAACTCTCTGAAATCCTGGAAATCAGAAAGCCGCATTTCTCCTGAATCCTGTTGTATTCCAACTCGATTTCCTTGAGCATATTGTCCACATCAAGCCATTCAATCCGGTTGAAGTCGAACAGTTCTGGCGACACCATCTTGATAGAGTCGCCATAGATGTCGATGAGTCTCATGGCGTATTCGCGGTAAGTGGCTTCAATGTCGCTGCGCAGCGAAGTGAAGTCGCTGATGTTGTCGCGCACGTTGTCTTCGGCATATCTGTAAGCCTCTACCAGCTTCGTGTATCTGTCGAATATGGCAGACGCCTTGCTCCTCACCTCTTTGGCTCCACTCGTGCCGGTCAGCACATCTGTCATTTTTGATGCCCCCTGAACCATGGCAGTCTCAAGGTTTTGCAACACCATGTGCTGCAACGTGTCGAAAGAGTTTGCCGTAACCTGCAGTTCGTTCTCTGCAATCGCCAGGGCATCGTCCATACGTCCCTGTTCAAGACAGTTGTTCAACTTGTAGTCAGCAACGAGTGTAGTGCGTGAATTGTTGGTCACGAAAGCGATGCTGATGTTACTGTCGTTTTTGTAGAAGCTATAGGCTCCAAATACCAGACTTTCCACTTCAGAAGAGTCGCTCTTTACGCCATACTTCTTCAGCTCAAATGCCAAGTCTGCCCTCAGAAAAGTCTTGTTGTCTCTGCACAGCTCGTCGGCAATCGACTTTATCACTTTGTAGATTTCTTGATTTCCCATATCTGTTTGGATTTAGACCATTTACCCCAATAACGGTCATTATGCCCTCTGATGCAGTGCAGTTTATAACTGCTTGTCCTAATGGCCGGCTCTGGCTTTCGAAAGATAAAGGTATTGATAAGTTGCGAACTCTACAAGTCCATAATGGTTCAATGGTTGCAACCGACTTCCTTATTCTTCATCTTTCGTATAGTCGTTATATTATTATTGTACTTTACGGGTGCAAAGTTACTGCGTCGCTATGCCAAATAGTGACATTGCTGGAAAAATAATTACCCCATGTTTCGAATGTTTATGATATGTTGTCGGTAGACGAATAGACAAGTAAACGAGCCGATATGCATTATTTGTCGGAATTGAGCAAGAAAGGTATGGATTATTTGTCGGAATTGAGCAAAAACAGTAGGGATTATTTGTCGGAATAAAGCAAAATCTTTATCTTTGTGCTTGATAATCAAGTACTTTTCGTTATGCAGGAATATATTCAGAGAAACATAGACGTAGAACTGTTGGAATGGAAGAATAATCCGATGAGGAAACCACTTCTGCTTAGAGGTGCCCGACAAGTAGGTAAATCGTCGGCAGTAAGACATTTTGGAAAAGAATTCAAGTATTTCGCTGAGGTAAACTTTGAACGTCACAAAGCCGTCAAGAAATTTTTCCAGGGAGATATAGACATACGCTTAATTGCGCAAAAGATAGCAAAATATATCAATGTCCCAATAGAAGAGGGCGAAACTCTTCTGTTTCTTGACGAGATACAGGAGTGTCCGGAAGCCATCATGGCATTGCGCTTTTTCAAAGAAGACTACCCAGGGTTGCATGTCATTGCGGCTGGTTCCCTTCTGGAGTTCACGCTTCAAGAACTACCTACTTATGGCGTGGGACGCATACACACTTTGTTTTTGTATCCTATGACGTTTGATGAGTTTCTGAAAGCGAATGATGAAAATGGACTGATAGACATGAAAGGGCAAGCTGACAGCCGACACCCTTTGGATGATGCTTTTCATGAAAAACTCGTAGAATATTTCCGTATATACCTTTTGGTTGGCGGAATGCCTGAGGCTGTGCTGGCATGGATCAAGACTCACGATTTCAACCAATGCAGCCGTGTTCAAGAGGATATTATTCTGACATACGATGACGACTTCAGCAAATACAAGAAAAGGGTCTCTCCCGATTTGCTGAGAACGACAATGCGTGGCATCTGCCATCAGCCAGGAGAGAAGATTACATTCAAACAAATCTCCGCAGACTACAGAAGTTCACAAATCAGAGAGGCTGTCCGGCTGCTGACGCTTGCCGGACTAACCACTCCTGTCGTCGCCACCTCTGGAAATGGTATTCCGCTTGATGCAGAGGCGAACGAAAAAAACATGAAGATTCTGTTTCTTGATTCGGGACTCCTTCTTACGGTTTTGCAGCTTGAAGGAAATCTTGCGCAGCATCTTATAGAGCAGATCATGACTGGCAATCCTCAAGAACTTGTCAACAAAGGTGGTTTGGTCGAGATGGTGGCTGGTCTTGAAATCTTGCGAAATAAACCATGCGTGCAGCGACAACGGATGTTCTATTGGGAGAAAAGTGGGAATAGCATTGCTGAAATAGACTATCTCGATATCTTTAATCTCAAAGTCACCCCGATAGAGATAAAGTCTGGCACGCAGGGTGGCATGAAGAGTCTATGGCTATTCATGAGAGAGAAACATCTTACAGAGGCAATCCGCTGCTCATTCGAGAATTTCGGAGAATTCTGCTACACCGACTCTCAAGCTGACAATGCCGTGCGTCATATAACCATTGTTCCGCTATATGCATTGGAGAATCTGCAGAAGATGAAATAGGGGAAGGTGTGGCTGCAAGAAACATTTTCGAACAAAAATATGTTAGTTGACAAGGATTATTCGTACAAATAATGTATCTTCGCAGAAATAAGGCATAAACAAGGCAAATAGGAGGCGCTGATATGACAGACAAAAGATTCAGGAGATTGCCGGTTGGCATTCAGTCGTTCAAGGTTATCAGGGAGGAAAACTATCTCTACGTGGACAAGAGCGATATCGTATGGAACATGGTAAACTTGGGAGAAAAGTATAATTACTTGAACCGCCCTCGTCGGTTCGGCAAGTCCGTGCTTGTCGATACGCTGGAGTCGTACCTTGAAGGAAGAAAAGACCTGTTTGAAGGACTGAAGATTATGCAGCTGGAGAAAGACTGGAAGCAGTATCCTGTCATACGTCTCGACATGAGCCGTGGAGGTGCCAACGAAGACACTCTGCGCTCTTACCTGAACCTGCGCTTCAAGGATTATGAGGAGAAATACAACATTACTCCAGATCCAACTGCCATGCTTGCCGATCGTTTCCACGCCATTATAGCCACGGCATATAAGCAAACCGGGCTGAGAGTAGCGGTTCTCATAGACGAATACGACTCTCCATTGCAACATTCATGGAGAACACCCGAGCATGAAAAATGTACTGGAGTATACCGTGAAGTTTTTGCTATACTAAAGGCGGACGACGAGTACGAACAATTCGTATTCATCACCGGCATCACCAAGCTCACACAGATATCCCTCTTCTCTGTCCTCAACAATCTGTCCAACATCAGCTTCATGCCAGAATACGCAGCAATCTGCGGCATTACCGAGGAGGAAATAAAAGAGAACTTTATGCCAGAACTCAAACAGATGAGCGAAGCAAACGGTTGGTCTGTACAGGAAACCCACGACAGATTGAAAGCTTATTACGACGGGTATCACTTCAGTCGTCGCAATATGGTGGATGTTTACAATCCATACAGCCTCGTCAATGCGCTGAAATCAAAAGAAATAATTAACTTCTGGGCTTCCTCAGGAGCAACATCACTTCTCCCAAAGTTTGTTGACAACATAGAACTTCGTCTCGGCAGCTATGAGAACATCCGCATCATGCGAAACACCATAGAAATGTCTGACGTAACTGGAGGCGGTGCTGAACTGTTCCTGTATCAGTCGGGCTACTTGACCATCAAGAATTCTGATGAGTTTGGCTATATCTTAGGATTCCCGAATGAAGAGGTAAAGCAAGCCCTCTACGAAATGGTTCTCCCAGCCCTGACCTTACGGGCAAAAAGTAATATCCAATCCATACAGGCCAATCTGTATGCCCAGTTGGGCACCGGGCAGATAGACGAAGCCATGAAATCTTTGAAGGCCCTCATCGCCGACGTCCCATACAGCAACAAGAAGCTCGCTTCTATGGATATGGAGGAACGTTACCGTCTCATCATCAGCACCATACTCAATGCCATTGGCTTGAATGTAGAGGTTGAAAAGATGATTTCAACCGGCAGAATCGACATGACGGTGAAGACCTCACGCTACATCTATGTCATTGAACTGAAACTACATAACAACGGCGGAAAGGAAGCTGCTACCGAACAAATCCTCAACCGTCAATATATGGAACCTTTCAAGGCCGACAAGCGCCAAGTCATAGGTTTGGGCATTGAACTTGATGGAGAAGGAAAGGGCCTCTTAGGCTGGAAGAGAGCGGAATGAATGCAAAAAAAAACATGGATTTTTTACCCAAATCGTTGTTGTAGAATTAGATTTGGGTAAATAATCGCCGTTTTTGGGTTAAAGGGCTTTAAGTATAGACCAAAACGGTATTACAGCAAAGCGATGTCTGCTTCGATGCTCTCTGGAGTAAAGCGGATGTCCTTCAGCGCCACCTTTTCAAACACCTTCTGCAGCTTGTCGATATCGCCAAGACGAAGTTTTACTATGTTGCCAGGCATCTGTTCTACAAAGCCTGCTTTCTCCGGCACAAGCTTCTTAGCATAAGAGATGGCTGGCGACACAAGCAGTTCGATACCCATTTTTCCGTCATACGACAAGAACAAATCCGTGCCCTCAATCCCCTTCACGATAATGTTTATAATTACATTCTTCGTAAAGCCCAACACCTTTATAGGAACAGAGACCGACATCGTATCTCCATCCACATACCCCACATTCACAGTCTTGTGAAAATGACCAGCCACATAATCCTGCAGCTCAGCATAAGTAATTGATAGTTTCATATTATCTCGGTTATTTAGTTGTTTTTTTTACTTTTTTTGTTTTTTTCCATAAGTTTCGGAAGAATTCTTTGCATCCCCCCTTGAGTAGATCAAACAATAACAATCCAGAAATACGAGTGTTCAAACTGCCACACTTTGGACATTTCACAGGAACCGATGCCGACGTACAATTCAACTCCATGTCAATTCCAATGAATTCATGTCCACATTCGCTACATTTATATTTATATATTCCTCTATCCATCGTATGATACGATTTATGTGTTATTAATGTTATATATATAGGTA
>NZ_JXQI01000049.1 GCF_000834015.1 Prevotella pectinovora | reverse complement strand
GAACGCCTAAAGACATTGGACACCACGCAAAGTGAGTTGTCACGGTTCAACTACGAGAGGTTTTACTATTTGTAACAAATTAACGAAGAATATGATTTCAATATTCAGAAAGATAAGAGTAAAGTGGCAGATATGGAGAGGGCAAGCTATAGACATATGGTCAAAGAATGCTTATCCTGCTGATGTGTTGAGTAACCTTTGCAGCAATGGCTTCCGTTTTGATGGTGTTGTCTGCGGCAGTATGGAGGGATTTCTCCAATCATTGAAGCAGCAGGACATAAACAAACAGCGTCGAATATGTAGCATGAAAGGAAAAGATGCAAAGAAACAGACTTCGGCAGGATGGCAAACTGACCAGATAGTATGGTGGAAGGGTAAAGCTATAGACCGACAGAGCGGAGAATTCACAGCTCTTGTCCGCAAAGCCTATAATGCTATGTTCGAACAGAGTGAGGGTTTCCGTACAGCTTTGATGGCAACACGTGGTATGGCATTATATCATACTAAGGGCGAGAGCAATCCATACAGAACAATATTGACTGAGCAGGAGTTTTGCAGTATATTGACAGAGTTACGAGAAAACAATGATTATCGAAACAAAACTCAAGAGCTTATAGCCAAATCGGTACGATATGAGCCTGAAGCATAGCATTATGCCTTGTATATTTCGCCGATATTGAATATGAATGTCGGATTTCAAGAAGGATTTCGAAAGATTAGAGGCTTTTTGATAGGA
>NZ_JXQI01000048.1 GCF_000834015.1 Prevotella pectinovora | reverse complement strand
GACTTGAGCAGAATACTTTAATAAACCTTATTTTAATATGAACATAACAGAAAGATTTCTCAACTATGTGAAGTTTGACACACAGTCGGCTGAAGAGAGCCAGACAGTGCCAAGCACCAGTAAGCAACTGATATTCGCCGAATATCTTCGCGACGAACTGAAGGCTGAAGGATTTGCCGACGTGGAGATGGACGAGCAGGGATATATCTATGCCACTCTCAAGGCGAACACCAAGAAGGAAATTCCTACTATCGGATTCATCAGCCACTACGACACATCACCTGACTGCAGCGGCAAGGACGTGAAGCCACGCATCGTGAAGGAATACGACGGCGGCGACATCGTGCTCTCAGAGGGTATCGTGTCATCACCAAAGAAATTCCCTGAGCTGCTTGCCCACAAAGGAGAGGACCTCATCGTGACCGACGGCCACACGCTGCTCGGTGCCGACGACAAGGCTGGTATTGCTGAAATCGTGCAGGCCATGTGCTGGCTGCGCGACCACGACGAGATAAAGCACGGCGACATCCGCATGGGCTTCAACCCCGACGAGGAAATCGGAATGGGCGCCCACCACTTCAACGTGGAGAAATTCGGATGCCAGTGGGCATACACCATCGACGGCGGCGACCTGGGCGACCTGGAATACGAGAACTTCAACGCTGCCGCTGCCAAGATAAACATCAATGGAGTAAGCGTACACCCTGGATTCGCCAAAGGCAAGATGGTGAACGCCTGCATGCTCGCCACTGAACTCGCAGGCATGATGCCTGCCGACGAGAGACCGGAGACCACTGAGGGCTACGAGGGCTTCTATCATCTGCTGGGCATAGAGAGCAACACCGAACACGCCAAGATGTCGTATATCATACGCGACCACGACCGCAAGAAGTTTGAGGACCGCAAGAAGTTCATCGTTTCTGTAGTAGACAAGATGAACGAAAAATACGGTGAGGGAACGGTGGAGATTGCCGTTAACGACCAGTATTACAACATGAAGGAGAAGATCGACCCGAACATGCACGTCATCGACATCGTGTTGAAGGCAATGGAGCTTTGCGGCGTGCCACCAAAGGTGCAGCCGATACGTGGCGGCACCGACGGAGCACAACTCTCGTTCAAGGGTCTGCCTTGTCCTAACATCTTCACCGGCGGCGTGAACTTCCACGGACCATACGAGTTCGTGAGCATCCAGGTGATGGAGAAGGCTATGCAGACAGTGGTGAAGATATGTGAGCTCACCGCTGGATACAACGACTAAGGTTTCCTTATTAGTATCATAGTATCATTCCAGACCGCCGCCAAGCCTCTAAAACATTATAGGCTAAGGACTTAACCCGATGATACATTTCTGGATTTTTTACAGAAAAGTATCATAGAAGTATCATGCCTTTGGGCATCCCGTATTTTCCTCACGCCAGGGGGAAGACATCCCCACATTAGGGGGTTCTGTTCCCCACGGCGTGGGGGAAATCCGAGGTCTATATTTTATGAATTACAAGTATGTATTTTAGAGATTCCAAGTCTATGCTTTACGAATACGAGTCTATGCTTTATCCATGAATACAGCGTTATATGTACATAACGGATATGTGACGTAGATGGTTGATGACTATTGTTGAAAAATACCATTGTTCTGTGAATTCGTGATACTATGGTATGGTTTGATAGGATACAGAAAAGCTGCAAAAGACCAAATCGGATAATTCCTTCTGCCACATTTTTGTTTATACTGATTATAGTTCGTACCTTTGTGCCATAATCCATATTATGAATTACAGATATGACGCAAACAGTATGAGCGAATTACCACACCTTATAAAAGATCTTGCCCTTATTCTCGTTGTGGCGGGAATAGTGACTATTATTTTCAAAAGGCTGAAGCAGCCACTTGTCCTCGGATATGTGGTTGCCGGCTTTCTGGTAAGTCCCAACATGCCCTACACCATGTCGGTGGTTGACATCGCCGACATCCACACATGGGCAGACATCGGAGTGATGTTCCTGCTCTTCTCGCTGGGACTCGATTTCTCGTTCAAGAAGATTCTCAAGATGGGTTCGTCGCCCATCATTGCCACGTGCGCCATCGTGTTCTGCATGATGGCGCTGGGCATCACCGTTGGCCACACCTTCGGATGGGGACGCATGGACTGCATATTCCTCGGCGGAATGCTCGCCATGAGTTCCACCACTATCATATACAAGGCGTTCGACGACCTCGGACTGCGGCAGCAGCGCTTTGCCGGCATGGTGATGAGCGTGCTCATCCTTGAAGACATGCTCGCCATAGTGATGATGGTGATGCTCTCGGCATTGGCGTCGGGAGCCAACCTCGACGGCGGACAGATGCTGGGCAGCGTGGTGCGCATCGGGTTCTTCCTCGTCTTGTGGTTCGTGGTGGGCATATTCGCCATTCCGTGGCTGCTGCGCTCGTCACGCAAACTGATAAACAGCGAGACGCTGCTCATCATATCGCTCGGTCTATGCTGCGCCATGGCAGTGGTGTCTACACAGGTAGGATTCAGCAGCGCCTTCGGTGCGTTTGTCATGGGTTCCATCCTTGCCGAGACGATAGAGGCAGAGAAGATAATAAAGTTGGTGGAACCGGTGAAGAACCTCTTCGGAGCGATATTCTTCGTCTCCGTGGGTATGCTCGTCGACCCGAAGATTCTCGTGGAATACAGTGTGCCGATTCTCGTCCTCGTGATGACAATCCTCGTCGGGCAGGCCCTCTTCGGCACCTTCGGTTTCCTCATCAGCGGACAGTCATTGAAGTCTGCCATGCAGTGCGGATTCTCCATGGCTCAGATCGGTGAGTTCTCGTTCATCATTGCCTCGCTCGGACTGTCGCTCGGCGTCATCGGCAATTTCCTCTATCCGGTAGTGGTGGCGGTGAGTGTCATCACCACATTCCTCACGCCATATATGATAAGACTCTCCACACCGACCTACAACAAGCTGGAGAAGCATCTGTCAAAGGACATCATACATATACTCAACGACTTCGCCATCAGCCGTCCCTCCTCTGCCCCACAGGGCAACTGGCGCAAACTGCTGATACAGCTGTTCAGAATCACTCTGGTATATTCCATCCTCTCCGTAGCGGTGATAACGCTGATGTTCACCTTCGCCCTTATCCCGCTCCGCCAGATACTGCCCCACTGGTGGGCAAACGCCACATGCGGACTGATGACGATTGCCATGATAGCGCCGTTCTTGAGAGCCATGGTGATGAAGAAGAACCACAGCGAGGAGTTCAAGGCGCTGTGGCAAGAGAACTGGATGAACCACGCTCCGCTCATCGTCACCATCATCGTGCGCTTCATGATAGCCATGGCTTTCATATTCTATATCTGCAACTATCTCACCCGCTTCACCCATGCGCTGATGATAGTCATCGCCGTTACGATGGTCACACTGATGGTACTGTCGAGAAGACTCAAGAGGAGAAGCATAGAGATGGAGAGGATGTTCATACGCAACCTGCGGTCGAAAGACATCGAAGCACAGGTCTACGGCCACAAGCGTCCGCTCTATGAGGGCCATCTGCTCGACAGAGACATTCATATCTCCGACTTCGACGTGCCGGAGGATTCACGCTGGGCTGGCAAGACACTGGCGGACATGAAACTGAGGGGGCGGTTTGGAGTGAACGTGAGCAGCATCCTGCGCGGCACCCAACGCATCAATATCCCCAACGGCGACAACCTGATATTCCCGGGCGACAAACTGCAGGTGATCGGCGACGACGACCAGCTGACGGCCTTCGGCAAGGCATTGCGAAGCGACCTCCACCCCGAAGATCCCGACATAGAGAAGAGGGAGATGAAACTGCGCCAGCTCGTGATATGCCGGGACGGGCAGTTCTTCGGCAAGACCCTCTCTGAGAGTGGCATCCGCGACGAATACAACTGTATGGTGGTGGGTATGGAGGAAGGCGAAGAGGCTCTCTCGCAGCTCACTCCCGACCATAAGTTTGCTGATGAAGACACTATCTGGGTGGTAGGTGAAAAGGAAGACCTGGAACGGCTGCAGAAGGCCAACAGGATTAAACCCAAATCGGTCATTAGGACGTTTAAAGTGTAATTTTAATAACTGCTTGCAGTCTTTTGTTTTTTATAAGGTGTCTTTTGCTTGTTTTTTAATTCGCAATAGCTCGCTATTACTCATTAAAAGCCAAACAAAATCCACTCTTCTAAAATAACAAAATCCAAGCAAGCCCTAATAACCGATTTGGGTTAAAGAGGATTCCAATTCTTAATCCTTGATTGCCTTGCAGATGAGATTCTGCTGACTTCATCCTGTCCTATATAGCCCATCAAGATTTTCCCTTTCTATTTTAAAACACCAATAAAAGAGAATAATAACAAGAAATGAATCCAAAGATCAGAGGTACGATTTGCGGCATCCTCGCCGCTGTCAGCTATGGCACTAACCCGCTTGGTGCCCTGAACCTTTATGCCGACGGTTTGAACACCAACTCGGTGATTTTCTATCGTTACGCCTTCGCCACACTGATTCTCGCAGTGATGATGGTGGCACAGCGCAAGTCGTTTGCCGTGACGCTACGTGAGATAAAGACGTTGGCAACGCTCGGCACACTGATGGTGGCATCGTCGCTGACATTGTTTTTCAGCTTCAATTTCATGGATGCCGGCATTGCCTCCACCATCCTGTTTGTATATCCCGTGATGGTGGCTGTGATAATGGCGGTGTTCTTCAAGGAGCGCGTCACGGCAGTCACCGTAGTCTCCATCGTCCTCGCCCTCAGCGGCATCAGTCTGCTATACAAGGGTGGCGACGGAGCCACACTGTCCACCATCGGCGTGTTCTTCGTCATCATATCGTCGCTCACCTATGCCGTGTATATCGTGGTGGTCAACAAGTCGTCGCTGCGCCTGTCGTCGGTCAAGCTCACGTTCTATGTGCTCTTCATCGGCACGTTCATCCTCATCGGCTATTCCTTCGTAAGTCCCGACGCCCGGCTGCAGCCGCTCACCTCCATGCACGAACTGGTGTATGCCTTGGTGCTCGCCGTATTCCCTACGGTGATATCACTGGTGCTCATGGTAGTAGCCGTACACGACATCGGCTCTACTCCTACTGCGGTGATGGGAGCCTTGGAACCTATCACGGCGGTATGCATCGGCATATTCGTCTTCGGCGAGTCTTTCAGCATGCGTCTCGGCATCGGCATCCTGCTTATTCTGACTGCCGTGATTCTCATCGTTACGGGCAAATCCCTGCCTACACAGCATATCACATACGTATTCTCGCGCATCGGCAATAAAGTGAAGAAGAAATGGAGATGGAAGAGCTGAACAGGAACCATCATGACCATAGAACCCATCCTGACCTTCCCAAAGGACAACCCATCCTGACCTTCCCAAAGGGAAGGAACCTATAGGCAAATGACGAGCTAAGAATAAAACAAGGAATAAAACCAAAAGCCGTGTTGACAATGCTACAGAGAGTGTAGTTGTCAACACGGCTTATTGTTTGTTCCCGAATGGTCTGATAACCGATTTCGGATTATCCCAAATCACGATGATTGGGTTATCCCCCACTGGCATCATGGAGTGTCCCGATGTGCCAGTTGAGGGATGATGGATTCAATATTACTTCTCAGGAATTTCCTCGAGAGTCTTCACGAGCAGATCCCAGAACATAGGAACTGTAGGAATCAGGCAACGCTCGTTCTGAGTATGTGGTGAACGGAGTGTCGGACCGAATGAGCAGATGTCAAGACCTGGATATTTGTTCAGGATCATGCTGCACTCCAGACCTGCATGTACCACCTGTACTGTAGGCTCCTTGTTGAAGAGTTTGCGGTAGATGCCACACATCTCCTTGATCAGCTCGCTGTCTGGGTTTGGATCCCAGCCGCCATACTCGCCGCTGAACACCACCTTCATGCCTGCCATGTTCAGGCAGCTCTCGATAGAAGCGCCGATCTCTGCCTTCACGCTATCGCTTGAGCTGCGTGCCAGGAACTTGAATGCCACGCTGCCACCCTCGATGTTGATGATAGCGAAGTTTGATGATGTCTCCACGATTCCAGGGATAGACGGGATGTAGCGCCATACGCCGTTGTGAACGGCATAGATAGCGTCAACGATGTTGTCCTGTATCTCCTGTGGCATCTGTGTTGCAGGCAGCTCCACATCCTCTACCACTACGTCGATACCGTCCTCTATACCCTTATATTCAGCGATGAAATCCTCCTTGAAGTCAGCGCAGAGAGCCATGAAGTCTTCCTTGTTCTCCTTAGGCATTGTGAGCACTGCCGTAGCCTCAAAAGGAATGGCGTTACGCATGTTTCCTCCGTGCCATGTAGCCAGACGGGCCTCGTCGTCGGTGATTGCCTCGCGAACGATACGCACGAGCATCTTGTTGGCGTTTCCTCTGCCCAGACCGATTTCCAGACCAGAGTGTCCACCCTTCAAGCCCTTCACGGTCACTGCAACGGCGATGTCGGTCTTGTCGGTCTCCACCTCTTTGTAGTCGAGAGTTGCTGTGATGTCCACACCACCGGCACTACCGATGATGAGCTCGCCCTCGTCCTCTGTGTCGAGGTTCAGGAGGATTGTTCCCTCGAGTTCGCCCTCTGGCAGGCCGGTAACACCAAACATGCCTGTCTCTTCATCAGCGGTGATGAGAGCCTCCAGCGGACCGTGCTTCAGCGTGTTGTCCTCCATGATTGCCATGATGGCAGCCACTCCCATACCGTTGTCGGCGCCGAGCGTAGTGCCCTTTGCTCTTACCCACTCACCGTCGATCCATGTCTCGATAGGATCGGTCTCGAAGTTGTGAGTGCTCTTGAGATCTTTCTGTGGCACCATGTCCATGTGGGCCTGCAGAATGGCTGTCTTGCGGTTTTCCATACCAGCGGATGCCGGTTTGCGCATCACGATGTTTCCGGCTGCATCCTGGAATGCCTCCACACCAACACGTTTTGCAAACTCAAGCAAGAACTTTTGCACTTTCTCCAAATGTCCTGATGGGCGTGGCACTTTTGTCAGCTCATCGAAGTTTCTCCAGATGCACTCTGGCTTCAGGTTTCTGATTTCACTCATAGTATTTAAAGTTTAGGCTCCTCCGGCATCGCATTCTTCGTGCGGAGAAGCGTGGTTGTAAAAAAAAAGTCGGTTTCGTTATCTCTGCGCCATACTGTCCGTTTCCTCCCTTTCCACTATTTCCGAGATGGCTTGCGGACGGGCTTTCAGCATTATCATAGCCCACACTCCGAGCAGCACCACGAGCATCGTCTGTATGGTGTGCACGATGAGCACAAACGAGAGTGCCTCGTCTGCCGTGATGGCATTGGGACCGAGGGCTGCCGAGCCATACAGCAGCAGCATCGTTTTCACGGCGAAATGCCATGGTCCGGCTCCGTTTGGCGTGGGCACTATCACCGCTATGCTTCCCACCACGAAGGTGGCGAGGGCACACGTCACTCCCATGCCCGAGGTGAAGCCGAAGCAGAAGAACGTGAGATAGTAGTGCAGGAAGTAGCTCACCCATATTCCGAGCGTGAGCAATATGAACAACGGTATGTTCTTCACGCTCTTCAGCGAGAGCATTCCCTGCCAGATGCCGCTGAGCGTTGCCTTCACCTTATTGTATATCGACAGGCGTTTGAGCAGGAAATGGAGCAACACCAGCACTGCCACGGCGCAAATCGCCGTCACCACATATCCTGTGGCAGAGAATTTTGCCAGTATGCCGTCGATGCTCGTTCCGGTGCTCAGAAAGAAGCTCTCGAAGATTGTCATCTGTGCCAGCAGCGTCACTCCCGTCACTATCATCACGAGCAGCGTGTCGATGGCTCGCTCCGTGACCACCGTCCCCAAGGCTTTCGGAAACGACACTCCGTCACATTTCTTCAACACTCCGCAGCGTGTAAACTCGCCCACCCGGGGTATCACGAGACTTGCGGCGTATGACAGGAAGATGGCGTTGACGCATGTGGAGAGGCGTGGCTTCTCGCCCACCGGCTCCAGGGTCTGCTTCCATCTTATGCCTCTGAAGAGCTGTGCCGTGATACCGAACGGCAGCGACAGCAGCATCCATGTCCAGTCCATGTCGTGTAGCATCACTTTCTCTATGCGTTTGAAGTCGAAGTCGCGATACATCCAATAAAGTATCACTCCTCCTAGCAACACGGGCAGCACGAATTTCAGAGCTACATTGCTTATCTTTGTTCTTTTCACTTATATTCTCTTTCCTTTGACATTGCAAAGATAAACTAAATCGTGAGCAATACAAAATAATTTATTTATTTTAAGTCCAAACCTGTCATAACACCGTCTATTACCGTTTTGGGTTGAATTACGAAGTTTCGCTCATCTTGTTCTTAAGAAACCGGTCAAACGTGATAATCAACACAGGGAATCTGCGTTACAGCATCTGTATCTCATACACCTTATCTAATTAATAGAATATCACCAACAGACCCTAAAAACTTACTATTTATCGACAAAACGGATAATATATATAACATTTTAGCATTTTTCTTGCAGTATATCCGAAATAATCATTACTTTTGCAATACGAAAACGCACACAATATGCGAAACTAATCACAATAAAAACGAAAAGATATGAGAAAGACTTTACTAACAATGGTTGCGATGATGGCAACAAGCAGTGCGATGATGGCACAGAATGGGATAACTGAAATTCCTGATCCAGAAGGTGTAGAGCTCATGGGCACAACATTGTCTCCAAACGGCAAATTCTTTGGCGGTGTGGGATATGGCGTCAACGAGGCATGGATATACGATATGGAAAGCAAGAAGTTTGTGGCTTTCCCTGCCGCTGACCCAGGAGCAGACGTACAGATCAAGTCTATGGCCGACAATGGCGTGGCTGTGGGATGGAACGGTCCTGCAGCAACATTCGATTTCGCCACAGAGCAGTGCACTCAGTTCGGCGAGAACGGACAGTATACTTTCTTGGGTATCAGTCCGAACGGAAAACTGATTGTTGGTGCTCACTACGACGGTGATGACTCCCAGGGAACACCTTGTATCTTCAACGAGGGCACTCCGGTAGACCTGCCGCAGCCTTCTGACAAGTTCCTCGGCGCTACCAGTTCCGGTGCTACTGCCCTTTCGGTTTCCAACGACTCCATAATATCCGGATATTGGGTTGATGATATGGCTACGCGTCCTGCCCTGCTGTGGGCTCCAAACCGCGACGGAAAGACATTTATGCCTTATCCTTTCTCCCGTCCGTATTTTGCAGCTACAATGGGATCTACATTGCCATTCACAATATTCAGCTGCGACCAGACTGTGATGAGTGCCAACGGAAAATACCTGGTGATAAACTACGAGCAGCTTACCGGTGAGTGGGAAGCCATCCAGAGCGTGGCACGCTACAACACGGAGAACGACTCTCTGGAATTATTCACTCCTAATGCCGAAGACGAGATGTTCGTAAATTCAGGAAGTCAGGTGTTTGGCAGCGCCGTTTCTGACGAAGGCACAATCATCGGATTCTATGGCGGACTCTTCGGACCGCGTCTGGGATTCATCTGGAAGAAGGGCGACGAAAGCATCAAGGCGCTCGCCTCTGAATTCCCTAAGGCTACTCTCCTTGCCGACTACGACAACGCTGCATTCAATGTTCCTGCTGCCATCTCTGCCGACGGTCGCTACATCGCCGGATTCGCATACAAAGAAGACCCTACTTCTGATGAGCTCGGCGGCGGATATGTGTCTTGGGTTCTCGACACTCAGTATGACGACACCGACGCCGTGGAGTCTGCACCATCTGCCGACGCTGCAAACAAGGTTGTGGCTCGTTTCACTGCCGACGGCAAGCAGGTTCAGAAGGACGCCAAAGTGCGTGGCTTCAATATGATGCTCATGAGAAACGGAAAGGCTATCAAGTCTTTCAACAGATAACGACAGCCGCCATATCGCGGAATGACTGATTTTCCCGGATATGGCAGCAGCCGAAAAACAATACGAGGGGCGGACTCACAGACGGGGTCCGCTCTTTTTTTTAATTGATTGTCTTGTGATTTCACACAAATTACGCTACCTTTGCCTTGAAGAAGAAAACAAACGAAAATACAAGACAATGAGAACATCGAGATTCCTACCCCTATTCATAATAGCAGCAGCGATATTCACCATCACGGCAGCATGCTCATCCGACAAGAAAAGCGACGACAAACCTGCTGTGGTGAAAGACGAGCGCATACCCGGCGACTCCACATTCTACGGACTTGCCTGCGAGGGATGCACCGACTCCGTAGTGGTAGTGCTGCCTACCGACGACAGCGACCCCATAACGTTCAGCATCATCGACGCCATGCAGTCCCGACAGGTGTTCGGCAGACCGAAGATCGGCGACCAGCTCGCCATCGTAATAAACAAGGAGGACAAGAGGAAGGCGGACATCGTGATAGACCTCGATGAGCTGAAGGGCACATGGGTGTATCAGGTAATGCCGAAACTGCGCAAGATGCCCCACATCGCCGGTATGCCGCAGCCAAAAGCCGGTCCGGAACGCGACTCCATGATACAGAAGCTGATGGTGCCGATAGAACAGGGATTCAAAATCAAGAAGCAGTTCACGATGGATCCCGTGGGACTGCGTTTCAAGCAGACGAGTCTGACGGGCGAGAGCCCCGTGGAATATCCACAGGCGGAATACTACAAGGAGTGGCACGTGCTCAACGGCAAGCTGGTGTTCACCGAGGGAACGATAGACACCGGCAACAAGAAGCGTCGCAAACTGAAACCTCAGAAAGACACCGTGGAGATTGTACTCATGATGAAAGACAGTCTGCAGCTGAAATTCAAAGACGGCATAAGGGCATACTACCGCAAGAAGTAACGGCAGACTGCCGCAAGCACACCGACAGGAGCACCATTAAGCCAGTTTCTTTCGCAGCCACATGCCGAAGAAGCGGTCATAAACAATGTATGCCTCCCCGTAGCGATATACAAACTCACGGCTGACCAATGTCTTGAGAGCAAGACTCACACTGCTTGCCGCCGGAAGACGGTATTTTGCCAAGAACTCCTGCGACATCACCGATGCCACCTTCCCCTCACAGGCTATGGCTGTCAGGAGAGCAGACTGGTTGTCGGTGAGCGACTCATAATAGTTTATGAAAGCCACTTCCTGCTCATCCACCAGTTCGTCTATTACCACCTTCACCTCTTCTCTCGTTATCGGTCTGCCGTTCTGATACAGACGGTTCAATATGTCCTGCACATACCATGTCTGACCGTCAACACAATCATACAGATACCCGAACACCTCATCATCGACAGACAACCCCTTCTTCGCCATCCACCGATTTGCAAAAGCCTGATATTCCTGCCTGTCGATAAGCGGCAGCGACACCATCTGCGAACTCTGATAAAACGGGCGCTTGGCTGACAGGAACATATCCGTCATCATATGCTGCTTGCTGCCGGCAAAGATGAAATACACATTCGGCAGAAACTGTATGTATGATCTCAATAGCGCCTCTGCCCTACCCTCCGGATATTCTGCTATCTGCTGAAACTCGTCTATGGCGATATAGATACGCTTTTCCGATAGTCGCAGATAATCAAAAATCTGTTTCAGCGACTCTTCCCTCTGGTTGGGCTGCACGGTAATGGAAAACGTAGGAATACCCGTCAGCTCATCAAACGACATTGTCGGCTTATAGCTGGCGAAAAATGCGTTTATCTTTCGCATTGCCGACTGTGAGAACGTGTCTACCTTTCCAATCACCGTCTTTCCCAAGAGCTGCACGAACTGCTCCATGCTCCGTGTGGCATTGATGTCCATATAAAAACATTTCACAGCGGAATCCGCATCCTGTATGTTCTCAAACACATGATGTATAAGTCCCGTCTTGCCGATACGCCGTGGCGACATCAACACTACGTTGCGCTCATTTTCCAGAGCTTCCACGATGGTCTTCGCTTCTTTCTTGCGGTCGCAGAAGTATTCCGCTCCCTTATATCCATATATCACGAAGGGGTTATTCAGTTGTTCCATAGCGCTTTACTGTCATTACATGTTTTATGTTACATATTTTATGTAATGCAAAGATACATCTTTCGTCAGACTGTTGCAAGTAAAAGCCAAACGATTTTTCTTCGAGATTAACCCCCAAACGGTCATTAGGCCGTTTAACCCAAAACGGTCATTAGGGCTTGCTTGTATTTTGATTTTTTAGAAGAGTGGTTTTTAACGGCCTGATGACCGTTTGGGGTTTAACCAAAAGACCACCGTCTCTTGTCACATCGCAAAGATATGCATACTCTCCGAATAATCACAATTTTGTCAAGATTATGGCTTCCAAATTCTTGAATTTGTACGCAATACTGCATAAACAGTGCGTTTTACGAGGGCATCGCATGTTCCCTGATTTTGCAATCATAATTTGCCTATTACAGTAACTTAACAACAAGACGGAGTAACCTGCATCTCCCCTACGGGGGAGAACGAGAGAGGGCTGAAGTGATTGGAAAAAGCGAGCACCATAGTGCTCAAAATCCTGCTAAATCCAAAACCATAATCCAAATATCACTGACGAAATATTTCAAAAAAAATGGATCCGTGAAGACCAATCCGTGTTCCTCGGTGATATCAGTGTTTCATTTTTTTGATTTGTGTCCACGCCGAAGGCTGGGGACACAACATCAACACGGAATGAGAATATCGGTGAGAATATAGTGTCCATCGCCACAGACTGATGGACACAGGGGCTAAAACGGATAATATAAAAACGCAATAAAATATAAAAGGATAAGAAGCTTATGGTTACATTCAAAATATTTGCGTAACTTTGCTAACAAAGAACAACTAAATGATAACGATATGGCATCAGCAACATTAAACTCCAAACCAGTACAGATGATTGTCACACTGGAAGACAATGCGCTCATAGCCGACATCAAGAAGGCTTTGAAACTATTACGAGGTGTAGCCTCCGTACGAATGGCCAACCTCAAAGATGACGAGACCATCACACCCGCCATGCACCGCTCTATAAACAAGGCGCGTCGCGAGTATGCCAATGGCGAGACCATTTCATGTAGTACACCAGAAGAAATGCAACGATATTTCGACAACCTATGATCTACACTATTGAGTATTCCAAAGAGGCTGACAAGACACTACGTAAGTGGAAAAAATGACCGCATTATATACGACATCTACGACGACCGCGTATCAGTACTGATAATCCAAGCAGAAGAACACTACAACGACAAATAATCATCACACTCCCTCATTACATCAACGAGTAATATTGTTTTCTCAAAATAAAGTATCATAGTATCATTCTGTCCTCCAATTACACCCCTAAGACCTTATATACTAACGATTTGACCAAATGATACTTTTCTGAATGTTTTACAGAAAAGTATCATCGAAGTATCACAGAAGTATCATAGAACATGGAAACAAGAGCATAAAAATGACGGCCACACAGCATCCTCACTGAAGCCTAAATCACGGGTAAGCCCTTTGCTTTTTAACCCAAAGCACAATCATCGGCAAAGACAACAAAAACGTCACGAAATGGGCAAGCAGCGTGCCCATGTGGGGCAAGCACGTTGCCCAACAGGGGCAAGCACCTTGCCCCATGTGGGCACGGGTGATGCACAAAAGATGCCCAAAAACACTTTAATACTCATCCTGACCTACCCAAAGGATAACCCATCCTAAACTCAAACCCATCCTAACCTTCCCAAAGGGAAGGAACATATTACTCCGGATATTGACACCTGCACCACATAACCTAAAACCCAGCACCACCTAATAACTTAAGCCCCCACCTAGCCTCCCCCGAAGGGGAGGGACAGTCACTATTGCTGCTGACAAACCGTTGATAATCAGATGACTACTGACGAAAATCATGTAGCCAAAGGTATCCGTCCCTCCCCTTCGGGGGAGGCTAGGTGGGGGCTGAGGTTAATATTCTGAGTAACTTGTTCCTTCCCTTGGGGAAGGTTAGGATGGGTTATTCTTTAAACCATCCAGACAATAACCAGATGGTTTTTGCGCGTACTAAAATGCGGAAGTATCTGTAATTCAGACACTTCCGCACTTACGACCAGATGGTTGACGATTTTATTCAAAAATTGTCTTTATCTTTGATTTAACCAAAATCGGTCATCAGACCGTTTGAGGTTTATAGCTGAGCCAGCTCTACTACCTTGTCTACAGCGGCAGAAAGACCATCGACGTTCTTTCCTCCGGCAGTGGCGAAGTGAGGCTGACCGCCACCGCCACCCTGAATCAGTTTGGCAGCCTCGCGGATAACCTTACCGGCATTGAAACCGCGGTCGCTGACGAGATCGTCGGTAGCCATAACGGTGAGCAACGGCTTGTTGTCATGCTTGCTACCGATAACACAGAGCATATTCTCCGGCTGTGCGGCACGGAGCTTGAAGGCGAGGTCTTTGGCAGCCTCTGGAGTCATCGGCAACACGCAGGTAACGACCTTCACGCCGCCAACCTCACGAGCCTGCTGCAAAAGACGCTCCTTGGCACGCTCCACTGCCTCAGCCTGGAACTTCTCTATGCTCTTCTTCATCGCCTCGTGCTCCTCGATGTATTTGCCTATTACGGTCTGCAAGTCCTTGGCATTATGGAAGAGAGCCTTGATAGCCTTCATGCTGTCCTCCAGGTCATACATCATCTGCTCGCAGGCAGCGCCTGTCTTAGCCTCGATACGACGGATGCCGGCGGCAACGCTGCTCTCGGAAACGATCTTCAGCATACCGATGCGACCGGTGCTGTGGGCGTGGATACCACCACAGAACTCAACACTCGGACCGAACTGCACCACGCGGACCCTGTCGCCGTATTTCTCACCGAACAATGCTATAGCTCCGAGCTGCTTAGCCTCCTCTATCGGCACGTTGCGATGATCCTGCAACGGGATGTCCTGACGGATCATATCGTTGACGATACGCTCAACCTGACGGATTTCCTCGTCGGTTACCTTCTGGAAATGAGCGAAGTCGAAACGCAATGTGTCTGGCGACACGAATGATCCCTTCTGCTCCACGTGGTCGCCGAGCACCTGCTTGAGGGCATAGTCGAGAAGGTGGGTAGCAGTATGGTTGGCTGCACTCGCCTCACGCTTGTCGGTATCCACACAAGCCATGAATTCTGCCTCTACGCTCTTTGGCAGAGCCTTCACGATATGCACAGACTGGTTGTTCTCACGTTTGGTGTCGGTGATGGTGATGGTCTCCTCCTCGTTTACGAGGACACCGGTGTCGCCCACCTGACCTCCCATCTCGCCATAGAAAGGAGTGTTGTCGAGAACGAGCTCAAAGTATGTGTTCTTCTTCTGCGTCACCTTGCGGTAGCGCAGTATGTGACATTCATATTCAGTATAGTCATAGCCCACGAACTGCTGCTCGCCCGGACGAACCTCAATCCAGTCGCCGTTTTCCACAGCTGCCGCATTGCGGGCACGCTCCTTCTGCTTCTGCATCTCTACGTCAAACTGCTTCTCGTCTACGGTGACGCCGCTCTCACGACAGATAAGCTCGGTGAGGTCGAGTGGGAATCCGTAGGTGTCGAATAGGCGGAACGCCTGTGTGCCGTCGAGCTCTGTCTTGCCGGCAGCCTTCACAGCCTCGATGGCGCTGCTGAGCATGCTGATACCGTTGGAGAGTGTGCGCAGGAACGACTCCTCCTCCTCTTTTATCACCTTGGTGATGAGTTCGCGCTGGGCAGAAAGCTCCGGGAATGCTCCGCCCATCTCCTGTACCAATACCGGCACGAGACGGAAGAGGAACGACTCCTTCTGACCCAGGAAGGTGTAGGCATAACGCACAGCACGACGAAGGATGCGGCGAATGACGTATCCAGCCTTGGCGTTGCTTGGCAGCTGACCGTCGGCAATGGAGAATGCCACGGCACGGAGGTGGTCGGCAACGACACGCATAGCCACGTCAACTTCCTCTGTCTCGCCGTATTTCAGACCAGAGAGAGTGCTGATTTCCTTTATGATAGGCTGGAAGATGTCGGTGTCGTAGTTAGAATGCTTGCCCTGCAGGGCGCGCACGAGTCGCTCGAAGCCCATACCGGTATCGATGACGTGCATTGGCAGTGGTTCGAGAGAACCGTCGGCCTTGCGGTTGAACTGCATGAACACGATGTTCCAGATCTCAATCACCTGTGGGTCGTCCTTGTTTACGAGTTCGCGTCCCGGTGTCTTTGCCTTCTCCTCCGGAGTGCGGGAGTCGAGATGAATCTCAGAGCATGGACCGCAAGGGCCTGTGTCGCCCATCTCCCAGAAGTTGTCGTGCTTGTTGCCATTGATGATATGGTCGGCAGGCACATGCTTGAGCCAGAAGCCGGCTGCCTCATCGTCGCGAGCGAGTCCCTCCTCGGGAGAGCCCTCGAATACTGTGACGTAGAGGTCGTTTGGATCGAGATGAATCACGTCGACGAGGTATTCCCATGCGTAGTCAATGGCGCCCTCCTTGAAGTAGTCGCCGAAGCTCCAGTTGCCGAGCATCTCAAACATGGTGTGGTGGTAGGTATCGTGGCCCACTTCCTCGAGGTCGTTGTGCTTACCGCTAACGCGCAGACACTTCTGTGTGTCGGCACGACGGCGTGGCTCCGGCTCGCGGGTGCCGAGGATAATGTCTTTCCACTGGTTCATACCTGCATTGGTGAACATCAGCGTAGGGTCGTCTTTGATTACCATTGGCGCTGACGGTACAATAACGTGTCCTTTCGACTCGAAGAATTTCTTGAATGAGTCGCGGATTTCATTTGCTGTCATCATCGTATTCTTGTTTCTTTAATAATATTTCTTTTTGACTCTGTTGCTAAGGGCACAGGAAAAGGGCAATGATATTGCCGGGTGTGCTTGCCCATGCCTCTTACCTATTGATATAATCGGCAAAATTAAAAAAAATATGATAAACAGCCAAATTATTTGTTATCCTTGTGTTTTTTAGCGTGTTATAAGCCACGGATGTTGACGAAACAGAAGAAAATTATTATCTTTGCCGAAGAAAGTATATAATATGGCACTTAACACGGAAAAGAAACTGAAACTGTATTACTCCATCAAGGAGGTGGCAGAGATGCTGGGCGTCTCTGAAAGCATGTTGCGCTTCTGGGAGAAGGAAATTCCGATGATAAAACCCAAGACCACGGGCAACAATATCCGACAGTATACGGAGCAGGACATCGAGAACATCAAGGTGGTGTACAACCTGGTGAAGGTGCGTGGCTTCAAGCTTGCCGCCGCCCGCAAGATGCTGAAGGAACAGAAGAATGCCGTAAGCTCCGACACCAAGGTGCTGGAGACGCTCATAAAGCTGCGCGACCAGCTGCAGGAGATGAAAAAGCAGTTCGACTACCTTACGTAATGACGGATTTAACCCAAAACGGGCATTAGGAATCAGCAGAATAAGTTACGGAATACTATTAAGGAAAAAAAGAAATAGAAAACAAGTAGGGACGATCGGGCTCGAACCGATGACCTCTGCAATGTGACTGCAGCGCTCTAAACCAACTGGGCTACGCCCCTGTGTTTCTATTACCGGCACAAAAGTACACTATTTATTCGAACCGACAAAATAATTTGCACTTTTTATACTTTCACGATATAATACTAAGATATACTTTTACGATGGAATATCAAAAATGCCAAGCCCACTGAAGGACTTGGCATATATTCTATCTGTCGGAAACGACAGATTTGGGTTCAATTGATTCGCTGATTACTTAACGAACTTCTTGCCGTTCTGGATAGCGATGCCCTTGAAGTTAGAGCTTACGCGCTGACCAGCGAGGTTGTAGATAGGAGCGTTAGCGTCTGCCTCTGGAGCAACAACGTTGCTGATGCCATTAACATCACCGTTAGTGTCGAAAGCAAGACCGCAAAGCATGATCTTAGAACCAGATACCCAGAAGAAGTATGTGTTGCCTGGCTCAACGTCGTAAGCGAGAGCTGCGTAAACGTCAGCGTCTGTAGCCTGCTCTGCGGCCAGACCACCGTCAGCAGTGATGTACTGTCCCCATACGTCTGTAGCGTAATCGCCCATAGCAGCGAAGTCGAGCTCCTCAGCCTCGATAACTGAGTTAGGAACCTTGGCTGTCCAGATCTTCTTTTTACAACCATACTTAGCTGCAACATAAACCTTACCAGCAACAGCTGGAGTGAACTCTATGTGAGCAGATGTAGAACCAGCCTTGTCCAAAGAAGCGTCAACACCATTAGTACCACCCTGGATGTAAGCATTAGAGAAAGTCTTGCCCTGTGACACGAAAGTCTCAGCTGTAGTAGGATCGCTCTTTACTGTCCAGTTTTGACCACCGTCGAGAAGAACAACCTTGGCGTTCTGAATCTCTGTAGCAACAACTGTAGGCTCACCTGCGTTAGCAACTACTTGATCAACAGTAGCTGTAGAAGGAACTGCATTCCACTGACCCTGTGCGTTAGCACATACTGCCATAAACATAGCAGCTACGAAAAGTAAACTCTTTTTCATAATTTGTTTTGTTTTTAAGTTATTAATAAAATTGATCGTTTGGTTCAAGTCCATCGCTGGATTTATGATATCCAGCAATGAACTCGGATTATTATCACATTGTCGTTATATATTCAGATCACCAGCCTTCACAGCCTTGATGGTGTAGCGCTTGGCAGAGCTTGTGGCATTGAACTTGAACTTTGAGCTGAGAGTGGTGTAGACTGTAAGGTCGTTACCATCTATCACTCCACCTGTATTTCTTGCTGCTGCAGCAGAACCGTTTCCGAATGTGTAACGGTTTTCACCAGCCTTGGCAACGTTGAACACAGCCTCCTGGTCCATTTTCAAAGTAGCGGAAGCTATCTTCACTGTGATTGCCTGAGTATTCTCAGCCTCAAACTTGCTGATTGTAACAACTACATCTGAAGCTTTCTCGTTTCCGTCTTCGTCAAACATAGAACCATTGAAAGTTCCACCTACGAGAACAGATGCATCGGTGTGTGTCACTGGGTCGTCATCATCGTCGCATGCAGCGAATGTGAGCGAGAAGAGAACACCAAGCATCAAAAACAATATACTTTTCAGTTTCATTTTCTTTTCTGTTTTAATTCGGTTAATAATGAAGCAGGATTATTCTGCATCGCTTTCCTCTGCTGTGCTATATGTACGGAAGCCAGGGTTCTGGTCGGCAGCAGTGATACCTGAGTTGATCTGTATCTCGTTCTCTGGAATTGGACGCAGCCATTTGATCTGACCGTCGTTACCTGTCATGTTGGCAACAGAAAGACCACAATAGGTAGTGTTGTAACGAACGAGCTGATGGGTGCGGCGCAGGTCCATCCAACGGTAATATTCACCGAGAGTCTCACGCATACGCTCGTCGAGGATGACATCCAGCTTGTTGATGGTCAATCCGTAGCTGTCGGTCTGTCCGAATGACACGTATCCACCGGCATCATTGTAGCCCCAGTCGTAGCGCTTGTAGTCGCTGAATGAGCCAAGATAAGAAGCGTGTGAACGAGTACGAACGGCGTTGAGATACTTCAGCGAATTAGCATCGTCACCCATCATAAGGTAAGCCTCTGCAGCAACGAGATAAATCTCGCTTGCATTCAGAACCACAACATCACGGTAGTCACCGCCCGACTGTTTGCAGTCGCTGGTAGTATTCTTGTCGTCGAACTTGCGTACTGGAGGCAGACATCCGATCTTCTGGATTGCAGAAGAGAATGGCTGTGTATAAGTGGCAGAGTTCTTTGCATCGTAAGAACCGTTTGCGGCATAAGCCTTGCAAGTGGAATTCTCAGCAACCTTGAACACCTTGGTAGTGCTCTTCATACCAGTGGTAACGAACTGAGAAGCGTGGGCTGTGCAATAAGCCTCAATCTCAGAATCCTCTGTATACCATGGGAAATACTTGAATGCGATAGAGAGCTTTGCCTTCTCGTCATCATTTGCATTGTAGAATGCCCAATAGCCCTGCTTGCTCCAGTTGCTTTCATTTCCGTCGTAACCATATACTGTAGTCATGAAAGTTCCTTCGAAGCGGTCGTCGCCCTTGTCGAAAGCGTAGTAAACACGCTCTGTAGGACAGAGGTCGCTCTTCACACCCTTCACACCAAGAGTGTTTGAACCCATATAGAGAGCAAAGTTGTGCTGCTGATCGTGACCACCCGTCACCTTGTCGGATGAAGTGGCACGGTCGTACTGGATTGCGAACAGAGTCTCGGCGTTGGTGCCCTTCTCATTGTTGTCGAAGTCCCATTTCTTGTCGAAAGACTGTGTCAAAGGAACTGCATCTGCAACCTCAGAAGCATATTTTGCAGCCTCAGCGAAATACTCGGTGCTGTTCACTGTGTATGTACCGTTCTTTGCATCATTGACAGTTGTCTGCAAGTCCCATCCTGCTGCGAGGTAAACCTTGGCAAGAAGAGCCTTGGCACCGATAACGCTGGCACGTCCTCTGGCATCCTTCTCAGAACTTACGCTCTCGAGATTGCCGTTTGCGATGATTTCCTTCAGGTCAGCAATGACGTTGGCATAAACCGTAGCGAGGTCTGTGCGAGGATAGTTTGTGCTTGCCGACTCAATATAGTCGGTGATGTATGGCACTGCACCGAACTGCTGTGTAAGGATGTAATAGCAATAGTCGCGCACGAAACGAGCCTGGTCGTTCAGCTTGTCGTCCTTGCAATACTTCAACACACAGTTGGCATAGTTGATGGCAGCGTATGTGTTTTTATAAAGATTTGTAACATCCTCGTTGTCTGAAGAATACTGATACGACTGCAATACAGGAGCCGATGCATTCTGTCCAACGGTGTAGAGGTCTGTACCCTGACAGAACACCTTAGGATCGCTGTATACATCACGCAGAGCATAATATGCATTGTTAAGCTGCTGGTTCCAACCTGAGATGTCAGAGAACTGGCTTTCAGGTGTTACAGTACTTTTATTGTCTGTATCCAAGAAATCAGAACAGCTGGACAAACCAGCCACCGTGGCCAATCCGAGGGCAGACATTATGATAAACTTTTTCATTTTGCTTCTTTGTTTAAAATGTTATTAGAACTTAATGCTTGCACCGATCTGATATGTCACTGTGCTTGGACCATCATTCTTCTTGGCTGCATCAGCCCACTCAGGATCGAATCCCTTGTACTTCGTGAATACGAATGGGTTTGTAATGTTAACATAAAGACGGAGATACTGGCAGCCCCATGAAGAGAGCAACTTCTTTGGGAATGTGTAGCCAAGAGTGATGTTCTTGACCTTCCAGTAAGAAATCTTGTCTACTGCGAGAGCATTGTAAACGTTCTTCTCATAAGATGCAGAACCGGCACCGTTGTTGGTGATAGAGCTGTTTGTGAATGGGAATGAACCATAGTGAGTGGTCTCCTGGTATACAGGGTTGATGTATGTACCATCAGCATTCACACCGTCGCAGTCGATAAGTGTTCCAGCAGGGATGTAGTAATCCATTGCAATCTTGTTCCATCCACGGTAAGCATAATCGTATGTGTCAGCCAATGTGTTTGAGTATACCGTGAAGTTCTGCTTTGTATAGATAGAGAATGAGAAATCCCAATCCTTATACTGCAAAGTAGAAGAGATGTTACCTGTCCAAGAAGGATCCTGGCAACCGAGAATCATCTTGTCGTCAGCGTTGATCACGCCATTGCCGTCGTTATCCTTGATGATAGGCATACCCTCTGACCAACCGTATACCTTGTGGTAGTAGTCGCAAGAGCGAACCTGGTCGCCAGGTGTGAAACCTGCATTAACAGCAGCATCGTTGTTAGGAACAGTGATGTTCTTGTCTGAAACGACGCCATCCCACTTGTACAGGTAGAGAGAGTTCATTGGAGAACCTACGAACAAAGAAGATGTGATTGGATTGTCAGAATCTATGATCTTGTTCTCGCCGTTGATCTTCTTCACCTTGTTGATGTTGCGAGCGAAGTTGAAGCTTGTGGTCCAGTACCAGTCTTTGGTCTGGATGTTCACTGTGTTCAGGGCGAACTCGATACCACGGTTCTGAACCTCACCAACGTTGTCCCAAAGTTTGCCACCACCAGAAACCAATGGAAGGTATCTCTCATAGAGCAGGTCTTTAGATGTCTTAGAATAGAGGTCGATAGATCCGTTGATTCTGTTGTTGAGGAATCCGTAGTCGATACCGAAGTTGGTTTCATAAGATTTCTCCCACTTCAAGTCAGCGTTGATGACACCGCTTGGGTAATAGCCGTTGGCAACGACTGAACCGAAAGCATAAATGTTTGGACCAGAAACGCCAACTGAGTTATAATGTCCGCACACGGTGTTGTTACCAGTCACACCATAGCTCAAACGAAGCTTCAAGTTGTCGATCCATGAGATGTTCTTCATGAAGTCTTCCTCAGAGATACGCCATGCAAGAGCTGCTGATGGGAACCATCCCCAGCGAGAGTCTTTCAGGAACTTTGAAGAACCGTCGGTACGTACTGTACCTGTGAACATATACTTGCCTTTGTAAGAATAGTTCAGACGCAAAGCGTAAGACATCATTGTCTCTTCCCAGTATGCTGTACCGGTGCCGATACCACTATCCTTCGGGTCCTTCTCAAAGATAGTACCTGTATACATATTGTACCACTTTGTACCTGTCATGATAGAAGTGGCATCAGCAGATGTTCTGCCGACCTGGCTGTACATTCTGTCGGAAGAAGTCATAGAGAACAATCCCATAGCACTCAGAGAGTGGTCGCCGAAGGTCTTGTTGAAGTCAATCTGGTTGTCCCAAGTCCAGTCCTTGCGGGTGTACTCCTCGTGAGAAGCAGTCTCAGTACGAGAACCGCTCGAAGCTGTATACTCACCAGTGCGTGAGTTCACGTAGTTTGGAGAGAATGTGGTCTTGAATGACAACCACTCAACCGGTTTCAACTGCACGTAAATGTTACCAAGCACACGGAAGGTGTTTGACTCCTTTGAGTCGTCACGCAGATAGATAAGAGGGTTAACGGTATCAGTGAACTGATTTGCCTTTGTTCCCATTGACTCAAAGTTACCCGGCTTCACGTTGAAGCTGCCGTCAGAAGCGTAAGGACGGGCGAACGGCACCTGACGGAACGCATCCTTTACGGCATCATCTGAAGCCAACTGGTTTTCTGTGTAAGCGAGGTTCAGGGTGAAACCTGCAGAGAGATATTTGTTGATCTTGCTGTCAACACTTCCCTTCATGTTGTAGCGGTTCTGGAGGTCGTTCTTGTATACTCCCTCCTCACGGTTGTAACCTACTCCAAAATGATAGTGTGTATTCTTTGAAGAACCGTTTACGGCGAGGAAATGGTTCTGCTTCTGACCGTCCTGTGTAACGAGGTCTGGCCAGTTGTAGCCTTCGCCGTTGTTCAGCATGTTTTTCAGTACAGAAGTTCCGTCCTCTGTATCGGCAAGCATACCCTGCAGGAAGTCCTGCTGGGTCATCTTCCATGTTGGCTGGGCAACGGTAGCGATACCGTTTGCCACCTGTCCTGAAGAGAGGAACTGAGAGAAACGCCACTTGTAGAACTGGTCGGCGTTCATATAGTCAGGCATACGGGCAATCTTTGAAACGCCATAGTATCCGTCGTATGAGATAGAAACTTTCTCCTCGCTCTTTCCGGCGAGAGAAGAACCGCTCTTTGTAGTTACGATAACGACACCGGCTGTGGCACGTGAACCGAAGATAGCTGTAGATGAAGCATCCTTCAAGATGTCCATACGCTCGATGTCCTGAGTGTTCAAGAAGCCGATGTCCTCGCAGATAACACCGTCGACAACATAGATAGGCTTTGAAGTACCCTGGATAGAAGACTTACCACGGATCTGAATGTTGAAGTCAGAACCTGCACGTCCGGTAGCCTGTGTAATCTGTGCGCCAGGAACAGAACCCTGCAATGCCTCCATTGCACTTGTAGTACCCTTGGCAGCAAGTTTTGCACCATCAGCAGAAGATACAGAACCAGTGAGGTCGCTCTTCTTCATCGTACCGTAACCTACAACGACAACCTCATCGAGCTGAGCATTGTCTTCCTGCAATACGATATTGATCGTTGAAGAGTTTCCGAGAGTAATGGTCTGCTCTTTGTAACCAATGTAGGAAATCTTTACTTTAGAAGAAGGAGATGCATTGGGGATAGAGAAATTACCATCGATGTCGGTGATGGAACCTGGTTTGCCATCGACAAACACAGTAACACCAATCAATGGCTCTCCACTTGCATCCTTCACTGTACCCGTGACCGTCTTCTGGGCAAATGCCGTAAGACAAACCATAGGCAATACTGAAGCCGTCAAGGCTCTTCTGAATTGTAAATGCATAAATGTTATTTTTTGATTTATTAGTTAGTAGCAATCTCCTTGTAGTGTACCAGTCTGTGTGCTTCCCGAGCACATTTCCTACACATATTATAATATGTGGGGCAGTAGTTGTTTCATCTTCTTTTCTGGCACCCCTGTGCCGTTTCCGTTATGGAACGGTATAGTTTGTTTCGGTGCAAATATATATAGTTTTCTTTAAAACGCAAAACTTTAGCAAAAGTTTTTTATTTTTAAGACTAAGATTTAACTTTAATCGGCCATCTGAAACTGGCTGGCAATAAAGAAAATTCTATTGCTGTCAGACTCAGATGGCCGATATCATCAGTTTAATGTATGACCGATACCATCAGTTAAATGGTATATGTGCAAAATTTCTTTTAATCAGACATTCGGTATCCAACCGCCATTCTGTCTGAAAACATTCTCAAGCGTCACCTTTGCCGCCTCTTTCCTGGTGAGCTGGCGTGTCCATGCCGCACGTTCTTTCGTGGCAGCTCCCTCGCCATGGTTGTCATACTCGCAGTAGCGTGCAGTCGTCTCGTTATGCGTATTGCTCCAGTTGTGCCATCCTACGGGCAGGATATGCTTGCCGAGCTGACAGTTCATGAACAGGGTGTGGGCGTAGGGACGCCACGGACGACCGAGATATACCTTGCTGACTCCCTCTGCTGCGACAATCTTGCAGCGGTTGAACACATAACCGTATTCCACGTTCTGCGGAGTGGAAGCGGCGGTGATGTAGGAGTCGGTACGGCTCAGGATGGTGCAGTTTTCAAACCATGCCGTTGACGGACCGAAGATGAAGTCTGTGGTTCCCTCGATGTGGCAGTCTTTGAAATAGAGGCGTGTGTTAATGCCTCCTGTATATACCGTGTCTTGGTTGCCGAGGATGCGGCAGTTCACAAACGTGAGGCGGTCGCCCTGAGTGTGGAGCGCCACTGCCTGGCCGAGTCGTGCTGCGTTGTTTTCTATCGTGATGTTGCGGAATGTTATGTCATTGCCGTCCACCCGCACGGTATAGGTGCGGAAGGTGCCCATCTTGCGGTCGGTGCCGGGAATGAACACATTGGCATGGTCGTCGTAGGTTATTATGGTATTGTCTCTGTCCTCGCCGCATATCTCTATATTGGTGAGCCATGACGGCACGATGAGTTTTTCCTTGTAGGTGCCTTTCTTCACGAATATCACCTTGTGGTATTCCATGAATGCCCTGCACACCTCAATGGCATCGTCGATATTGCGAAACTCTGCCGTTCCGTCGCGAGCCACGAAGAGTGTGTCGGGATTGTCGTATTTGTTTGCCGCATTGACAGCCAGCGTTCCCGCAAGAACGAGAACAAGGGATAGAAGTAATTTTCTCATTTTGATTGATTAGTTTTAAATTAGTAGTTTATCCAGAAAGTTATCCTGGAAACCATAAACGTCCATTATGCCGACGTTGGAATTATGGTTACCAGGATACTGATATAGTTCTATTATCCGAAAACCCGGGAGTTGGGTATATTGCATCAAACCGTCTGGTTCACTTCCTGCACACCATTGATGGTCTTCAGTCCGTTCATCACAGTCTCCACATCGCTGCGGTCGTGGATAAGCAGTTCGAAGACTCCGGCAAAGATGCCTTCATCGCACGAAATGGTGAGCTTGTGGATATTCACGTCGAACTGGTCTGAGATGACCTTCGTCACCTCGTTGAGCATACCGATACGGTCGATACCCTTCACCGATATGGTGGCATCGAAGAGCAACTGACGCTTCATGTCCCATTTGGCGTCGAGAATTCTGTTGCCATAGCTTGACTTGAGCTTAGAAGCCACCTTGCAGGAGCGTTTGTGTATCTCGATGTGGTTTTTGCCGTCGATGAATCCAAGCACGTCATCGCCCGGAATAGGATGACAGCATGGTTTGAAGATGTATGTATTGATATTGTTGTCGGTGATGTAAATCGGTTTCTTGCGGTTGAAATTCTCCGGCACGACTGCATAGCCCTTGGAAGTAGCACTCTGCTGTTTCTCTACATCGTCTTTTTTCTTGCCAAGGAACGGCACATACTTGCGCCATCCACGGGAAGTCTCACTCTTCTTGTTGTTCTTGCCCTGCAGTTCGTCGAGGTCCTGGTCGCCCAGAATGATGGTCTTGTCGCCCAATGCCTGGAGCAGCTGCTCGTGTTTCTCCACTTCATGCAGAGCGCAGAGTTTGTCCATCACGGCGAAGGTGAGTTCCATAGAATTGCGTTTGAGGAACTCGTCGAGTATCTCCTCGCCGCGCTTCTGCACTTCCCTACCCTCTCGGCGCAGGATTCCCTGAATCTTGGTCTTCGCCTTTGCCGTAGACACGAAGTTTATCCACGACGGCTGCACATGCTGAGAGTTTGAGGTGAGAATCTCCACCTGGTCGCCACTTTTGAGCTTATGGCTGAGAGGTACGAGCTTGTGGTTCACCTTGGCTCCGATACAATGGCTTCCGAGGAAGGTATGGATCTGGAAGGCGAAATCGAGGGCCGTACATCCAGCCGGCATGGTCTTGATTTCTCCCTTCGGAGTGAACACGAAGATTTCTGATGCGAAGAGGTTCAGTTTAATGGTGTCGAGGAAGTCCATGGCGTCCGGCTGTGGGTCGTCGAGGATTTCCTTGATGGTACGCAGCCAGTTGTTCAGCTCGCCCTCGTCTTCTGAGATTTCCTTGGCTCCATTGCCGTCAACTCCGTCTTTGTATTTCCAATGTGCGGCGAAGCCCTGCTCCGCCATCTCGTCCATGCGCTCCGAACGGATCTGCACTTCTATCCATTTTCCCATGTTGCTCATCAGAGTGACATGGATTGCCTGATAGCCGTTTGCCTTGGGGTGGTTAACCCAGTCGCGCAGACGGTCGGGATGTGATTTGTATATCTTGTTGAGTGCAACATAGATGCGGAAGCATTCGTCCACCTCCTCGTCCTTGTCTTTCGGCTTGAAAATAATTCTTACGGCAAGGATGTCGTAAATCTGGTCGAACGACACGTTTTTCTGCATCATCTTGTTCCAGATGGAGAACGGACTCTTCACTCGAGCCTTGATGGTATATTCGATGCCCATCTTGTCGAGTGTCTCACGGATAGGTTTCGTGAAATTGTCGAAGAGGGTGTCGCGTGATGCCTGAGTGCTGGCGAGCTTCTCTTCTATCTGCGCATATTTCTCCGGGTGTTCGAACTTGAAACTGAGGTTCTCCAGCTCTGTCTTGATATTGTTCAGTCCGAGACGGTTGGCGAGCGGCGCATATATATATAAGGTCTCGCCGGCAATCTTGTAGCGTTTGTTTGGCGGTTGTCCGTCGAGCGTACGCATGTTGTGCAGACGGTCGCAAATCTTGATGAGGATGACACGGATGTCATCGCTCATCATCAGAAGCAGTTTCTTGAAGTTCTCTGCCTGTGCCGATGCCTGAGAACCGAAGATTCCTCCTGAAATCTTGGTCAGTCCGTCTACTATCTGGGCGATTTTCGGACCGAACATGTTCTGGATGTCCTCCACCGTATAGTCGGTGTCTTCCACCACGTCGTGGAGCAGTGCCGCACTGATACTCGTTGACCCGAGTCCCATCTCCGAGCATGCTATCTGTGCCACCGCTATGGGGTGCATGATGTATGGCTCGCCGGAGAGTCGGCGCACTCCCTTGTGGGCCTGACGTGCGAAGTTGAAAGCCTTCGCTATGATATCCACTTTCTTTCTGTGGCGCGATGCGAGATAACTGTCGAGCAGATGCTTGAAGGCATCATCTACCATTTTAGCATCAGCAGCCTCTCGCTCCTGGTCTGTAAATTTCTGTTCACCCATGATAATACGATTTTAAGAGTTAACGGTTGTATGCTGTTATCACTTCACCTTTATCTTCTTGCCGGCACGTATGTTGCTGCCCTTTATACCGTTGAGCTTGCGCAGCTTGCCCACGGTGGTGTGGTTTCTCTCGGCTATCTCGGAGAGAGTGTCACCGTTTCTCACTGTCACGCTCTTGCCTCCACGGCCCTTCTTGCCTTTCTTGCCTTTAGACTTCTTAGATGAGCGACCGTATCCTTTCTTCGAAGAGGTACGCTTCGAAGATGTGTAGCGGGGCTGTGTCTGCTCGTCCACCTCAACGAGAGAACGGCGTGTGAAGAGCTGGTCAGCCTGGTAGTTGCTGATGGAGTCTTCATTGCTGATGAACGAATTGACCACCGAAATAGGCAGGCGCAGCACTGATGGCTTGGAGTTGCCGTTCACGATGTCGCGGCGATACTGCGGATTGAGCGCACGAAGTTCTTCGAGGTTCACTCCACACATGTCGGCAATCTGCTTCAGGTGTATGTCGCGAGTCACCACCACTGTATCGGTCTTTGCCGGCAATGTGGTGCGCATCGGACAAATGTTGTGTTCACAATAATAGTTCATCACATAGTTTGCTGCGATGAATGCAGGCACGTATCCCTTTGTCTCACGCGGCAGATATGGATAGATCTTCCAATAGTCGGCCTCTCCGCCTGCTCTTTGCATCGCCTTGCGCACATTCTGCGGTCCGCAGTTGTATGCAGCGATTACGAGACTCCAGTCGCCATAGATTTTATATAGGTCGCGCAGATAGCGTGCTGCAGCATAGGATGCCTTCACAGGGTCGCGACGCTCGTCAACGAGAGAGTTTATCTCCAGTCCATACTGCTTGCCGGTGGATGGCATGAACTGCCACAGTCCGGCAGCTCCCACTCTGGATGTAGCCTTAGGGTTGAGTGCCGATTCTATAACCGGCAGGTATTTCAATTCCAGTGGAATGTCGTATGCCGAGAGGGCATCCTCGAATATCGGCATATAGAAATTCGATGCTCCGAGCATATAGCTCACCGAACGGCGCAGACGACCGGTGTAGCGGTCGATGAATTTCTGCACGATGTCGTTGTATGGCATCTCCATGATATTCGGCAGACGCTTCAGACGGTCTACGTAGACCTCCGGCTCATAGGTACGGTTTTCGTCTCGGTAGTTGCAGTCGTCGTCCACCTTCAGGTATTTCTGTGAGTAATACTCCTGCAGGAGGTCGTCAAACTCAGTGCCCATAGACTCAGGCACGTCGATCACTTCTTCACGGCCATCCTTGTCTTTCACTGTTATCTCATTGTCATTTACATCTTGTGCGAACATCTGTAACCCACTGCCCAACAGCAGAGATGCCGCCAATACTATAACTTTGTTTTTAAATATCATTACTTAATCAAATTGTTTCTTTTTTAATTCAAATACTGCAAAGTCCTTGCTCATGCTGACTTGTCAGAAATTGAGCGAGCACTGCAGTCCGAGCGCCGATGACTTCAGTGGATTTGCCGAACGGCGGTCGTTCATCACCGAAGGCTCTATCTTCAGGCTCAGGTCCTTGGATATGTCAAACTGCGACAGCGACGCATCCACGTATGCGTCGATTACAGAGAGAGCGTAGACACCTATCATGCAGAAAATGCTCAGGTCGCGGTATTTGCGGTAGTAGTCCTTCCTGCGCTTGAAGAGATTCTGATATCGCTCTTTGTTTTCATCCGTTATCTGCATTCCGAGATGCAGGAACTGGTTGTAGCTCTGCGTATTGGGGTCGTCGTCCATGATGTCCATATATGCCTGCGAATAATCGCGGAACATCTGGTTGTTCCACCTCCATGCATAGATACAGCCAAGGAATCCACCGTATACGATAGGCAGTTTCCAGTATTTACGGTTATACACCTGTCCGGCTCCCGGCAGCACTATGGCGAGCCACATGGCACGCTTGGGATCCGGGCTCCATGTCGCCCAGTCGCGCTTTGCCTTTTTCTGCTTCACGCCTACAGAGTCCACCTTATTTAATATATATATGGAATCTGCATTCAACATAGATACTGTATCCACAGCCACGGCACCCCTCGCCGCACTCAGCAACGAGTCCGGCACAACCGTCGGCTGCGTTGCCGATGGTGTTTGCTGTTTCTCCGTCTCTGCGGCATTCACGGCAAGCATCGTCCATGCTGCCACGAGGCACATCATCATTCTATGAATGTTGCTCAACACTTCACGTTCCGCTTTTAGTCGTTCATTTTGTCGAGCGCCGCCATGATGCGCTCCAGTTCATCGGCATTGGCAAACGGGATGCTTATCTTTCCTTTTCCCTTTGGCGAACAGGTCATCTGCACCTTTGTGGAGAAGAACGAAGAGAGTCGTTCCTTCAGGGCGTTGAACTCCTCCGGGAGCTGTGTCTTCGAGGCTATCACCTTTTTGCCCACCGTCACGTCTTCGCCGCTGTTGAGCTGCTTGGCTATCTCCTCCACCTTTCTTACGGAGTATCCGTTTTTCTGTATTTCCTTGAACACCTTGATCTGAAGCGACGGTGAGTCGATAGAGAGAAGCGCACGCGCATGTCCCATGTCGATTTCCTTTTTCTGCAATGCCATCTGCACCTGTGCGGGCAACTTCAGCAGTCTGAGGTAGTTGGTTATCGCCGTGCGGCTCTTGCCCACTCGCTCCGACACCTTTTCCTGTGTCATTCCTGAGTTTGAGAGCAGGTGTTCGTATGCCAGAGCAATCTCAATGGCGTTGAGGTCCTCTCGCTGTATGTTCTCCACGAGCGCCATCTCCATGACGTTCTCGTCTTTTATCGTGCGTATATATGCCGGTATGGCTGTAAGCCCAGCTATCTGCGAGGCTCTCCAGCGGCGCTCTCCGGCAATGATCTGGTATCTGTCCTCAGCCACCTGTCTGAGTGTGATTGGCTGTATGATACCGATTTCGCGGATACTGTTGGCAAGTTCCTGAAGCGCTTCCTCGTCGAATTCCCGACGTGGCTGGTTAGGGTTTGCCTCAATCTGGTCTATTTCAATTTCGTTTATCGTAGAACTGCCCTGCGGACGCACGTCGTCGGTTGAAATCAGTGCGTCGAGTCCGCGTCCGAGTGCGCTGTATCTCTTGTGTACTCCCATTATCTCGTTGCTTATGTTTGCTTATTGTTTGCTTGTTTTCTCGTTCTTGTTGATGATTTCCTTTGCCAGCGCCAGGTGGTTCTTGCTTCCTGTGGAGTCGGCATCATACAGGATGACGGGCAGTCCGTGGCTTGGCGACTCGCTGAGCTTCACGTTTCTCTGGATTACGGTCTTGAACACCAGTTCCTGGAAATGGCGCTTCACCTCGTAGTATATCTGGTTGGCGAGGCGCAGTCTGCCGTCATACATCGTGAGCAGGAATCCTTCTATCTCAAGACGTGTGTTGAGTTTGCTCTTGATAATCTTGATGGTATTGAGCAGTTTGCTGATTCCCTCAAGGGCGAAATACTCACACTGCACGGGGATTATGACGGAGTCGGCTGCCGTGAGGGCATTGACGGTAATCAGTCCGAGCGAAGGTGAGCAGTCGATAAGGATATAGTCGTAATCATCACGTATAGGCTGCAGCATTCTCTTGATCACCTGTTCGCGGTGTTCGAGATTCAGCATCTCTATCTCTGCTCCCACAAGGTCGATATGGCTCGGAATGATGTCAAGTCCGTCGATGTCAGTGGTATAGACAGCTTCCTTCACGTCGGCATGGTCGATGATGCACTCATAGAGTGTGCAGTCCACGTCCTTGGAGTTGACCCCGAGTCCGCTGGAGGCATTAGCCTGCGGGTCGGCGTCGATGACGAGCACTTTCTTTTCAAGCGTGGCGAGCGAGGCGGCGAGGTTGATGGTAGTTGTAGTCTTTCCCACACCGCCTTTCTGGTTAGCCAAAGCAATAATCTTTCCCATTTTATCCTTTTCTAATTTGTTCGAGGCCATAGCAATTCAGCCAAACCTACTGATTTGGTATAGCCCAATTATTTTGCAAAGATACATAATTTGCGCCACAATCAGAGGTTTTAAACCTTTTTTCGTACTTTTTAATATGGGAAAGTGGTATTGCCGATATGGGAAAGTGGCCTTGGATGTAGTTTCCTGATTTTGGTTGAGTCTGCATTTGCACGGCATGCCTATATTATTTCATGCAAACAGAGTTTTCCCGACAAAAAATATCATAGTATCATTCTGAGGATACCCAAAAGATCTTTAGCATTGTTTTCTTGCATTTTTAGTCTAATAGCCACTTTTCGCTATCAATGCCCTCGGTCTCTGCCGAAGGGATAAGGCCTATACTTCCAAGTACTAAAACCTATGAACAGAGCCGCGGTGTGGAACATTCCCCGATTCATTGGTGAGTTTTTCAGATAATTGCTTGCATATCTCAAGTATTTTGACGAATTTTGTATAAAGGTTGTACATACGATGGTTTGAACTTAATGTTTTGGACACCACTAAGTTACTAAAAATCAGCGATATATACAGCCTTTTACTCATATTTATCAATTTAAATTAATTCCGCCAACGGGTAATAAACAGAAAATAATAACCGGATGTTGCACTTTTGACATTATAAATCACAAATAAGCGGCTCTTTTTACCACCTAAATTGACGAAGAACCTTTATGTGAACATGTTTAATTCAAAATCATACAGGATAAAATGAGATATTTACTAACATTGTGTTTTTTGCTGTGTTTTACGTTTTCACATAGTCAGGAATATACGAAGTCTTTTTCTGTTGAATTAGATTCCATTGATAATATTTTGGCAAGTTTACCGCCTTGTAAAGACACAACTATAATAGAATCGGCAATTCATCGATGCGACGAGTTGGACAGTCTGAATTTATCTCCAGACGATGAGTATACTGTGTTGCAAAAGAAAAGCCAATTGCTGGCAATGTTGGGTAAATATGTGGAAGGCTTTCTTACTCAAGAAAAAGGCATTCTTAGATTAGACACAACTGATATCAGATATCTGGAGTATTTTGCCGTAAAAAACAAATATTTAGGAAATAAGAAATTGTCAGATTCATATTATGATAAAGCCATTGATATGTGTGGCAAAATGACTGGAAAAAAATACAAGCTAAAAAAAGTTGAATGTTTAGTTGGTAAAAGAGACTTGACAGAAGCAAAAAACACGTTAAGGCGTTTAATAAAGATATATAATGACAGTGATTACAAAATGCTTTTAAAAGAGTTTGACAGTATATTGGAACAGGCTATTCCCATTGATTCATTTATGGAAAATGAATTTAAGAAATATTTTCACTTGGAACTTGGAGAGTAACTACTCATGCCCATAGGGGATGCTGAGTAGTTACTTCAATAGGGGTGCTGAGTATTATTTTCAAACTTGAGGCACAATGGTTTTATGTCCTTAAATGGGCACGCTGCTTGCCCAACTGGGGAACGCTGCTTTCTCATCATGGGCAAGCAGCTTGCCCCGGATGGGCAGAATTGGTTTCTGATACCTGCCCGATACATTCATATTTTCAGAGTTCAGCCAACGCATGCGATTCCTGCCATCTGACAATTCCTCTCATCTGCAAACCATCCAGATGGAATTCCTCTCATCAGCAAACCATCCAGACAATTGGCTGACAATCGCGAAATAGTCAACTGTCTGTTTGTCAGAATATTACGACAAAAAACCAGATGGTCTGACAGTTTTTTTGCAATTCTTGGTTTTACTGAGAATCAAGCGACATATACAACTTTTACTCATATCTATCAACATAGATCAATTCCGCCAACGGGTAACCTGAATATTTCATTATCAATGAAATCGTATTCTCCACTCGGTTTTGATAAAATCCTCACGCTCTGAAATGTGAATATATTCCCATTTCTCTCGCTCAATCGGATTTTTGCATTATCTTTGGATAAGATAAGCGGCACCTCGACAATAAAAATGAAAGTCTTTAGCCTTTCATTTTGTATTGCGCTCGGTTTGCATTATCTTTGCAGCAAATAAGTTGCAACTTAGTGTTTTTATGAAGAAAAAAAGACCATTAATCCTAATCTCCAACGACGACGGATTTGCCGCCAAAGGCATAAACAGCCTGCTGGAATACGTCAGGGGATTCGGCGACATCATAGCGTGCGCTCCGGAATCGGCACGATCGGGATTCTCATGCGCCTTCTCATCCGAAAAACCTCTCCGACTCAGACTCGTAAGGGAAGAACCGGGACTGCAGGTGTGGGCATGCAACGGAACACCGGTGGACTGCCTGAAAATCGCCATCGACCAGATATGCGACCGCATGCCGGACATCGTGATAAGTGGCATAAACCACGGCGACAACGCCTCGGTGAACAACCATTACAGCGGTACGATGGGTGTGGCAAGGGAAGGATGCATGAAGGGAATACCATCCGTGGCATTCTCTCTGTGCAACTATTCACCCGACGCTGACTTCAGCAATACCGCACGACTGATAAAGATCATCACAGGACGAGTGCTGGAGGACGGGCTGCCAAAGAACGTGTGTCTGAACGTGAACTTCCCCGACACTCCCGAGATAAAGGGAACGAAGGTGTGCCGCATGTGCAACGGCATCTGGGAGAAGGAACTGGTGAAGGAAAGACATCCCAGAGGATACGACTACTACTGGATGGTGGGACAGTTCCGCGACACGGAACCGGAAGCGACAGACACCGACGAATGGGCTCTCGCCCACGGATACGCTGCCATAACGCCAACAACGATAGACACTACGGCTTATTCTGCGATGCAGAAAATCAGCGACTGGGACCTGTAACGACAAGGAGGAACGAATGAAATACTATCTTATAGCTGGAGAGGCGAGCGGCGACCTGCATGCCTCAAGACTGATGAGGGCGATAAAGGAGAAAGACCCGCTGGCGGTGTTCAGATTCTTCGGAGGCGACCTCATGGCGGATGTAGGCGGAGCAAGGGTGAAACACTACAAGGAACTGGCATACATGGGATTCATACCCGTATTGCTACACCTGAAGACGATATTCAGGAACATGGCGCTCTGCAAGAGAGACATCGTGGAGTTCGACCCCGACGTGCTCATCCTCATCGACTATCCCGGCTTCAACCTGGGCATCGCCAAATATATTCATGCCAAGACGAGCATACCGGTATACTACTATATCTCACCCAAGATATGGGCATGGAAGGAATACAGAATAAAGAACATACGGCGCGATGTGGACGAGATGTTCTCTATCCTGCCATTCGAAGTGGATTTCTATGAGAGGAAACACAACTACCCTATCCACTACGTGGGCAACCCTACTGCCGATGAGGTGGCGGAATTCAAGGAGGAATACAAGGAGCCGTTTGCTGATTTCGCTATCAGAAACGAGCTGGACGGCAACAAACCGGTGATAGCCCTGCTCGCCGGAAGCAGAAAACAGGAAATCAAAGACAATCTGCCATACATGATAAGGGCGGCGAAGAAGGTGGCTGGAGACATATACCAGATAGTGATAGCCGGAGCACCAAGCATCTCGCCGGAATACTACGACACCTTCACGAAAGGCGACGACAGCGTGAAAATAGTGTTCGGACAGACTTACCAACTGCTGTCACACTCCCGTGTGGCAGCGGTGACAAGCGGTACGGCAACTCTCGAAACGGCACTTTTCGACGTGCCGCAGGTGGTATGCTACAAGACTCCCATCCCGAAAGTCATCGCCTTCCTCAAGAAGCATCTGCTCAAAGTGAAATATATTTCACTGGTAAACCTCATCGCCAACAAACCGGTGGTGAAGGAACTCGTGGCAGACTCCTTCAGCGAAGAAAACATCGCCAGCGAACTGCAGCAGCTCATCGCCGACGGCGAGCCAAGACAGGCAATGCTCAAGGGATATGCCGGCATCAGAGAATCGCTCGGAGAGAAAAAGGCGGCAGAGAACGCGGCAAACATAATATGGGACCTCGGCATGAGGGACTAGGCAATCAAAAGAAACATAAAGCATATATAATGGCTGACATTAAAATTTCAACAACTTTAGGCGACATCTTCGTGCGCCTCTACGACGAGACCCCAAAACATCGCGACAACTTCATAAAGCTCGCCAAGGAAGGATATTTCGACGGAACTCTGTTTCATCGAGTGATAAAGGATTTCATGATCCAAGGCGGCGACCCCGACAGCAAAGGTGCACCGGCAGGAAAGAATCTGGGAACCGGCGGACCGGACTATACCATACCGGCAGAGTTCGTGTATCCGCAGCTCTTCCATAAGCGTGGTGCGCTGAGCGCCGCCCGTCTCGGCGACGAGGTGAACCCGGAGCGCGAGAGCAGCGGAAGCCAGTTTTATATCGTCTGGGGAAAGACCTACAAGAAATCGGAACTGCAGCAGATGGAAAGACAGATGGAGATGCAGCAGGAACAGACGATATTCAACCAGCTCGCACGCGAGAACCGCGACAAGATAATGGAACTGCGACGCAACCGCGACCGCGCCGGACTGCAGGAACTGCAAGACGAGCTCGTGGCAGAGACCAAGGCGATAAGCCTGGAGAAGGGAAAGCCCACATTCACCGACGAGCAGCGTGAGGCATACACCACCATCGGCGGCACACCGTTCCTCGACAACCAATACACCGTTTTCGGCGAAGTGACCGAGGGACTCGACGTAGTGGAGAAGATACAGGCTTGTGAGACATCGCGTGCCGACCGCCCCGTGGAGGACATCAGCATGACGGTGGAAATCGTGGAGGAATAAAAGGAGATATCGTGAGATGACGGCAGAAGAGATAATAACGAAACTTGGACATAAGGGCGTAAAGGCTACTGCAAACAGAATACTGGTATATCGCATGCTGGAAGAGTCTGACCACCCCGTCAGCCTTGCCGACATGGAGCGGCTCAACCTGTCGATGGACAAGTCGAGCATCTTCCGTGTGCTCACACTGTTTCTGGAGCACGACGTCGTACACTCGTTCGAAGACGGACGCGGCATCCTCAACTACGAGTTATGCAGAAGTGACGGCAAATGCAGCCAAAGCGACAACCACGTGCATTTCTACTGCGAGTCGTGCCAGCGCTCGTTCTGTCTCGACGACATACACATCCACGACATCCCGCTGCCCGACGGATTCTACGCCCACTCCCTGTCATTCGTGGTCAAGGGAGAATGTGCCGAATGCAGACGCAAGAATCATAACCAATAGCCTACTGCCACACACTGACAGCAGAAGGGCATGAAGAATTGCCCACAGACTGCAGGAATATCATAAAGGAATATCATACAGCATTTTCAGCATGCGCCGGGATTCACAAAGTCTCGGCGCATGTCTTTTTTATACTCCATGTCGTCTTTGCAACCCGATTGCAACACAATTGCCATACCTTTGCAAACGAACAAAAGCGATACGGCTATCAGTCAAATACATTCTTTATCCGCATTGCTTAACCTTTGATTCCAAACGACGATTCCCGCATAATGGAAAGCTACAGACTAAGAAAATATTAAAACATATAGATATGGACAAGAAAAAACTCACAAGAATCATACTTACCGCGGTGTTGCTCGTCATTGCCGTGGCAATAGAAAAGACAATGGGGCTCGAGGTGTGGCAACTGCTGCTGGTTTATCTCGTGCCATTCCTTCTCATCGGCTACGACGTAATCGGTGAGGCTATAGAGGGAATCAGAGAGGGCGAGGTGTTCGACGAGGATTTTCTGATGTGTATAGCCACCATCGGAGCTATGCTCATAGGCTTTCTGCCGGGAGCAGAGACTGAATTCCCCGAAGCGGTGTTTGTGATGCTCTTCTTCCAGTTGGGCGAACTATTCGAGCACTACGCCGAGGACAACAGCCGCAAGTCTATCTCACACCTTATGGAGATACGCCCCGACACGGCAAACGTGGTGAGAAACGGCAAAACGCAGGTTGTAGATCCTGGAAAAGTGGCAGTGGGCGAGACAATCATAGTGCGCCCTGGCGAGAAGATCCCTCTCGACGGCAAGATAACCGAGGGCGAGACAAGCCTCAACACCATGGCTCTCACCGGCGAGAGCATGCCGAGGAGCGCTGGAGTGGGCGAAAGGATATGCTCAGGCTGCGTCAACCTGTCGGGCGTGATAAAGATGATAGTTGAGAAATCTTTCGGTGAATCCACGGTGAGCAAGATTCTCGATCTCGTGGAGAATGCCGGAGAGAACAAGTCGAAGAGCGAGACCTTCATCACCAAATTCGCCCACATATACACTCCGATAGTGGTATACGTGGCATTGGCACTGGCTTTCCTGCCACCGTTCTTATCCGACGACTATCTCTGCGCCCTGCCCGTATGGGTAAACCGTGCGCTGACTTTCCTCGTGGTTTCGTGTCCTTGTGCATTGGTAATCAGCGTTCCGCTCACGTTCTTCGCCGGCATCGGCGGAGCATCCCGACGGGGTATTCTCATCAAGGGCTCCAACTATATGGACACGCTGGCAAAGACCGGTGTGGTGGTGTTCGACAAGACCGGCACGCTGACGAAAGGCAAGTTCGAGGTGGAAGCCATACATCCAAATGATTTCGACGAACGGGAGCTACTGCATCTCGCTGCCCATGTGGAACGCTATTCCACACATCCGATAGCCGTTTCTCTGAAGACGGCGTTCGGCAACGAGGATGACGGTTGCCGCGTGGAGAATGTGGAGGAGATTGCCGGCAAGGGAGTGAAGGCCACAGTGAACGGCAGGACCGTGTATGTGGGCAACTCCAAGCTGATGGAAAGCATCGGTGCCAGGTGGCACCAGTGTCATAAGGTGGGCACCATCGTCCATGTTGCCGTAGACGGCACGTATGCCGGACATATCGTGGTGACCGACGTGATAAAGGATGATGCCAAGGAGGCGATAAGCCGCTTGAAGGAAACTGGTGTGGAAAAGACCGTGATGCTCACCGGCGACAGGCACGAGGTGGGCGAATATGTTGGCAAGGAACTTGGCATCGACGAATGCCACACCGAACTGATGCCTGCCGACAAGGTGGAGATGATGGAGAGCGTGATGAAAGGTAAGTCGGCTGACAAGAAGATAGTCTTCGTTGGCGACGGTATCAACGATGCTCCCGTATTGGCACGCGCCGATGTGGGCGTGGCGATGGGAGCTCTCGGCAGCGACGCGGCAATAGAGGCTGCCGACATAGTGATTATGGACGACAAGCCGTCGAAGATAGCCACGGCGATAAGAATAGCACGCCGTACGATAGCCATCGCCATGCAGAACGTGGTGTTTGCGATATTCATCAAACTGCTCGTACTCGTGCTTGCCGCTTTCGGACTGGCTACGATGTGGATGGCGGTGTTTGCTGATGTCGGCGTGACGGTAATTGCCGTGATAAATGCCATGAGGGCATTGAAGGTGAAGCAGATGTAAGATACAACTCCCCCAAACGTTCTAATGACAGTTGGGGGAGTTTTTGTTGTATGCCGATTCTTATTTCTTCACCGCCTTGGCATCCAAAGGATTGTCGGGCCAACAGTGTTTGGGATAGCGGCGCTTCAGTTCTTTTCTCACGTCAAAGTATGTCTCACGCCAGAAGTTGGCAATGTCTTGAGTGAGCTGCACCGGTTTGAATCCCGGCGAAAGCAGTTCCATGAGCAGCGGTTGTCTGCCGTCGTCCACTGTTGGTGTCTCCGTCATACCGAAACATTCCTGCAGTCTTACGCTCACCACCGGTGCTGCCGATCCCTGACGATAGTCGATGCGTATCCTGCTGCCCGTAGGCACGACGACGTATTCTGGAGCGAGCCGGTCTATCTCCTGCTGCTTGTCGTATGGTATCGTTGCCCAGATGATGTCTCTCAAGTCCAGCTTTTTCATCTCTGTCACAGATGTCATGACTCTGCTGCCTTCAACGAGATACATAGGCAGCCAACTGCCCGCCGTCTGCATCAGGTGTGGAGTTGAGATATCAGGCAGTTCCATGTCTGGATGCCAGGCGGCAACGGCAGCCACACGGTTCTGGAGTCTCGCCACATCATCGCTCCAGTCCAGCATGCTCAGTCCGTCTTTCCTCACGGCATCACACACAATCTCCACCACCCTGTCCTTGTCGGCATCGTGTATCGGTTTGCTGCCAACGATGAGTTTACCGATTCTCTGCTCCCTTCTCATCACCACCATGCCCTCTTTTGAGTTCCATGAAACATTGTCCAATGAAATTGTCTGCATCTGTTCCACATCAACCGGTGCGGCAAGATATATACGTCCGCCGTTGCTCTGTGAATAGAGAGACGCCACGGCAATCCATTTGCTTGCCGAGAGGGCATCGGTGACAGACAGCGAAGCATTGTCGCCACTGGCAAGCTTGTAGCCTCCCACATCGTCGGTTGCCATCGCCACACGTTCCGGATAGGCATAGGCAATCAGCAGCCCGGCATCGTCGGCATCGATGGCTGCATTGTCTTCGGTAGCTCCTGTCATGCGCTGGTATTCCCGTGATATCATCGCTATGCGCTGCCAGCGGCCTACGTTCCTCTTGCTTCTGCACGAGCGCAGCACTCCTATACGTATCGTAATGTCGGCAGACTCTTCGGCAGTCAGCGGGTCTTTCTCTTCGAGGATAGCGGCGATGTCGCATGCCAGACTTCTCATCTCCTTTGTACGGCATCCCAATATCATCCTTGCCACACGTGGATGACAGGGCATTGCAGCCATCTGTTTTCCAATGGCGGTTATCTTTCCGTCGGCATCCACGGCTCCGAGGGGTTTCAGAAGATGCTGCGCCTTGCCTACGCTGCCTGCTGACGGTGGAGTGATCCATGGCAGCGAAAGGATGTCTCTCTCGCCGAATGCCGCCACCTGCAGCAGCATCGGGGCGAGGTCGGCTTCTTCTATCTCCGGCCGGCGCTGGTCGGCAAGCTGGTTCTCCGTGGCTACGGTCCAGAGACGGTAGCAGGTTCCCGCCGCCACTCGTCCGGCACGTCCCGTTCGCTGCGTCATCATATCCTTGCTTATTGCAACGGTATCAAGATGACTGAGTCCGCTGCGGGCATTGAACACCGGACGGCGACACAGTCCGGCATCCACCACCACTCTCACTCCTTCTATAGTGATTGAGGTCTCTGCCACCGGCGTGGCAAGGACCACCTTTCGCTTTCCCCCGGCAGAGGGGGCTATCGCCCTGTGTTGCGCCTCTGGCGAGAGGTTGCCGTAGAGGGGCATCACGACAGTGGGCAGCAAAGAGTCGCCCAACAGGTCTGTCACTTTCTGTATCTCTGCCTGTCCTGGCAGAAACACCAGTATGTCGCCATCGCTCTCCCTATGCGCCCTGCTCACCATGCGTGCCACGGCAAGCGGAATGTCGGCGTTGCGACGGGAGGATGCCATAGCGATGGTGTCGTCGTCAGCATGGACCACCTCAACCGGGAACATCCTTCCCCGGCTCTCCACCAACGGGGCATGCAATGTATTGCAGAGCGACGTGGCATCAATCGTTGCCGACATCAAGACGAGGCGCAGGTCATCACGAAGGAGAGTCTGCGACTGTCTGACGAGGGCAAGGGCGAGGTCGGAATTGATGCTGCGCTCATGAAACTCGTCGAAGATTACTACAGACACCCCGTCGAGCGTAGGGTCATCCACGAGCATACGGAGGAACACCCCCTCAGTTACCACTTCTATGCGCGTTGCCTCAGAGACGCGGCTCTCGAAACGCACTCTATAGCCTACGGTCTTCCCCACGGGTTCTCCCAATATCTCCGCCATGCGTTCGGCAATCTGTCGCGCTGCCAGGCGTCTTGGCTCAAGCATCATTATCTTTCCGGCGGCAGTCCCAGCCATGATGGTAAGTGGCAGGAGTGTGGACTTTCCTGCTCCCGGCGGTGCCGTGACGACGAGAGAATTGTTCTCGTCGAGCGTTCTGTTCACACCTTTGGCAATGTCGGCAGCCGGCAACGTGGCACACCTGGATATTATGTCGTCTATAGTCATCAAGATCATCTTTTATTTTCTTCTGCATGCAAAAGTAATAGTAATGATTATTGTTTTCAAACTTTTATTGATAATTTTGCACCATCTATATTTATAATCTTTCATCCCCCAAAAACAATAGTCAATTCATGCCAAATAAACAAAAATCAAGAACAACGACAATGTTAGAAAAACTCTTCGGCTTCGATCCAGCGAAGCACAACATCAAGACGGAAGTAATGGCTGGTATCACCACCTTCCTCACGATGGCATACATCCTTGCCGTTAATCCAAGCATTTTTTCGGTCCTCGCCTCCAAGGGCATGGTCACCAATGCCGTGTTCACCTCAACGGCTCTTGCTGCCATAATCGGAACACTGATGATGGCGATATACGCCAAGAAGCCGTTCGGACTCGCTCCCGGCATGGGGCTCAACGCCTTCTTCGTGTTTACCGTGTGTCTCACCATGGGATACTCATGGCAGTTTGCGCTCACGGCGATACTCATCGAGGGACTGATATTCGTGATTCTCACAATGACACGCATACGAACCCTTATCGTTGACTCCATACCGGCTTCAATCAAGCGGGCGATAGGAGCCGGAATCGGCATCTATATAGCATTTATCGGACTGAAGAATGCGGGCATCATAGTGGAGAGCTCCGCCACTTTCGTCACCATCGGCGACCTGCCTCACGGTTCGGCATTGCTCGGGTCGATAGGCATAGTGCTCACGTCGGTGCTCATTGCCAGACGCGTGCCGGGAGCATTGCTCATCGGAATACTCGCCACATCGCTGATAGGAATCCCGATGGGAATAACGAAATTCCAGGGAATAATGGACACTCCGCCGTCTATAGCACCTATTTTCTGCCAGTTTGATTTCCACAACATTTTCACCGTCGACATGGCCATCGTGGTGTTCACGTTCCTGTTCATCGACATGTTCGACACCATGGGCACGCTTGTCGGCGTATGCACCAAGGCAGGCATGATGAGAAAAGACGGACGCATTCATGGTCTGAACAAAGCGTTCATGGCTGATGCCGTGGCGACGATGGCTGGAGCGTGTCTGGGAGCAAGCACCACAACGACTTATGTGGAGAGTGCCGCCGGTGTGGCACAGGGCGGAAGGACCGGACTAACGGCTTTTGCCACGGCTCTCTGCTTCGTCGTGGCTCTCTTCTTCGCTCCCATCTTCCTCGCCATTCCTGCTGCCGCCACCACTCCGGTTCTCGTCATCGTGGGACTCTTCATGCTGTCGCCGATAAAAGACATCGACCTGAACAACTACACCGAAGCCATCCCCGCATTCATCACCATCGTGATGATGCCGCTGTCATACAGCATCTCCGACGGCATTCTCTGCGGCATCATAGCATACGTTGCCATAAACATCCTGTGCTGCAACTGGAAGAAGCTCAACCCTACGCTCTATATCCTCGCTGCCTTGTTCGTGATGAAATACATTTTCATTTAACCCCAAACGGGTCAGACGGGCAATTAGGCTTTATATTATAAAGAATTGTGATTGTCTCTATAAATAAAGAACCAAGGAATGACAAAAGTAATTTGCACATTCGGAGTAATTTGCTTAACTTTGTATTGTCACTGATAAAATAATCCGCATTATGGTAGAAAGATACATCAATCCACATACAGACTTTGGATTCAAGAGATTGTTTGGATCAGAATTCAACAAAGAGTTGCTGATAAGTTTTCTCAACGCTTTGTTCCGTGGAGAACAGAACGTGAAGGATGTTACCTACTTGAACTCAGAACAGCTCGGCGACCGCATAGACGCCAGGCGTGCAGTATTCGATGTGTTTTGTGAGAATGACAAAGGCGAAAAATTCATCGTAGAGATGCAAAATGTATATCAGGAGTTCTTCAAAGACCGAACAATATATTATTCAACATTTCCAATACGAGAGCAAGCGCAACGTGGCGGAGATTGGGACTTTCATCTCAATTCCGTATATACGATAGGATTGCTGAACTTCAACTTTGCAGAGGGTTTGCAGAACGCAAAGAGGTGGCATCATGAAGTGAAATTAATGGAAACAGACACCAAAGAGGTCTTCTATGACAAACTAACGTATGTATATGTAGAGATTCCCAAATTCGACAAAACAGAAAATGAACTTGAAACGATGTATGACAAATGGATGTTTGTACTGAAAAACCTCTCATCTCTAATGAAACGTCCCGCCTCGTTACAAGAGCGTGTGTTCACACGTCTGTTTGAACAAGCTGAAATTTCCAAGTTCAACCCACAGGAACTGAAATCATACGAAGATAGTGTAAATGCTTATCGCGACATCGTAAACGCAATCAAAACTGCAGAAAAGAAAAAGTTTGCAGAAGGAAAAGCAGAAGGAAAAGCAGAAATTGCCCGTGCCATGCTTGCAAAAGGAATGGATATGGAAGTGATTTCTGAATTGACAGGAATTTCAATTGGCGAACTTAAGGACTTATAAATCCTCCTTCAAACAACCACAACCGCATGACACCAACCATTCCATTCATCAAGGAGAAATTCGACGAATACAACAGGATGATGTTCGACGGCAAACTGCCCGACATACCCATAAGGCTTAGCAACGCCAAAGGGTTTCTCGGCATGTGCTGCTTCAAGAAGAAACGCAACGGATTGATGGGCAAGGTGGTGAACTACGATTTCGTGCTGCGCATCAACACACGGTTTGACCTGCCGCAGGAAATAGTGGAGGATACTATCATACACGAGATGATACACTACTACATCGCCAGCAACCAACTGAAGGACACGAGTGCCCACGGACGACTGTTCCGCACGATGATGAACAGCATAAACGCCAGATTCGGCAGACATATAGCCATATCACACAAACCTACGGAAACGCAGAAACAGCAGGCAAGGGAAGGCAGACGGTCATGGCATGTGGTGGCTGTGGTGACCTTCACCGACGGACGCACAGGAGTGAAGGTGTTGCCAAGAATCGTGGAACGGATAACCTACTACTACAACAATGTGCTCTCGGCAAAGGATGTATCAGCAATACAGCTCTATATGAGCAATGACACATTCTTCAACCAGTTTCCCAACTCCTCTGCACTCAAGGTCTCGATATGCGAAGAAGAAACTCTTAAGAGTCATCTCGCCGATGCGGAACGCATGGAATGCGACGGCAAAAGAATAATCCGCAACAGATAAGAGCCTCAACGAAACGGCAATAATGACAACTTAGACAACGATAATGACTTGACAAGGCGGCAATGACGACATGACAAGGCAACAACCACAAAAAACTTCCATCATAATCAGGGCTGAACTCCATACCAGTGAAGTTCAGCCCTAATTATTCATACTAGAAGTTCAGCCCTGATTATTATCGATAAACCTTTGGATTATCTTTGTTTTGCAGATAATAAAATTCTACCATAGCATTCATGGAATGAAAATCTCGCATAGGAGATGCCAGGCCTGCATCATCTCACGACCTTCCTCATGGTCTTGCCGTCTCTCACAATATATATACCCTTCGGCAGGACGGAGGAGTCTATGCGCATGCCATTGAGGTCGTAAACCTCCTTGCCCTGTAGAGCAGCACCGGCAGAGACGTCGTTGATGGCAGACACCACCTTGTTCTCCTGAACCAAGACAATCTTCATCTCTCCCACTCCATCGGTGATGGTGATGGTGGCATCCCGTTTGTCAATGCCGACAGGCAATGCGGAATACTCTATCTGCAGGTCGTCGGCGGTATATTCTCCTGGCTCGCTGACCACCTTACACCACTGTTCGTCCGACGTTGCCGTCTTCCATCCGAGCTTCGAGAAGATGGTCTTTGTGGCTACTCCGGCTTCTTTGTCCACAAACACTGTGTCGTTGTCTACCGTCACTTCTCCCTTGTCGCTGACTTTCGCCGACACCATCACGGAGTGTTTCACCACCGGGAATACGGCGAGTGATGTCTGTCCGCCAGGGGCAGCCTGGAAATAGCCCGTCAGCGGGCGCCACTCTCCATTCTTCAGCATATAGGCGGTGTTGCCGTGGTCGCGCATCGGAGCCATTGCGAAGGCGCATTCCATAGCGTCGTTTTTCTCCGGAATGCCGTCGATGACAACGAAGAACTCATCGTTGATGACATAATCCTTGCTGAGCTGCACTTCCACCACTCCGTCTTTGGTAGTCAGCGCATAGTTCAGTTCTGTCATCGTCCACGTGTCGAGCAGGTCTATCTTCTGGTCGGGGAGTCCGTCTTTTGATGTATAGAGCGAGAACGACACATTTGCAATCTGGTCTGTCAGTTCCTCTGCCGAGGCTTTGGTGAAGTTGACATACATACCGGTGAGGAGCATCGGCGTGGACGGCTTCGAGAATTTCTCTGCCCATGCCGTGATGCCGAGTTTGTTGGCTCCCGGCAGGGTAAGGTTGCCATCGGTGAAATTGGTCTGATATCCGTCCTTGGGTTCGAAATTCGTGATGTAGCCGTCGAACTGCACCTGTACGCTGTCGTCCTGGAACGTGTAGCCGGTCTCGTTCTGGGCGATGTGTGTTACATACCATTTGTTCATCTTCTCATGACTGAAATCCACGTCCTTTGTAGTGAATATACCCTTTGGCGTAAATATAGGGTCGGTGTTGTTTTTCAGTTCATACTCTGAATATATCGCCCATGAATACTGGTCGGGAAATCCTGTAGAGCGGTCGGTGTAATGCACGGTGGCGAGCGGTGCCATCATACGCATCCTCGTGGTGAGATCGCGGAATTCTGCCGGCCATCCCACCTGTGCCGTCGGCTCCTGTCCTTCAACGCTTACGAAGGCTGTCTTGGTCACCTCGTCTTCTTCATCGCCGGCTTTCACTTTCAGCGTTACGTCGTAGTTGCCGGGCTTGGTGTAATATACGGTAGGGTTCTGGTCGGTCGAGGTCTCCGGCGTGCCGCCGGGGAATGTCCATTCCCACGACTCCGGGGTGCCGGCGGTGAGGTCGGCAAACTGTATCTCCTCGCCTGTCTTCACGGCAATCTGGTCGATGGTGGTCATACTGCTCACCGTGAGTCCGTCCACATAGAAGTCGCCGAGGTATCCGCCAACGTTGAAGCCATCGTCGGTTCCCGGACCGTAGGTGAGGCGCAGCTTCACCGTCTTGCCGGCAAATTCGGTGAGGTCAGCATCCACCTTTCGCCATGCGCTTCCCTTGTCGGCAACGCTCGTGCTCTTCCAGAGGTCTGTCTGAGTGGCGAAGCCGTCGGCTGAAGCACTGATTGTCAGAGTGGCGTATTCGTTCCACATAGTGTCGAAGTATACGTATCCATGAAATTGTGCATTGGCGGGCACGTCGATGTCTTTGCTCGTTATCGTGCCGATGGTGCGGCGCACGATATTATATGGTCCGTCGATATGCAGCGATGCTTTATCGTCGGGGTCGATGCCCGTGAATGCCTTGTCGCCGGAGGGCTGCTTCAGGGTAAAGGTCACGTTGTTGCCTTCGCCATTGTCCTGGGTCCAGTCGGCAAGCGTACCGTTGTCGAAGTTCTCTGCCCATACCGTTTCCTGCCCTGTCGCGGCGTTCTTCACACTGAAGTCTGCCTTCACTCCCTTGGCATCGGCACGACGGATGGTGCGGGGCATGCTCGACGGAAATGGCGCAGGACGGTATTCCAGGCGTAATGCCTTACTGTCTTTGGCCGGATTGGCGGTTTGTATTTTGCCTACTAAGACCTTGTTGTCGTCGGTGGCGTATGCTGTATAGAACATGCCTGCCGCGACGGCTAAAACGAACGATGTGGTAAGTAATCTGTTCATAACGTTTTCCCTTTTGTTTATACTTTTGTTTCGCATGTATCCCACATGCTGCCATATTAACGAATTGTCTGCAAATTTATGTGTTTTAATTAAAAACCGCAAGAATATAACGTATAAACAGCTATTTTTGACTACAAATAAGACAATCGAACCCCAATCGGTCATTAGACCGTTTTAATGCTGTGTTTTATAACTGCTTGCAGTCTTTTGTTTTTTATAAGGTGTCTTTTGCCTGTTTTTAATTCGCAATAGCCCACTATTACTCATTAAAATCCAAACGAAATCCACTCTTCTAAAAAACAAAATCCAAGCAAGCCCTAATGCCCGATTTGGGTTAACAGAGTTACCAGTTATTCTTCCGCTCTTTCTTTTTATTTGAATACTCCGTTTTATAGGTTCTAATTCCAATTAATATTAAAAATGTGCAAGTTTGCCACTTTTTGATATTAAAAATGTGTATTTTTGCCGAAAAATCATATTAATGAAGGAATTATGGCAGAAATACAAAGAGGTATATTAGATAAATTGAAGGCGTGGAAGGAGAATCCGCGTCGCAAACCCTTGGTGTTGCAGGGCGCACGCCAAGTAGGTAAGTCGTGGGCATTGAAGAAGTTTGGCAGGGAATCTTTTGAGGATATGGTATACATCAACTTCGATACGATGCCAGCCATGAAGGAGGATTTTAAACGTACCAAGGAACCCTTGAAACTCATTAAGTCGATGGAGCTGATGACGGGGAAGAAAATTTCTCCAACTTCCACTCTGATTGTTCTTGATGAGATTCAGGAATGCAATGAAGCTTTGAATAGCTTGAAATATTTCTGTGAGGATGCTCCTGAGTACGCTGTTGCGTGCGCAGGTTCACTCCTGGGTGTGGCTCTTAATCGTACAGGAGCGTCTTTCCCTGTGGGCAAGGTGGACTTCATGACGCTTTATCCCGTATCGTTTGCTGAATATCTGAGGGCAGCAGATGCTCAGCTCTATCATTCTTATCAGATGATAGATGAGGTGATGGCTGTGCCCGAGGTGTTGCACCAGCAGCTGATAGATGCTTACAAGTTGTATCTTGTGTTAGGAGGAATGCCCGAGGCGGTAAGTGTCTACATCGATACTCGTTCGTGGGCGGAAGTAAAGGTGGTTCAGGATGCTATCCTCCAGTCTTATTCCCTGGATTTTGCCAAGCACATCAGCAACAAGGATATCCCACGTGTGTTTCAGGTTTGGGGCAATTTGCAGAATCAGCTGGCTCGTGAGGACAAGAAGTTCCGTTATGCTGATATTCAGAAAGGGGCTAGGGCACGTGAGTATGAGGGAGCCATCGAATGGTTGTGCCTGGCTGGATTGGTGCATCGGGTTTCGGCGATAGGAACTCCTCGCCTGCCGCTCTCTGCCTATAAAAAAGACAATGCCTTTAAGCTTTATCTCAATGATGTGGGGTTATTGGGGCGCAAGTTTGATTTGGATGCTACTACGATATTGATGGGCGACAATCTCTTTACGGAGTTCAAGGGAGTGATGGCAGAAAACTATGTCCTTCAGGCTTTGGTTCGCCAGTATGGCAGTCAGCATTATTATTGGACTTCTGGCAATACGGCAGAAGTGGAGTTTCTTTTGCAGGATACAGGTAAAATCATTCCTATCGAGGTTAAGGCTGATAAGAATGTCACGGCGAAGAGCCTGGCGTATTATCGTAAGCAATATCTCCCTAAACTATCAATTCGCCTTTCTGCTCTTAACATGAGGAAGGACGATGATTTGCTTAATCTTCCATTATATCTGGTTGATAAATTGAAAATGTTTGTGGGGAATATTGAGCTTAATGAATAAATGGCAAGCCAAAAAGAGCTTTGGATTATAACGCTATTGCAAAAGCTTACTACGCTAACCCTTTAAAAAAAATGCCGTTAGCGTAGTAAACCTTTCATTTTTTCGCTTCTTCCTTGTGTCCTTCACATTTATCTTTTTCGCCTTTGTATTTAGAGCCTTATAACTAACCATAAAGCCTTGATTTTCAAAACTCTTTGATTTTTAACACTTTCCGAGTGCTTTTTGGCAGTTCCCTATTTTCCACATATTATTGCAGCGTATTTCTACCGTGGAGAAATTGCGGAGCTTTTATTTTGTCATATTGTGAACGTAGTTGACAAGGGTTTACGAGTGGTTACGATGAAGGACAAATTTGAAGCTGATTGGCAGTATTATATCGTGGACAGGGTTGACAAAGGTTATCAATGGTTCACTTCTCTAAGCATTTGGATTGCTGGTAAATAATTCTGTGCAACAGCCTTCTTTAACCAGAAAAATCCTTTTTTTTTCTGTGGGGTCTCAAAAGCAGATATATACAAATCTGCTAATAACATTTGAGCTTCTGCATTACCTTGCTTGGCTACGTAAAGTAGTAAGGATTCTGCCTCACATAGTAATCTGTGTATCCTAATCGAACAAAAAGGAGGATATTCATCCTCTAGCCCAGGCATTTCAGGAGGATAGTTATTAATCGCTTCTCGTATAATATCCTTAGCCCTCATCAATTGCTTTTGTTCTTCTGATAATTGTTGCGTAAAAGCATCATCTACACAAACGAGAATCGTCTTAAAACAATCAAGTGCTTTATATAAGAATGCATTATCTGTGATAACAATTGTATCGATACCGACAGCCTTTAAACCATGGGTAACTCCAGCATAATTGAATAGCGTACATCTATCCTTTTCTTTCGATAGGGAACCATGCATATAGAGATTACGTAGTAACCTATAAATAGAGTTGGCATACTCTACATTTTCTTCTATACAAGTTATCTCTTCTCCGTACTTTGTCTTATATGCTTTAAGAATTGAATCAAGTATTTGTGATGGCTGGGTGGCATTGTTTGCAATTTTATAATACAGGACTATTTCGTTGAGCATTGTCTCATAGTATGAAGAAATCGCACAAAACAGAATCTTTCTGCTTTCCGTCATCAAACAATACGACCTTTCCTCAACATCATTAAAACTATTCAAGATTGTATGATAGACCTCATAATCTCCATCGGAATTATCTCGCGCCAATCGGTCAGCTTCTTCCTCTGTCTGTTTTAATAGCGTTTGGTATCTGTAAGCTATATCCGTTATCATATGTGATAAAATCCCATATTGGGTTTCTATCATCGCCCTAATATTTGTATATCCTTTTGCGAACATTTGTTTCCGTTATTAAAATCCTAATAAATCGTAGTCAACACCAGAACCAGGGTAATCGCCTTCCATTCCATCTGTTAGTGCATCCCAACGTTCTGCTTCATAGTTATGATAGGTATTATTATCTTGTTTATATTCTTCATAATCAATCCATTTTCCATTTTTATCAATATGTCCATTACCACCATAATCATTAACACTTGCAATTCCATCATTAAATGGATATGCCCACTTATATCGGAAAGGTATGACTGTTTCATTCATTTCATTTATGTATCCCCACTTATTTTTAAAAGCCACCGGTGCCAATCCCTCTGCAAAAGATTTTGCTTCAGAAAAACGGGAAGGGATAATCTGAATTCCGTACTTGTTAATATATCCCCATTTATCGAATTCTTTTACACCAGCCATTCCTTCCTTAAAATCCAATACTTCTTCATATTTCCCTCCTACAAATTCACCATCTGAGTTTATAAATCTCCAATAAAAATGTTGATAAACAGCCGCCATACCATCAGAAAAAGGTCTTGCTTTCTCATAAATACAGTCAATAACTAAGTTGTTGCTTTTGTTAATATAACCCCACAAGCCATCATTTAAAACCAATATCAATTCCTCATTGGGTTTTATCATGAAATCTGGACAAAAGTGAACAGAATACCCACTCTGTTTCTCTCCGTGAAAATATTGGCATGGAATAATCTCTTTATTTTCTGACAAATCAAAAATACCCCAGTTCTCACCCTGGCGTACTTGTATATATTTCCCATCTAAAGTTGCTAGTCCGTCATATTCTTTTTCATTCATTGTAATACCATTTTCTATTGAAAGAATTTTATATTTCAAAGTGTCATCTGTTTTAGAGTACTTTGAAATAGCAATAATATGATTATTGAAAATAACTTCAATGTTATATACCAGCTCATTGATGGTAAAAAACTGACGTGATAGAACATCAAACACAGTACATGATTTTGCAGAATAACCAACAATATACCTATTATCGGCTGCATACAAGAAATCCTGCCAGATATATTGTTTGTTTGAATGAAATACAATCCTATCGTAAACACAATTAAGTAGATATTGATTTGAATTGGCTATTTCAATCAAACCATACTTATTACCGTCTGTAATACATAAAAATCCCCTGTCTAATAAATTATTATTATCGGCATTACTAAAAGATGCAAAGCCTGGATATTTGCACGGAACAACAATTTTCCCAATTTCATTTACCAGACCATAACACCCATTTTTCTGTACAACTAAATAATGGTATGCAAAGTCAGGCCCACATCTGTTATATTTAAAAATGTACGAGCAATCAAGGATCACTTTCAATTGTTTGTCTATCAATCCATAACCCTTATCTCCTTTTATTACTGCAAATCCATGAGTATCGAATGATGACATAATCTCTCCGATCTCATTATTTGATGAATCCATCAAAAAAGAATCGGTAAGTCCTATGCCATTTTTGCGTTTTTCTATCCAATTTGAATTGGAGTGCTTTGTATAATCCAATTTGTTTAATTGTGAATTCATTTTTTTTAATTTAGTTATTGCTGATTTGCCAATGACCACCTTTGTCGGAACCTATGCGTTGAATAATACCTTTATCAACCATCATCTTCAGACGACGCTTCACACTACTTTCATGAAGTCCCATTTTGTGTGAAATTTCGCTTCTACTTATTTGTGGCTTTTCCTTGATTAGTTCTAAAATCATTTTTATCTGGTCGCTTATCTGGTCGCTTTCTGGTCGCTTCTGGTCGGATATAGTCTTTTCTTGCCCTTCCTCCAATACGTTAGCCCACACAGAGGCTTTCATGATGAAAGCGACAAGATGATATTGAGGTTCCTTCGTGCCGATGGCAGAAAGCTCACGACACATACGGTCAACTCCTTCACCGAACTCCTTTACATAGTCGTAGGCTTTCAGATATTCGGCAATCTTTGGGTTGCGAGAGAAGTGGGTGTGGCGGATATTGTCGGTGCGGACGATACCTGGCAGCTTACCGGGGGTCTCGAACACAAGTCGGTCGTCAAACATCTTTATCTGTATCTCCGTTCCTTTGATGCTATAATCGCGGTGGCAAACCGAGTTTACCGTCATCTCTTGTATCACGAACTTAGGATATTCCCTGTCGGTCTTGAAGAGTCCGTCCTCACCGAGATAGGAATGTTCCTTCACTTGCGTTTCGAGGTAGTCGATGGTTTTCTGTATCTGGTCGAGGATGCGCCCCTCGAAGGTGACATCCTTGATGACGTTCATTTCCCTGCCGACTTTCTCTTCCGTACCATAGTACTTGATAAAACGGACACGGGCACGAGGGAAGAAGTTCTGGGGACGCTTACCGAAGAGCAAGATGCAGGCAGTGCTGACTTGTGGTACATCGCCCTTGTAAGTCAGAAATCCTTTGTTCTCTTGCAGGTATTCCATTGGAGACTTGCCATAACCAATGCGCTTCATATATGCTTTTACGGTATCCATGTCGATATCCTCGATAGTGGCATCGTAGGCAGGGCTGTCCTCATAGTATCGTTCACCCTTGTCATACATCAGTTGCAGACGTTCCTCAAAGGGTAGCTTACGCGACTTGTCGCCCACCCGCCAAAACACCTCATCGGCTTGGTTGGCATGGAGGCGAGGACTGGCCGGGACATGGATTATCAGTATGTGGTTGTCATTGCCCTCGCTGTCTTGGCAAGGCATGAACTCTGTCGTAACAGAAATGGTGGGTACACAGAAATCAAACGGAGTGCGAAGTATCTCGTTCAAATGAGCCTTGTCTTGGTTGACACCCTCGATACGACGAGTCTTGTCGGATATACCTACGGCTATCATGCCGCCATCGGCATTTGCCATAGCGACAATAGTGTTGGCGAGAGCCTTCGGTTCTATATGAATGCTCTTGCAGTCGAAAGTCTGCCCTTCGGGCATCTGACGTATCTCTTCGATAGTATATCTCATATTCTGTTCATTCCACTTTTGTATGGCAAATCAACTCGTGTATATCCACATTGAGAACATCGGCTATTTGTGCCAATGTCTTCAAGTCGGGTTGTGCGTGGTTGTTGCATCACTTCGATACTGTGGCAGGGTCTTTATGTAATGTCTTTGCCAACCATTTACTCATAATACCTCTTTCTGCCAATACGGTCTTGACACGATTTAAATCCGCCATGCTTCAATTATTTGTTCCATTTCATGGCACCTTTTCTCGCCATGGCAAAGCTCAAGCAAGCTTGGCTCTGCTCATCTGACTTAACGAAAACGTTGTGTTTGCCGCAAAGTTACTGCTTTTAACCGGGAATAAAGATTATATCCACATAAAGTTGCCCAAAAGAGTGTTATTTTCTCAAATACAAGGCGTTTGACTTTATACCTCTTTTTATATACAGACAATAAGGTAAATAGGTCCAACCAAGGGATTGAATATCGTGAAGTATAGCGATGGTAGCGTGAAAAAAGTGGCTGTAGAATAAGATGAAAGCATCCTTATAATATTTGGGGCACGACCAATCGTGCCCCTTTTTGTTTCTAATCTGTCTTATTTCTTAACTTTTTTGTCTTTTATTGCCCCAAAAGTATGTTTTTCTCGAGATTTATGAATCTTGATGACAAAATATTGTATCTTTGCGATGCTTATTTAACGCGCATTAATTTAACGGCTGTTACATTATGAAGTTTTATGATCGGAAAAAGGAGATAGAGATACTGCGCAGGAACTGGGAAAAATCGGCTAAGCATTCCCTTTTTACTGTGATGATAGGCAGAAGACGTATCGGAAAGACGCTTCTTTTGCTCAAGACGGAGCAAGAGCAGAAGATGCTGTATCTATATGTGTCGAAGGACAACGAACGTGTATTGGCGGAGAAATTCCAAAAGGCAGCTGAGGAAGTGCTGGGACTTCAAGTATATGGTAGAATGGAGACTTTTGCACAGTTCTTCGAGCAAATCATGAAGTATGGAAAGGAACATCATTTTACCATCGTCTTCGATGAGTTCCAAAACTTCTTGAATGTGAATCCAGCCATCCCAAGCCATATTCAGAACATTTGGGATAGATACCACGAATCAACCATGGTCAATCTCGTGGCTTGTGGCAGCATCTATAGCATGATGCACAAAATCTTCGATAACGATGACGAGCCTCTATATGGCAGGAAGGATTGCGAGATAAGGCTCAAGCCATTTAGGATAAGCGTTATCAAGGAAATCTTGCATGACTACAACCCCAACTATACTTCTGAAGACTTGCTTTGCCTGTATATGTTGACTGGTGGTGTAGCTAAATACATCGCCTTGCTGATGGATGCAGGAGCGACCGACAAAGAGAGTATGCTCCGTTGGGCAACAAGCTCGGAAAGTCCTTTAATCACAGAGGGTAAGGAAATTGTGTTGTCGGAGTTTGGCAAGGATTATGCCAACTATCTCAGCATCATGCAGCTGGTAGCTGGGGGAATGACGGTTCAGAACCAGATAGATAATATCATCGGCAAGAATACGGGTACCTATCTGAAGCGACTGGAGGAAGACTATAACTATGTGAGCAAGTTGACACCGATGTTTAGCAAGCCTGGCAGTAGAAACCTCAGGTGGAGTGTGGAAGATTGCTTCCTGCGCTTCTGGTTCCGTTTCGTCTTGCCTAATCAAGCTTTGATAGAAACGGAGCGCAACGACTTGCTCTTGGAAATCGTGGAGCGAGATTACAATGACTATACGGAACTAGTACTGGAACAATATTTTCGCCAAAAGATTGCTGAGGAGGAGCGTGTTACCTTGGTTGGAAATTATTGGGACAGGAAAGGAATGAACGAGATAGACCTTATCGCACTCAACGATATTGACAAGACGGCATTGGTGGCAGAAGTGAAGCGTAATGCCGACCGATATAATCCTAAACTCTTACAGGAGAAATTTGAATCGATTCGTAGTAATTTCGGAAAGTATAACGAAGTGCAGCTGATAGGCTTGTCTATGCAGGATATGTAAGGCTGATACATAGAAAGATAAAGAGCGGAAGAACAACCATGGGTTAACAGAGTTAACAGTTAACAGGTGTTTTTTCGCTCTTTCTTCTCTAAACTTTTCATTTTTTCGCTCCTTCCTTGTGTGCCTTCACATTTATCTTTTTGTCTTTGTATCAAAAAGGATTCTGAAAAAGGTGTTACATTTATAATATTTTAAATAGCAGACTATGTCTGTACACATGTTTAAAAAGAATATAAACTAAAATAATAGAACTATGAGAAAAAGAAAACCGTGTCAGAAACTAATCCGACACGGTTCCTTTTTGCAAACTGCATTTTCATATATTGCGGCATTACAGGAATGCCTTTCCTACAGATCTCATTTTCACTTTCTGGTCACTCTGAACCAGTCGGCATCAATCCAGCCACGGTTGGTCTTCTGTCCTGGCTCGTATGCCACGAAGCCTATCTTGGCTCCTATCCACTTGCCTTCGCGCATGGTGAACTCGGTGCCACACTTGGTGTACTTCTTGCCGTCGAGACTGTAAGAGAAGTGCATCTTGCCATCGTTCACGCTCATACGCATATAGATATCGATGTGAGTGCCTGGCTGATAGTCTATCTGGTCTACTGCCGTTGGCTTGAGTGTGGCGATAAGCTGCTCTGTCTGCGGTTTGCCCTTGTCGGCGCTCTTGCATGAAATCTGAAGGAGCTGGAAATCATTGCCCACTCGCTTCACCACAAGGCCAGAATAGTCAAGACCCATCATCAGCAGTCCGCCGGTCTGGTTCTGGTCTTTTGATGTGAAACGGATTTTGGTGGTGGCTGTGAACTTGTCGGCTGGTGTCTTCTGCAGCAGCAGGTTGGGCACTTCCCAGAGGTTCTGGAATTTCTCCGACACCTTGTGGGTGTATACTCTATACGAACCGAAGGCTGTCGGCATACCGAAGGTCTCATTGTAGTTGGCATGCCATTGCCATTGCAGTCCGAGTCTGGTGTCGCTGAACTCATCGCTCTCTGCAGGATTCACCACCTGCACCTTGCCTGAGGTCTTCGGCTTGCGGTATGTCGTGACGGGTTCGCCACAGTAGTCGCCGTCTTTATCGATGCCCATCACAGGCCAGTTGTCCTTCCATGTCACAGGCTGCAGATGCACCACGCGGCCGTAGGCTTCCTTGTCCTGAAAATGCAGAAACCAGTCTTCGCCGAATTTGGTGTGTACCCATGCGCCCTGATGAGGACCGTTTATCTTTGTCTTGCCCTGGGCGAGAACCACCTTGCTCTCGTATGGACCGAACGGATTCTTGGAGCGCATCGCCACCTGGAAGCCAGTCGGCACTCCGCCGGCAGGAAACATCACCCAATACCATCCGTCGCGCTTGTATATCTTCGGTCCTTCGCAAGTGCGGCTCTCGGTGCCGTTGCCGTCGTAGATAATCACGGGGTTGCCGATGGGTTTAGTACCGTCGGCAGACAACTCACGGATAGCGATTACGGAGGCGAAACGCGAACGGCTGTTGGCGTATGCGTTGACGAGATAGCAGCGGCCGTCGTCATCCCAGAGTGGTGTGGTGTCTATCAGTCCCTTGCCCGGAATCACACACAGCGGCTTCGACCATTCGCCGGCGGGGTCTTTTGCCTTCACCATAAACACGCCATGGTCGGGATCGCCCCAATAGATATAGAACTCGCCGTTGTGATAGCGTATTGACGGTGCCCAGATGCCGTTGCCATGGGATGGCCGGTCGAATTCCTGCTTCGGCTCCAGTTCCTTAACGGCATGGCCTACTATCTCCCAGTTTACCAGATCCTTGGAATGGAGGATGGGCAGACCGGGGATGCAGTTGAACGAACTTGCCGTGAGGTAATAGTCTTCGCCGGCGACACACACGTCGGGGTCGCTATAGTCGGCATTGATAACGGGGTTGGTGTAGGTGCCGTTGCCATTGTCTGGGCTCCACACCTGCGACTTGTACTGTGCCAGCGCTGCCATAGGCAATGCGAGCATCATCAGCAGAAGGTGCTTTCTTTTCATAATCGGTTATGCTATTTTGATTTGTTAGTGATTGTCTGTTTCGCCTTACAACACGTTGACGTATTCGCCTTCGATGCGTTGCAGCTTCAGCTGGTAGTTCACGTCGTGTACGATGCTCATCAACCGTGCGTGCTCGTCATCACCGCCATAGAGCGAGAGGGCAAGATGCCCCATCGTGCGGCGCAGGTTTATCTCCACACACGGATGGAGCAGGAACCTGTTGCCTTCGGCTCCAGCCACAACCATCATGTCGACGCCGAATTCTCCCGCATAGCGTCCGGAGAGCATGGCGGTGAGATTCTGCTCCAGACGACTGGCTATGTCGTCGAGAAGCGTCTCGCTGACATAGCGGCTGAGAATGTCGCGCTTGAACCGCTCGCTGCCCACCACATTGCCCGTATACTGGGCGTTGAGGGTCTTGAACACCGACAGTCCGCAATATCTCACGCCTCCATCGGGAGTGGAGACGAACTCCATGGCGAAGTCGCACATCTTGTTATAGCGGGGTTCTATCATCACCTTGCCCTGGTGTTGCAGCGTGTGTCTTATCCATGACAGTTTGGGCTGGTCGGCAGCGTCGCTGACATAGCGCACTCCCCTGCCCGACGAGCTCCACGGGGCTTTCACCACGGCATTGCCCAGCTGGCGGATGATGCTGCAGGCCTCATCCATGGCAGTAGCCACGAAGCTCTCGCCACAGGTATCGCCTTCAATTCCTTTTCTCACCGCGTGCAGCATTTCCTTCGTCTGCTCGCGGTCTGAGAAGCGGCGCACGTCGGCAAGCTGTCCCTCGGTGGGCAGGATGTCGGCGGCGACTCCGTTTTCGGCGAGTTCCGCACATACCCTGCGGTCCCATCCCCAGGGCTTCACGCCATCAAGGGGCAGCGAGGCGAGGTCGGTCTTCTCCACGAACAGCACGTCGGCAATCATCCCCTTATACTGTTTGGATGCTTTCAGGGCATATTTGATGTCGTCAACGAGGACGGCATCTCCATCTTTCGCCCAGAAAGCGGGCAGAAAACCAAGATTCATACGCATCTCCTGAGCCACATGGGGTATCGTGAGGTGTGGCACGTCATAAGCGAGTGCTATATCGTGTTCGGGGTTGAATATATGTAAATCCACGTGCTGTATCGTTACCGTTGTTTGTTTTCTTTATCCTATTGAAATGACCATCCCAAAAACATTTCTTCTCTTATTATGGAAGTCATATTCTTTATCGAGTGCAAAATTAAATAAAAAAGCGTACATTTGCACTTATTAAAAGACAAAAAATGAATAACGACCCAACGATATGCGCAATAGCCACCGCACAGGGCGGTGCGATAGGAATAATAAGAGTCTCTGGCAATGAGGCGATTGAGATAACAGAAAAGATATTCTCGCCGGCGGGAAAAACCGACAGGCAGCTGCACGACAGAGCGCCATACTCCATCGCCTTCGGCAGGATAACCGACGGGAAGGGAGAGACCGTGGACGAAGTGCTGGTGAGCGTGTTCCGTGCTCCTCATTCTTACACGGGCGAAGACTCCACGGAGATTTCCTGTCATGGCTCGGCGTATATACTGCAGAGGGTGATGACGCTGCTGATAGAGAACGGCTGCGCGGCTGCCGGACCGGGTGAGTTCACTCAGCGTGCCTTCCTCAACGGCAAGATGGACCTCTCGCAGGCTGAAGCCGTGGCTGACCTCATCAGCTCTACCAACAAGGCCACTCACGACATGGCACTCAGCCAACTGAAGGGACACTTCAGCAACGAGCTGTCTGACCTGCGCGAGCATCTGCTGAAGCTCACCTCGCTACTGGAACTGGAACTTGACTTCTCTGACCACGAGGAACTGGAGTTTGCCGACCGCACGGAGCTATACGCCCTTGCCAACGACATCCATCAGCGACTCGTATCTCTCATCCATTCGTTTGAAATCGGAAACGCACTGAAAAACGGCATACCGGTGGCTATCGTCGGCAACACCAACGTGGGAAAGAGCACGCTGCTCAACCTCCTGCTACATGAGGAGAAGGCTATCGTGAGCGACGTACACGGCACGACACGCGATTTCATTGAAGACTCCACCATCATCAACGGCATACAGTTCCGCTTCGTCGACACCGCCGGCATCCGTGACACCGACGACGTAGTGGAAAGCATCGGCATAGAGCGCACTTACCAGAAGATGCAGGAGGCGAAGATAGTGCTCTGGCTTATCGACCGGCAGCCGACAACGGCTGAAATCGACGACATAAAGGAGCATGTGGACGGAAAGAGACTCATCGTGGTGAGAAACAAGATTGACAAGTCTGGCGAAACGACTTCGGCTGACGAGTCTGTCAAGACCCCTTCTGCCGCTACCGGTCTGGCATCAGACTGGTTGTCTGACTCCTTGGCCGGTACCGGCTACAAGACAGTGGACATCAGCGCAAAATACGGCACCAACATTCCACAGCTTGAGCAGCTCATCGTAGAGGCTGCCGACATACCCCAGATTTCAGAGAGCGACATCGTGATAACTTCTGCCCGCCACTACTCTGCCCTTCTCCGTGCCGACGAATGTCTGCAGCGTGTCATCGACTCCATGAACATCGGTCTCAGCGGCGACCTCCTTGCAGAAGACCTCCGCATGGTCATCGACCACCTCGCCGACATCACCGGCGAAGAGCGGATAACAACAGAAGAAACGCTCCAGAAAATATTCCGGGAGTTCTGCATCGGCAAGTGAATGGTATAAAAAAACTTGGATGTCAATTAAATGTCACATAAATATTATAATTTGGGAGCCTCTATTTTTCCTTACTGACATGCAAGAATAGTTATAACTTGTTGGCGGAATTAAGTTATGTTGATAGATATAAGTAAAAGTTGCCAATATCGATGATTCTCAGTAAAAACAAGAATTTCCGAAAAAACTGTCAGACCATCTGGTTTTTGGTTGTAACATTCTGACAGACAGACAGTTGACCAATTGGCGATTGTCAGCCAATTGTCTGGATGGTTTGCTGATGGAAGGGGCGATATTTTTTGAGACTCTATACAATAGCATCGCGGATACGTTTACGGACCGTATATACTGGCATCGCGGATACGCTTACAATTGTCAGATGTAAGGAATTGTATGCGTTGGCAGAATTCCGGGAACAGGAATATGGGTATTACGACATTAACTTATTGGGCATCTGCCTGACTACAATTATGCCCATCCGGGGTAAGCAGCGTGCCCATGATGGGCAAGCACCTTGCCCCAGTTGGGCAAGCAGCGTGCCCCAGTTGGGCAGAATTGATGTCAGACAGATGCCCCAAAACTTCATTTCCTCTCATCAGCAAACCATCCAGACAATTCAAAACAACCATCTGGTCGCGAACAGTCTGTACGTCAATGCGTTACGGCGAAAACCTGATAATCTGACAGTTTTGACTGTTTTTTTGGAAATATCACATTTAACCCCAATTCGGGATAAAATAGTACCCCAATTCGGGATAAAATAGTGATTAGTTGCATGTGAAGACAGATACACGAGTTCTCTTCTCATGCTCATCAGACATGAGCTATATATAAAGAATCGAAAGAGATTATTCTGTCCTTAGAACAATGTAAGTTGCTTCGTGTCTTCGATTCAGTATCCATACAATGGCTTTGGCTTGTTATCAAAGAAACAATATGCTCCCAAGGCTGAAATAAGGTTCATGATAAAGTTGCTTACAGATCTATGGCGTGAATGTACAATCTGTGCCGTATTCTTCAGCATGTCGTTAATGGTTTCGATAATGTATC